>NZ_JAYKTO010000002.1:402500-915975 GCF_035544715.1 Streptococcus gingivalis | reverse complement strand
CTTGCAAGCTGATCAATAGTTTCGCCATTATAGGTAAAGTCACTGTTGACTTGCACCATCACACGGTTACCCTCACCATACAATGCATTGTGTGTGGCATCTTCAATTGCAAAGATTTCTTGTGACTTGTAGGTTTTACCAGACTGTCCAAGATCGACCAATTCAAGACCACGCTTGTAGATTGTTGGATCTTTATCTGTGTCAGTCACCCGCGCCAATACTGCCCAATCTGCTACCGCTTTTACTTCTGCGATTTTTGTATCTTTCTCAGCTAGTTTCTGCTCGTAGCTTTCTGCTTGGACGTGCAAATCTTCTTGTAATTTCTTGACACCATCCGCTGGGTTAAATTCGGTTGCGATCTGACCTAATACAGCCTCGATAAGTGCATCGTCTGACTCGCTTGTACGGTCACCGATTAATACGCGGTCAAAAGCCGTATATGGTGCGTCTTGTCGAATTGCTACGAATGTTTTGTTAGTTTCTTGTAAGTATTTGTTTACTACTTTAAATGTCATATACTATTTACCTTCTTCTAATTTTTGAGAGGCCTCATCAAAGAGGTCCTTGAGTGCTGAGTCACTAGCTAAAACATCGTTAAATTTAGTTAGCAATTCATTTGTTTGTTCGTAGTACGCCTTATAATTAGCGCACTCAATAATTTTATTCGCAAGTTGGACTGCGACATCGTTGATAATTTTGTCTGTTGTGTTCATTAAATTCTGTAACCTCGTTTCCGTAGTACACCAGTAATGTGGGTTTTAGCCCCACCAAGCATATTGTTTTTGGCCATTTCTCCAAAGCAAGTGAGCAAGTCCCAGATGTAATCACCGATATCAATACCACCACTCATGTAAAATTTCCGTGAGTAAATACCCTCTAAGAAAAAGTCACCACGTCCAATAAAATGTTTAACACCATTTTGGTTCATTGGTATTAGATAGGCATTCCCGTCATTTGTATTTCCGTGGAAGTTCCAAGGACTGCGGTATCGACCATTGTTATAAATCAACACACGGTCACCCACGAATTCAGTAAGACTTTCTTCCGTGCCGTTTCCTTTACCAGACCAAAGCCGAATACCTGCGAACGTTTCATTATCATGCCGTTCTACCTCTTTAGGGTCTTTGTTGTGATTCGTGCCTAAAACCATGAGTGCAGCATTGCTATCTCTGAATCGTTCTGCGACAAATCCACTCTTTGTTAATTTAATAAATTGCGAGGAATTGGTATCGTCAATCCGTCTGATTGTGGCTTCGTTGTTTAAAACGTTATATTGACTATTTTGTAAGTCAATATACATCTTGCCATTTAGACCTTCGATCCGACCACCTCGAACGGTCATACCAGTTAGCGTACCAGCTAGTACGTTGCTTGCGTTTACGTTAATCACATTGACTTGACTAGCATCAATCGTGCCACCGACAATTTTATCAGCGTTTAAGTTAGCGATCATACCATCTTTAATCACCGCATTATCAATCTTGGTCTGACCTGTGATATGCGTTAGACTTCCATCTATTCGGTTCGTACCGTTAGCAAGTAGGTTGATAGAGTTGAGTACGTCACCGTTGTTATTTAGGTTACGCACCGCCCAAGACCCCGCAAGCAGACTCATTTGCGTTCTGACCGCTTCCGTACCTTGTGCAACTTGAATCGCTTTTGCTTGCGCGTCGCTAGCAAGTACTTTCGCTTCATTGCTAGCCTTATAAGCGTCATCAAATTGACTTGGTTTGTAAGGCCCTGTGTTTGACCCACGGACCAAAATAGGTTCCTTAAATTCTATCCAACCATTTTTAGACAAAAAGATATAAAATGGATAGTTTTTATCTTCTCCGAAAGTAAAGTCTTCCGTCATGGTAAAAGTTTTTTGGAACTCCTGCCACTCGTTTAGTGGTGGCCTATTCTCGCCGATATTAGACCATGTTAGGGTTTTATTTAGTCCGTGGTTTTTGATGTTAAATGCAAATGATACATCTGGATACTCTCTAATACGATATTTAAATCCTAGCGTGTATGTTTCACCTTTATAAATTTTGCGAACGTAAATCGGGAGTGTGAACCCTGTCCAGTTATAATCAGTAAGCCCTTGCGCCTTTATCGTAAAAATACCATCTGTGACAGATACGCTTGCATTTGGATTGTTGTTCCCGACAAGCGTATTAGTAGCCATTGTCATTGAGTTGACGATCAAGTTATTATCATCTGTGACATACTTCCCAACTTCGGTTTGAAATATTTCACTTGACATAACCAAGCGAGAGAGCTTGTCTGGTGCGCCTGTTTCTGACGTGCCAAGGATACGCTCATAGAGTTTGTTACTTTCCGTCAGCTTGTTAAATTCTACGGTTTGCGTTTCAATTTTTTTAGAAAGGGTTAGTAAATCACGGCCTTGGTCGTTTTGTGCGCGATCCAAATTTTCAAATTGATCTCGTGATGCAAAATTCTTTGCTACCTTGGAATACACCTTGCTATAGATCGTATCCCCATTATCAGCATTGTTAAATGTTTCCGTAACCTTACGGCTCAGATCTGGACTGTTTAAAATCAGCGTTTTAATCCGATCTGATAATGTAGCTGTGTCTGGAATCGTTCCAGCTTTTATAAGAGCTTCTTGAGCTTTAGCGTTTGCCTTTTCAATCTCGATAGCAGTTGACTGCTTGGCTTGTTCAAGCTGTTTATCAACCTCTTTCTTAATCTTATCGACATCTTCCGTATCAATACGCTTCTCCCATTGCGAACCGTTCCAGACATACATTCGGTCATATAGACCGTTCTTTTCAAACCAGATATCGCCGATTTTATGTTCTTTGTCATCTGGTCTGTTGTACCAAACTTTATTTCCCTGTGCATTTAAGAGATAATCTGGCAAGCTATTCTCAAAGTCTTGCTGGGCTTTAGCAATATCATCAACCTTGCCAGCGAGTCCGCTCTGCATTGTCGCACGGACATTTGTACCAATGTCACCAAACTCTACACTCTCGTTTCGCTCATTGACAAAGTCGTAAGTAACAGTCGTTACTTTCGCGGTTTCGTCCGTAAGCCCAATCTGTGGGTAGTAGATAGGTACGATGTCGCATAGTTCTAGTTCTTCAATCCAGCCATTATCTGCATAATCAAGTGTTTTAGCTAAATCAGCATACTCGATTTTGATGTTGATCTTAGGCTTACCGATTGCGTTATGCTCCATATAATCCGTAGCAAGTTTACGCAACTTATCTGGAGTTGGGATATCCTTACTCTTACTATCTGATTTAAACTCGCTAGAGAAGTCTACGACTTTAATTCTGCGATGTGCGTAGAGAGCCTTATACTTACTATCTACATAATTCTCTGGAAGCGTGACGGTAACAGGATCAGGCTGGTTATCGCTAGTGTCGCCCTCTGGTTTGTCTGGTGTGTAAGTCGCGAAAGGCAGTACGCTAGTGTATGCACTCTCGATTGTTTCATCTAATTCAGCCGATAAGATATTTCGACCATATTCAAGCACGGTTGGAGCAGTACGACCTAACTGCTTATGTAGTCTGACCGTCGTATTGTCAAACTCATACTCACCGCCATAGATGTCTAAAATAGAACCTTCTACACCACCAAGGGCAAGACGGGCATTCTCCATTTTAGAGATATCAAATACGCCTTTTCCAGTGGTTTGGATATCCGACCATACATCAAAACGTAGATCACCAATCGTTGCATTGTGCCAGATTGCGAGAGCAGTAAAGGCAGAACCACTAAAGGGCCTGCCATTCACTAGCCCCATGTATTCCAGCTTATGACTGATATGCTGACCGTAGATTTTAACAATGTTACTGCTATCTTTTACGATTCGCGAGATCTCAAAGGTTTGGTTTTTAGTTCGCAGTCCAGCGTCAGCCTTGAGCTTCATTTCTTTCTCAAGGGTTGCAACCATTGGATCGTTCGTGGGAATTTCTGAATATAGCGTATAATTTCCGTTGCGTTCACGGGTTACAGTCCCTTTGGTAACGTTAAGCTCACCAAGGCCATACGTATCAAATGATTGTTCATTCTTATTGAATAGTATAGGCCTCATAGCTTAACCCCCCAATTTGGAATAATAAACACTTCAAAGTTACCGTCCCAACTAATCAAATTGCGTCCATAGTCAAGATACGGCATTTGGAATTGTGGGCTTCGAACGACTTTATCCCACGCTGGTAGATTATCTTTGTATACTTGATTTGCTTGCATATCAAGTGTTATCTTACCTTGTACGTCTCGCAACTTAGTCTTGCGTCCATTAATAGTAAGTGTACAGTCACCCGATCCGACAAGTGTGATGATAGGTTTTGCGTTGACATTGCCCATACCATTCACGGTAGCACCATTCATTAGTTTCTGCGTGGTACGACCTTGCTTATAAAATTTAACAGGATAGCACACAAAATTAATGGTCGTTTTACCAAACTGGCGCATGGTTTCCTCAATGCTAAATGTTTCGAGGTAGGCAGCACGATAGATAAAATCTGGATCATAAGAGATCGTTAAATCCTTGTAGCCCGCCACATTTAACCACTCAGATATTTTATAAACATCTGTGGCGATTAATCCCTTTTCTTTCACAAAATTTACTGGAAAACTCAACTCAGCAGAATTAAGACGGTTATTACTGATGAGCAAATCACCGTCCCGTCCTGCTACTGTCACGCGCTCCACATCAAGGCTGGAAGTAGTGATCTTCTTGCCTTCTGCTACTTTTAAGCCGAATTCAGTATTTTTCTTTCCGTTGAAAGTAAATGTCGTCAAGCTAATCCCCTTCCTTCCTGATTAGTATAGTATGCTAGTTCACGCATTAAGCGCTTCATGAACTCTGGTGTCAAATCTTGTCCAGTGCTATTTCCATGCACATTCAATGTGTAGTTTTGGTTTGGTCGTTCATCACGATTGTTACCGCGTTTAACTTGGTCAATCAACTCTTGGATAAACGGTACTAAATCACGCTGTTCATTATTCCGTTTCCATTCGTTAACATTCTTAATTCGTTGTGTAACGTTCGCAACTTCCGAACGTTTCCAACCTACACCGTCTGCAAAGTTCGGTATACCTAATTCACGCATAAAGTTTTTAGTCAAACCAGCGCGCATGACTTTCGAACCTCTTGGAAGATCAAGGATCACGTTACGGCCCTCTGGGATAAACGATGATCCGTCCGGTAGTGTGACCATTTCTTTGTAGAGCGTACCGCGTTGGTCATTGACCATCGCAAGGCCACCCTCGTGGTAGTTTGTTCCTCTGGCATGTCCTTTAATTGATTTGGTGATCGTTGTGATGACAGTGGTCCAAGATGTTGGGATAGATTCGATTGCACCTTTAGCAACTTGCGCTCCAATAACTGCACCAGCGTTATCAGCAGAAATGATTTTTGTAGGAGATGGAGTTGCGTTCCATTCATTCTGCTTGTTGATAGCGCTCTGAGCATTTGTCACAGCATTCATTGCATCTGATTGTATAGGTTTTACAGGAGATGGAGTGTTATTCCATTCTTGCTGTTTGTTGATTGCTGCCTGTCCTTGATTAACGGCATTAGAAGCGTCTGCTGTTAATGGTTTTGTAGGTACTGCGAATCCGTTATACAATCCCAAAGCGCCCATAGCTTGGTTAGTTCCAAGGGTAACACCGTCTGGAGTTGCAATCAAATCCGTCTTGTGGTCAGTTGGTAACGTTAAGATGCTAGACATCGCACTAGCGATAGCGCTCTTGGTCTTATCTTCTGCATCCAAATTGACTACGTGGGCCATACCAGTTAGTGAGTCGACTGCTAGTCGTACACGTTCGGCTTTATCACTTGCAGCATCCTTTAAGATCAGTTCTTTCTGCTCTGGTGTGAGTGTATTCCAGCGTTCGATGATTGCTGTAGCACGTTCACCAGATGAGAGAAAGTCAGTGTTCTTCATCAAGAGTTCTTTGACTTCCGCTGGCATAGCGTTGTACTGTTCCAGCAATGTTTTACTATCAAGGACGGCTTTCATACCTTGGTTGTTACCGACTACTAACTCTTTCTCTTGTGGGGTTAAGCTATCCCACTTGCCAACCTCGACCAATGCTTGTCCGATTGTCATCTTAGCATTTGTTTCAAGATTTGCGTGCTTGAGGATAAACTGCATATTCTCCCAGCCATTTTCAGCTTGGAGCGCTTTAGTTACTTCCTCTTGCGCATTGGTCTTGACTTGTCCAGTCTTAGGATCAAATACTAATCCATTCCAGATGTTGTTGGCATCTTTGGTCTCCTGTGACATATTTTGCACGCTCTTAGCAACCATACCAGACGAACGACCCACGATGTCGGCGAATTGGTCTGCCTTGGCCATCATCTTGTCGTAGTCAAGTCCAAGCTCTGCCCAACTCTTACGCATTTGATCAAAGTACAATTGACGTTGTCGATCATCGCCAAAATTAAGAGGGACTTTTTTACTCCATTCTTGTTGCAATGCTGCATACTCACGGCCAAATGCTTCCATCTTGGACTTGTGTTGGGCATTTAGTTTTTCCATTTCCTTGTTGTATTCGGACTGGCTATAAATCCCCTTTTCGTGAGCATCTTTCAATGCAGTCACTTGCTCATCATAGAGCTTCTGTTCCTCTTTGAGCCATTTAGCTACAACCCCTGTACCTTTGCGTAGTTGAGTTTCATTTAGATCACTAATCTGGCCATTCATGGCTTTCATAATTGCAGTACGTTCATCGGCAGAATATTTCTGCAATGATAATTGCTTGTCAATAAATTGGTTTTCGTAGTCGTAGATAATCGCTTGTTCTTCGCGAGTGATCTTTCTGTGTTGGTCAGATGCGTTTTGATAAATCTGCACAATCTCATCTGTCATCGACTGGATGTTTTTCTTTTGCTGTTCTGCTTGCGCTACAGCACGTTTTTGGATTGTTTCACTCGCACCAACTTTTTCAAGACCTTTTAAAGTTTTCTCAAGATCTTTGTCGATCGCTTTTTGGATATCATCAGCAAGACCTTGCACACTCTTACGTACATTTTCAACCGCTTGTGCGCCACCTTGACCAAATCCGATTGTAGCTTGATGCACTTCATCGACTTTGGATTTCAAACGTGACAATTCTTGATCTTGGAGTTTGCTTACGCTCGTACCCCACGTTTGGGTTCGTTCGTTGGCATCCGCCATTTCTTTCGCAATGATCCCGATGCCTATTAGTGCAGCACCACCAGCGATTACACCCCAAGTTAATGGATTACCAAGTAAGCCAACCGCCGCACTCCACAATCCTGTACTTGCAGCAGCACTCTCTGCAGCCGTACCAGTAGCAGTCATACCAGTAGCCATTCCTTTTAAGCTGTTGATAAATCCATTACCCTCAGAAACAGATTTTAGTACACCGCTAAATTTACCAATTCCTCTAGCGACTGTACCAATTCCTTTAGCAAAAACACTGATGACACTTGCGCCAGTACCCAACACTTTAAGCGCTGGGCCAATTGCAGCAGCAAAAGCACCCCACATTAAAATGCTTTGCTGTTGCTCTGTTGACATTTCACTAAACTTCTTAGCCATGTCTGATAGAGTTTGTAACCACGGTTTAGCAGCGTCCAAACTACTATTTAGCGCTTTTAAGAGTGGACCACCAAACTCAATAGCAATGTCAGTAAGTTTATTCTTAAAAATTTTAAGTTGTGATTCTGTGGTTTCGTAGCGTTTACTTGCTTCATTAGTAAGTGCGTTATTTTCTTTCCAAGCGGTATTAGAGCGACTGACTGCCTCACTCATCTTGTCTGATGCAGAAGCTAGAGATTTCAGCATATTCCCTTGACGAATACCTGTCATTCCAAGTTCATCAAGAATGCCATCCATATTCTTGCCTTCATCATGGGCGCGTTGTAAGCCTTTAATAAATGATTGCAAGGCTTCCGCTGGTTTCTGTTTCCAAGCGGTAGAAAATTGTTCCGCAGTCATTCCTGCTGTTTGTGCGATAACTTCAAGTTTTTCTTTTGCTCCTTTACCTACACCAGACACGGCTTTACCAATACCAGTAAGGGTCTGAGTCATTGCAGTTCCCAATTATGTTATCGTTAGGCTCTTTATCCTAACTTCTCATAGTTTCCTATAAGTTCAGACTATATCATCACCTTCGACTTTATTCGCTAAGGTGTTAAGCGCTCGTGGATATTTCGTCATGCAAAAAAGCAACCTAAAATTAGATTGCTTTTTGTTTAGATTACTTTATCTAGTCGTTGCACCTTCCTGCCGTTTCCGTACAGGCTTGGCTCATGATTGTCATAGTGTTTATTTTTTCTTCGATATTATCGTGATAATCAATTACTAATAAAGGTATATTATTCTTTTCACAATAATCTCTTTTTATTTTGTCATTTCTAACTCTGGAAAGAAAACCTTTCTTTCCTCCAAAGTATTCAACAACTCTATAATGTTGCTCTCCTTGAAATTCTATCAGTTGAATAACTTTATTATTTTCAAAGATAGCAAAGTCAAAAGGTAAACTTCTTATGTTTTTACAATCAGCGGTTTTCCACTGGATTTTAAAATTTATATTATTTTTTTTTAAAATCGACTCGATGGTTTTTTCACCGTGACTTTGATTACAATTAGGACACCTTTTGCCGTTTTTGAAGTTGTATGGTCTGATTTCCCATTGTGTTCCACAAGTTTTGTGAAGCATTTTTAAAGGTGTGCGATTATTTGTATATTCGCTCAATACTTCATACTCACCATTTGTTTCTTTCTTAACTTCCTCGCTGAAGTCGTAGTCCTTAACTCTTATACCGCCTTTGCAGTACGGACACCGCCTTCCAGTTGTTAAGAAATGCCCAGGAGTTACTTCGTAAGTCCTATTACATTTATTGTGAAACATTTTTACTTTTATGTGACCTGAAACATAATCCGACACAACTTCATACTCATCACCAACAAGATTTTTAATTTCTTGTTTAAATTCTTCAGTCGTCTTTTTTATGTTTCTTGCACACTTAGGACATCTAGTGCCATATAAAAAAGCGCTTGGTCTTACGTTAAAAACATAACCACATTTGTTATGTTTCATTTCTATTTTATTGTGCGCTTTTGAATACACACCTAAAACAGAATACTCTTCATCCACAAGGCTTTTGACTTCATTAACAAATTGTTCATGTGTTTTATTAACACCCATCATTTTTACCCCCCAGTAAAAATTCCCTTATAAAATATGGAAGGCAAGCGGGAACTTGCTTTTCGGGAGCTACCCTATCCACTACTTAATTATATCATAAACACCTTAGATTTTCCATGAATTCACTTAATTTTTTATGCTACTTGTTTCCAAGTAGACGGGCAGAATTGTTTACCCGCTTCTGCTTCAATCCCTACACTACTCATGGCAGTAGCAAGACCTAAAATTTCTGGTGTGGTCAGACCAGCGAGCTTACCGCCTGCTGCCAAACGGTTGGTCATTTCGACAATATCACGTTCAGTTGTTGAAAAATGGTTCCCCAAATCCACAAGTGAAGATCCAAAATGGGCTGACCATGTACCAAGGTCTTTACCAGACACTTGCATGATATTACCGATCTTAGCGATTGACGATGCAGCTTCTTCTGAGCTTAGGTTGGTAGACACTCCCAAATTAATCATCGTTTTTGAGAAGTCTTTAATCGCACCGATTGGTACACCTAACTGCCCTGCTGCTTCTGCTACGTGTGCAATTTCAACCGCACTAGATGGCATTTCTTTAGCCATTTCACGGATACTGTTAGATAACTGAGTGAACTGTTGTGGAGTTCCGTCCACTGTTTTCTTAACGCCCGCGAACGCACTCTCATAATCAATCGCAGCCTTAACTGCCACCCCAGCGCCAGCAAGCAATGGTACAGTCAAGCCTTTGGTAAGTGTCGATCCAACACTTTGCATATTCTTGCCAATACCCTGCATCTTCTCGCCAAACGAATGCAAGCTGTTTCCAACTTGTGTCCATTTACTAGACTGGATATTAATTTCTCTAGTGAGGTCGGCATATCGCCCCCTCAAATCTGACAAGGTGGTAGCGGTCTGCAACATCGCATTACGTGCGCCTAGCAAATCTTCTTTGTTCTTTGCACTCGCACTACTCAAATCACCAATCTTTGACTTTAGATTATTATAGTGTTCTGATTGTTGCTTCAAAATGCCTTCATAGGCTTTAATGCTGTTAGCAGTTTCACCCAATACGGTTTTCATTCCAGTTAGGTTCTTACCGCCTTTACCAACATTTTTAAAGGATTTTTCCATCGCAGATAAGGAACGATCCAGACCACGCATATAAGAGCTTAATTGCTTGGTATTCCCAATGAATGGTTGGATATCCAGCGATGCAGTTGCTACTAATTCACCTAAATTACTAGCCATTTATCCTCCTTTCTTAACCAAATAGAAGTGGAAATGCTTTATCAAGCGTGGTCTCTTTTTCTGCTTCCTCTTTCTTCGTCTCAAAGGCTTTCACCATTAAATCAAAGTCAGATAGTCGCATCTGTTTAATTTCAAGGATCGTATACCCTTGTTGCATCAGCTCTTGAAACCAGATTAAAAGATTATCACGCGCTTCTTCTGGGCTTATCCCTTTTTTTCATCTTCACCATCAAGATCTTCGATCACTTCTTCTTTGATTCCAAGCGCTGCGAGATAGATTTTTTCAAGTGTTTTTAAAATCGCGATATCTGCTTGCTTCAAATCTTCGACTTTAAACTGACCGCCAAACATATCAACAAACATTTTTAGATATGCTTCATTTAGTTTGCGATTTTCTTTTGGATCATTCGCCTTTTTAGGGTCTTGGATAAGTGCTGATTGTCGCACGTTTTGCTCAGTTGCTAGTAGATTATCCTCTACATTGATATATTCTTTGGTAAATTCTTTATCAATTCCACCGATTTTTAGCTTGATTGTATACATTTCCTACTCCTTAAATAAAAATAAAAAGCATGGAAATAAAATCCATGCTTAGAAAGTGATTATCCTGCGCCTACAGCACTAGCTGGTGCGGCGCTTACGACTTTGGGAAGACTGCAGCACGGAATTTTTCCAAATTGAACGCTGGGTTATCTTCACGGGCGATGATCATTACATCACCGTTTTCATCGTCACCACGGGCTACAAAGTTACCTGTTACGCTGTCTTCTTTAGGTGCTGGTGAACCGTCTTTGGTTTCAGTTTCCATGCCAGGAAGAGAGAATTTACCTTTGAGAAGACCGATCCAGATAGCTTTACCATCTTCTGTAGATGTACGGAAGCAGCAAGCCACATCTTTTGGAGTGAGGTTCTTATTGTAGACTTCCATACCGTCTTTAACTTCGATACCGTATAATACCTTACGTGCTTCTGTTGGCAAGTCAAGTACTGAGATTTCCAACTGTGTACCTGTGATACCAGATGACAATACTACGTATGGTCCATCATCGGCAGCAATCGTTACAAGTTCGTTCGTGATATCAATCTTAGCAGATTTCATACCAGTCAATTTCATAGTTGTTGGGACTTTGTTTTCAGCATTAACTTCACCAAATTCAAATCCACGCAATCCAAATTTAACTTTAGACATTCATTAATCCTCGTTTCTTAGTTTTTCAAGTTGCCAATCAAAAAAACGATACTTTCTTACATTTACTAGTAAGTCAATATCGTTATCTCTGTATCTTGGCAGTTCATTAGTTGTGTAACGTTCAAAGTCGTTACTTTCTAAAATTTTATCCATCAATTCAGCAATCTGTTCAGACTGCTTTGCGTTCAAGCACCAATAGTTGATTGTGATCCTGTGTTCAGTCGAGATGGCTTTATCATCTGCAAACTCAACATCATTCTCATAGGTTGGATAGATACGCATGAAGGGAGCAAGCTCCTTACTCAAAGCGTTTGTAGGGCGCTCTGGGATATCGTAAGTAAAGATTCCTTGCTTAAATCCAAGACCAAATTTCTTCCCTCGTAACTTATCGAGTAAGTTATTCAGTTCTTCGTTATTGCTTAATAACTTATAAGCTATTGTTTCTACTGTCACAATCCCAATCCCTCCTTTACTTTACTTGCGTATATTTCCTTTACAATTGGTGTTGCTTCATTAATTGTTCTTTCTTCAAATCCTTGCCCTCTTTGGTACTTCGTACCATCGTCTGGAAAGTGTACCCGCCAACCTGTCGCACGACCATAGCCGATATCTTTTGATATCAAACCGTGATCACCGCCTTTAAAACCCGTGACTTTCGTATCATCTTTAGCGTGGACGTTATCCATAACAAAATAGACGGGAGTATTTACTTTTAGTATTTTTTCGACTTCATCCGCACCCTCTTTAACTGCTGCTCTTGCAGCTTTTGGAGCTTTGACTTGCAATTCATTCAGTCGTGATAAAATCTGATCCAGACCTTTTGTCATGTGCGCCTCTTAATACTGATCTTATCCATGTCAAATGATGACTCATCCACATCGACCGATACGATATCATACTCAAACCCGTTAAATTCAACATGATCTGAGCTATCAAATGGTCTTTCTGGATTGTGACGAATATACAAGGTTTTTAATTCGCTCGAAGAAACAATTCCTTTAGCTTTCTTGTTGGCAGTTTGGTTCGCTCCCTCTTGAAAGTCTTTCAAGGAAGTCTTAGCAACCTCTGCCCAGCAAGTGTAGAGGTTTTTCCGAGATGGGGAGATAACCTCACCATCTTCGTTTTGACCTCCGGCCTCACGAAAGAACGTGACTCTGTGATTCATTTTTCTTGTGATCATCGAGTTCCCTCCGTGTACGTAGTTGATGGATAATATTAAGTACACCGTTGGCCAGTCCATGACGTTGTGTGTCAGCAGACAAGCCACGATGTTCATATTCCTCTTTCACTTGCTTTTTAACCGCAAGCGAAAACTTAGCATATTTAGCTAAATCTTGAGGGGTTACATCATTACCGATAGCAAAGCAGATTTCATCTTCTGCAGCATCAATCATTTCTTCAAGCATTTGATCCTCAAAGTCAAAATCAATTTTGCAATAAAGTTTCACATCTTCTAAATCCGTTACGGCCATGCTATCACGCTCCAATCAATGCAAGTAGTTGCTCTTTGGTTTGTGAGGCACTGTATGAGATTCCTTTGCTATCGAGATAAGCCATGATGTCGGCTTTGGTGCTACTTGCGGTTGGTACTGCTAGAGTAACCGCAGACCGTGAGACACCCCCGCTAATTGGGGGAACATTAGGGCATAGTAACGAAGTAACCAGCTTTCGCATCTGCTTTCTTAACGTCAAAGCGTACAACTGCTTGCAAGTATTGACCGTAGATGTCGTTATCAGCCCAACGAAGACCCAATTCTTGACGATCTGCAAAGAGTACACCACGTTGGATATCACCGATAAAGGCATGTGCTTCACCTTCAGCTCCAAGAGTTGTATCAGATACTACAAATACTGGATGTCCAAGAAACTCTTTTCCAGAAGCAGATGTGATTGAATCTTGAAGAAGGTAACGGTCATTCTTATCTTTCAAAGTGTCCAATTTTTGATAGAATGATTGAGAAACCACGAATGATACGTTATAAGCTGGGTCAAGATCTTTGTTCAAGATGTGCTTGATTTCGTCAAGGTTTGTAGCGTTCTTAGCTTCAAAGTCTTTCAAAACAGTTGCAATAGCTTTGTTTGTAGTATTAACCTTGATTTGGTTTGCTGCTTCTGCGACAATTGCCAAAAGGTCAACATCTGCATCGTCAATGGCTTCTTGAGACAATGGAATTGCACCACGGTAAGTCTTAACTTTCCAATCTACGCTTGTAAATTCTGGTTTAGCAAGAGCAGGGTTTTTTTCCAATTCTTCAACACTTACCATTTCTGATGTTGCACGTTTGAGAATTGGGTAAGAGCCTTCACCTTTAGATGCCTTGTGGATTGTTGCGAATTGTTTCAAGTCAAGAACTGTTTTCACTTCACGAATTGGTGTAGTTACGATTTCTTTGCTAGTAACCTTTTCAGTTCCTTCTTTCTTCAATCCGTCAGCGGTAGGGTTAACTGCTACGTTCATTGGAACAAGCACATCTTTTCCGTCTGTTTTAAGTTGGCTATCTACTACCGCACCTTTAGTACGAATGTACTCACCTACTGCTTCACGCATAGTTTTAGTTTCTGTTGCTACTGCATGAGTTTCAGCAGTTTGTGGTTCATTTTTTACTTCTTTAAACAAATTTAATTCCTCCGTCAATGTGTTCAAAGTTTCTTTCTTAACATCGATAGATGCACGCATTTCTTTCGCTTCATTAAGATCAGCGTTTGCACTATCTTCCAACATAGCTTTTAAATCGCTTGTAGCAGTTTCAATTTCTGCCTTAGTTTCAGCGATTTTAGCTTCTAATTCTTTGATTTTTTCATCAATCATTTAGGTATATTCCCCTTTCTTTTAAAGACCGTTTAAGATGGTCTCTTTTTCTAGCTCAAATAACATCGCTTGAGCTTCTTTTGTGTTCGATTTCTTCCGTGAGTAAAAGTCATCGATGACTGCTTGCGGTAACAATCCACTTTCGAGGCTTGCTACTGCGCCTAAATCTTTCTCAAAAGTCATGAGTTCATCAGCAAAACCTTTTTCAATCGCTTCATTCGCAGACATAAAGGTTTCATTCTTCATCATTTCAAAGATTTCATCTTCTGATAAACCAGTCTTTGAGACATACGCATTAATAATCGATTGGTCGCTAGACTTGAGAGCATTTACTGCTTTCTCTAAATCATCGCTATTTCCAGATGCACGAGTAAGTAGTGCTTTGTGGATCATAATTTGTGCAGTTGGACTCATTTTGACCGTATCCGCACCCATAATCGCAACACTAGCAGCACTCGCAGCCATTCCTGTCACTTCCACTGTGACGTGGCCTTTGTATTCTTTAAGAGCGGTATATATTTCGCTTCCTACTGTCACTAGACCACCGTTGGAATTGACTTCTAGCGTGATATCCTCGTTGATATCTTCTGGAAATTGATCTGTAATCGACTTTGCGCTGACCGCCTCTAGTCCAAAAAACTCATACACTTCGTACTCGTTATTCGAGATCAGAGGCCCTTTCATCTTGATTCTCTTTGCCATTTTCATTCTCACCCCCTTTCAATGTCTGATATTCCTCTTTCTTATCGAGGAACACATAGTTCAGACTGGATTGATAACGATCCATGTTAGGATCAGACGAACGCTCTTTACCAAGCTCCACACGCCCCTCATTGGGTGTGATGACTTGGTTGATAATCAACTTAGTGATTTCATCTACGTTCCGACCTGTCACGCTTCTAGTGTCAAACTCAATCTTAAATAGCTTACGTTCTTCATCGCCCAATACTTTAAGGGCAAGCTCGCTAGTGATTGCGTCAAAATAAAACGGCAAGTCGTTCGCGACATAATCCTCAGCCAACTGTGCTACTGACTGGTTAGGACTATTCACACCTAGCTTATAACTTGGCACTCGCAAGGCTTTCGCGATCTGCGCAGTCGTAAAGTTATTAGATGTAATCAACTGCAAAACGTTCGTATCAATTTCAAGTGGTGTATACTCTTGTGTATCGTCAAATACTAAAGGACTGCCACCAGTCGAACCCTCACGCATCTTCTCAAAGTCCATACGGGCTTTCTTGCGTGCCTCACCGTTCAGTTGAGCGCCTTTTAGCTTGATAATTCCGCTAGAGAAGCCATCACGGAAGAATTTAATTAAGGTATTCAATCCGCCATCTTGCAAGCTGATCTCACTGCCAAGGGAAAGTAGTGGAGATCGTCCTAAAATGGTATCGTGACTGAAAAACTTCCAATGGATAACATCAGAAGCGTCACATTTGACCGATACGCCTGTTAGACGGTCACGGAAGGTATAAATCAGTCTGTGGTCGTTCGTCTCTTCTACAGTCGTTTCTGATGGCCTGTAGAACTGAAATTGAAGCGCCTTATCAGTCTTAGGGTCTCGTAAGATTCGAGAAAATGAATTACCTGTTAAAATCGCATTAACGGTCATTGCGAACTTCCATGTACGTGCTGACACGTTACCAGTTGATTTAACATTTAAGAGATAGTTCAAATCTGCATCTTGCTCAATATTTCCAGTAAAGTCTTTCTTTAATAGTGGGAATCGTGCGATATCCCCAGCGATGATGGTTACTGCTGTTAAGATATCACTGTTCTTTAATGCAGATATTCCCGTGTATTCTGGGGAGTAGTTGCCAGACAACACGGATGAAATGTAATCATCATAAGAGGGTTTGGTTGATCCCAATGGTTGAAAGAAACTCATATAATCTCACCTCCTTTCTATCCATTGAAATCAATGTTTTTTATGTTTGCGCTCAAGTCGTTTGATTCGATCTGCTAAAACCTCAATAACATCTACTGTGTCTTGAGTAAATTTAAAGAGATCATTCTCTAAATACTCAATACGCTCCAGCAACTCGTATTTCTTCTTGATTCGTTTCTTCATTGCGCACCCCCTCGATCAATGTATATGGCTAAAATAATTAGGATCAATCCAGTCGAGATAAATCCAACCACTGGATTTACCAAGAAAAGACCGTAAATTAAAAATCCTATGCCGATAAGCAATAGGATTGTGTGTATATATTTCAGTAAGATCAAAATAGGCTACCTCCTCCCAATATTTTCTCGTTGGTCCAATATCCAGACCCGTCAAATGGTTCAAGGTAGCATACTGCATAAGCATCTAAAAGGGCATCTAGTGGGTCAATTTTATTGCTATTTTTATCCTTATCAATACGCATACCGTTATTATCAACCTTGACACGCGCATTATTGATGGCCATAGTAAGTAGTTGATTTCCAGCGTGCTTGATTGTGCCTTTTAAGACTTCATCTCGCAGTTGTCTAGTCGGCATATTCAAAACCATTGTGTTTTGTCTTACTTCGATTAGTGGCCATTCTGGATGTCGTTTTTCAATCATGGCGATTAGTGAGCTAAACTGGTACGGGTCGAAGCATATCGCTTGTAATTCCCACTCATTCATATAGATCATCTCTTCCAATTTCTCAAGGACACGCTCATCATCAATCACGCCACTCTCAAGTGTGGTTATTTCACACTCTCCCATACGTTCTAAATTCGTATAAGAGACACCATCGCGTTTCTCTTTAGCAACTAGTCCATATTTAGTAGCTACAAAGGAGAAACTATCGCAAAACCAATAGTCGTCCATCTGGACCATCGTGGATATAGCGAATAAGTCGTTAACCTTACCAACATCGACACCAATCCAAACCCTACGCTTACGTGTGTTTGGTTTTTCATCGAGTTTAGCCTGTTGCCAACTCGATTTATCCATATATGAGCTTTCAGATGATTGTCGCCACATATTGAAGTTTTTAACCAGCACTTCATTCACTGTACCAGTCTCAAGTGATACTTTCCTACGCTTTCTTAGGTAGCTCATCATCTTATCATAGAGCGCTTCAACTTCTAAGATAGGGTTTGATTTTATCCAGTTGGCTTCATCTTTGATTTCATCTTCATTATCTTGCTCTGCGACAAATACAAAGTAACCATCATCGGTTATTTCTTCATTTAAAATCCGTTCGATGTATGGATACTCAACTGCGTGCATTGGTACGTTCAAATCAAATCCAGCGGTTGAGATAATTAGAATTAATGGATTATCCAACTGCCCTTGACCAGATTCAAGCAATTCAATCATTTCATTTGTTTTCGATGCTGCAAACTCATCTAAAATGCCTACATACGGCTCAAATCCATCTACTGCCCCTGTTTCACGGCTTAATGCACGTACATAACTTTCATCATTCAAGTTTCTGAGTTCGTCACGCACTATTTTAGTAGCCTTTCTGATATCGTCATTTTGACTTCTTAGCGCATCTAACTGTTTACGAACCATGTCATACGCGATACGTGCCTGTGCTCGTGTGTTAGCTGTACAAAATAACTGTCGTGACATCGCTGGATTACGACCAAATAAAAACTCGTATAAAGCAATACCAGCCACAAGAATCGTCTTACCATTCTTGCGAGCCAGTGATATCAAAGCCTTTCTGAATCGTCTGATAGTCTTATCTGTTTTTCTGCGCCAACCGTATAAACTAGCAATGATAAACTTCTGAAATTCTGCTAGTGGATAAGGCTTACCAGTTTTGACATCTGGGAGGATTTCAATGAAATCAATCGGGTTCTGCGCCATGTCTGGAAAGTAGTCGTAGTCGCTATTAGGGATGTTCTCTAAATCTCTCATGTGTCGCTTGCAAGCCTTATAGACTTTCGCACTCACTCTACGCTTTCCGTCAAGCACTTCTTTAGCGTACTTATAAGCTACATCTTGATATTTCTTATCTACGATTGTTTTCATCCTCCTTTCTGACAAAATACAGACCGTGCAGGAATCGAACCCACGACTACAAGGTTGGAGCTTGTCATGTTACCTCTACACCAACGGCCTAAATTAAAAAGGAGGTGTTACCCTCCGAATTTATCAAATATACTGGTTTTCTTCTCTTCCACTTGTGGCACATACAACTTCATACGACTGTCCACGGTCAAACCAAGTTGGGATGCTGCCCGTGTTAAGTTAGTAGTCGCACGTTCTAGGCTATAGAGCATCTTATTCGGTAAGACTTTACCACTGCTAGTCTCGTATACGTATCCCTCTTTCTGCAATCCGCGAGAGATTTCTTTATAGACCGCATACCACGTACAATAGGTTTCTAAAATCGCACGATCAAGATTTCTGAGGGGTAGCTTTCGCAGATCGTTAATCACACGTTTGTATTCTGCTTTAGCGATCGCATCGAAATGTTTTGGTGGTGTGATCTGCAATGCTTCCAAACCATCAGAAGCCTTGTCCTCAATCTTCTTACGTGCGATCTTCTCTTCTTTCGTCAAATGGCTTTTAGTAGTCGCTACTAGCTTCATTTTCCGTCCCAAATTGACACCTCCTTTACTCAAATGACTTTTTAAAAACGGAATTTTTCGCGCAAAAGAGGCCGCGTCCTTTGAATAACGAACTATATAGCCCCGTTCATAAAATCGTGGGGGTAAAATCCGAACATTATTTAAAAATCATCCGTGTTCGTTCATCCAATACCAACCGTTCGGTTCGGTCGGTTGACACTATCGACAATCACAATAGATTGTTACGATAGAGAATTGCTCTCTTATCATTGCATCTTTTGCAACTTGCTTTTAGATTACTTCTATCTAATCTTCTGTTCCAATCAGCTTTCAATGGAATCACATGATCACTCATTGTAGCTTCGTCTCCACAATACTCACAAACATAATCATTCTCAAGTAGAACCAATCGAGATAATGCTTTCCATTCTTTTGAATTATAAAATGCTTTGGCTTCTCTGTCGTACTTCCATCGCATACGATTGTACTCTCTGTACTCGTCTTGCCTTGATCCATAATCAGACAAGACTCGCTTACCTCTTGACATCGTTAACTTCTGTGGTCTCATATTATCACCTTTTAAAATAACAAAAGAGATCCACAAAGCTATTGCAGATCATTGGTACTAAATAAGGAGACAAAACAATTAGGCTTGCGAACGTTTCTGCTGCCTTACGAATCTCTTTCTGTATACTATATTATCAGCTTGTGTGTATCATTTGTTAACATTTAGTTCATTTCTTAAATGTTCAATCGCTTTTGTTCTTGCTCTTTGAATTGTTGCATGAGAACAGTTTAACTCTCTTCTAGTTTCTTGCCATGAGTAGCCATTAACGTACATTAATCTCAACACGATATTTTCTAATGGGTCGTCTAAATCCTCGATGGCATTTATAAGGCGCGTGCGTTCTTCCATGAGCTGATGAATCTCCGCACGAATCTTTTCCGCCCCGTCAATGATTTTGATGTTTAAATCTTCCGTGGCATTTCCTTGCTTACTGCCCTTTGGTTCATCCGAATAGACCTGCCCCTTTAAAATAGCAGACTTGAGGTTTTCGATCTCCTGCCGTTTGGATTTGATTTTGATATCAATATACTTTAATGCAGATAGTCTACTTGCTATGTTCATTCGTTGCCCTCACGATAGATAAGTAGACACTCGCGATCATTAAATGGAACGCAGTCCACTACACGTTGATTTACTTTATAATCGACTGCCTCGATCTTAATATTAGGATTCTCATCAAAAAAGGTATTCATCTGTTCTGCGATTGAGACATCATTAAATGCTCCTGCGATAAATAGTCTTGCTTTCATTTGTCCCTCCCTTTTAAAATGGAATTTCTTACTTTGGATTTCTTTCCAGAATTCTTCATCTTGTGTCATATTATCCTCCCACTCCATTTCTATCAGCCACCTCTTTCAATTCCTCTGCCCTTTGTCGTTCTCGCATTTGGTACTCGCTGTTTAATTTATTTAAAATAACATCCTGCGCATTATTCTGTTCTGCCAGTCGTTGAATAGATAACTCATGCTCTTGTACCGTCCATTCCAGATCGCTCACACGTTTATTAAGACTTTCAATCCGTGAGTTTAAGTTAATACACACGATCAGAAATACTAACGATACTGATGTGAGGATTGTGTAAAATAGTTTAGTCATAGCATACCTTCCACATCTAAAATTTGGTCAATGATATCCTTTAAATCATGTATATCATTAAAAGGTTTTACTGCATCGTACAGATTAATAAAGTACGAATCAGTAACAAATAAATCATCCATACCAAGTACAGCTATCTCTAGCTTGCCATTTATTTGGGCAATAGATAGAGTTCTGTTTGCTCGTATTGGTATATGGATATTATCTAAACTCATCGCTTCCCCTTTCTACTCTTAAAAGCAATCACACCAGCCCAAATCAAACCAGATAGCCAGACCAGTGCGAGCAGTAGGTATATAAAGTTTTGTAGGGTCATTGGTCTACTCCGAAATACTCTATTAGTTCATTTTTTAATTCTTCTATATTTCCGCATCTTTCAATCATATCAGATACATCACAGATCACATCCGACTTGTTTAAGGTATTTTCTGCGACTGCATCAGCTACCCATTTTGGATGTGTGCCAGCGTAAGAAAACTCATCCTGCGGCAACAATTCAAGCAACGCTGCATAACGTTCTTCAAGAGCAATTAGAGCACCAAATGCATCGATGTAATCACTGTCTAACTTTTTACGTTCAAAAACTTCTGGTTGATTTTGTTTAACGATCTCAGCATAAATAGCAGACCATTCTTCGGCTGAAAAACGTGATTTTTCAACTAATGCACCATACTCTATTTCTTTACCGTTTGCTGTTACTTTGTAATTCATTTCTTCACCTCGCCTGTAATTCTATTACACTCTGTTCTTAGTTTAAGGTGGTCATCACCAAAACATACTAGTGTTGTTTCTTCTTCCCACTGATTCTTAGTAAATGGATATCTGTTTGGTCGTGTCATTCTGTTGCTCCTTCCCTAAAAACTGATTATCAAGCATCAACTACTGGAAAATGGATATTTCCGATAACTAGAGAACCTACGCTATAATAAAAGCCACCATTCCCGTCATCAGCTTCGCATTCAGCTAGAGCTATCGGGTTCTGGTTATGATAAATAGTAACCGTTTCTACAATATCCAAGTTTTCAAGCTGAACCATCAGTCCTTGATAACCTAATGTATCAGCAGCACGCCCTATCACATAGCCTTTTAAATAAACTTTATCTTTATTCATCTGGCAAATCCTCTTCTTTCACAAAACTTCCATCAATCCATTTACCTTTGCGGTCTTTGATTTCGTTATATGCCACCTCAAAGCAATCCGTAAAGTCGTAGTCAAGCGCCTTGCTAATTGATTTCAGATAAGCAACCGCACGTACTAGATTATGACGACACATTTCTTTACTTGCCAACTCTTGCGAAAGTTGAAACTCAGAAATATTTGCATTCAGCAATTTAAAACATTCCATCACATCCTTGCGTCTGATGTTGTCCGATTTCTCAAAAATGCTATGCACATCTTCCTTGATCAGTAGTGCCAGCCCCACAATAACAACTGCACAATCACCGATACTATCTTTGGTCAGCTTTTCATTCTGCTTGAGGTATCCAGCGCATAGCTCACCGAATTCCTCGCTCAATTTCAAAGCCTGCTTGTCTAACCGTCCACCGTGTTCGAGGTCACGGTCGATAAACCATTTCTTGGTTAACGTTACTAATTCCTTTTCTAATGCCATAATGTTTTTGTTGATCCTTTCTTTAATTGCCCGTGATCGTCCAATCACTGCTGTTTTGCCGATGTTTTTTTGTATGAGCAGGTCACTGCTTGTATCTTGTAGTCGCTGTCGATCCAGTCGAATTGAGCGTTTAATTAAATCAATTTCCATAATAATCTCTATCTACTTTACTAAAATAAGGGAGTTGCTCTGCTCCCCTTTTTCAGAAAAACAGATTAGAGGGCCTTTCTAAATTTATTGTGAGCAATGGCCAGCGGGCGGAGTTGCGCCACCCTGTTTACTACAACTGGCCAGCTATCGGGACGGGTCGATAGCGTGAAATAAAAAATGTATCATAAGGAGTCCTATTCCCGTCCTAAATCCTATAGAGGGAATCGAACCCTCTGAGGTTTCCAAGCCTCATGCCAATATAGGATGTTAGTCGTAAGCGTATATCAGACTTACTTGTATGATAATAAATTAAGAAAGGACTCTCCTTTTTTATTTATATAGTTGATATACATTGTTTGAATCGTGTGTTAAGGCATAAAACCAGTAGTTTTATCACGATTCAGTTTGAAGCGCCTCACTCGCTTCGTATCAGTGTCTTATTTTATTGTTTGTGAGGTTATGACTGACAGACCGTTTAAAATCTGCCAGCCTAAATTATGCACCCAGCGCCCATGCACATTCTAGTGTTAACTGTACGGATAATTCACGTTTTTTTCTTCGACCTTTTGGGCGATGTTTGATTAGAAATTCATCCAGTGCCATATCCATCTTAATGGTCATCTTCTCTGGATAGTTATCACCGTAATACTGCATACATTCTAGAAGAAACTGATTATCCATATAATCCTCGAATTTTATCAATTGTGTAGGTGGTGGCATCGTGCCGTCTCTTCGTGAGCGGTTGATATATCCACTCACACGTTTGTCACCAATGATAGTAAAGAAATTACTAACACCACCGTATCTTTTCATGAGGTTGTCATATTCCTCAAAGAATTGATCTATCAGTGACATTATTCACCCTCACGCTTTAATGCGATTCGTGCGATCCCACTGAGGATAAACATACCAGCGAATGAAAGAATGAGGGTACTCTCAGAACCCGTATTAGGGAGCGTGTGAGCGTTTGTTTCTTGCGGTTGATAAATAACATTCACTTGCTCTTTCTGAGGCTCTACGGTAGTTTTAGACGGCTTAGAATTGATTGTAGTAGGTTTATCTGTCGTAACTGTAGGCGTGTTTGGTTTTGGTTTCGGTAAGTCGATGATAAGTTCTGGTTTTTCCAAAATTGGAGCTGGTGGCATCATCGGGATATCCTCAATATTGATTTCCGGTTTCTCCAAAATCGGAGCATCAAATGGTACTAGTCCACCATTCCATTCTGGCTTTTCATATTGTGGTGCGTCCCACGGAGTTGTTCCGCCTTTCCACTCTGGAATATCCACAATAGGTGCAGGAGGCATTAACGGGATGTCGTTGATATCAATAGACGGTTTCTCGTACACAGGAGCTTCATTTGGGATTTCGAATGTTGGTTTATTCTCACCACTAGCATCGCCTTTACCACCTACAAGCTGTACATAACTGTATGAAATAGCACCATCAGACTCGGCCTTTAACTCAATCTTGTTAGTTGGATTAACTGAATCCTTGACTGCATTAACAAGTTTAGTCTTGTAGTTAACATAAATCATACGATCAAGACGATCCATCTTGATTGTAAATCCATGTTCAGACTTGCTAATTGATTTTACTAAATCCATAGCTGATCCTTTATCGATCCACGGATCTACACTTTCAATGTTCTTGATTTCAAAATAATCATCTACCAGCTTTTGATTCTCGCTCATCTCATCGATGATAGTTACATAGTTCAACACTTTGCGTGCATAATTCAAGCGTACAGTCCAATTGATCGTGGTAGGGTCGTCCTTATCTTGTGAACCCCATTTAGAGATAAGCTCATCCTTACCGATTACTTGTTCCTCTCCGATTTGAGTTGTCACAAGTGTGCCATTAAAGTTCGCTGTTACAGGCTTGCCCGATTGCACCTTATCAGTCCAAGTCGCATCCATCTTAAGTGACATCTGCTTATTAAGTGGATGATCTTTAAAGTAGTTGTTAAATACTGTTGTCACAGTGTTGCTTACTGTGTCTGTAGTAGCCTTACCAACAACTTGTTTTTCTGGGTTGTACACATCAAAGTCAAAGTTTGTTTGAAACTTAACTTCTTCTGGAAGCGTGAACGTTACTTTGTCCCCTTCGTTGATTTCCATTTCATCAGGAAAATGAACATCCTTATACTCTACAGTAAAGCCTTGGTATTTCCCAGTACCATTAGACTGGTCAACTACAACATTAGGGTTCGTTACTTGAATGTCACTTCCATTCTTTGTAAATTCCGTAGCATTTCCCGATTGGTTACTATTGTCGCTTTCACTTCCTGTTTTTTCATTTGTAGTTTCAGTAGTTGGCTGTTCAACAACTGCTGTTGTATTATTTTGTTCTGTTCCTGGTGTTCCAACCACCGAAGGTGTGACTCCGCTTGTTTCAGTTCCTGTTCCAGTTGTTCCTTGTACTTCATCTGCTTTTACTCCTTGTGCTGTTCCGACCGCTGCGATTGTTGCGACTGTTGCTAAAATGATTTTTTTATTCATGGTTTGTCTCCTTTATGATTGCCAGCGCATCTTCTACACTACGTGCAATTCCTGCAAGTGCGCCACGCGCTTTTACTGTTTTAATAAATTGTTTTTGTTCTGGTCTCACTCGACCGTTTGCATTTTTTACTTCGATGTAAAATATTTTTCCATCGGGTCTAAATCCGTATAAATCTGGATGGCCCTTCGGTAGTCCCGTATCAAACCATCTGCCATCTGCGGTTTTAACTTTCCCGACATTCGCCCGAAATACTGTATAGCCATTTTCTGTTAAGGCCACCCGTATTTCATTTTGTATAGTATATTCAGTTTTCACAATGTCCTCCAAAATTTACCGTTTCTGTTTTTTAAAAGGTAAACTCTGTTAGCCTTACAGCCCCAAGGGTTCGATATCACTTTTTTTATATAATTTACCGTTAACCTTACCGTTTCTCTTTATATATATTTTTATTATTTATTTATTTATTATTTTAATAGTAATAGAAAGGTTAAAAGGTAAATAAGGTAATGTAAACCCTTGGTATATAAGGCTTAGAAGTGTTTACCGTTTGCGATTTTAAACGGTAAACAAACGGTTAACGGTTAATTTTTTCATAACCTGTTGTAATGATTTTATTTTCATCATCGCCCCATGAAAAACCAATATAGTAAGGTGGAACATCCACGGACGGGACAAATTTACCTAAAGGCTGAAATTTTTTCTTTACCCATTCGGGAGGGATATTTTTTGCTAACTGATTTTCAAACTTCCGTTTAGTTAGTTTAGTAACTCCCTCATCCTTGCACCATTCCTGATACAACCACCACAAATACCTTGACGGGAGGCGGGTGGATTCGAACTTGTCGAACCATTCCATGACAAACGCTTTGACTGTGTCGTTCGATTCCTTGAAATCTTCGAGGGCTTCGAGCGATGCTTTCGGTTCGATAAACCGATCGAATGAAATTTCTAAGGCTTTTTTTAAAACGTACTCTAAGACTTCCTCACGGTAGATGTAATCATCTTTGATCGCCCAGTTGTCATCTTCACTAGAAAATGATTTCTTAAATGGGATGATTGCGAACCGTCTGTATGTACCATTCGTTTTGTTTTTAAACCGTGGTAATTCGTTTGTAGATTGGATAACAGTTTTCTTAAACATCGTTGTGTAAGGCTGTTTATTTTTTTCTTCTACTAAGACTGGTTCACCAGTTACCACGCTGTTAAAGTTTGAGGATTCGTCCACATAGATACCAGCTTGGACATCATCACCAATCACTACCGTTTTCCCCTCAATCATGGAAAGTGAGAAACGTTCTGCGAATTGATTGATTTTTAAACTAGCCACGTTTTTCATTCCGACTACGTTAGTGATTAACTGCTGGACTGTACCCTTACCATCGTTCCCCTCACCGACAAACCAAATTGATTTTCGGTATGAGTAGTTACCATTAAGACTAGCTGAGATAACTTGCCAGATGAGATGTACCAGTTCTTCATCACCACTCATTAAATCAAGTAACCAATCATCTACGTTCCAACCGTCAATGGTTGGAGACTTAGCAAAGTGATTGTATTCAGTAGCAATGGTTGAGAATGCTACGAATTCATGTGTAAATCCTGTAAGAATTTTCCTTTTTTTGTCGTAGATACCGTTTTTTACTAAGATAAAACGTTTAGGGTCTTTGTATTCCCCTGTGGAGAAGTTACATGAGAAGTGTTCGTGTTGGTTCACTCGTGGGGTAGCTGAGAGCATAAAGAGTACATTCTTTGCGCGTGCCTCGCTGAAATTCGGCTCTAACAATCGAATGATCTTATATGCATAGCTGGGGTCTTTGTGGTAATATCCATGATCTGGATCATAGACCGCTACACGATCATTCGAGAGATTGACGATGTAAAGAATTTCTTCCATTCCTTGCGCCACTGCCAATTCAGTAAGGCGCGTGGGGGGATTCTTCTTTGGGGTTACCGTGTTCGTCACGGGATCATAATCATTCTTATGTTCTTCCAGCCAACGTTCACGATAATCCCGACACGCTAACCGAATTTCTCGCCAGTCGTTTGGCTTTTCGATGATTTCGATGAGATGCCGTTGTTGTTGCATTTCGCGGTACTGTTGTTTTAATAATTCAAGATCCATCCATATCCTTTCTAAGCATACTTTCAAACGTGCGGTCTAATTCACTCTGTGGTAGACTTTCTGGTGTGTAGTGATTCGCTAGTTTTGCAAGCATATATATCGCGTCTACTTCTACTCCTCTAAGAAGCAGACCACCGATAAAACTTGCAAGAGCATTATTTCTACCACCTTTATCACCCAGCCCGTATACGACCTGTTCAAAAAGTTTTGCTGTTTTGCTCGAATACTCACCTTTCTGATAATCCGTGGTAAAATTCACCTTGGATTTTTTCTTCTCAGTTTTTAGAATTTCTAAAATCTCTGGTGGACATTCAGCGATAGGATGCTTATTCTTCCACTTATACTGACCTTTAGAATTATTGCTAGGCGGTACTAAGATGTAATTGTTTTTATTAGCTTTAATGTCTATACCAGCTTTAATCCGTATATCTTGACTTATTTCAACCCCTTGCGGTTTCTTTAAGTAGATATGTTCACCACCGCTTGGGGTTGTAACTCTCAAGGTGTCTGGTATGTATTGTGATAATTCCCAGTCGTTTAATGATTGGTAGCCGTTTTCGGTTTTATTGATATCTATATCAATCACGAAAAAATCTACTGTTCTAAGCGCTATATTCGCTTCTGGTTCTTCGTGCCAAAACCGTTTGATATCGTCAGCGGTAAAGGTGCTATCTTTAAATTTAGTGATAGCACGTTTACTACGCTTGTCGATTGGAATGACAGAAAAACCATTTGCTTGATAATTCAGCGCATAATCTACCATTCCTACCATAGTCTTAGAATGGCAAATCTAAATCTTCGATCTGTTGATTCGTAGATGGTTTGATCTCGCCTGCGAATGCTGGCAACTCTGATTGTTCCATCTTCGTTACGTTCAAATTCTCGTAAGTCTGACCGTTGTACTCAGATGTAACGTTTTTTACGGTTACTTTCAAAGACTTACCACGGATCAGTTCTAGGAATTGGTCGATAGAGTTGATCTCTACCCCCTCTTGGATTTTAACCGCTTTGGCATAACGTTGAAGTGCCCATGTTGGATACTGAAGTGTTTCTTTGTTAATCCAAATCTTGTCAAAAATTAAGTTATTTCGGAATTTTTGCTGAAAATCATCACGAATTTTAAGGCGGATGTCCAGAAAATCTGTACCGTTCTTGCTTGCGTTCTGCTCCGCCTGTGAGACGAATACCTCATACGTTCCATCTGTGATAGATGCGAATTGTTCTGCTGCTTCATAGTTTACTGAGAATAGTGACATAGTAAGTTACCTCCAAATATTTAACCTTTTCTGTTGAAACCACAACCAACCGTTGGCATATCCTTTTAAATTTCGGAACGCTTTTAATTCGGCTAGGTTCTGACATTTTGTATATTGCTTTCCATATTTTTTAACACGACAATATACCATCGCTTCATCTTTTCTGACCTCGATTTCTTCACCATTTACGTTGATGAATACCATCTCTTGGTCTATCTTTGTAAGCTCAATCTCTGAGCGTTTATCGTCTAAGTTTATGACGATTTTTGGTTGAATGATAACCGCCCCACAATATGGACAACAATTATCTTTCATCTGCTCTCTCCAAAATGTTGCAAAACATTGTTCACACGTTTTGGGAGATTTTTCGGCTGGTTTTTTCGTTTTCGAAAGTCCAGTTAGTGTCCAGTCTCGATCATCATTTGGTAATCCGTGTCTTAAATGGTTACCTACGTGGTCGATAAGGATTGCACGTTTCCCCTCTCTGGGGTTAAGTGGTCGCATAGCGAATTGCAAGTATAACGATAATGATGCCGTTGGTCGTAGCATGATACAGACATCTACATTCGGTAAGTCAATTCCCTCAGTAAAGAGGTTAACGTTTACCATGATGGTTATTTCACCGTCTCTAAAGGCTTGCATATATTCTTCACGCGCCTTTTTGTCTGTTTGACCAGTCACGACTACTGCACGATAACCGTTATTATTAAATCGTTCTGCGACTTTATCAGCGTATACTACGCTATGGACATATACGATAGCTTGCTTACCGTCTGCTAATCGTTTGTAGTGGTCAATAAAATCACCATACTCACCTTTAAAATCAAGTGCATCGTCTATCGAACTATTGGTAAATTCTCCAGATCGTTTTCTCAATTTCTTGAGGTCTAACAGATTGATAGAATAGTAATCAAATTCGGATATGTTCCCGTGTTTCTGTAGCCATCGTATGGATTTACCGATGACTAGATCATCTGCTAAATCATCAAACCCAGCCCCGTCTAGTCTGATTGGTGTTCCCGTAAAGAATAACTGAGTAGCGTTTTTAAAGTATTTCAATATCGTCTGATACTGCTTGGCTTTAATGTGGTGAGCCTCATCGACTAATACCACATCGAATTTTGGGAGGGTGTCCAGTTTTCGGACTAGACTGCCAACCGTACCGATGGTTACATAGTCAAGATTGACTTCACCACGTTTAAATGTTTCTTCGACCTGCTCATTTATTTCTTTCCGATGGCTAAAGAATAGTACGTGTTTTTGTTTATCAGTAGCATTTTTCGCGATGTGCGACATGACTACTGTTTTGCCAGATCGTGGTTACGGGGGTGATTGAACCATGATTTTTTTGTTACCGTTCATCATAGATTTTTTAATGTCCATGATTAACTCTTTCTGATAATCACGTAATTCAAACACCACTAATCATCACCCCCTTTAAATAACTCTTCGACCTTACAGCCTTTACGGTTGTCTAAGCGATTTTTAGCATAAACGCTTGCAGATGGTTGTAGGATAAACCCTCGTACTTCTTCACCATCGTCCGTGGTTTTCTTCACCAGACGGGCGACCACATCAGTCAGTCCAAGGAAGTTATTTAAAATTTTAGGGCGAATGTCTGGCATAGCACGGTTGTAGATCATACCGTTTTCGTCCGTCCATTGGTCGCTTGCCTCCCACGCTGTAAATACAATGCGTTTATTAAGTTGTAACAAGGCTCGTAAACTATCTAAGATCGTAAAATCTACCCGTTGGTAATCTGCTTGCGATGGTACACGATGGTTTTTACCGTCACGACCTAAGTTGGCAAGACACGCACGGAATAACTCAGAAACGTTATCAACCACGATTGTGTCGTATGGTTCACCAGCTCCGTTTAACAATTCTTTAACGACTGTTAACCATTCATCCCAGATCTTGTGTGTATCAACATCTGCGATGTCAATGTTTTCGCATCCTGCTAAGACCTTAGCAGACTTGTCGATATTAATGACTAACGTTTTACCATCAATGTATTTAATCGCACTGGTCTTACCAAATCCTGGGTTTCCGTAGATTAAGTAGCACGCATCATCATTCGTGATTTTCGTCGCCTGTGTGATCTTCATTTATCTTTCCTCCATCCATATACTCGCTCAGAATAGCACTCGTATCGCACATCATTCGCACTTGTCTCTTGCGCTCCTTAAAGAGTTCTTCTACTAATTCCTTTGGGATTGTGTGCCGATACCGTTTTAAAACTTCATTTACTGCCAGATTGATTTCTTCTTCCAGCATATTGGTATATGTGCCAGTGTTGATCATCAATGAATCTGCTGTAACATTGCCGAATTTATCGTGATAATCTGGCGCACATACTAGCTCGTATTTTGTGTTAACGTAAAATCTCATCTTTAAGCACCTTTCAAAATTTCAGCAAGTTTTAAAATTTGATTAGCTGTATCTACGACTTCTTCAATAGTTCTAGCATCGCTAACCGAAAGTGCTTTTTGCTTTAGAAATTCCAGATCGTTATCGTTGCCAATAGCTTCAACTTCCTCTTTCACAACTTTAATTTCTTCAATGTTTTCATCTTCATTAATTGCTTCCGATTCCATCATTATTGGCGCAGATAGTCCAGCCAACTCAAAACTTTCGTTAATCATTTCTGCTACGTCAAAATATTCACTATTAATTTTGACCCCGTCCAGCTTTTTTCCTCTTGAAAACATACCAATAGTTTGACAAACTTTCATCGCAATTTTAGCGTTTCTTGGAGTGGGATTGTTATAAGTGTTTACCAGCGCTTGTCTTGGATAACCTTTTGTGTAGCCTAGTCGGTCATCGAGTTCCTCTGCAGAAATATTGTGGTAGCGCCTCAATTCCTTTAAACGGTCTATATTGATAGCTAATAGCAACTTTAAGTGAAAGTAGTAAACAGGATTATCATCAAACACTTTATCAAACCTGTATGGATCATTTGCAAACATTTTTTTGTATTTTTCAGATAATCTTTTGTACTCTTCTTCTTTTTCTGGGTGTTGTTGTCTTACGGCTTTTATAAACATCATTGCAATTTCATCTTTATGTTCTTTCCGTTTTTTATTTTTGTATTTACCTTTAGCCATTGTGTCATCTCCGTTAATTTTTAAATTTCATCATCATCGCCTAACCAGCGTTTGCCAGACCCGTACCAGTGCCATAGATCTGGATCGTGGTAGTCGATTTCTTCGTTTTCGTCCATTTAATAGCACCCGTAGAACATTCGTATGTTCGATGTCCCTTTTCTCGTAGATTTTTAATAGAGTTTCAAGTTCTTTAATTCTTCTTGCTTTCTTAAAGAACATCTGCTGTACCCCAATCATTATCAGAGTGAGAGTGCTTGCGTGCGTAAGCTAGATCAGCTTGAAATGCTTGATAGCCCTCTTCAAACTTCTCTTGCAAATCTTCCTCGTACTGTTGCATGATCGCTTCCTGTTTGGCCAGTCTTGCTTTCTTCCGTTGCGCACGTTTAAAGTCCCAAACCGCTCCGATAAATCCAGCCGTGAAAAATGTTCCTGCGATTGTTATTCCTGCGATAATGTCGTTATACATGTTGTATTTCCTTTTCTAGTTCCAAAATCTCGTGTACATCGTTTAGATCGTACATAATGTATTTTCCTTGCTTGCGAAATTTCAAGCCTTTGCGTTTCAAGCGTTTTAAGTATTCGTTGCTAAAACCAAACATCTCTTGCAATTCTGCTTGACTGATTGGTAACAGTTCTTTCTTAGCCTGTTCTTTCGCTTCGAGGTAAATTTCTCTGATCTGTTCTTTGATTAGTTCTTCAATCATTGCCCACCTCTTCTTTCTGTGGTATAATCAAAGTGGTTAATTTTGTGAAGCGTTCCATTCTGTGGGGCGCTTTTTTATGTTCATAAAGCATGAACTTTATATTTAAAAAAATAAGAGGGGATATCTTCTGGATTCACTCCAAGAATCTCAACCGCCTTTGAAATCTCACTATCTTTCCAAGATGTTCGATTATTCAATTTCAGCGAGATACTGCGTTCTGACATTCCCATAGCCTCAGCAAAGTTGGCTTGTGTTCCAAACTTCTCTGTGATTTTACCTAAAAGCATTGAATAGTCATTGCTCATTTTATCACTCCTTTCTTGTTCACGTCACGTGAACTTTGATCATGGTTAAAGTATATCATGCGTCATGAACTTTGTCAACACTTTTTTTCATTTTTTTTGAACTTTTTTATTTTTTATTTTCAAAATTTGTGTTATACTATAGTAGAAATAAGGAGTAAAGATCATGAGAAAATTTGAAACTGCGGACAGAATCCGAGAATTAATGCAAGAGAAACAATGGAAACAAGTAGATATAATTAATAATTCGAAGCCTTTCCAAGAAAAATTAGGTGTTAAACTTGGAAAAAGTGCGTTGTCTCAATACGTGAATGGTGTACAAGCGCCAGACCAAAAGAAATTAGCTTTGCTTGCTTTGACTTTTAATGTATCAGAAGCATGGTTAATGGGTTATGATGTCCCAAGGGAGCGTGATACTTCTACTTCTACCACCACCACTGGCTATACCGAAACCGACCTCCGCAAAATGGCAGAAAACGCAAAAACATTTGACGGTAAACCACTAAACGAAAACGATATACAAGCAATACAGAACATTATAGAAATATATTTAAAAGGCAGACTATGAGTATAGAAGAAATTTGCGACCTGCATGGTGTCCGTATTGCCTATTTCGATCCCGATCTATGGAATAGGCACGGCATCTATGTGGACGAAATAAAGATAGTATTTGTGAACAAATCACTATCTAGTGAAGCCCAGAAGAGGGTTATACTGCACGAATTAGGCCACCTCGACCATTCGAAGGGAGAATACACCATCAACCCGATTAAATGCGAAAACGAGGCCAATAGAGCCATGATACATGAATTATTGAAGGAGGAATTGAACCACGTAGACAAGGAAAATTTCAACTATTTAAATTTTATGGAACGGCACAAATTAAAAACGACCACGGACGAACTCATGGTCATTGATGAATTTTATAGATTGGTAGGTTAGATTATTATGGATTTAGAACAAGCAAGATTAAAATTAAAATGTGAACACTGTAAGAATGACATTATCTTAACATTCCACACTCAGCGATGCCCAAAATGTGGGTTTAGATTTAATCCAGATGAAGTGAAACAGATTTTTTATGATTATGAAAGTCATGTTGAAAATAGCAAGGCCACGCAAGTAGGCAATGCTCTTGATGGCTGTGGTACTGCTCTGCAAGGCTGTGGACAATCTCTTAGCAGTCTAGGTTGTTTAATCATGATTATCTTGCTACTAATACCACTACTGCATTTTATTTTTAGTTTAATGTAAATAAAAAAACCGCCCCGAAAAACGGGACGGTAGATAGGAAAGATATTGAAATCTATATAGATTATATCATATCAATGGTAGATTGTCATGATCAAAAAATATTTAACAAAGGACGGAGAAACACGCTATATGCTCCAAGCGTATCTGGGTGTTGATCCGTTTACTGGCAAGCAAAAACGAACGACCCGTAGAGGGTTTAAAACTCAAAAGGAAGCAAAGAAAGCAGAACGGGAACTACTGCTATCTATCGAAGAGAATGGCTTTACAGATCACTCTAGCAAGCCTACGTTTAAAGAAGTAGCTGATCTGTGGTTAGAGAGTTATGAAACGACTGTAAAGCCTACGACTTATCAAAATACAAAGAATTATCTTGAAGCAATCATAGAGAATCATTTTAAGGATATCCGAATTGAGAGCGTGTCCGTGGCTATGATGCAAAAGATTGTCATAGAATTAAGCAAGAAGTATGTAACTTACTTAAATTATCTGTCTATCATTAACAGGGTGTTTAAGTACGCTCTGCATCTGGATATCATCCAGACTAATCCAGTTGATAGGATCATACGTCCAAAACAGCAGAAACCACGGAAAGAAAAAATAGCACTCACTAAAAAAGAATTAAACAAATTTCTCACGCTGGCAAAGAAAGATGCACGACCTGTCTTATACACTGCGTGGCACACACTCGCTTACACTGGGTTAAGGCGAGGGGAATTGTTAGGACTTGAATGGTCTGATATTGATTTTAAAACCAAGACGATATCAGTTAGTAAGACACTTGTTACAATTAATGGGAAGCTGTCTACTCAGTCGCCTAAAACCAAACGTAGCACACGGACGATCTCGCTAGATGATAGCACGGTACAGATACTTAAAGAATGGAAATTAGAGCAGAAGAAACTATTCTTTAAATATGGTGTTAAGTCAAAAAATATCGTCATCACCAATACCAAGGGTGGCTACTTCGACTTTGCACATTTTCGGGATGAACTGCGATACTTTCTTGGCAAGCACAAACTAAAACAATTTAGCGTGCATAGTCTGAGACACACGCACGCAAGTTTGTTATTCGAAGCTGGCATAGAACCTAAAACGATATCAGATAGATTAGGTCACTCGAATATCCAAACGACACTCGATATGTACACACACTTAAATGACAAACAGCGGTCAGATGTTGCAGATCGCTTATTAAAATTTCTTGAAGCGTAGTCAAAAACGTAGTCAACATACTAAAACCCTTGATACACAAGGGTTTTTACTTTTATACCAAAAAAGAAGCACGAACGCACTTCTTTTCCTAGTTCTAGGTCCTGAATTCTCTATTTTTACTCAGGATGTTCTTCTGTTGGTTTTTCAGGCTTATTGGGGATCACTTTTAAGAGATAAAAGGTGATAAAAATCGTCAAAGTTCCTAAAGCGAGCTTCACCCAAATAATCGGGGCCAGATAGATGGAAATGCCCATCAGAATGTAGATCTGAAGAAGGATCCATTTCTTCCGTTCTTTGGCAATCGATTTGGTCTCTCGGTAATCCGCTACATAGGTTTGATAAAGCTTGGTTTGGTAGAGCCAAGTTTCAAAGCGTTTGGAACTTTTAGCAAAGCAGGCCATCGATAGCAGTAAAAAGGGAGTCGTCGGTAAAATCGGCAAAGGAATCCCAATGATTCCTAATCCCAAAGACACAAAACCAATCGTAAGATAAACAAGGCGCATTTACTTCTCCTTTGTATGTTTCTTTTTTCGTAATCACTCTACAGCATTCACATCTGACATTCGAAGTATCATCTTAGAAGGGTCTGACATTCCATCGACAATCTTCATTTGCTCCTCGTTCAATGGTAATAATATCAGAGTTGCTGTATGAGAGGGTAATTCACCACTATCTTTGATGAAATAGCTAACCTTTTGATTCTCAAAAATAGTCTTGCCATCATAAGACCACGTAATTGAAAAATTTAAATCTTTCTTGATATCTACATCTGTCTTATTGACCAGCATGAGTGCAGCTCTTTCTTCAGAAATAGCTCCCGTGAAGTAGAGCGCCATATTACCTTCACTTCCGAGTTCAGGATGGTCCTTGACCAATTTTTTTCCTAACTCAATTAGCTCAGACGTTTTACCTTCATACTGAGGTGCTACTACAAATTTCAAACCTTTTTCTTCTTTAGAAGACTCTGATACTTTTGTTTCCTTCGTCGTTTGATTGGAAGTCGACTCTTTCGTAACTTGCTTAGACTGACTACAAGCTGTTAAAGCAACCAAACTAGCCAGTAATAACATCATTTTTTTCATTTATTATCTCTCCTCTACTTTCATGAATCTCACTCAGAATTCATTCTTTCCTATCATACACGAATTTTGGGTAAAGAGCAAATTCATTACTAGATGTAGATTTCCTCAAATAGGCATATAAAAAACCACCCGCAGGTGGTTTTCCATCTTATATCTTCGTCAAAGGGGTCGCGGTGTCTGGTGATGTATCCAGAACCTCAAAATCATGACCGACAGCTAGATCTGCTCGAGCCAGTTGGTTCTCCATGGTCATATGGGCCAATTCTTTGATATTGTTCTCTTTTGACAAATGCCCCAGATAAATCTTCTTGGTGCGATTTCCCAAGGTCCGGATCATGGCATCTGCCCCATCTTCATTAGAAAGGTGGCCTAGGTCTGACAAGATCCGCTGCTTCAAGCGCCAAGCATACGAACCTGCTCGAAGGATCTCTACATCATGGTTGGACTCAATCAGATAGCCATCCGCATCCGCGACGATACCTGCCAAGCGATCACTCACATAGCCCGTATCCGTTAGCATGACGAAGCTCTTGCCATCCTTCATAAAGCGATAGAATTGAGGGGCAGCAGCATCGTGACTGACCCCAAAACTTTCGATATCGATATCGCCAAATGTCTTGGTCTTTCCCATTTCAAAAATGTGCTTTTGAGCATCATCGACCTTCCCTAGATACTTGGTGCCTTCCATAGCCTTCCAAGTTGCTTCATTAGCATATAGATCCATGCCATATTTCCGCGCTAAAACACCCACACCATGGATATGGTCTGAGTGTTCATGCGTAATCAAAATGGCGTCTAAGTCTTCTGGTTTGCGATCAATTTCAGCCAATAGTCCCGTAATCTTTTTCCCTGATAATCCTGCATCAATAAGCAGTTTTTTCTTTGGCGTCTCAAGGTAGAAAGAATTCCCACTAGAACCTGAAGCTAAAATACTATACTTAAATCCCTCTTCTGTCATTGACTCCTTATTCTTCCTCTTCTGTATCCCAGTCGTCTTTAATAGCATCTTTGTCGTACGGCAAGACAATGGTAAAAGTAGATCCCTTGCCATATTCACTCTTGGCCCAAATAAAGCCTTTGTGTTGCTTAACGATCTCCTTAGCAATGGCTAAGCCCAGACCAGTCCCTCCTTGGGCCCGACTACGCGCCTTATCCACTCGGTAAAAGCGATCAAAAATACGTGGCAAGTCTTTCTTGGGAATCCCCAAGCCCTCATCTGAGATAGAGATAATCAACTGAGCATCTGTCGTTTTCATCCCTACCTTAATTTTTCCACCATCAGGTGAGTACTTGATGGCATTGTTCAAGATATTATCGATCACCTGGGTCATTTTATCCGTATCAATTTCCACCCAGATCGGAGTGATCGGGTATTCCCGGATCAGTTCATACTTCTTGGTATCTTCTTGCGATTGACTCTTGATCTTATCAAACCGGTTTAAAATAAAAGTGATAAAGGCCGTAAAGTTGGTCAACTCGATGTCCAACTGACTGGTTTCATTATCGATTCGAGACAAGCTCAATAGATCTGTGACCATACGCATCATGCGGTTGGTTTCATTGAGTGAAACCTTGACAAAATCTGGTGCTACTGGCTCTGACAAAGCACCATCGTCCAGGGCTTCCAGATAGGATTTCACACTGGTCAAAGGTGTCCGTAATTCATGACTCACATTGGAGACGAAGAGGCGACGTTCCCGCTCTTCCTTGTCCTGCTCTGTCGTATCGTGCAAGACAGCTACCAGACCAGAGATAAAACCTGACTCGCGACGAATCAAGGCAAAGCGCACACGAAGACTTAAGTATTCCCCATTTTCATCCTGGGAATCAATGGTCAACTCTGGTACTTCTGTAATCAAGCTTCGCAGATCATAGTCATCTCCAAGCGAAAGCAAATCCAGAATACTGGTATTGAGCACCTCATCTGGATTGACATTCAATTGCTTGGCGGCCATTTCATTGACCATGATGATCTGACCACGTCTATTGGTCGCAAGCACCCCATCTGTCATGTAAGAAAGGATACTGGTCAAACGCTTGGTTTCTTGTTCCAAGTTTTCATGCGTCAGGCGAATAACCTCAGACAGATCATTGATACTATTGGTCATATCTGTCAGTTCTGGACTCCCTTGCATGTCGACCACTTCAGAATAGTCCCCTGCAATCAGATCCTTAATTTTGGCGTTTAATTGTCTGAGCTTAATATTGTCCCTACGGTTTTCTAACAAAAGCAAGGCTACCACAATGATAAACCCAACCGTAATTAGAACAAAGACAAAGTTCGACGACATTACAAATTGTTTTAGTTGATCAATCATTGTTTCTCATATAATATCCAACACCACGGCGGGTCAAGATATATTCTGGACGTCCCGGTGTGTCCTCGATTTTTTCACGCAAACGACGAACTGTCACGTCCACTGTCCGAACATCACCAAAGTAATCATAGCCCCACACCGTCTCAAGAAGGTGTTCACGGGTCATCACTTGACCGACATGGGTCGCAAGGTGATAGAGCAATTCAAATTCGCGATGGGTCAAGTCCAATTCTTTGTTGCCTTTTTGAACCAAGAAGGCATCTGGAAGAATGTGAAGATCACCAATGACAATTTCCGTATCGGCCTCATTTTCAAGCTGAGGATCAGCCGCAAACTCAGAACGACGCAACAAGGCTTTCACACGCGCTTGCAATTCCCGATTAGAGAAGGGTTTGGTTACATAGTCATCCGCCCCGATTTCAAGCCCGATGACCTTATCAAATTCCGTATCCTTAGCAGATAGGACAATGATCGGCACATTGCTAGTCTTACGAATCGTCCGCGCTACTTCCAAGCCATCAATCTCTGGCAACATCAAATCTAGAATAATAATATCCGGATTCTCAGCCGCAAAGACTTCCAAAGCTTCCCGGCCATCAAAGGCTGTCAAGACTTCATAGCCCTCTTTTGCCATGTTAAATTTGATTATATCTGAAATTGGTTTTTCATCATCAACTACTAATATTTTTTTCATCTTACATACCTGTTTCTAATGCTTCTTTTTCTAATCAATCTCTATCTTCTTATTATATCAAACTTATGAAGAAATGTGGAGCCTCAATTGCTGAACTTTCCAATAAGAAAGGGTAAAAAAAGACCGAGAAGTTAAAATCTCAGTCTCAGAAAAAACGAATGATATGTAGAAGATAAAATCACTTGAGTGATTCTAAAACAAGTTAATTTCCTACTTGCTAGAAAGAATGAATCATTTATTAAAAACTTTCCGTCGTGAGAAAAGTGAGAGTGGGACAGAAATCGGTAATTCGTTAGAATTCGATTTCGTCGTCCCACCTCCGCACAGTTGAGTAGGGCTGTAAAAGCTGATGAAATCAGCGTAGTAGAGCCCACTCAACCACTGCGTCTTGCTCGATAATCCAAAGACAATTGAGAGACTAGAATTTCTGTCCCACTCTCACTCGGGAGTTTTGGAACTTCATAGAAGTTCGCTGACGTTCTTACTCACCTAAGGAAGGTTTTTTAGATTGTTTTATCCTCAATCTTTTTTATTTTTTCATTATTTCTCAACACGTGATTTGTTGGCGATATCAGCTAGGATTGCTGCTACAAACTCATCATGTTTAAACATCAAAACGGTATCTACTTTCAGAGGAGATAACGTTTTTCTTCTTCAGATAAGGATACAAAAATTTCTTCCATTCTCTATCTTTTAAATGAATTGATTTCTTCAGAGAAAGACTGTAAATTTTTTGATATAATATCAAGGATGGATTCATAGATATTTAAAAGATAATGTTCAAAAGAATCACAGGTAAGAATTAAAAACATGTCAGTTTGGACAGAAGTCTCTCTACCATCATCCATGCAGAAACAAGATTATATGAAATAAAAGGAGTAACCAATGTCCGGAAACTATTCAACACGTGAATTCCGCGAGAAACTATATGATGACCTTCATGTTCGATTAAGAGATACAGTGATTTTGATGTGTTCGATTTTTATTGCCTCTATAGGTCTAAATATGAATTCAACAGCTGTCATTATTGGAGCCATGCTGATTTCCCCTCTTATGACACCGATTATTGGACTGGGGTTTGGTTTAGCTATTTTTGATACGCGTTTAATCAAGCAATCTCTAGGGGTTTTATTTACTCAAGTATTGGTCAGTTTGTTTGTCTCGACTCTATATTTCTGGATTTCTCCCTTATCTTATGCAAGTAGCGAATTGATTGCACGAACCTCTCCAACCATTTGGGATGTTCTCATTGCTATTGCGGGTGGGATAGCAGGTGTCATTGGTTCAAGAAAAAAAGAAGCAAACAATATCGTGCCAGGAGTAGCCATTGCAACAGCTCTGATGCCACCTATCTGCACTGCAGGCTATGGTTTAGCTAATGGAAATGTACGATTTTTATTTGGGGCTCTCTATCTTTTCTTGATCAACTGTGTCTTTATCATGCTAATCAATATTGTTGGAACAAGAATTATGATGAGACAATCTCCCTTAAGTTCATTTAAAGAGCTAAGCATGAAAATGAGAATTGGGTTGATCTCCTTGATTGTATTATTGGTTCTTCCAGCCAGCTATTCAGCAGTCACTCTGACGATGGATCAAGCACGAAAAGAAGGGATCAAACAGTTTGTAGGAAAAGAGTTCGCCAATCATACGATCATTAATCAAGTCTACAAGTCAAGTAGCAATGAATTGGTCTTGACAGTTGTTGGAGATCCGATTTCAGAAGAAGAATTAGAAACCATTCGCCAAAAACAAGACTCTTACGGTATTCAATCTGTTCAATTGAAAGTCAATCAAGTCCATAATTCGACAAAATTAGATAGTGAGACGACCAAGGAATTTTACGAAAACATTGACAAGTATATCGATCAAAAACTCTCTGAAAAAGATTCACAAAACGATCTCGTAAAAGAAAATGAAGCAGACAAGGATTGAGGATAGTCAACTTATCTAACTCATGGAAGCAAATCTTGGGAGGATATCCTATATCCAAAAGTTAATGGATAGAAAGGATTGTTGATGAGGATACTATTTGTGGTGGTTTGGCCAATCACTACTAACTCAGGTGAAACAAAATATAAAAAGCAACAACTCAAATAGTTGTTGCTTTTTTTGCTGAAAAATGTTTCTCAGACTGTGATCGTTTTATTTCTCAACACGAGATTTGTTGGCGATATCAGCTAGGATAGTTGCTACAAATTCATCTACTGATACAGTGTTTGTTTCTTTTTGTCCATAGCGACGAACGTTGACAGTTCCATCCTCCATTTCCTTGTCACCAACGATCAATTGGTAAGGAATCTTGCTAGTTTGTGAAGCACGGATCTTGAACTGCATTTTTTCATTACGTTCATCCACATCAGCACGGACACCACGGTCACGGAGCTTCTTAGCTACTTCCCAAGCGTAGTCAACGTGTTTCTCGTTAGATACTGGGATGAGGGTTACTTGATGTGGTGCAAGCCATGTTGGGAAGGCACCCTTGTAGTTCTCAATCAAGATCGCTGTGAAGCGTTCCATGGTTGAGATAACCCCACGGTGGATCATAACTGGGCGATGTTCTTCACCATCAGCTCCGATGTATTTAAGGTCGAAGCGTTCTGGAAGCAAGAAGTCAAGCTGGATCGTAGAAAGGGTTTCTTCTTTTCCAAGGGCAGTCTTAACCTGGATATCCAATTTTGGTCCGTAGAAGGCTGCTTCCCCTTCAGCTTCAAAGTAGTCAACGCCCATATCATCAACGGCTGCTTTCAACATGCGTTGAGCATTTTCCCACATTTCATCGTTATCAAAGTATTTGTGTTTGTCTTCAGGATCACGGTAAGACAAGCGGAAACGATAATCTGTCAAGTTAAAGTCTTCATACACATCGATGATCAATTGAAGGATCTTCTTGAATTCTTCCTCGATTTGTTCTGGAGCCACAAAGGTATGACCATCATTCAGAGACATTTCACGCACACGTTGAAGTCCTGTAAGGGCACCAGATTTTTCATAACGGTGCATCATACCGATTTCAGCGATACGGATTGGCAATTCGCGGTAAGAGTGCACATGGTGTTTGTAAACTTCGATGTGGTGAGGACAGTTCATTGGACGAAGAACAAACTCTTCTCCATCCCCCATATCCATTGGTGGGAACATGTCTTCACGGTAGTGATCCCAGTGACCTGAAGTCTTATAAAGTTCTACAGAAGCAATTGGTGGAGTGTAGACGTGTTGGTAGCCTGCTGCGACTTCTTTATCAACGATATAGCGTTCCAACTCACGACGGATCGTCGCACCATTTGGCAACCAGAATGGAAGACCTTGACCAACTTCTTGAGAAATCATGAACAAATCAAGCTCTTTCCCAAGTTTACGGTGGTCACGCTCTTTAGCTTCTTCACGCATTTGAAGGTAGTTCTTCAAGTCTTTCTTGTCAAACCAAGCGGTACCATAGATCCGTTGCATCATAGCGTTATCGCTATTTCCACGCCAGTAAGCACCTGCCACATTCAAAAGGTGGAAGATTTGGATACGACCAGTTGATGGGACGTGTGGGCCACGGCAGAGATCCACGTATTCACCTTGACGGTAGATCGTCAAACCACCTTCGTCTTCAGAGTGTTCTTCGATCAATTCCAATTTGTATGGATCATTTTTGAAGATTTCACGCGCTTCATCTTTAGTCACTTCTTCACGAATAGATGGGAAGTTTTCTTTCACGATTTTTTGCATTTCTTCTTCGATACGAGGAAGGTCTTCGTTAGAGATTTGACCAGCTTGGTTGTCTGTATCGTAGTAGAAACCATCTTCGATAGCTGGACCGACACCCAAGTGAATATCTGGGAAAAGGCGACGAGCTGCTTGAGCAAACAAGTGTGCTGCGGAGTGACGCAAGATTGGAAGAGCATCTTCGTGATCAGGTGTCACGATTTCAATGCTTCCATCTTCAGTGATCGCACGAGTAGTGTCGATGAGTTTGCCGTTGAATTTACCAGCAAGAGCTTTTTTAGCTAGAGAATTGCTGATGGATTGAGCAATGTCAAAAGTTGTAACGCCAGATTCGAATTCACGAACAGCGCCATCTGGGAAAGTAATCTTAATCATGATTTTCTCCTTATAAAGTTTTTAGTAGCTAAATGGGTGGAAGGTGTCTTTGAACATTGGAATCATCATTCCTTTTGATGTCTTCATGAAGAAATCAAAAAAGCGACCTCCTCGAAAGGACGTCGCAACGTGGTTCCACCTTCATTTATGTTCCTCAAAAAAGAGGGACACCTCTGATTGGCTCTAACGTAGCCACCGTTTTATGTTTGCATAAAAGAATCACGAGTAGTCCCAAACCTATCCTCTACGCGATTTCCAGCCCCACGCGCTCTCTATCAGATTTCCTAGATTTGATATGTCTCTGTCAGTTATTATAGCACGATTGAAAAATTTTGCAAGAAAAAGTTTCATTTTCAATCAAAGAAATGCGTGATTTTACGGATTTTCTTCACTTGTTTGACCGAAGCCTTCATCATCTTCACAGATCCATTGACCGGAAGAGCAATCACTTTGGTCGGGATTTTCACAATGGTCTTAGACATCCGCTTAACCCGACTTTGCTCAGGATTCAAATCATTTGAAAAGTCTTTAGAGATGATTTTATCCAAGTAAAATTCGTAGACCCGACGGCCAAAGGTTGCTGCAGAAATATCATCAATCTTTTCTGCCCACTTGGTCTCATCGATTGGTGGCATCTCCTCAATCGCTTCAAGAATCGCTTGCGCCAGATCACTCTCTTCATAAAAGAGCTTTCCAAACATAGGGTCATCAATCACATGATCGAGATAAGGATTGCCATGAGCGATGATCGGGGTACCACTCGCAATACTCTCTAAATAAGTCAACCCTTGCGTCTCACTCGTTGAAGCTGAAATAAAGAAGTCAGCCGCCTTATAGTAAAGAGCTGTCTCATTTGGTGGGATCATCCCTGTAAAGACAACCGCATCTGAAATCCCCAGTTTCGCCGCTTGTTTTTTCAAATCATCCAAATAAGGACCATCTCCAGCGACGATCAACTTAACTTTTGAATTGACCTTGAGGACATCAGGAAGGGCCGCAATAACAGCCTGAATATTCTTTTCATAAGAGACCCGCGACAGGCTCAATAAGAGCGTTTCATCTTCTGCGACTTCATATTTTTCACGAAGAGCAGCTGTTTCTGTCGGAGTGATTTCCGGTCGGTCAAACTTGGCCAAATCAATCCCTGTCGGAATAATACGTTTTTCTGCCTTGACCTTGTACTTTTGGAGCAAGTCATAAACGATCTCACTAGGACAGATCACTCCATCCAGATCATTCATATAACTTCTCACAATGTATTTGACCATACTTGGGCGAATGACCATACCTCTCGCAATATAGCGGACATAGTCCTCATACTGGGTATGGTAGGTATGAATGACTGGAATCCGCAACTCGCGTCCAATCCACACTCCCAAAAGGCCCAGTGAAAACTCAGTCTGGGTATGGATAATATCCAGCTGGTATTGCTTGGCAATGGCAAGCGCTTTTGAGAAGCCACGATAAGCAACGCGGCGGTCCTTAAAGGCGAAGAAAGGCACACTTGGAATCCGAATGATCTGCCAATCTTCATAGCGGTTGACATCTTTATCCGTTGTCGTAAAGATAAAGACCGTGTGTCCCAATTTTTCTAATTCTGTTTTGAGCGTCCGAATACTGGTCGCCACTCCCGAAACTTGCGGGAAATAGGTATCTGTAAATAACCCTACACGCATCTTACATCTCCAAAACTGTTTGATAGGCTTCGACCAATTGATAAGCTACTAAGTCAATCGAACGACTTTCAGCGACCTTGTAACCGGCCTCCCGCTTGTCTACTTGTCCGTTCAAGACCTTGTTCAAGGAATCCACAAATTCGTCTACATTATGGCACAATTCAGAGGACGTCTCGTCAATCCAGCCATTGTATACGGGAATATCCCGCAAGACCGTGTGCTGATGACTGGCCAAGGCCTCCAAAACAACGATACCTTCCGTTTCTTCATAAGATGGGAAGAAGAAAGCATCTGAACCCGTCATAGCCCCTTGGAAGACCGCTCCCTTGAAATAGCCAGGAAATTCCACATTACTAGGATGATCCTTTTCCACTAGGCGGCGGATCTTGCGCGGGATAATCCATTTATTGATGGAACCTAACCAAATAAATCGCACATCCGGCATGCGACGGGCTACTTCTACGAAGTCTTCAATCCCTTTGCGTTTGAAATACAGCCCTGCACAAATGACCACCTTTTGGCCTTCTTGGATATTAAAATGCTTGCGAAAGACCTCTTCTTTTTTCGGATCTTTTTTATATTTTTCCAAATCAATCCCATTGGACACAGCAATGATCGGAGTCGTCACTCCATAGGACTGGATCAAGTGTTTGGAATACTCAGATGGCGTGATCACATAGTCTGCCTTTTGGTACATGTGAGCCAAATACTTCCCAAACAAGGGCGCAAAAAAGTTAGACCCGATAAAGGAATTTTCAAAATCCTCACGGGTTGAATGACCATGCATGATGACTTTCTTTCCACGACGTTTTGCTGCATGGAGCAAAAGGAAACTCCGTGGGCCATAGGTATTGATATGCACCACATCATAATCTCCTAAAATATCTGTCGCATACGGAATCCCAGCCAAATCAAGCGCATGCATTTGGTGCTGCAAGGCTCGACCAATTCCTGATTTTTGTAATACGGATTTTCCTTCTAAATACAGTAAAACTTTCATACCTTCTATTATACCGAAATAAAGAGTGCCCAGCAAGTCTCTACCTGTTACTAGTATAAAAAAGAGGCTAGAACAGTTTTGTTCTAACCTCTCAGACTAGTAGACACGTCTTCCCAAGTCGAGACTCTAGTCTACTAATCCTTATTTTTTCGTCGTTCCACGTTGGTTGATCGTATGAGACAACAACACTTCGCGTTCTTCCAACTCTTCTTTGTGCATGATCTTGGTCAACATACGCATACTAATCGCACCAAGGTCATACAAGGGTTGGCCAATCGTTGATAGATTTGGACGCGTGTAACGTGTTACTTGTGAATCATCACTAGTAATGATTTCAAAGTCTTCTGGTACTTTGATACCGTGATCAGACAAGCCGTTCAAGAGACCTGCAGCCAATTCATCACCTGTCACAAAAGCAGCTGTTGCTTTTGACGCAATGATGCGTTCTGCCAAGTTGTAACCTTCATCGTAACGGTACTTGGATTCAAACACAAGTCCTTCGCTATAGCTCAATTTTTTCGCTTTCAAAGCTTCTTTGTAGCCTGTCAAACGAATTTTTCCATTGATATCATCCACCAATGGGCCACTTACAAAAGCAATTTTCTTGTTGTGTTTTGCCAACTGTGTAACAGCATCAACGGTTGCTTGCTTGTAGTCAATATTGACACTTGGTAATTGGTGTTCAACATCCACTGTCCCAGCAAGGACAACTGGCGTCCGAGAGCGTGAAAATTCTGAGCGAATCTTTTCTGTCAAATGATAGCCCATGAAAATGATCCCATCCACTTGTTTTGAAAAGAGGTTGTTTACTACTGAAACTTCTTTGTCATCGTCTTCATCGCTATTTGCAAGGACGATGTTGTACTTGTACATTTCAGCAATGTCATCGATCCCCTTAGCCAAGGTAGAGAAATAGCTGTTGGTAATGTTTGGAATCACAACACCGACTGTTGTGGTTTTCTTGCTGGCAAGACCACGTGCAACAGCATTTGGACGGTAATCCAAGCGTTCGATCACTTCTAATACTTTTTTACGTGTATTTTCTTTAACGTTCTTATTTCCATTCACTACACGACTAACGGTTGCCATTGAAACCCCTGCTTCACGGGCGACATCATAAATCGTTACTGTATCGTCTGTATTCATAAGATTTCCTTTCATTATTGAAAATTTCGTTTTCACTCTCTAATTAATCCTATTTTATCATGGATTGTAAACACTTTCAAGTATTTTGGTAAAATTTTGTAAACTCTTGCTTTTTTGGGGAAAATTTGACAAAATAGATCCATAGAAAGAAGGTAGCATTATGTCTAAATTAGATCAAATCGTCGATTTTCTTGAAACTGAAAAAACAGATGTCGCTGTTGTATCCGATCCTGTCACCATCAATTACCTAACTGGATTTTACAGTGATCCCCACGAACGTCAACTCTTCTTGTTCGTTTACACAGACCACGAACCACTTCTCTTCGTTCCTGCCCTTGAAGTGGAACGGGCGACTGCAGTTGTCGATTTCCAAGTGGTTGGCTATGTGGATTCTGAAAACCCATGGGAAAAGATTAAAGGGGCTATCGCAAAACCAGATGCCAAAACCGTTGCACTTGAATATGATAACTTGATCCTTACCAAATACAATGGCTTGCGTACTGTCTTTGAAAAAGCAACATTTACCAACTTGACACCACGGATTAACCGCATGCGCTTGATCAAATCTGCTGATGAGATCCAAAAAATGTTGGTGGCTGGTCAATATGCAGATAAGGCTGTCAATATGGGATTCGACGCCATTTCACTGGATAAAACAGAAACTGATATCGTAGCAGAAATCGACTTTGGTATCAAACGCTTGGGTTATGAAATGAGCTTTGAAACCATGGTCTTGACTGGAAATAATGCAGCTAACCCACACGGAATTCCTGGAAGCAACAAAGTCGAAAACGATGCTCTCTTGCTCTTTGACCTTGGCTGTATGGTAAATGGTTATGCGTCAGATATGACTCGTACCGTTGCTGTTGGGAAACCAGATGATTTCAAAAAAGAAATCTACCACTTGACGTTAGAAGCTCAACAAGCAGCCATTGACATGATCAAACCAGGTGTAACAGCACATGACGTCGACCGTGCTGCACGGAGCGTCATCGAAAAAGCTGGCTATGGTGAATACTTCAACCACCGCCTCGGACACGGGATCGGAATGGACGTGCATGAATTTCCTTCTATTATGGAAGGAAATGACATGGTGCTTGAAGAAGGCATGTGCTTCTCAGTCGAACCAGGAATCTATATTCCAGGTAAAGTCGGTGTCCGTATCGAAGATTGTGGTTATGTCACAAAAGACGGATTTGGACTCTTCACTGAAACCAGCAAAGACTTACTTTACTTTGACTAAGCCTTTAGTCGTTTCAATATATAACAAACATCTTGTTTCGTTAATAACTATAAAAAATGAGGCTGGGACAAAAGTCCTAGCCTCTTAATTATCTTTGGATTGTCGAGCAATACGCAGTGGTTGAGTGGGCTCTACTACGCTGATTTCATCAGCTTTTACAGCCCTACTCAACTGTGCGGAGGTGGGACGACGAAATCGAATTCTAACGAATGACCGATTTCTGTCCCACTCTCTTTTTTCTTATGAAACCGATTCGAGTTTCATTCTTTTCTGCGTATCTTCTACGACGTCTTTTAAAGTGGTTTGGGACATTTCTTTTTCCATAGCAGTCTGAATGTCCTCAAGCTTTCCATCTAAGACATGATGGATATTGTGGCCAATTGGGCAGGCTGGATTCGGATTGTCATGAAAACCAAATAATTGACCTGTCGAACCTAAGCATTCTACTGCTTGATAGATATCCAGCAGGCTGATCTCATCGGCTGCTTTTGCGAGCTCAGCTCCGCCTGTCCCACGCGCTACATGAATCAATCCAGCTTTCTTCAACTGAGACAAGGTCTTTCGAATAATAACAGGGTTCACGCCGACACTTCCTGCCAAAAAATCACTGGTTACTTTTGTTTTCTCTCCTTGTAGAGCAATCATGATCAAGACATGAGTCCCAATGGTAAAGCGACTCGAAATTTGCATAACTTCACTCCTTTCTACCCGTTTTTGAAGGTAGAGTCTATTGAACAACCGTCAAGGGACGACTTTCGTTATTCCTATTATACTCTTTTTAGTTGTAATGTCAATAGTTACACTATTGGAAGAAATCCGCTAGCCAAGCATCGATTTCTAGATCATGACCTTCTCTCTGCTCAATTTCATGAAGGAGCTCATGATTGTGGGTATGATGAATGCCATTGACCAAACTTTCATAATACACTTGGTAATAAGGAAGATGGAGGTCTTTTGCCAGTTGCAGTTCTTTTTGGACATCATAGTCCACCCGTCTAAAATCGACATCTTTTAGCCCCATTTGATCAAATTCGAGAATGGCATACATGGCCCGAAGGTCCTTGCGAAGATTCTTTTCCAAAAAGAAAGGTTGACCGATCGATCCAGGATTGATAATCAGTTCTCCTCCTGTCCCGTAGCGGAAAAACTGCTGGTGAATGTGTCCGTAGACTGCAATATCACAAGACGGATTTGTCACCAAGCGATCAAAATCCTTCTGCTCACCAATGTGGATCAATTCGCGACCCCAATTCTTATCAGGTAAGTGGTGGGTAATGCCGATCTTTAAACCTGCGATTTCTCTATGGACCTGCATGGGCATTTTCTGCATGTCTTCAATTTCCTGGGGCGTGATTTCTTCAAGAATATATTGACACTGGCGCATGAGGTAGCGATGACTGGGTCTGGTCTCATCCAACATTCCCCTCATGGCCCGCCAAAGGCTATCTTCCCAGTTTCCAAGGACTTTTACCGTAATCGGTAACTCCTCTAACAGCTCCAAGAGGGCCCGTCTCCCTGTTCCAGGCATCAAACTATCTCCTAAGAGCCAATATTCATCCACCTTGGCTTTTCGACTATCCTCTAGGACAGCTTCCAATGCTGTCGTATTTCCATGAATATCTGAAAGTAAAGCAATTTTAGTCATGATCTTCTCCTTCTCTCCATTATAACAAAGAGAAGAAAAACTTCCACCCAAAGGTGAAAGTTTTATGAACATTCCATGCTACCAGAAATGAAAACTCAGGCTAGAAGCGGACGCTTCGTCGTTGGATTTATCTTTTTCCAAAGAGTTGCTTAACGGCTTTGTATCTTAGTCTACTGATTTGAGGGCTTCGAGCATATCTACTTTTCGGAGATAATGGTCAACATAAATTCCTAACAGGACCAAGAGAAGGATCAGTCCTCCAACAGGGAAGAGGAAAACACCAAGTCCTACTTTGGGGTAAAAGAGAATGGCATCTGGTGCAATCATGGCAATAAGAAATTGATGAAGATAATAGCCACCCACTAACCCCATGAGGATCCCTATGATAGACAATAAGATGGTTTCGCGGTAAATATAGAGTGTCACTTCCTTATTATGGAATCCCAAGACCTTGATGGTCGATAATTCACGTATCCGTTCTGCCACATTGATATTGGTTAAATTATACAAGATCACGATGGCTAGCAAGATCGATACGACTACTAGAATCATCATAGTGGTGTCCAAAGATTTGGCAACTGAGTTAAAGAGGGAAATCATCGAAGCATTCTGACTAACCGCCTTCACAGCTACAAGTGCCATCATATCCCGACTGACAGCCTGCACTTGTCGTGTAGAAGGATTTTTCAACTGCACCAAATAGCTATTTGCTGAAGTCCGCTCTCCGTAGATTTTTTGGTAACTTGCCTGATCCATATAGATAAAATGGCCGACATAATTTTCAGTGATTCCCCCCACCTTAAAAGTGTGACCATCTAAGATTAGTCGATCGCCAACTGTAACCCTGGCAAGTTGTGCTAGCTTACTACTGATGATAACCCCTTTCTTGAGAGACAAGGGCTCTCCTTGCTTAAGAGAACGCAGGCTGACAAAGGGAGAAAAATCTGCACGATTTGTAACCATCATCGTAATGGTCTGCTTGTCGCGTCCCCCCTTTAAAGAAGCTTCGATGACCTTACTATAAATCAATCGATAATCCTTGATATCTGATTTTTCCAGACGATTGGTTAGTTCCTTGCTTTCTTGGCTTGATGCATTGGTTTTTTTGACTACAATCAACTCATAAGATAGGATCTCTTGAAATTGGCGTTTGGGAACCCCTCCTACAGAAGATTGAATCCCTAGCCCTGCAAAGAGAAGAGCAACAGAACCTGCCACTCCAAATATGGTCATCAGCATCCGTTGTTTGTAACGAAAGAGATTACGAGCAGTGACCTTGTGTGTGAAACTCAGACGCTTCCAAATAAAATGGAGACGCTCCAGGAAAATCTTCGAACCAGATACCGGTGGTTTGGGCAGTAATAAAAGATTGGCTTCTTCTTTTAATTCCTTGCGAGAAACCCAGTAAGCCGGAAGCACACTCGCAACGAAAGACAGTCCGAGCGCAATCAGAGTCATATCTCCATAAAAATACTCTCTGCTCTCTCCAATCACCATCCCTTGCGTGATAATGTTGGAAATGATCCCCGATAGGAAATAATGGCCCAGCAAGGTTCCTAGAAGGGTACCGATCGTCCCTGCAAAGAATCCATAGAGAACAAATTTGAGAATGATGTCCCTGGTACGATAGCCCAGCGCCTTAAAAATACCTGCATTGGTTCGCTCTTCATCGACAAAGCGGGTCATCGTGGTGAAGGTCACCATGGCAGCTACCAGATAAAGAACGACTGGAAAAATATTTCCGACAGCAGAGATACTACTACTGGCATTGCTATACATCAAGTAACCTTGTCCACCTGGCATGGTCTTGCGGTCATAGACATGATAAGTTGGAATTTCCAGCTGATCTCGCTCCCTTTGCGCTTTTTTCAGCTCCTCCTCTTTTTTTGCGAGCTCCGTTTCACCTGCAGTCCAGTCCTTCTTTTTCTGATCAATTTGTTCTTGGGCTTGATGGAGCTTTTCTTGACTGGCTACTTGCTCTTTAGCTGGCAGAAATGGAGCTAATTTCTTGAACTGGGCCTCCTGCAAGTCTAATTGTTTTTGAGCCTGATCGATCTGATTTTTAGCTGACTGGAGTGTTTCCTCGGCACGACTGAGTTCTTTCTGGCCTTTTTGAATCTGCCCATCCGCCTCCTGCTTGAGTCTTTGATAGCGGGCCTTTCCATTGTCTTTCAGAAGTTTTTCTAACTCTTCTTGATGAGCTTTGAGCCCTTTTTGGTAGACTTGCGAAAAAGAATCTAAAGACTTCAGATCATCAAACTGGATCCGAGCCATCGCGGGAAGTTTAGTCGTAAAGACCTCTTTTGAAACTAGTGCATAGGCATCTAGATTTCCACTGCCACTCATGGCAGTGCCTAAATTCTTTTGAGACCACATCTCAGAGGATTGAACAAAGCCAACAATGGTGAATTGCTTTCGCTTTAAACTAGAGCGAGTTCCAGCCTTTTCTTCAAGTGTGAGGGTATCCCCTATCTGATAGCGATCCTCCCAAAAACTTGCTAGGGCCAGTTCCCCTTCTTTTTTGGGCAGGCGCCCCTTGGTCACACGAAAAGAAGAAAGACTTTTTGGAGCAGAAAAAAGTCGAATTGCCTTTCCTGTTCCTTTCACTGTCAAATCCAGCAGTGAACCAAATTCGACACGCGCCCCTTTGACTCCTAAAAGCTCCTCTTGGTCTGCCTGGTCTAATCCCAAGTCCCCCATGACAGCAAGATCTAGCATCTTTTGTTGCTGAATAAACTGGTTAGCCGTTCGATGCATATTTGGAGTGGTCACCTTTAAGCCAACCAAGGCCAAGCTTCCCAATAACATCAAGGTTAAGATGGAGAGAAAACGTCCTTTTGAATGTGTAAAGGAAGCAAACAAATCCTTCCAATAGACTTTTCGTTTCATGCTACCACCTCTTCTAATACTCTAGTGTAGCAATATCTTGAGGAAGCTCATTGATTTCTACTGACTTGACCTTGGCATCATGCATGCGAATCACACGGTCTGCAATCGGAGCTAGAGCCCCATTATGGGTTACGATGATGACCGTCGCTCCCTTTTTTCGAGACATATCCTGTAAAATCCCCAATACTTGCTTACCTGTCTGGTAGTCTAAGGCTCCTGTAGGCTCATCGCAAAGGAGAATTTTAGGGTTTTTCGCCACTGCCCGAGCAATCGCCACCCGTTGTTGCTCTCCACCTGACAATTGTGCAGGAAAATTATCAAGACGATTGCCAAGTCCTACTTCTCTTAAAACGGCTTCCGGATCCAAGGCATCAGAGACGATTTCTGAAGCCAATTCGACATTTTCCTTGGCTGTCAGATTGGCTACTAAATTATAAAATTGAAAGACAAAGCCAACGTCATCTCGTCGATAATCCGTTCGTTGATGGGAATTGAGCTTAGAAATATCCACCCCATCAATCAGGACCTGTCCTTCGTCATTCGTGTCCATCCCTCCTAAGATATTGAGAACTGTTGATTTTCCAGCTCCTGACGCCCCTAAAATAATGACCAATTCGCCTTTTTCAATCTCAAAAGAAACATCCTGATTAGCGAGAATCTCCGTTTCTCCACTAGTGTATCGCTTGTAACAGTGCTGCATTTCGATGTAGGCCATTTTTTCTCTCCTCCCTCCTATTTCCTATCTATATTATAGTCCTTTTCGTATAGATTACAAAGAAATCGAGGCATCACCAATAGTGATTCTTCCTCATTATCATGAACTATTATAAATTTTATGCTATAATTAGAGAGAAATTTGATTTATTCTTAGAAAGAAGGCTCATCATGAGTTTACAACAGTTTGAAAGGAAATCTCTTCAAGAAATCAACCAGTCTATTGACGTGCCAAAAGGCATCCCCTTTTGGAAGACTCTTCTACTCTTTTCAGGACCAGGAAGTCTGGTAGCTGTCGGCTATATGGACCCGGGAAACTGGATTACCAGTGTGGTCGGAGGGGCACAATACCGCTACCTCCTCTTATCAGTGGTTCTTCTCTCCTCTTTAATCGCCATGCAGTTGCAACAAATGGCTGGTAAACTAGGAATTGTCCATCGTAAGGACCTGGCCCAAACAACCGCCCATCACTTGCCAAAATGGCTTCGCTATACCCTTTGGATTGTGATCGAGCTTGCCCTGATGGCGACAGATTTAGCAGAAGTCATCGGATCAGGGATTGCCCTCCACCTTCTTTTTGGCTGGCCCTTGCTTTTTTCCATTCTGATCACCATCTTTGATGTCTTCCTCTTATTGGGGCTCATGCATCTAGGATTTCGAAAGATCGAGGCCATCGTATCAACCTTGATCCTCACGATCCTTGCGATTTTTGGTTATCTCGTCTTTCTTTCGAAGCCAGATATCGGGGGAATCTTCGCTGGCTTCCTCCCTCAAAAAGAGGTGCTAGGAATTGGGCTACCAAAAGGAAATGAAGCCTTAACCCTGGCGCTTGGAATCATCGGAGCAACGGTGATGCCCCACAACCTCTATCTCCACTCTTCCATTTCGCAAACGCGTAAGGTCGATTACAAAGATCCAGCAGATATCAAACGGGCAGTGCGCTTTATGACCTGGGATTCAAATATTGAATTGAGTTTGGCCTTCGTCGTCAACTCCCTCCTCTTGATTCTTGGAGCGGCCCTCTTCTTCGGTCACGGGGATAAGATCGGTGCTTTCTCTAGCATGTACAATGCCCTCAAGGATAACCATATTGCTGGTGCCATCGCAAGTCCTTTCTTGTCCACTCTCTTTGCCATCGCTTTGTTAGCTAGTGGTCAAAATTCAACCATTACTGGGACCCTAACCGGTCAAATCGTTATGGAAGGTTTCTTGCGATTTAGACTACCACAATGGGTGGTGCGTCTCATGACTCGGATCATTGCCCTCCTTCCCGTTATCATTGTCGCAATTATATTCGGTGACCAAGAACATGTCCTCGATGACCTTCTGGTTTATTCTCAAGTCTTCCTATCAGCGGCTCTTCCTTTTTCTATCTTCCCTCTGGTTTATTTCACCTCCAACAAAGAAATCATGGGAGAGCATGTCAATGCGAAATGGAATACTTTCTTAGGCTACCTCGTTGCGATTGTCTTAACCATCTTGAATTTCAATTTGATTGTGACGACTTTTATCAAATAAAGAAACCAGCACTTTAAATCGTGCTGGTTTTTTGTTCGTCACTCTATCTTGTTCCTCCTTTTCCTAAAAATTTCCTGACCATTTTTTTAGGAGGGAATTAATTTAAATCACTAATTATTGTGAGATTTTCACAAAATCTTGTCAATGCCCGTCATACATAAATTTGTAAAATTTTTGTACACTTTTCGTTATCTGTACAAAAATTAGAATTATTGTTTAATTTATATTTTTGGAGTATAATGCTATTTGTTAGTGTCGTGAAATTATTTAACCTATAAATTATTTCAACTTCAAACAAATAGAAACAGATTTATACAACTATAGAAAGGAACATATGGTACGCCAAAGACAAACAACAACCAAGTCAGACTTACGGAATGCACTCTCGAAACTGCTCTTACAACAACCTTTTGACAGCATCACTATTCGACAATTAACCGAAACCGCTGGAATTAACCGCGGGACCTTCTATCTGCATTATGTCGATAAATACGACATGTTTGAGCAAATGAAAATGGACATGATGCAAGAATTGGATAGCCTCTTCGTTGAAGGAAGTCCTGTCAAGGTAAACTTTCTCAATGTGTTGACCGCTATTAAAGAGAATTATGATTTTATATATGCATTGTCACAATCCTGTTGCTCGGACTTTAGTAAATTGGTAAGAAGTTTTACCCTTCATGCACTGGACGATACTCCCCACGCTAAAGAACACATCATTTCAGACTTTCAAGTTCCATACAAGTATGGTCTAGAAATTTTCATCGCTACGATCGAATCTGTAATTGTTACCTGGTTAGAATCGGGTGCGAAAGAGGACCCCATTGAAATTGGAACGATCATTCTCAGTGTCTGCGACTTTGCTAGCTGGAACTAAATCCCCCAACCTTTTCCTACCCTTCTGGAGAAGGTTTTTCTTTTGGCAAATGAAAAAAGAACTGATCACCTTGTTCAACTTGTTTGTAAGAAAGCAAAAAGGCAGGATCCTAACATCCTGCTTTTAGAATGTAGACAAACTACTTTAAAGTAAAATAAGTTAAGCGATTTTGCAAAAAAAATAAAAATGAATTCCAATTTTTAAATCGATTCAAGAAAATACCGAAACTTTCCGCTGTGAGAAAAGTGCCTGAAACAATAACGTTTCAGGCACTCGGGAGTTTTGAGACCCTAGGCTCAAAACTAAGTCTTGGAACTTCGAAGAAGTTCGCTGACGTCCGTACTCACCTAAGGAAAGTTTTTTATATGACTTTGTCTTCAATCTGAAGGCAGGATCTTAACATCCTGCTTTTTCTTTATTTTTTCTTTGCCAACATGGTTGCAAATCGAAGTTGAATTCGATTTCCATTCTCATCTCGACGATGGAGGTGGCCAGGATTTTCATTGTATTTGACCAATTCCCAATCCTTGTAATACTCCGCCAATTCTCCTTCTTTAAAGGTAAACGAGAAGGGCATCTGACAAGGATAATCTTCTGTATCCATGGCACAGACAATGAGATTGTAGCCACCTGGGTTGGTATGCTCTTGCATATTGCGAATGATCGCTGGGATCCGCTCTGCCTCTAAAAACATAAGGACCACAGTTGACACGATGAAATCATAGTTTTTGGTGAGTGCAGCAGCATTGATATCATAAAGTCCTACTGGCATGTCCATATCTTCCTCAGCGACAATACTTTGTAAGATCTCAAGAGCCAATTCATTTTGATCTACTGCTGTCACATCAAAGCCATGTTGGGCCAAAAAGAGAGCATTGCGTCCTTGCCCACATCCTAGATCCAGCGCCTTTCCAGCTGGGACAATTCCCACTGCTTCTAGCACCTCTGAATGGACAGGGTTGGTATTGTACTTTTTAGGAAAATAGTCTTTTGGCTCACAGTAAAATTCTAAGTACCACTCCACATCATCAGTCGCCGCTTCGACTCGGTGCCAGGCCTGGGGCTCGGCCATGGGGTTCTCTGCTCCTGCTTCAAAAAGGTGGCTGGCGATTTCTTCTCCCTCTGCTGTCAATTCAATAAATCTTAACTGACCTTTTAGAACCGTAATCTTCCCCCAGGTTCCTACCTTGGTATTGTGCTTTCTTTGAAGAGCTTCTGGCATGGTATCCTTGGTCCAGATAGGCATGCGCTTGTAAGCGATCAATTTTTGTGTCATGTGGCTTCTCCTTATTCTTTCAGTACCCTTATCATACAGGAAAAAGCCCCTTTTTACAAGTTAGAAAAAAGGCTCCTATCCGAGAAAAAAGCAATTCTGAAACAAGTTTCAGAATTGCCTTTTTAGTTTAACGTGTATTGTATTGTTTCATGACCCGTGCGATATCCCGGTTTTGTTCCCGACGTTTGATGGATTCACGCTTGTCATAATCATGTTTCCCTTTAGCGAGTCCCAAAAGCAATTTGGCATAGCCATCCTTGAGATAGACCTTTAAAGGCACCAGGGTCATTCCTGTCCCTTTGGTTTCTTGGTCCAGCTTTTGGATTTGCTTTTTATGAAGAAGAAGCTTGCGACGACGGTCTGGATCTTGGTTCCAGATATTGCCTTCCTCATAAGGGGCAATATGGACGTTGCTGAGCCAAACTTCTCCATTTTTAACTTGTGCAAAACCATCTTTCAAGTTAATGCGTGCTGCACGGACACTTTTGATCTCTGTACCTGTCAGCACCATCCCTGCTTCTATTGTATCCACGATGGTGTAGTCATGTCTCGCCTTTTTATTTTGTGCGACTACCTTTCCTTCGCCCTTTGCCATGGTTGGCTCCTTTCTTTGCTACTTCCTTGTAAAATGGTTTCTTCCCTTTTTTCTTTTTGGATTTAGATGAAGAATCTTTCCGTTTGTCATCTCTTCTAACGGTTGAACCCTTAGAAACTTTTTTGTCTTTGCGTCTGCGATCCCTGCGATTGCCATCTCGGTCACGTCCTTTAGCCTTGAGGCCTTTTTCAACGATATCCCATTCACTTGGAATATAAGAGAAATCAATCTCTCCGGTCATCTTGTCAGCTCTTTCGACCTTGATCCGGATTTGCTGACCGACACGGAAAGTCACCCCCGATTTCTCCCCGCGAAGGGTTAGATCCCGTTCATTAAAATGGTAGAATTCAGGAAGATTAGTAATATGGATCAACCCTTCGACTGTATTTGGCAACTCCACAAAGAGGCCAAATTTCACTACACTGGAAACCACGGCATCGTACTCTTCCCCAACATAGTCTTCCATATATTCGGCCTTTTTCATAGCCTCTACTTCGCGCTCGGCGTCAATAGCCCGGCGCTCTCGACTAGAGGATTGGCTGGCAATGTCTGGAAGGACTTGTTCAAAGTGTTCTGCCACTTCTTGGGATTTACCGTATTCGCGCACCATTCGATGAACCATCAAGTCCGGATACCGGCGGATGGGACTAGTAAAATGGGTATAATACTCCGCAGCAAGCCCATAGTGGCCATGGTTGTGCTCTGAGTAACGGGCCTGTTGCATCGAGCGCAACAACATCATCGAAAGGACATCTGCATAAGGTTCTCCTTCAACCTTGCGCATAATTTCTTGCAGGGCTTCTTGGCTCATGTCACTAGCCGTTCCGTAGATCTGGATCCCAAAGCTAGAAGCATAATCGATAAACTTCTGTACTTTTTCTGCCTTTGGATCTTCGTGGATCCGGTAGATGAATGGCAGTTTCATTCGTGTAAAGTGCTCCGCCACTGTCTCATTAGCAATCAGCATAAAGGACTCAATCATCCGCTCCGCAATTCCTCTTTGACGGAGGACAATGTCGACCGGTTTTCCTTCTTTATTGACTAGGATTTTAGCCTCATTGGTATCAAAATTGAGGGCTCCTCGGCGAATCCGCATGCTTTCTAGAATACCATGCAGGGTGGCCATTTGATGAATACTTGGGACAATTTTCTTAAACTCTTGAGCCTTTTCTTCGTCGCCTGCTAAGATATCATTGACGTCACTATAGGTCATTCGGAAGGTCGTATTGATGACCGTTTGGGTAATGGTGTGCTTGACAACCTTTCCATGGGGATCAATCTCCATGATGGCAGACTGGGTCAGGCGGTCCACATTCGGATTTAAAGAACAGATCCCATTGGACAAGCGTTCTGGAAGCATGGGTACTACTCGGTCGGTCACATAGACAGAAGTTGCACGATTTAGAGCTTCCTTATCAAGTGCTGAGCCTTCTGTAACGTAATAAGAGACATCTGCGATGTGAACCCCCAGCTCAAAATTGCCGTTCTTGAGTGGCTTGATATGGACCGCATCGTCCAAGTCTTTGGCATCCGCTCCGTCGATCGTAAAGGTAATCTCCTCTCGCAGATCCAACCGCCCCTCTAAATCCTTTGCAGACGGTGCATCTGGAACCTGCTCAGCCTCTTTCAGCACTTCTTCTGGAAATTCTGAGACGATATCCATGGATTCTAACACTTCCAAGACATCGATTCCTGGATCTGTTGCATGACCGACCACATCCCGCACCGTCGCCACAAAATAATTGTGCTTGCGGCTCGGGTATTGATCAATTTCGACCTTGAGGATTTCGGTCCCTTCCAATTGGATGGCTAGCTTCTTCACATAGATCAGCTGGCTGATCTTTTGATTTTTCGAACGAATGTAGCCGGCATATTTAGGTTTTTCCTCATCCAGGACAATTTGTCCAACTACCGTTTTGATGCTATGTTCCAAGACATCAATAATCTTAGCTTCTGCTGCCGTTCCTTTGTTTCGGTCTGCTACCTTGGTAATGACGATCTCAACGGTGTCCCCATCGATAGCGTGGTTGACATCATTTCGGCCAACAAAGAGGTCTTCTTCTTCGCCTTCTAAACTGACAAAGCCAAAGCCATTCTTATGCGCATGAAAGATCCCCTTGAGGGTAATAGCTGGGGCCTTCTTTTGAGCCAAACGAAGAGAGCCATCATCTTCGAATTTCAACTCATGACGGCGTTCCATCAGAGAGATGGTTTTGACCAAGTCACGGAAATCCTTAGACCCTTCCTTTCCTAGAGCTGCTGCCAGATCATTGATCTGGGCTTTGTCATGCTCTTGTAAATATTCTTTAATACTTGTTTTCATTGATTTATTTGCTGGTTATCCAGCCTCCTTTTTTCTATCTACTTGTGTCTTTGTTTTACAAAATAAAAATAGGCAAAGACATTGTCTGAGCCTATCTTATCTACTAGAAAGTACCATTAAGATCATCGCGATCAATAACCAAAAGAAGATCATAATAGCTGTTAAACGCTGCATCACGGCTTCAAACCCGCGCGCTTTTGAACGTTCAAACAAGTCATTTGAACTTGCGTCAAAGACGTTGCTCGATTGGTTTTTTGTTGGTTGCATAAAAATTGCGATAATAATCAATACTGATAATACTAGTAAAATAGTTGTTAATGCTCCGCTCATATTCAAAACTCCTTAAAATCCTCACTATTATACCATGAAAATCATTTTGATTCAATATGTAAGGTTACTTTTCTTTCCTTAGGACAATACTTCAAGACCTCGATCTTTTCGGGATGGGTTTTGGTATTTTTACTGGTCAAATAATTCTGACTCCCACAGCTGGTGCAGGTCAATTGAACTTTAATTCGCACGTACGTCTCTCACTTTCAAATACTTTCTAAATAAGAATAAGAGGAACATCAAATCGGTAAAGGCCAAAAGGGCTGTACCGTAAAATACCCAATGATAGCCAAAATGCATGAAAATACTCGATCCCATCATTGGCCCTAATACACCACCTAAGTAATAAAAGAGCTGGTTGTAGCTAAAGATCCGAGAAATCCCTTCAGGAGGGGTTAAACGATTCAATAATGCGGAAACTCCAGGTAGTAGGGCTCCTGTCCCGATCCCAAAGAGGAAGCGTAAAATCCCTAATTGCAGGGGTGTTTGCGCTTGGGCACAAAGGATATAGAGACAGCCACTATAGAGAAGGGCGATTAATAAGAGCCGGTGATTCCCGATTCGGTCTCCCAGTTTTCCCATCCAACCTGAAAAAAGCATACTAGAGACTCCCATAGCTGAAACAATCATCCCCGATACAAAGATCAGGTTATCTCTTTGTCCCAAAGCTCGCACATAAAGAGGCAGGATCGGAGAAATAGATTGGGCGATCATTTGAATGGTCATGCTGGTCAAAAAGAGGCCCAAGAGAATATCCTTCTGCTGAATGGACTTGAGCAACTCCCAGCTGGATTTTTGTTCTTCTTTTGGAAGGGGCTCATAGTCTTCCTCAATGCCCCAGAAGGTTAAGAGGGAAACCAAAAATAAGAAGAAGCCCACCAAGAGAAAGACATTGCGCATTCCCAGATTTTCAGCAATGAGTCCCCCAATCAAAGGGCCCATCAAGGTTCCAGCTACGACACCAGTCGACAAAGTCCCTAGGGCATAGCCGGATTGGTCCTTGGGAACTTGACTGGCAATCAGCGCCGTACTATTAGGGACAAAGCCTGAAAAGACCCCATTGAGCAAGCGCAGGACCAAGAGCCAAAAGACGGATGGGACAAAGGCAATACCTCCCATAGTCAGCGTCATGGCAATGGAAGCTCTAAGCATCATGGGTTTTCGACCATAGCGGTCGGCCAGGCTCCCCCAGATGGGAGACATGATCGCAGAGGTTACAGAAGAACTTGAGACGGCAATCCCAGCATAAAGGGGAACAGCCTTGCCCGTAACACCCAACTCTTCCACAAAGAGGGCCATAAATGGGACGACTAAAGAAAGGCTGGCTCCGATGAAAAAGCACCCGATCCAGGCAATATATAGATTTTTACGCCAATTGATTTCTCTTGTGATAAAATCATCTTCTTTCTAATTGTTGTAGGGCTGCATCTAATTGGGCATAGAGGGCCGTTAGATCGTCATTATTGTCTAAGACCAGATCTGCATGGACTCTTTTTTCATCTAGCGGCATTTGAGACGCGATGCGTTCTTGGGCCTGCAGTTCTGATAAGTGGTTGCGTTCCATCAGACGTTTGAGCTGGGTTTCTTTTGATACAGCTACCAACCAGACAGATTCAAACCACTCTTCATAGTGCTGCTCGATTAAGAGAGGAATATCCATAAAAAAGAGATCGGATTGTGCAGCTTGTCTATCTCTTACCTCAGCTAGAGCCTCACGAATAAGCCTGCCTTGAACGCGATTGGACCAGTCTCGTTCACTAAGGTCTGAAAAGATCCGCTGACCCAAAGCTAGGCGATCCAGCTCTCCTTCTTTGGTAAGGATCTCTCTACCAAAATGATCCACTAGGACACGGTAGAGGGCTCCTCCTGGTGCTTGCAAATCATGAACCACTTGATCAGCATCAATGACAGGATACCCTTTTTCTCTCAGATAGGAGGTGACAGTGGACTTTCCTGAAGCAATCCCTCCTGTTAATCCGATGATTCTCGCCATCTAGTTCTCCTTTTGACAGTGGGGGCAAAAATGGGTTCCGCGTCCCCCCAGCTGGATTTTCTCAATCGGTGTCCCGCAACGCAAACAAGGCTGGCCTGTTTTCCCATAGACCTGGTGTTCTTCCTGCATGGTGCCATCTTCCCCAAAAGCATTGCTGTAGGAGCGAATGGTGGAGCCACCCTTTTCAACAGCCTGAGCAAGCACAGCAATCGTTTCTTTGCGGATTGCTTTAGCTTCTCTAGCAGTCAAGCTTTGACCCAAACGGGCTGGATGAACCTTGGCTCGATAAAGGACCTCATCCACATAGATATTGCCCAGACCAGCCACTAATTTTTGGTCTAAAAGAGCTGATTTAATGGGTTTCTTTGATTTTTTAAGAGTTGCTTGGAAGGCTGGTGCTTTAAAATCCGCTTCTGTCGGCTCTGGACCAATTTTTTTCGCCAAAAAATAGCTGTCGACAAGCTCAGGTATGAGGACTTCCATGGTCCCAAACTTACGGACATCTTCATAAACCAGGGTGCTGCCATCTGTAAAATGAAAGAAGACATGGGCGTGCTTGCGAAGAGGGACTTCGTCTGGATAAAAGAAATACTTGCCTTCCATCCGCAAATGCGAGATGAGGACCAGATCCGTCAGATAAAACAAGAGGTATTTCCCGCGGCGCCCCATGGCCCGAATTTCTTGCCCCGGGAGATCTTGACGAAAAGCATCCCGATCCGTCTGAATCATCTTTGGATACTTTACTTCCACTGACTGGATGGTTTTCCCAAGAATTAATTTCTCAAGACCTCGTCGAACGGTCTCTACTTCTGGTAATTCAGGCATAGAACTCCTTTCAAAAACAAGAAGCAGGCCTTCTGCCCACCTCTTCTTAATATTCTTTTTCGTTGTATCCGAAATCGGCAAGATCCAATTTCTTATCCCGCCAATTTTTCTTGACTTTCACCCAGGTTTCTAGGAAGACCTTGTCCCCTAGCATGAGCTCAATATCCTTACGCGCAAGGGTTCCGATCTTCTTAAGCATGGCGCCGCCTTTTCCGATGATAATCCCTTTTTGGCTATCGCGCTCAACCATGATGGTTGCACGAATATGGACCTTATCGGTTTCTTCATCCCGATTCATAGAATCCACGACCACGGCAACAGAGTGGGGAATTTCTTCCCGCGTCAAGTACAAGACCTTTTCACGGATCATTTCAGAGACCAAGAAACGCTCTGGGTGGTCAGTAATTTGGTCAGCAGGGAAATATTGGAAACCTTCTTCTAAGTTTTCGCTCAAAATATCAATCAAACGCGAAACATTGTTTCCTTGGAGGGCTGAAATCGGCACGATTTCCTTGAAATCCATCTGACTACGGAAGTCATCGATTTGCGCCAAAAGTTGGTCAGGGTGCACCTTGTCGATCTTATTGACCACCAGAATAACCGGCACCTTAGCAGCCTTGAGGCGTTCGATAATCATGTCATCGCCCTTCCCACGCGGTTCATCTGCTGGCACCATAAAGAGAACGGTATCCACTTCTCGAAGGGTGCTATAGGCCGACTCCACCATGAAGTCTCCAAGGGCTGTCTTTGGTTTGTGAATCCCTGGGGTATCGATAAAGACGATCTGTTCCTTATCCGTCGTATAAATCCCCATAATCTTATTGCGCGTTGTCTGCGCCTTGTCACTCATGATGGCAATTTTTTGCCCCATAACGTGGTTCAAAAAAGTTGACTTCCCAACATTGGGACGTCCTAAAATGGCTACAAAGCCTGATTTAAATGTCATATTATCCTTTCACGAGGGCATACTCCCTCTTATCCAAATACCAAGGCCCAGAATTTGGGCACAAAAATCACCAGTCCTGTTAGTAGGGCAAAGCCTGATACGACGAGGACTGCTCCAGCTGCCATGTCTTTGGCATTCTTTGCCAACATGGAGAAATGGTAGTTACTAGCTAAATCCACCACATTTTCAATGGCTGAATTCATAATCTCAAAAGCAATCACCAAGGTGATGCTGAGCAACAAAAAGAGCCACTCTGTCGCAGAAATCCTAAATACCAAACCAGCAAGAATTGCTACAAGGGCTGATAAGGCATGCTTGCGCATATTGCGCTCTTCTTTGATCGACGTGAAAATTCCTGTTATCGCAAACTCCAGGCTTGAAGTGAAGTCCCGATTTTTCCATTTTCGCTTATTGTCTTGTGAGTCCATAGGCTGTCAAAATCTCTTCCTGTAAGCCAAACATTTCCTTTTCTTCTTCCGGCGTATAGTGATCATAGCCATTGATGTGAAGAAAACCATGTACTGCCAAAAATCCCATTTCGCGCTCAAAGCTGTGGCCATATTCTTCGGCTTGCTCACGCGCTTTGTCAATTGAAATAAAGAGCTCACCAATATAGGTATCGAATTCTGCCATCATCTCTGCCAATTCTGGATTTTCTGCAAGGTCTTCCTCATCAAAAGAAATCTCCATCTCTGGCTTGTATTCTAAACTGATGACATCCGTCGGACGATCCGTATCACGGTATTCAAGATTTAGTTCATGACTGCGTTCATTGGTTACAAAAGTCACAGCCATTTCCTTGTCTTCTTTCCCAATTTTTTGAGCAGCAAATTCTAAAATTTCTTGCGTTTGTTTTAAGATTTCGTCAGAGACTTGACCAGTCTCATCTACCATTTCAATATACATCTGGATCACCTCACTATTATCACTTCATTATAGCATAAAACCAGCCTATATACTAGATACAGGCTGGTTTTCAATCTTTTTCTTTGCAGGACAATCTTACACCACTGTTTGCTGGATGGCATTCATCTGGGCATAAATCCCGCCTTGTGCAACCAGTTCCTCGTGTCTACCACGTTCCACAATGCGTCCTTCAGATAAGACTAAGATCTGATCCGCATCTTGAATAGTGGACAAGCGATGGGCAATGATAAAGGTGGTCCGGCCCTTTTGCAGGACTGCCATAGCCTTCTGGATGATTTCTTCTGTTTCCGTATCGATGTGAGAGGTTGCCTCATCCAAAATCAGAATTTGCGGATTCATATAGAGCGTCCGCGCAAAGGATATCAATTGGCGCTCACCACTTGAAAAGGCGGATCCTTTTTCTACGACTGGATGGTCGATTCCCTTTTCAAGGCGCTCTACAAAGGGCCAAGCCCCGACTTTTTTCAAGGCATCTTGGACCGCCTCCCGATCAATGTGATCCTGACTCATTGCCACATTACTAGCAATGGTCCCTGTAAATAGATAAGGATCCTGCAGGACAATCCCCATGTGGCTTCGTAGGCTCTCACGAGAGACTTGGCGAATATCTTGACCATCGATCAAAATCGCTCCTTCTTGAGGATCATAAAAACGATAGAGTAGATTCATAATCGAAGACTTACCTGATCCAGTATGGCCCACAAGAGCGATGGTTTGACCTGGACTAGCCTGAAAGGCAATATCTCTCAGAACTGGCTTGCCTTCTTCATAGGCAAATTGAACATCGTCAAACACGACTTGAGCTTTTTCTATCTTCAGTTCCGATGCACCATCGTCTTCTAACGGTTGATCTAAGAAAGCAAGGACGCGGCTCCCCGTTTCTAAGGATCGCCGAATATTCGGAAATTGACGACTGAGATTGGCCATGAGATCAAATAGATTAATCACATAGTTAATATTGATAAATAAGAAACCAGCCGTCACACCGATATTACCCTCTAGGAAAGAAATCCCAGCGATGGTCAAAATGCCTGCAATCACTAAAAACTTGAGCAATTCCGTCAAGGTCCAAGAAGCGATAGAATCAGCCAGGAGGATTCGATCATTGGCTCCTAACATCTTCTGGGTAGTGGCTTCAAACTCCTCCACCACACCAGGCTCTTGATGATAGAGTTGAATCATACTGGCACCATGCAAGAGTTCATTGACCTGGGTATTGACCTCGCTTCTCGCATCAAAGAAATCCTTCATAGGCTGGTCCGTCATGACCTTGTAGAGATACTGGATCCCATAAAAAATCGGAAAGACCAAACACAAGAGAAGACCCATCATAGGACTCAGGTAAAAGAGAATCCCTAGGATAAAGAGAAAGCGTACCAAATAGATGACTAAAATCATACAAGAGTTATAAAACTGGGTCCGCAAGGTCTCCGTATCATTGACAATTCTTGTCGCGATCTTCCCAGCCGGCTTATCATCAAAATAAGAAATAGGCAGCCCTTGCATGACTTGAAAGGCTTGGTCTCTCAGACTAGCGGTTACTTGATTACTTCCGTGTAGCAAGATCCGATTGCCCATGTAGCTAATCAGCTGTCCTAGGCTCAAGACCAAGAGATAGAATCCCCCCATCTGAAGCAAGTCACCTTGCCCACCACCATGGGTCAGTGCGGTCAAAGGCCCATCGATTATCTTTTGGAGAAAAAAGGGAGACAATTCAGAAAAAATGGTGGCTAGTAAGAGGCAAATAAAGCCAGCAAGAAAGACAGTTGGATAAAGCGTGATCCTAGATAATAATCGTTTCAAAACTTTCATCTTATTCTCCTTCCTGTTTTTGTTGCCGTTGGTATTGTTCATAATACCAGCCCTCTTGAGCTAATAAATCACTAGCCCTGCCTTCTTCTACAATTTGCCCTTGATCCAAGACGATGATCCAATCAGCCTGATGAACAGCCGACAAGCGATGGGAAACAATGATGGTCGTCTTGTCTTTTCGTTCTTTTTGAATCGTGTCAATAATGGCCTGTTCAGTCTTCGCATCCACCGCCGAAAGGGAATCATCTAACAGCAAGAGCTCTGCATCTCTTAAGAAGGCACGCGCCAAAGAGATCCGTTGTTTTTGACCTCCTGATACAGAAACCCCTTTCTCACCGATCAGGGTGTCCATTCCATGAGACATCCGCTCGAGATCATCCGCAAAAGCAGCCTGGGCTACTGCTTCCACCAAGTCATCTTGGCTGGCTCCTTTTTTACCAAGCGCTATATTCTCATGGATAGACTTAGAAAATAAAATATGTTCTTGGGAAACATAACCAATTTTTTCTTCAATCGAGTGTCGCTGATAGTCGACGATCGGTTGCTGGTTGATCAAAAACTCTCCCTCACCAACTGGGTACTGCCGCAAGAATTGTCGAACAAGGGTAGTCTTTCCTGCTCCGGTACGACCAACAATTCCAACCGTCTGTCCTTTCTGAATAGTCCAATCAATGCCTGACAGGCTCTTTCGCTCAGCACCAGGATAGCTGAAAGAATAGTCCTTAAACTGCACCAAATCAATCTGCTCTAGGTAGTGAGGACCATCCGGCTCCAGATCATCTGTTTCATCAATCACTTCTTTTAATTTTTTATAGGACATTTGCCCTGTCTGGTAGACCAAGATTAAGTCTGCCATCATCCACATAGGCTCAATTAAAAAGACCAAATACAGCTGTAAAGCCAATAACTTACCAAGGCTCAACTGCCCGCTTGCCAGGGACTGGCCTCCAAATAGCAGGAGCAAGACCGTCGAGAATCCAATAAACAACAGGGCTAAAGGTCCAAAAGAATACTGGATAGAGGCAATTTTGTCCCCTGTTTTGGATAGACTGGCTGTTTTTTTCTGAAACTGTTTGACCTGCTGGTCCCGTCTACTATAGGCCCGCATGACCCGGATCCCTTCGATCGACTCCAAGACCTCATCGTTCAACTGAGCGACTGCTTCCCGGTTTTGCTCAACATACTCCTCCTGCTTTCTACTCAAAAAATAGGTAGAGACGACGAGGAAGATCATGGGAATAAAGGAAATCAAGGTTAATTGCCAAGAAATGAAAAACATGGTCGGAATAATAAAGGCAAACAAGCCACCGCCAAACAGGAGCACCATCATCCCGTAACCAGCCATATCGGCCATCCCATCCACATCTGTCGTAAAGCGCGTCAAGAGATCTCCTGAACGGAATTTCTCAAAAAAGGGACGCCGCATAGCTACTAGCTTACGAAACGCTTGTCCCTGAAGGGTCGCCTTGAAATGGACTGACGACTGAAAGAGGCGCAACTGCCAATAAAAAGCCGTCAGGTAATTGAGGATGGCTGATCCTACCAAGAGGACCATATCCCATACAAAGTTCGATTGCGTCAGCGTCTGCTGACTCAAATGATCCACTAAACGCTGGATAACTTGCGTCGGGATCAATAAGGTGTAATCATAAAGAATCAGGACCATAGCGATCTTCACATATCGCCACTTGCGTTCCCTGATATACTCCCAAATAGCTCTGATCATATATTCTCCTTTTCAAAATGGCACAGAAAAACCCAAGCAAGGAGCTGAGAGCAGTCTCAGTCCACACTTGGGCCTTCTGATACCTATCACCAATTCAGTTAAGGCAGGTAAAAATGCATACAAAAAACCCAAGACAGACTCCTCCATCTTGGGTTCCATTTATAGTTTACATCGAACTCAACTGAGATTGGAGAAGCTGTGTATTCAATTGTGTCATCAAAACATCTACTTTGTTCATGATGGTTTTCTCCTTTCTCTTTGTTGTTCTAACTTTACCACGTATTTCCTTGCTTGTCAACGTTTTTTTGAAAATTGTTGAAAAAAGCAAAATTTTTAAGATGGAGTCGCAAAAAAAGAAGCCTAGATCTTCTCTAAGCTTCTCTCTTCTGCTATGCTAGTTGCCGGGATTGAACCGGCGACCTCATCCTTACCATGGATGCGCTCTACCGACTGAGCTAAACCAGCAGTACCTATCTACTATATCATGGAGATAGGTCTTTTGTCAATATCCTGACTCATTTTTCTGCCAAATATTCTTCCTTAGTGAGGATATAATGAACTCTCGTCACCATTCTCCCTTCTTCATGCAAGTCTAGCATCGCGTAGGGCTCCTCGTGAGAATATTTCATTCCTGATTTTGCCATCACCCGTCCAGAAGCTGGGTTGTCCTTATCATGAACGGCAATGAGCTTGTTCATCCCTAACTGTTCAAAAGCCAGAGCAATGACTGCCTTGGTAGCCTCTGTCGCAAGACCTTGGTTCCAATAGTCTTTATTCAGAACATAGCCGATACTCCCCTTCTTCAGACAAAGATCCAAATCCAGTAAATCAATCGTCCCGATAAATTTTCCATTTTCTTTGAGCTCGATCCCCCATCTTCCAAGTGGGCTCGCTAGGTAAAAGAGGGCAATATTATTACGCGTCTCTTCTAGACTTTGATTGGTTGGAAAAGTGTAGCGCGTAACTGTTTCATCAGAAGCATACTCAAACATAGCCGGTGCATCTTCAAGAGTGACCGGACGCAAGTGCAAGCGCTCAGTCTCTATTTCTCGATAAGCCGCTAACTTCACATATAAATTTTCCATTTGACACTCCTTCTTTAGGGATTAGTTTAGCAAATAACCTAAAGGAAGGCAAGCTCAAATTTTTCTTGCTTTTTAACCCACTTTTCTATACAATAAAATCAATCAAAACAATCAGATAAGGAGTGAAAAGGTCATTGAGTCAAGAGAGCCATCTCACACCAATGGCCTTTTTACACCTAAATCTGAGCAAGGAGGCAAAAATGCTCATTGGAATTCCTAAAGAAATTAAAAACAACGAAAATCGGGTCGGTTTGACACCTGCAGGTGTACAAAGCTTGGTGAAGAAAGGTCATCACGTTTTGGTAGAAACAAATGCTGGACTTGGTTCTGGCTTTGCGGATGAAGATTACACGAAGCAAGGGGCAACCATCGTTGCAACTGCTGCAGAAGCTTGGGCAGCTGAGATGGTGGTCAAAGTCAAAGAACCCCTCGCTGAAGAATATGGCTTCCTTCGCGAAGACCTCTTGCTCTTCACTTACTTGCATATGGCCGCCGCACCTGAATTAGCAGACGCTATGGTCGCAGCCAAGACAACTGGGGTGGCCTACGAAACGGTGCGTGACTTAGATGGACAATTGCCTCTCTTGGTGCCAATGAGTGAGGTTGCTGGACGGATGGCCGTGCAAATCGGTGCTCACTTTTTAACCAAACAAGAAGGTGGGTCTGGTGTCCTCCTAGGTGGGGTGCCAGGTGTTCCCAAAGGGAAAGTCACCATCATAGGAGGCGGGGTCGTTGGAACCCATGCAGCTCGGATCGCCCTTGGACTCGGTGCCCAAGTGACTATCTTAGATATCAGCGCTAAGCGTTTGGCAGTTCTGGAAGATGTCTTTGGTCACCAAATCCAAACCCTTATGTCCAACCCATTTAACATTGAAGCCAGCGTCCGTGATGCCGATGTTGTCATCGGTGCTGTCTTGATTCCTGGTGCGAAAGCTCCTAAATTAGTAACAGACGATATGGTTAAACAAATGCGTCCCGGTTCAGTCATCGTCGATGTGGCCGTTGATCAAGGTGGTGTTATCGAAACAGCAGACCGTGTCACAACGCATACGGAGCCAGTTTACGAAAAACATGGCGTACTCCACTATGCCGTTGCCAATATCCCAGGGGCTGTCGCTCGTACCTCTACTATCGCCCTTACCAATGTGACCCTTCCTTATGTCGAATCCCTAGCTGACAATGGCTTCCACAAGGCAATTTCCCTCGACGAAGGCCTGCGCCAAGGGGTCACCACTTACCAAGGTCACATCACTAGCCAACCCGTTGCTACCGGTTTAGAGCGTGACTTCACACCAATTGATGAATTGGTTTAATATCTAACATTCAAAAGGCAAAGATCCGATGATCTTTGCCTTTTCTTTTATTCTTCTTCCACATCCGATTCTTCTTTGAGCACTGAATTTGGGATGGGCTCGTAGGCCCGGATAATTTCTGCTACTACAGGATGACGAACGACATCCTTAGCAGAGAAATGCACAAAGTCAATTTGAGAAATGTTCTTCAATTTCTCCTGAGCATCAATCAAGCCGGATTTGACATTTCGAGGAAGGTCAATCTGGCTAGTATCTCCATTGACAATCATCTTAGAGTTAAAACCAAGACGGGTCAAAAACATCTTCATCTGCATGATGGTGGTATTTTGCGCTTCATCGAGGATGACAAAGGCATCGTCCAAGGTCCGCCCCCGCATATAAGCCAAAGGCGCAATCTCGATAATCTCCCGCTCCATCATCCGAGTTGTTTGGTCTTTCCCTAAAATCTGGTATAGAGCATCATAGACCGGTCGTAGATAAGGGTCCACTTTTTCTTTGAGATCCCCTGGTAGGAAACCAAGGCTCTCTCCAGCTTCAACAGCAGGACGCGTCAAAATGATCCGCTTGACTTGACCACGCTTGAGGGCAGTCACAGCCAAGGTCACTGCCAGGAAGGTTTTCCCAGTCCCCGCTGGTCCAATCCCAAAAGTGACATCATGGTTCTTGACACTATCGACATAGATCTTTTGACCAAGCGTTTTAACCCGAATGGGCTTGCCGTAACTATCCTTGATAATCTCTTCTTCATAGAGAGCGATGAACTTATCCAATTCTCCATTTCTTACCATGGTAATGGCGGTCACCACATCTGGCGTTCCAATGGTCATGCCACGGTTGACGAGGACCAAGAGAGCCTGGATGACTTGACGAACTTGCTCGCAGGTTTCTTCTTCCCCAATGATTTGGACGATTTCTGTCCGGGCATGAATAGTTACCCCAAATTCTTTCTCCATCAAACGAAGATGGCGTTCGTTGGATCCAAACAAATGAAAGAGATCGTCTGGATGCGTTAATGTAATTTCAACTGAATGTTCTTGCAAATAAAGAACCTCTCTACCTGTGTTTTTCTATTATTATAACAAAGAGGCCGAGAAAAAACCATCCTCGACCTGTCCTTTTCTAGTGGGCTTGGTATTCTTCCCAAATCGCATCAAAATCGCCAAGATTAAAGGAAAAGCTCGCATGCTCTTCTAGATAGCGACTAACCTCGTCGAAGTCATCTGTATGCTTGGGAAAAGCGGACTCATGAAATGCAAGATCCGCTAAAATGGCCTTAGGAGCATTGCTTTTAGGATTGCGCTCCGTCATCAACCAAGTATAAAATGATTTTCGCATAAGCCTCCTCTTAGATCAACTCTGTTCCAAACTGGTCTTGCTTGATTTTTTTGGCCTTCATCAGCCCCCCCAAAGCCTTTTTGAACTGCCCTTTTGAAATCCCAAAGGTTGCCTTGATCTCTTCTGGAGATGACTTATCATTCAGGGTCATAAAGCCTCCATTGGCTTCCAAATAGGTCAGAATCATTTGGGCATCGTTTTCAAGCATTTCAAAAGAGCGTGGCTTCAGCGACAAGTTCAAGGTCCGATCCACTTCACGAAAACCGATGACGCGAGCATTTAAGACCTCTCCCAAACGTGGTTCTGCATAGCGCTCACTTGGGTGGATAAAGCCCAGCATATTGTTCTCTGGAAGGTAAACAAAGGTTCCAGACAATTTCAAGCGGTAGACAATGGCTGGCCAGTTTTGGTTTTGCATATTGTTGTAAGCAGGACGAGCCAAACGCTGGAAATCTTCCTGGTAGGCTAAGATCCCCCAAATCCGATCTTTCTTATCGACTTCTAAACGAATATAGAGACGATCGCCCTTTTTAGGCCATAGATCTTTGATCTCCGGTAGGATATCTAGTGAGACAACAATCTGCTTATCTGGAAGCCCTGTATCCACGAAGACTCCCAAATCCTTGCGCACTTCCGTGACCGTTCCCCAGCCAAAGCTTTCTTGAGTTGCAGTGACTTCAAGTGTCGTGAGTCGTAGTTTTTGCTTCATATCTGTATAGGCAAAGCCCTTGACACTTTCTCCGACTTGGTGTGGGCCTTCTGCTTTATCAAGCGCGTAGGTCTGGCCATCTTTTTGAACAAAATAGAAGTGATCATTTTCATCAATGACCATTCCCATGATGTAGCTTGCTAGATTCGTATTCATGTTTCCTTCTTTCCTCTTGCCTCTTCACAAGAATAATGGAAATAAAACCCAGCCAGCAGTGCCAACTGAGTCTTTCTTTCCTGTAATGGTTGGGATAGATTAAACTTCCATCAATTCTTTTTCTTTGTGCGCTGTCATTTCATCTACATGCTTAACAGCGTCATCCGTAACTTTTTGAATCTCTTTTTCAAGACCTTTCAATTCATCTTCTGTGATTTCTTTTGCTTTTTCTTGTTTCTTCGCTTCATCCATAGCATCACGACGGATGTTACGGATCGCTACTTTAGCATTTTCACCCACTTTTTTCACTTCTTTTGCCAAGTCACGACGAGTTTCTTCTGTCAAAGCTGGGATAACCAAGCGGATAACAGATCCATCGTTGGCTGGAGTGATGCCAAGGTCAGAAGCATTGATGCTGTGCTCGATGTCTTTCAAAGATGATTTATCAAATGGAGTGATCAACAAGACACGCGCTTCTGGAATGGTGATAGATGCCAATTGGTTCAATGGTGTCTCTACTCCGTAGTATTCTACGAAAATACGATCCAAAAGACTTGCATTTGCACGTCCAGCACGGATGCTACCAAATTCACGTCCCAAACTTTGGTGAGACTGAGTCATTCTTTCTTTTGCTTTTTCTACGATTGGGTTTGCCATAATTTTCCTCTATTTTCTATTATTTTTCTACGTTATTTGATACAGTTGTACCGATATTTTCACCAAAGACAACGCGTTTGATATTGCCTGGTTCATTCATATTAAAGACAACCAAGTCAATGTCGTTGTCCATGGAGAGAGTGGAGGCTGTTGAGTCCATGATGCGAAGACCTTTGTTGATGACATCACGGTGGGTCAATTCCTCAAATTTCACAGCTGAAGCATCTTTTTTCGGGTCGGCATTGTAAACACCATCCACCCCATTTTTGGCCATAAGAATGGCATCTGCTTCAATTTCAGCTGCACGAAGGGCTGCGGTCGTATCTGTTGAGAAGTAAGGAGAACCAATCCCGGCACCAAAGATCACGATCCGATCTTTTTCAAGGTGACGAAGGGCACGACCACGGATATAAGGTTCTGCGACTTGTTGCATGGCAATCGCTGTTTGAACACGGGTATCCACACCAACTTGTTGAAGCGAATCTGCCATCACAAGAGCATTCATGACAGTTCCGAGCATCCCTGTGTAGTCTGCTTGGACACGATCCATCCCTGCTTCAGCAGCAGGTTCTCCACGCCAAAGATTTCCACCTCCGATAACCAAGGCAATTTCAATTCCAAGTTCGTGAACTTCCTTGATTTCTTGAGCCATTTTTTGGACAGTTTTGATATCGATTCCGACACCACGTTCGCCGGCAAGGGCTTCACCAGATAGCTTGATTAAGATACGTTTATACTTAGGTTCTACCATTTTCTCTCTCCTTTTTTGATCTGTATTATTTTACCATAAATTACGTTTTTTATATAGTCATATCCATCAAAATTTTTTATTTTCAAAAAGCTGTCTAACAAGGAAAAATCCCAGTCCGAGGACTAGGATTTACCATTAGACTTTTTTCTTTTCGCGACGGGCAATCCATGGCAAAATAATGCCTAATGCAATCAAGACAAGCGGAGTCAATATATTGGTCAATAGAGAGAATTGCCAAGCGACTGGGTCCACCTTAAAGTCCACTTTTGGCACCATCCCTAAAATACAGGCAAAGGCCGTGAACAGGAAGCACCAAGCTCCAATAATAAAGCCTAGTTTTGGACTCTTGGTCATCTTGTATTCTGCATCTTTGTACTTCTTCCAAGCACGATTGAGCATGATATAGGCAAAGAAGACCCAGAGGTAACGCATTGGCATCACAACAGAATTCAGGTTGGTCATCCATTTTACTAACCCATCGATTTCTTGAATCCCAAAGAGGGGAACGACGATAAGAAGACTGACCAAAATCCCTGTCAGGAGGTAACCATTGGTCAAGACGCCTTTCTTGCTACGTTTGCGAAGCCAAGAAGGAATATATTCATCGTCTGCATTATGGAGCAAGATTTGAAGCGGAGCATCAATCGAAAAGGCCAGGGCTGCGATTTGTCCAATCATGTCTGTCAAAGCATAGATAATCACTAAGACATTCCCAACTCCCCAGTGTTTTCCAAGAATTTGGAAAGCTTGGAAGGCTCCATTTCGCATCAAATCTTCTGGAATATGTCCACTGTCAAAGAGCATCCCCATAGCCAAGGAACCAAGAATGGCAGAAAGTCCAACCATGATTGCCATGACAATCATTCCTTTCGGAAATTCACGCGCAGGATTACGGGTTTGGTTGACATAAGGAGAGATCTTCTCAGCTCCACCTACCGCAAAGACTAAGAGAGAAATGGTAGTAAAATAAGAGAAGTCAAAGTTTGGAATATAGGTGCTCACCTGTTCCATATGTTGGGTCGCAAATTGCATACCCGGATTGATGAAAGGAACTCCAACTGCTAATAAGACAAAAAGGAAGGACATGATCAGCATGGCACTACCAGCCAAACCACCAATGACTTTCAAGGTCATCAAACCTTTGGTAGAGAGATAGAGAAAAATTCCAAAAATAATCAAGCAAAGGATAACCACCCATTGGATGCTTAAGCCACTCACAAATTTGTCATTCCCTTGAAGAACCCAACCTAGAGAAATCAGAATTCGCTGAGGTTTTTGAGCTAAATAGGGAATATGTACAACCCAGTAGGTCCAGGCCGCAAAATAGGCGAGACGTTTTGTAGATGTCTTTTCAACCCACTCACTGACACCACCCCCACTTTCTTTAAAGGTTGAGCCCAATTGGCCAACGATCAAAGCATAGGGAATGAAATAAATTGCCAAGATCAGGATCCAGGAAACAATAACAGAAATGCCTTGGGTCGAATAGTTATTCACGACATTTCCCAATCCCCACACCATATTAAAAGCAATGAGTGAGACCATGAGCCAATTTAATTGGTTGTGATCTTTCTTCATAATAGATCTCCTTATTTTTTAATAGATCTAGTATATCATTTTACTTTTGATTTGTAAGCGTTTTCTCTAACATTTGTTGAAATTTTTTAAAAGAAAAAAGCTACCCGAAGGTAGCTTTTTCATTTCAATTAAAGTGAGTTAACGTCCACTTTGATACCAGGACCTTGAGTTGTAGTCAAAGTCAAGCTAGTTACATAAGTACCCTTAGCTGTAGCTGGTTTTGCTTTTTGGATTGTGTCGTTGAAAGCTTTAAAGTTTTCAACCAATTTAGTATCATCGAATGAAACTTTACCGATGATCGCTTGAACGATACCTGCTTTATCAGCACGGTAAGTGATTTTACCACCTTTAGACTCTTCAACTGCTTTCGCAACATCCATTGTTACTGTACCAGTTTTAGGGTTTGGCATCAAGTTACGTGGTCCAAGGACACGTCCAAGACGTCCAACAAGAGCCATCATGTCAGGTGTAGCGATAACTACGTCGAAGTCCAACCAACCATCGTTGATTTTCGCAACAAGGTCATCTTCACCTACGAAGTCTGCACCAGCAGCTTTTGCTTCTTCAGCTTTTGCACCACGTGCAAATACAAGAACGCGAGCAGTTTTACCAGTTCCGTTTGGCAATACCATTGCACCACGGATTTGTTGGTCAGCTTTTTTCACGTCGATGTTCAAGTTGTATGCAACTTCTACAGTTGCGTCAAATTTTGCAAAGTTAGTTTCTTTTGCAAGAGCTACAGCTTCTTCTACGCTGTAGACTTTTGTGCTGTCGATTTTTTCAAGAGCAGCACGAAGTTGTTTGCTTTTTTTAGCCATTTTATCTTTCTCCTTGTAATGTGGTCATATCGATTTTCATCTCCCACGTCACTCGTCATTTGATCAAGTGTATTGCGGGCAAATAGGATTGTTACAATTAGTCAGTAACAGTGAATCCCATAGAACGAGCAGTACCTTCGATCATACGCATTGCAGACTCAATGTTTGCAGCGTTCAAATCTGGCATCTTAGTTTCAGCAATTTCTTGTACTTGTGCACGAGTAACTGTTGCAACTTTCGTTTTGTTCGGTGTACCTGATCCTTTTTCAACACCTGCAGCTTTTTTCAAAAGAACAGCAGCTGGTGGTGTTTTTGTAACGAAATCAAATGATTTATCTTCATAAACAGTGATCACAACTGGGATGATCATACCAGCTTGGTCAGCCGTACGAGCGTTAAACTCTTTAGTGAATCCCATGATATTGATACCTGCTTGACCAAGTGCTGGTCCAACCGGTGGAGCTGGAGTAGCTTTACCAGCAGGGATTTGCAATTTTACAAGTTTTTCGACTTTTTTAGCCATTTCTTAAATCCTCCTTTGTGGTTTTGGCGGTAATTACAGATTTTTACCTCCCACAAGTATGCTTTGTGCATACCTTTCTATTATACACGATTTCTCTTTTTTTGCAAGAAAAAATTAAAATATAGTAAACTTTTTTTTCGTTTTATGATAGAATGAAGCTATGTTAATCAAAGTTGCTTCTGTATTATTTATTTTTTTAACGCTGATTCTGAGTGGTATCATTGTTCACCTCTTTAAGCTTCAAAAAAGAGGATGGCGATCCACCGATATTGCCTTTCCTTTATTTGCCCTAGAGTACTACCTGATCTCAGACAGCGCCTTTTATCACAGCCTCTTACCGCTGCTAGCTTTAAGCCTTTCGCTTTTAGCCTTGGGGCTAACGATTTATTTCTTAAAAAAGAAAAAGAGTTTTTATTATCCGAAATTTATCAAATACTTCTGGCGTGCGGGATTTCTAGTCACCTTCTTGCTCTATCTGATCCTAACCGCTAGTTTATTTATCTAATGCCAAAAAGAGGCTAGGACAAAAGTCCTAGCCTCTTTTTGTTGTCGAGCAAGACGCAGTGGTTGAGTGGGCTCTACTACGCTGATTTCATCAGCTTTTACAGCCCTACTCAACTGTGCGGAGGTGGGACGACGAAATCGAATTCTAACGAATTACCGATTTCTGTCCCACTCACTTTCTTTTATTTCTTCCGATGAAAGAACCAACCCACTAACTTCTTGAAGAGTTGAATCAAGATGAGAGCGAGAACCGCCATGATGGCGCAGATAAGCAGCGTTTGAAGCCTCAAGGGGCTCATGTTAAAGAATTTCCCTAGGATACTACTTGAAACCAGAAAAGCTAGGATATTTCCTAGGAGAACCAGTCTCTTGTAGTGATTGAGAGGCTGGGATTCTTGGTAGATGATGGTAAAACCGACGAAGGCCATCAAGCAGATGGCTGCACTCGAGAGCTCTTCAGAACTCATGCCAAATGTTGAAGAGAGCAATACCAGACTGAAGATCAGTATAAAATCCGTCAAGGCAGCAGGTAGCGCATTTTTAAAGACCGTTTCAATAAAGCGTCCTTTGATGCGCTCGCTATTGGGCTCAAGCGCTAGGAAGAATCCTGGAATCCCAATTGTAAAACCACTGATCAAAGACATCTGCGACGGCATGATCGGATAGGTAAAGGCTAAGAGCGTCACTGAGATAGCCAACAAAATGGAGAAGATATTCTTGATCAAAAAGAGACTAGCTGATCGCTGAATGTTATTGACCACCCGACGACCTTCTGCCACGATAGACGGCATCTTCCCAAAGTCAGAATCCAGTAAGACCACTTGCGCCATCTTTTTGGTCGCATCATTTCCAGATTCCATCGCAATACTACAATCCGCTGTTTTTAAGGCTAAAATATCGTTGACGCCATCTCCTGTCATAGCGACCTTGTGTCCTTTTGCCTGCAAGCCTTCTACAAGGCTTTTCTTTTGCTCTGGGGTCACCCGACCAAAGACTGTATACTGGCTCGCCGCTTGGTGCAAGTCTTCTTCCGTCTGCAAGGTTCTGGCATCAATCAGGTCTTCTGCTCCTTCAATGCCTGCTTTTTGTGCAATAGCAGAGACAGTAGCTGGGTTGTCTCCTGAAATAACCTTGATGCTCACTCCTTGTTTCTTAAAGTAAGCAAAGGTTTCTTTGGCATTTTTTCTCAAAGGATTGGAGAGAATAATCCAGGCTACCAAATCTACAGGAGCCTCTAACGTCTCTCTAAGGTCTTCTCCTCTATATTTTCCAAAGGCCAAGACCCGATGGCCTGCCTGCGTAGCAGGGGCGATCTCTTTTTCAAGCTCAGAGAAGTCTTCTCTTAAGACAAATTCTGGTGCGCCTAATACATAGATCCCAGTTTCAAAGGCAATGGCCCCATACTTTTTCTTGGACGTAAAGGGCAGTATTTCAAGAGTCTTCCAAGGCCGGCTAACTGGTGTCTTGTGAAATTTTCGGATCGCATCCATGGTGTCATTTTGATCCATACTAGCCTTGACATACTGAGCTAGAGCTTCCAAGTCTTGAGCGTCTTTAGCTGGACGAATCTCTGTCACTTCCATACCAGGCTCTGTAATGGTCCCTGTCTTATCGACACAAAGGACATCCACGCGCGATAAGGTCTCAATCCCCTTCATGCTATTGAGCAGAACCTTTTCCTTGGCCAATCTGACAGCACCAAGAGCCAGTGCCAAGGTCATCAAGAGGTACAAACCTTCTGGAATCATCCCAATCAAGGCCCCGACTGTTGAAGTCACACTGAGCTTTAGGCTATCGCCTAGGCTGATATAGCTACGAAGAAAAAGGAGCGAGCCTAGAGGAATGATAAGGAGACCAATGATCCCTACGATGCGGTTAACTGCATGAACCATATCAGACTCCTCATGGGACTTGACCTGCTTGGCTTCCAAGCTCAATTGGTTGATGTAGGAGTCATTCCCCACTTTTTCCAATCGTGCCAGTCCTTGACCAGCAATCACAAAGCTACCTGACATGAGCGCATCTTGCGCTCCTTTTTTGACCTCATCAGCTTCACCTGTCAATTGCGACTCATCGACTTTTAGCTCGCCCTCCAGCAAGACCCCATCCGCATAGATCTGGTCTCCAGCTTGAAAGCGAACGAGATCACCCTCCACCAGCTGATCGATAGGTAGAGCGACTTCTTTACCTTCACGAAGAGCGATCGCCTCACTCATGTGTAGAAATTGCATCTGACGCAAGATCCGTCTAGAACGGACTTCCTGTACAATACCAACTAAGGAGTTGACCACGACAATCGGGACAAACAAGAGATTGTTCCAAGATTTCACTGCTACCAGCAAAATAGCCAAAATCAAAAATATCAGATTAAAGTAGGTAAAGACATTGTCTCGAATGATCTGTCCTAGGCTTTTTTCTGTCTTGATCGTGACCTTATTTTGCTTGCCCTCTTGGATCTTTTTCGCTACTTCTTCCTGACTGAGTCCTTCTAATCTAACCATTGCTTTCCTCACTCATGTATTTCCAAGGGCAATCCTTCTGGATCGAAGAAAAATGCCATCTTCTTGCCATCAAAATCATCATAGCGAAGGCCTGTATTCTCAATACCTAGCTGATCCAATCTAGCTAGATAGGTCTCTACATCGTCCACTTGAAAGGCCAGATGACGCAGTCCCGCATGCTCGGGCAAGGGGAGCTTAGGCCGGTCTGGGGCCGTCGGTTTGATAAAGAGTTCTAACGTCAGCTGGCCCTGACGGAGATTGATCAAGATATCTCCGCGTTCAGGACGGTCATATTCACTGACAATCGCAAAGCCCAACTGGTCCACATAGAAATGCAACATGGCGTCGCGATCCCGTCCAATGATGGCAATATGATGAATGGTGTCTAACTTCATCTGGTCCTACTTTCTATTTCCTATAAAAAGAAAAGGGAGTGGGACAAGCGCCCTTTTTCCCTATCCTTATGATTGTTGCAATACTTTCCGAGGCTTGGTTCCTTCAGCAGGTCCAATCACACCGGCTGCTTCCAACTCTTCCATGAGGCGAGTCGCTCGGTTAAAGCCAACGGATAAGCGGCGCTGAATCATCGAAGCACTGGCTTTTTGAGTTTCAACCACGAGCGCCTTGGCCTCTTCAAAGAGAGGATCGCCTTCATCAGAGCCACCCATGCCTCCGTCAAAGTCCGATTCCGACACTTCGCCTGGATCAAAGGCATCATCATAATCGGCTTCTGCCTGCTCCTTGATAAAGTTGACAATCCGCTCGACATCGTCATCTGAGATAAAGGATCCTTGCAGACGAATCGGGTGGTTTTCATCGATCGGTTTAAAGAGCATGTCTCCGCGACCGAGCAATTTCTCCGCTCCATTTTCATCCAAGATGGTCCGTGAGTCGGTCCCAGATGATACCGCAAAAGCGACACGGGAAGGCACATTGGCCTTGATCAAACCTGAGATAACGTCAACCGATGGCCGTTGAGTCGCAAGAATCATGTGGATCCCAGCCGCACGCGCCTTTTGTCCAAGGCGGATAATGGCATCTTCCACTTCTTTACTTGCGACCATCATCAAGTCTGCCAACTCATCGACAATGACCACAATCAATGGAAGGGGCACTTGCTTCATCTCAGACTGGGCATTGTGCTCCACCACCTTGGCATTAAAGCCAGCAATATTACGAGCACCCACTTTCGAGAAGAGCTCATAGCGATTTTCCATCTCATCAACGACCTTCTGCAGGGCCCGACTGGCCTTGCGTGGGTTGGTCACCACTGGAATCAAGAGGTGAGGAATATCATTGTAGACAGAAAGCTCCACCATCTTTGGATCGACCATCATAAACTTGACTTCGTCCGGACGGGCCTTCATCAAGATACTCGAAATAATCCCATTGACCGCTACCGACTTACCAGATCCGGTAGAACCCGCTACCAAGAGGTGGGGCATCCGAGCCAAATCAAAGGTTCGTGCCGAGCCATCTACAGCCTTCCCAAGAGGAATCTCAAGGAGTTTAGCTGGATCTGTTTTGGACTGCTCCCACAATTCACGGAAAGAAACGGTCGCAATCTCTGAGTTAGGCACTTCAATCCCGACCAGAGACTTCCCTGGAATCGGTGCTTCAATCCGCACATCCTTAGCAGCTAGGGCCAAGGCCAAATCATCTGCTAGGTTCGAAATGCGGTTGACCCGCACACCGACAGCTGGCTTGACTTCATACTTGGTAACAGAAGGACCGATTTCTGCCCGCTCCACTGTCGCCTTGATATTGAAGCTTGCAAAGGTCTCTTCCAAAATGCGGATATTCTGACGAACGATGTTTTTCTCTTTGGATTGATTTTTGGGCTTGTCAGGTGCGAAGAGATCAATGGTTGGAAGCTTGTACTGGAGCAATTCCTTAGGTGTAAAATCCACTTGAACTTCTTCCCCATCGTCTTCGAATTCTTCGGCTACCGGAAGCTCTTCATATTCTTCAGGCTCTTCCGGCCATTCTTCATCTGGCAGGTAGATTTCTGGTGTTGCTGGTGCAACAATCTCAGCTTCTGGGAAGGACTCTGTAAAGGGCTCTTCCGCCAACACTTCTCCTGTTTCAGGATCTACAGGGTGCCCTTCCATAGAAAGGGGAGTTGGAAGAGCAGCTCTTGCTTCTTCTTGCTCTCTTTCAGCTGCAGCAGCTTCCTCAGCAGCTCTCGCTTCCTTTTCAAGGAATTTCTGCTCGCGACGTTCTTTGCGTTTTTCCATAGAAGCATGGAAAGCTTCGGACCCCTTTTCAAACAAATCATAGATGGAGTAAGGGCTTATCAAGAGGATCCCCAATCCGATAAAGAGAAGACCGATAAAATAAGAGCCAATATTTGAAAACAGGAAGGAAATCGGAGCATAAAGAAGGGCACCGATCATACCACCACCGGCAAAACTCTCCACCCGCAGATGAATCAAGTCTGCCATGATTCTTGAAAAAGTGACCTTGATTCCATTATTGTCTAAATGAAGGGAGGATACAAAGAAGGCCTGAAACATCAAAAGAACCCCAACAAAGAAGCATAGGAATCCTGAAATCACCCCTTCGTGTTTATCCAGCCATTTAAAGGCATAAAGGTAGAAGAAGGTCGCTAAAATAGCCAAATAAGCCAAACTTCCGACAAAAAGACGGATCAAATTATAGGCTAAGACCCCTACTGCCCCCAATTTCAAGGCCGCAAAAATTAAGACCAGACTAATCAGAATGGTCACAATCATGCGATGAATTGCTTTTTTTCTTTCTAATTCTGCTTTGGACAGTCGTCTTGTCGACCGTGTTTTTTTTGATTGATTATTGTTTGCCATAACCTTTATTATATCACATTTCCAAGCTAGTTCTCTAGTAAAATCTCTTCCACAAATTTGTAGCAGAAAGCAGAAAAACAGCACCGAGTGGGCACTGTTCTTTAGAGCTGTTTAGAACGATATTCAATGATGTTCAAATTCCAAAATGGTTCTTACTCAGATTTTTTATCCTCCGGTGTGATGGTATCTAGAACTTGGTCGAATTTTTGCTCTCTTTCCAAGTCATGATCCATTTGAATAATATCGATTTGATCTTGTACATTTGTTTGTTGGACTTGTGGTTTATATAGTGAGGTAAATCCTACTCCAATCACCAGTAGACTCGCTCCAAGGACGCAAAGTCTTTTGACATGCCAAGCCATAGGCAAGGGAATTTTTGCTCCGAAACCTGATTTCTTAATCCAATCCGGATGGTCTCGCATGACACGATTTACCGCCATCAGAGGCTTCAGGTAGCCAAAGAGCGCAATGACCGTTGTCAACCCAATCACCCGAAAACGATTCTGATTGGACGGAGAAACATGGTTCACTTCCATCAAGACCATTCCCGTAATCACTAAAGTAATGACCAGTAATAAGCCCAAAGATCTCCATAGACCTTCCCTACGGTAGCATTTCAATTCATCAAATGACATCTGGTTAAAATTCTTATTCATTCTCCAATAACTCCTTGTGTTTTTTCAGGCTCTTTCAATTAATCTCTATTTTGATTGGAGGATTTACAGATGACTGCCTTCATCCTTCAAGTATTGTTTAGCCTTTCGAACGATATAGAGCGACTCATCTTCTGAGACTAACTTGTGAAAGAGATCATTGGCTCTGTGCTGATCACCTTTAAGAGTGGCATTCAAGGCTTGGTAGTAGATAATTTCCATCTGCTGGTACTTGAAATCATTGCTTAAATCTTCGAAATAGTCATTGCTTTGCTGCGCAATGGTTAAATCATAAAGAGCGAGACAGACTTTTTTTGTTTTCTCAGCTAGTGTAGGTTCTGTGATAGTCAATTCATTCAACCGACCCTCCAGCTCTTCTCTAGACAAATCAGGATCTGTCAGCACGATCGAACGAATAAGATAACTCTCAAAAAAGTTCTTATATTTCTGCGGACAATCCGTCTGACTGAGTGCTTCTCTAGCTTCCATTATGACAATATCAAAATCTCCCATCATAAACGAATAGGCGACCGATGTTAACTTCATATCTATCTGTGAAATAGCTTTTTTCACATTCTTGTTCAACTGAAGGTATTGCTGCCAAAAAGCTAAATCTAAGTCTACATGGAGCAAGGTGTTGCACTTGTTGGTATAGCTCTTCTTGAGCAATTGGATGAATAAAACCAAGCCTGCAAGGACCAATAAGACGCCAGTAGTCTGAAGAAGGGTATCTCTGACCACTAACCCAATGCAAAAAATCAGAAGCATAGCCAACATGCCAGCAGATCTAATATAGAGTCTATAGTTTTTGCGTAGAGTTTTATAATCCAATTTGTAGCCTCCTATTCATGATACGGTTTTTGAGGGAATTCGTTCATTTTCAAACAAATTAACATATCTCCCATCATACCGAATTTTCCATCTATACGCAACTTACTTCTTAATTAGTGATTTATCAAATATTATCGGTCTTGAAACAACCTCAGAAAATAGAGAATCCCGTCCAGATTTGAAAGTATCGCAAAATTAAGGTACAATAGAGAAAGACAATTATGTTGGAAAGGAAGAATATGAAAAAATTAATCGCATTACTATTATTTTCCGGCTTGGCTTTAACAGCTTGTTCGTCCAATAAAACAGACGCTAACTCTTCAAGCTCAAGTAAAGAAAAGACAGAGCAGACAGCAACTTCTAGCTCTAGTGAAAAAGATCAAAAGAAAATTGAAGAAGAACAAAAGAAATTAGAACAACTGCGCAAAGATTTTAACGATGCCATGACCAATGAAAATGCCGTCTTCCCACAACTCTCAAATGAAGTGGCTGAAGACGAAGCAGAGGTTAAAATCACAACAACTGAAGGCGATATCACTGTGAAGCTCTTCCCTAAATATGCCCCACTTGCAGTTGAAAACTTCTTGACCCATGCAAAAGAAGGCTACTACAATGGCTTACTTTTCCACCGTGTCATTAACAACTTTATGATCCAAACTGGGGATCCTAAAGGAGATGGTACTGGTGGCGAATCCATCTGGAAGGGCAAAGACAAATCCAAAGATTCAGGTACTGGTTTTGAGAATGAGTATTCTCCATACCTTTACAACCTTCGTGGAGCCCTTGCTATGGCCAATTCTGGTCCAAATACCAATGGTAGTCAATTCTATATCAACCAAAATAAGGATGATATTTCAAGTAAACTCCCAACTGACCGCTTCCCAGCTAAGATCATCGATGCTTATAAAAATGGTGGAAATCCAACCCTCGATGGTGGTAACTACACTGTCTTTGGCCAAGTGATCGATGGCATGGATGTGGTCGATAAAATCGCCTCTGCCGAAACCGATGATAAGGACAAACCAAAAGCAGACATCAAGATTGAAAAAATCGAGATCTTAAAAGACTACAATTTCAAGAAATAATGAAAAGAGAACCGAGAGGTTCTCTTTTTAAGATATTGATAAACATTTTACATAAAATTAGCTAATAGATTCATTGGTAAAAAAATGAATTCTAATTATTTATGTCATTCATCTACTGAAACTTTCCGCCGTGAGAAAAGTGCCTGAAACAGATTTGTTTCAGGCACACGGAATTATTGAGACCTTAGGCTCAATAATTAGTCATGGAACTTCTCAGAAGTTCGCTGACGTCCGTACTCACCTAAGGAAAGTTTCTAAGAAGAATCTGAAAAGAGAACCAAACGGTTCTCTTTTTGTCTTTACGTCAATTCATTAAAGTCCCAGATTTGGTCCATCCAGCCTTCATAGAAATCTGGCTCGTGGCAAACCATGAGAATCGATCCCTTGTACTCTTTCAGAGCCCGTTTCAATTCATCTTTGGCATCCACATCCAAGTGGTTGGTCGGCTCATCTAGTACCAAGACATTGTTTTCACGGTTCATCAAGAGACAGAAGCGTACCTTGGCTTGCTCTCCACCGGATAGCACCTGGATTTGGCTCTCGATATGTTTGGTGGTCAAACCACAGCGAGCAAGGGCGGCACGGACTTCTGCTTGGTTGAGAGCCGGAAAGGCATTCCAGACTGCTTCAAGTGGTGTCTGACGATTACCCCCTTCGACCTCTTGCTCAAAGTAGCCAAGTTCTAGGTAATCTCCCCGCTCTACTTCTCCAGCAATCGGTGGGATGATTCCTAGCAAGCTCTTCAAGAGAGTGGTTTTCCCGATCCCGTTAGCTCCGATGATGGCTACCTTTTGATTGCGTTCAAATGTTAGATTCAAAGGCTTGGTCAAAGGACGGTCATAGCCAATCTGGAGATCCTTGGCCTGGAAGATAAAACGGCCTGGAGTCCGGGCATTTTTAAATTCAAAGGATGGCTTTGGTTTCTCACTTTGCAGCTCAATGAGTTCCATTTTGTCTAGCTTCTTCTGACGAGACATGGCCATATTCCGTGTAGCCACACGCGCCTTATTGCGGGCTACGAAATCTTTCAAATCAGCAATCTCTTTTTGCTGACGCTCATAAGCCGCTTCCAATTGCGATTTCTTCATTTCATAGACTTCAAGGAATTGGTAGTAGTCTCCAGAATAGCGGGTTAACTGCTGATTTTCCACATGGTAGACGATATTGATCACATCGTTCAAGAAAGGAATATCGTGGGAAATAAGGACAAAGGCATTTTCATAATTTTGCAAATAGCGTTTGAGCCAATCGATGTGCTCTGCATCCAAGTAGTTGGTCGGCTCGTCCAAGAGAAGGATATCTGGTTTTTCAAGGAGCAATTTGGCCAAGAGGACCTTGGTCCGTTGCCCACCTGACAAGGAGGTCACATCCGTGTCCATGCCAAAGTCCATGACCCCAAGAGCACGCGCCACTTCATCAATCTTGGCATCCAAGGTATAAAAATCACGACTTTCTAGACGCTCTTGGAGTTCTCCAACCTCTTCCATCAGAGCATCAACATCGGCTCCCTCTTCCGCCATGGCCATATAGAGGTCATTGATGCGAGCTTCAGCTGTGAACAACTCATCAAAAGCGGTCCGTAAGACATCGCGAACCGTTTGTCCTTCTTCTAAGACCGAATGCTGATCCAGGTAACCTGCCGTCACATACTTAGACCACTCCACCTTGCCTTCGTCAGGTTGCATCTTACCAGTCACGATGCTCATGAAGGTCGATTTCCCCTCACCATTGGCCCCGACAAGACCAATATGCTCTCCCTTTAACAAACGGAAGGACACATCCTCAAAAATCGCACGGTCCCCAAAACCATGACTCAAATTTTTCACTTCTAAAATACTCATGCTTGACTCTCTTTCATTGATTTCACTCGTATGATTATATCATCTTCACTGCAAAATGAAAAGGGAGCCCAACTCCCTTTTCTTTTATAAACCTAAGTCTGCGTATGGTTTTCGGTAGCCCACTTGAACAACTTTTCCGTCTTTGACAAGGAGAGGCCGCTTGATCAGCATACCGTCTGAAGCAAGGAGATCCGCCACTTCTTTCACTGTCAGTTGATCCACCTTATCTTTCAAACCGAGTTCTCGGTATTTCATTCCGCTAGTATTGAAGAAAGACTTGATCGGTAGCCCAGAAGCTGTCATCCATTCTTGCAATTCTTGGCTAGTCGGTGTTTCTGTGACGATGTTTTGGCTTTGGAACTCACATTGGAGACCGTCCAATTCTGATTTAGCTTTTCGACAAGTCGAACATTTTGGGTATTCAATAAATGTATACATCGATTTTATTTCTCCTTCCAGGTAATTCCTTCGTGTTTTAAAAGCCAGCGTTTGCGATCAAGTCCAGACGCATAGCCCGTCAGTTGTCCATCTTTTCCCATCACACGGTGGCAAGGGACTAAGATCGTCAAGGGATTGCGTCCAACAGCCTGTCCTACGGCTTGGGCTGAACCACAAGAAAGATCCTGGGCAAGCTGGCCATAGGTCTTGGTCTCACCATATGGGATCTCTCGCAATAACCGCCACACCCGCTCTTGAAAGGCTGTCCCTTGCGGTGCTAATGGAAAGCTGATAGCGATTGGATCCCCAGCAAAATAGTGGTCCAACCACTCCTTCACCTTCTCATGGTAGGGATGGACCTGTTCCAGCGCCCCATAGGGATCAGGCGCCTCCTCTTTCGGATCATAAAAATCAAGCTCAACAAGGCCTTCTTCACTGACAACGATCGAAAGAAGCCCCATAGGGCTTTCATAAAATTGTTTAAGATAGAGAGTCATTGTAGGCTGCTTCCGCTCTTTGGTCCCAGCGGTCCTCTTCTGAGACCACTTGGAATAGACTAGTTTCTGCTTTTCGTTTGATCTTTTGATAAGCCAGACGGACTCCATCAATAGGGACCTTTCCACAATAATGGTAGCCCAATTTTTCAAGCAAATGTTGCATGACCAGATTATTCGGGTGCGTATCGCAACGGAAATCTGGGCCTTTTTCTCCTTCGATTAAACCTTGAAGGAAGGTCTGAGCCACCCCTTTGCCAGCAGCTTCTTTGGCTACAGCGACACGGTGAAAAGTGACATACATATAGTTGTCATGCTCCCACTTGCCATCGTAAATCTCATTATAGGCCGCTTCGTTGCCCTTGTAGACAGCTGCATAGGCGACAACTTCCTGATCTTCAACGGCCACATAGCCTCGACTTTCTAGAATATCCTCAAAAATGATCTCTTCATCTGGATAGCCATCCTGCCACTGGTCGACCTGTCTTTGAGCCAGGCTTTCCTTGGCATCTTGGATGATTTCCATAATTCGCTTGATCTCATTGGGATAAGCCATTCTAATTTCCATCCTGCTTCCAACCTTTCCTAGTCTTGATGGTAACGAGCATAGAGCTCACTCTTTTGCAGGCCGTATTGTTTGGCGACCTGTTTAATTGCTTGATTTTTCTTCATACCCTCTTGGACCAAGGTATCGATCTCTTGGATCAAGTCGACCTCTTCTAGGTCTAGCTCTTCTTCCTTGGCTCCTTCGACAATCAAGAGGCACTCCCCTTTAAGAGGATTTTCTTCCAGAAATGCGACTAACTCAGAAATACTGCCGCGAGTATATTCCTCGTAGATCTTGGTTAATTCACGAACCAATACGACAGGACGATCCCCATAGACAGCCAACATATTCTCTAGGGTTGCCTTCACTCGATGGGGAGATTCATAAAAGATCTGGGTCTCAGGATAGGCCACTTTTTCTTGGAAAAAGGCCTTTTGTTGCCCCTCTTTGCGAGGCAGAAATCCATAAAAAATATGAGGTTGAGGGGCTAGGCCACTGGCAATCAAACCCGTTATACCTGCACTAGGACCAGGCACAGCTACGACAGGAATCTCGCGTTCAATCGCTGCCTTGACCAAATCATGACCAGGATCAGAAATACTAGGAAGTCCTGCATCTGAGACTTGCGCCACATCCTTTCCGGATTCTAAATAGGTGATCAGATCTGGAATTTTCTCCATGGCATTGTGCTCATGAAAGCTAGTCTGGGGTGTCGCAATCTCAAAATGCTTGAGCAAGAGGCCTGTATTTCTAGTATCCTCAGCTGCGATCAGGTCCACATCTTTTAAGGTCTGGACCATGCGGTAACTCATATCCTCCCGGTTACCGATCGGTGTTGGGACCAGGTAAAGCACCCCTGTTTTCTTTTCCCCTTTAAAACTTCGTTGGATCTGCATGCTTACTCCCTAAATAACAACTCGTCACAAAACATACACTCTTCATCGTTCTCACGGCGTTGACCGTAGGAATATGTGCAGATATGAAAACCGTCGTTGTAAATACGTTGCAAATTTTCACGGCCATGGTGTTGTGACTTTGCGGATGAAGTCTTCTCAACTTCCCCCAAACGCTCTCTCAATTTATCATTTTCTAAGCGAAGCGCTGTATTTTCTTCGATGACTTGTTTCAAATTTTTCTTGATGGCTTCGACTTCAGCCAAGGTGACCAACAAATTCTGAGAAAAGCCGTCTAAAGCATCAAATAATTCTTTTTTATTCATTCTGACTCCTTAACTTTCTAAGCTCAAAACCATATATTCTAGAGCATTTTGAAAAGAAACATTGGCCTTCCACATGGTGCGAGCAAGATTCAATTTCTCAAGCAACTGCTGGGATCTACTCAAGCGCAACTGCTCTTCTAAAGCCAACTCCATCAAACGAAAGGCCTGGCTTTGTTTTTCCTTATCATCTGCTAGGCTCACTAAGCGGGTCACTTCCAAATAAGCACGATTCAAATTGGATTGACAACGTTCGATGAACTGATCACAAACTTTTGCCAGTTCAAAAAATGTAGCATTCTTTTTTTGTTGCTCTGCTTCTTCGAGACTAAAACTAAAACGAGCTACTAGACTTGCCTGCGTTTTAATCAAGCCTTCTTTTTCTAGCAGTTCGGTTAGGTAGGCTTGTTTTTTAGGAAAATGGACCTGCTGGGCCCGACTCTTGATAGTCGGTAAGATCAAGTTTTCATCGGATGTCAACAAGAAGAGATAGATCTCACTCTGGGGTTCTTCCATGACTTTTAAGAGAGAATTGGCCGCATTGGTATGCATCTTATCCGCATCTTGGACGATAAAGACCTGCCGACTTCCTTCAAATCCTGATTGAGAAAAGTCTTGAACCAGCGAACGAATGCGGTCCGTCTTAATGATCTGGTTGACTGGACGCACGATCTTTACGTCTGAGAATTCTTCTTCTTCAATCAAGCGGCAGGAACGGCATTTGCCACAAGGCCAGACTCCCTGCAAGTCTTCGCAAAACTGACTTTGAGCTAGCAAGAGGGCCATCTCAAAACTGGCAAAAGAGCCTGTAAAAAGATAAGCATGACTGAGTTGTTTGTGTTCTAAGATCTGGGTGAAGCGCTCCACCAATTCTGGCTGGAGCTGTTGGATCTCTTCTAGCTTCATTTCAATATCCCCAAGCGATTTTCTAAAACAGCCAAGACATCCGCAAAGACTGCTTCAAAGGATTGACTGGCATCGATTTTCACAATGCGCTCTGGTTCCTTTTCATACAAGGCCAAATAACCCTGTCTGACTTTTTGGTGAAGCTCCAATCCTTCCAAATCCAAACGATTGACTTCCCGCTCTTGGTTTTTCGCAATTCGAGCGAGCCCTTCTTCGACATCCAAATCAAAGTAAAGGGTGAGATCTGGTTTAAGACCATCTGTCGCAAATTGATTGAGCCACTCGATATCTTCCACACTCAGACCGCGACCGTAACCTTGATAAGCGACCGAGCTATCAATAAAGCGGTCCATCAAGACAACCTTCCCAGCTGCAAGGGCTGGCAAGACACGTTCCACCAAATGCTGCCGGCGACTAGCAATATAAAGCAACAACTCTGTCTTGGCATCCATACTAGTATGGTCTGGATCTAAAATGACTTGGCGGATCTTTTCTGCAATGTCTACACCGCCTGGTTCACGGGTTGTAATAAAAGGAATTCCTTTTTCTTCAAGTAGAGGCAAAACGGCTTCTAGGACCGATGATTTCCCCGCTCCTTCTGGACCTTCAAATGAAATTAATGTACCGTTTACCATAGTATCCTCTTTCTAGTTTTCTTCTTTTTATTTTACCAAAAATAAGGGTAAAAATCTTGTATTTTAGGAGAGAAAATTTTTCAAAGTCATTTTCATTTTTTCACTTTTTTGTTACAATGATCTTATAAAGTTTTAGGAGACAACCTATCATGTTTAAATTTAAAGATATTCTGGCTATCATCTTGGGGGCCGGCATTTTTTCGTTTGGGATCTATTTTTTGGTCATTCCCTTTCACTTCTATGAAGGAGGAGCGACAGGGATTACCTTGATCACCTATTACCTCTTCAAAATCCCCGTATCCCTAATGAACTTGCTGATCAATATCCCTCTCTTCGTTCTAGCTTGGAAACTGCTGGGCAAGAAATCTCTTTATCTGAGCTTACTGGGGACTTTCTCGGTTTCCGCTTGGATGGCGATTTTTGAAGCGATACCCCTCAGCCACCGCTACCATCACTTCATCTTTAACGCCTTTAAAGGAGATATTCTGCTTGCCTGTATCGCCTCAGGGGTTGTACTTGGTTTGGGGCTAGGGATCATCTTCAATGCTGGAGGAACCACTGGAGGAACAGATATCCTCGCTCGCATCTTTAACAAATACACTTCCCTCACCATGGGAAAACTCATGTTGATTGTCGATGCCATTGTTCTGATAACTGTTGTCGTAGTCTTCCAAGATGTCCGTACAGCTATGTATACCCTCTTCTTTATCCTGATTGATACTCTTGTGATCGACTTGATTGGAGAAGGTGGTTTTGCTGGAAAAGGCTTCCTTATCGTCACATCTAAACCAGAAGAAATTGCCAAAAAGGTTTCTGACGATCTGGGTCGCGGGATTACCTTTATCCGTGGAATGGGCTATTACAGCCGTAAAGATCTGGATATCGTCTACTGTGTCGTTTCACGGAATGAGATGAAACAAATGAAAGACATCATCAATCAGATCGATCCATTCGCCTTTATCACCATTTCAGAAGCCCATGAAATTCTCGGCGAAGGCTTTACTTTAGATAAAGAAAAACAACCCATTACCCGTTAATAGAAAAAATCAGGCTGGATGACAATCCAGCCTGATTTTTTATTAAATAGCTTTTGCGGTTGTTCGAGTGATTTCATCAACTTTCAAACCGTTGGCTTCAAATTTACTACGGATTCCTTCTAGATCTGTCACCCCATCAATTTGGACTTCGATAACCACACGATCGTCTTTTGTTGGGATATTGACTGTATTGGCGATGTTATATCCTTCTTCTACAATCAAGTGAATGATTTGTTCGAGAACGCCAACCTTATCTTCTGTCACAAAGCGAACACGAACTCCTTCTTCTCCATAACCGGATACTTCAAGGAAAGCACGGAAAATATCACGGTCTGTGATGACACCAGATACTTGGTCATTGTCCACGACTGGAAGAATTCCCACCTTGTTCTTATACATGAGGTAGGTCGCATCTTCTAAGCTGGCAAATTTAGAGACGGTAATGACATCGCGAAGCATGACATCTTTAACCTTAGTCTTGTTCAACAGATAGTTCATCTCGAAAATAGACAAGCTTGTTGCTTTAGATGGACTTGCTTCTGCAATCGTACCTTCTGTCACCAAACCAACCAATTTATCGTTTTCAATGACTGGCAAACGGTGCAAACCTTGTTCGCGCATCAAATCTGCCGCATGGGCAATTGTAGTATCTGGACTAATGTAAACCACTTTACGTGTCATAAAATCTTTAACAGCCATAACAAGTTCTCCTATGCTTTTATTAGTTTTATTATACTTGATTTTAAGAATGATTTCAAACGCTTTCAGCAGTTTTCTCTTGTTTTCAAAATTTAGAAAAATCAAACAAGAGAGATGAAAAAAGAAAGGTCTTCAGGACCTTTCTTTCGAACATATTCAAACTGTTTTTCCTATAAAATGAGATTAATGTTTCTTCATAATAGAAATTATGCTTTTTTTTTGAATCATTTGGGAGTATATTGAAACTTTCCGCCGTGAGAAAAGTGCTAGAAACATTATTGTTTCTAGCACTCGGGAGTTTTGAAACCTTAGTTTCAAAACTAAGTCATGGAACTTCGTAGAAGTTCGCTGACGTCCGCACTCACCTAAGGAAAGTTTCTAAATTATCTTTGTCATCAATCCGAAGAAAGGTTTAGCTAACTTTTCCTTTCAAAAAACTTTAGAAATCTTATCCACCAAGGTAGGCCTTGCGGACTTCTTCTGAGGCTAAGAGTTCTTTTCCTGTTCCAGTAAGAACGACTTTCCCTGTTTCCAAAACATAACCGCGGTCTGCGATGGCAAGAGCCTTGTTGGCATTTTGCTCGATCAAGAGAACAGTTGTCCCTTGTTTTTGGATATCTTGGATGATATCAAAAATTTCTTGGATAAAGATTGGGGCCAATCCCATAGAAGGTTCATCCAGAAGCAAGAGTTTTGGCGTTGACATAAGTGCACGACCCATTGCAAGCATTTGTTGTTCCCCACCAGATAGGGTTGCTGCATCTTGGTTCTTCCGTTCTTCCAAACGTGGGAAACGGGAGAAGACTTTCTTCAAGTTAGCTTGGTTTTCTTCTCGATCTTTCTTCAAGAAAGCGCCCATCTCCAAGTTTTCCATAACAGTTAAGCCTGGAAAGACGTGGCGGCCTTCTGGAACTTGAGAGAGTCCTGCTGCTACAATCTTTTGAGCCGGAACCTTTTGAATCTCCTGACCCAAAAACTCGATTTTCCCAGCACTTGGACGCACCAAACCTGAAATGGTACGAAGAATGGATGTTTTCCCAGCACCGTTAGCACCGATAAGAGAAACAACTTCCCCTTCGTTTACCTCGAAACTAACATCACGGACAGCCTGGATCATGCCATAGTGTACAGAAAGATTTTCAACTTTTAACATAGACATTAGGCTTCACCTCCTAGATATGCTTCGATTACGCGTTTGTTGGTCTTGATTTCATCTGGCGTACCATGGGCAATCAAGCGACCATATTCCAATACATAAATCCGTTCTGTTACTTCCATAACCAAGCTCATATCGTGCTCGATCAGCATGATCGTAATATTAAATTCTTTTTGAATGCGACGGATCAATTGGGTCAATTCTGCTGTTTCTTGAGGGTTCATCCCTGCAGCAGGCTCATCCAAGAAGAGGATTTTTGGCTCTGTAGCAAGGGCACGAACGATCTCCAAGTGACGTTGTTGTCCGTAAGCTAAGTTTTTGGCCAAGGTATCTGCTTCTTTTTCCAAATCAAAAATCGCTAACAATTCAAGGGCTTTCGCTTTCAAAGCTTCTTCATTCTTGTAATAGCTTGGCAAGCGGAAAAGACTCGCAAAGACATGTGGTTTGTGGTGATTAGCAAAGGCAATCAAAACATTGTCCAACACGCTCAAATCTTTAAAGAGACGAATATTTTGGAAAGTACGTCCCAGACCACCTGCAGCGATTTTATATGGTGCTTTACCATTTAGCAACTGACCATCTAAGGTAATGGTCCCTTCACTTGGTTCATATACCCCTGTTAGGAGGTTGAAGAGGGTTGTTTTCCCGGCACCGTTGGGTCCGATCAAACCAACCAATTCCCCTTCATTGAGTTCCATGGTCACATCCCCAACGGCTGTCAAACCACCAAAGTTTTTTGTTAAATTTTTTACTTCAAGAAGTGCCATTAGTTAGCCTCCTTTTTTGAGAGTAGTTTTTTCAAGCTGAATTCCCATGTTCCAAGAAGACCACCTGGACGGAAGATCATCACGAGAATCAAAGCCAATGAGTAAATGATCATACGGATGCTTGAGAAATCTTGAAGCACCATGTTCAAGATACCCAAGACGATGGCTGCCACAACTGTTCCTGACATTGATCCCAAACCACCAAATACGACAATGATCAAGACATTAATAGTATTGGTGAAAGAGTAATCTTTAGGTACAACAGAGCCGATAAAGCCGGCTTGGAGAGATCCAGCAATCGCCGCTGTGATCGCACCAAATACAAAGGCAATGACTTTGACTTTGGTCGTATTGATCCCAACAGATTCTGCTGCGATTTCATCTTCACGAACAGAAAGGGTAGAGCGTCCAATTGGACTGCGTAAGAAGTTAATCGTAAAGATCGTTGTAATGACAACAAAGAGGTAAACCAATTGCCAAGTTGTAAAGGCTGGCAAACCAAGGATCCCAGCAGCACCATTTGTTAGAGTACCACCATTAACGATCAAGATCCGGATGATTTCAGAAACCCCAAGTGTCGCAATCGCTAGGTAGTCCCCTTTCAACCGAAGAGTCGGAACCCCAACGATCAAGGCAACAACACCAGCAATCAAAGCACCTAAAACCATCGCGCCAAAGAAAGCCCCGTAGGTTGGTGATTTGGAACCGAGAATGGCTGCAGAGTAGGCACCAATCGCCATAAATCCGGCATGTCCGAGTGAGAATTGACCTGAGAAACCAACAATGAGGTTCAAGCCAACTGCAAGGATAATATTAATTCCAATTTGTTCTAAAATTTGGATATAGAAGAGGTTGAGCACACCCGCTGCAACCAAGACTTGGATCAAGGCAAAACCTGCGACCAAAAGACCAAGCCAGACTAAATTCACTTTTAAATTTTGTTTCATGGCTTACACCTTCTCTTTCACATTTTTACCGAGGATACCTGCTGGACGGATGAGCAAGATCACAATCAAGATGGCATACACAATGGCATCACGGAAGTCTGAAAGACCGATCGCTGTAGCGAAGGTTTCCAACAAACCGATAACAAATCCACCTAGAGCAGCACCTGGAATGATTCCGATTCCTCCAAGAACGGCTGCGACAAAGGCTTTGATCCCTGGTGTCATCCCCATCAAAGGCTCGATCGAGTTGTAATACAAACCAATCAAGACACCACCAGCACCAGCCAAGGCTGATCCCAAAGCAAAGGTAAAGCTGATCGTACGGTTTACGTTAATCCCCATCAATTGAGCGGCATCACTATCGACAGATACAGCCCGCATGGCTTTCCCCATCTTTGTCTTTTGAATAATAAATTGAAGAGCAACCATCAAGAAAACAGACACTCCCAAGATCATCAACTGAATATTGGAGATTGAAATAGGACCGAAGTTGTAACGAACCGTTTCAATGACTTGCGGGAAGGAACGGGTATTGGCACCGACGAAGAAGACCATCCCGTATTCGAGTAAGAAGGAAACCCCGATGGCTGTGATCAAGGCTGCAATCCGAGTTGAATGTCGAAGCGGACGATAAGCCAGGTATTCAATTACAACCCCTAAAATAGCTGTCCCGACCATGGCTAGGAGCAAGGCTACAAAGAAGTTCACTTTCAATGAATTTAATAAGAAATATCCCATAAAGGCACCTACCATGTAGATATCCCCATGGGCAAAGTTGATCAATTTGATAATTCCATACACCATGGTATAACCAAGGGCCAAGAGTGCATAGACACTCCCCAAGATTAGACCGTTCACTAATTGCTGGAGCATTTGAACCATCCTTTCTAACAATAAAGAGCGAGGCCAGGAATTTTCATTCTCCCAGCCTCTTGTACAAACAACAAATGATAATTATGGTTTAACAGACTCAACAGATTTGACTTTACCATCTTTCAAGCCAATCATAAGAGCTGATTTAACCGGGTTGTGGTTCTTGTCAATTGACATTGTACCAGTCACACCTTCCAAGTCTTTCAACTTCGCAAGGTTATCTTTCAATTCGACAGAGTTCTTAGCACCTTTAGATGCTTCTGCAACCATGTAAACTGAATCATAAGCCAGAGCTGCGAACATTGAAGGTTCTTCATTGTATTTCGCTTTGTATGCTTCTACGAATTTCTTGGCTTTATCAGTCATTTCACCTTCAGTAGAGAATCCAGCTACGTAGTAGATGTCTGTAGCTGCAGCAGGTGTTGCTTGTTCAACGAACTTAGCATCGCTAAATCCATCCCCACCAATGATTGGTTGTTTGATTCCCATACCACGCGCTTGGTTTACGATCTTACCAGTTTCAGTGTAGTAACCTGGAAGAACAATCGCATCGAAGTCTTTATCTTTGATTTTTGTAAGGGCAGCTTGGAAGTCTGTATCCTTAGATTGGAATGTTTCTGTTGCTACGATTTCACCTTTGTAAGATTTCTTGAAGGCTTCAGCAATCCCTTTCGCATAGTCAGATGAGTTATCGTAGTAAAGAACGACTTTCTTTGCTTTCAAGTTATCAGTTGTGTACTTAGCAATGATTTTTCCTTGGAAGCTATCGATGAAGGTTGCACGGAAGAGGTAATCTTGACCTTTTGTCAAATCATCTTGAGTTGCAGATGGTGTAACCAATGGCACAGCTGCTTTACCAGCATTGGCAACGGCTGCTGCAGTAGCACCTGAAGTTGCAGGTCCTACAAGAGCGTTCACTTTTGATTGAGTGACAAGGTTTGTAGTGACTGTAGCTGCTTCAGCTGTTTCAGATTTGTTATCTTTATCTGTGACAACGATCTTCTTACCGTCAGCTCCACCCTTAGCGTTGATTTCATCAACGGCCAATTGAGCACCTTTTTGTTCAGCGCTACCGTAGGCTGCTACTTCACCAGTTTTTTCAAAGTTAAAACCGACTTTTAGTTCCTTGCCGATCTCGTTACCAGTTGTGTTTGAACCTGAAGTAGAAACTTCACCACAAGCAGCAAGAAGAGCGACACTTGCAATGGTTAAAAATGAAAGAGCAAATTTTTTTTTCATTGAAATGATCTCCTTAAATGAATCTTAAAATAAATACATTAAGAATATACCGAATTATCTGACAATTGTCAATAAAAAAAACGCAATCCATCAAATGATTGCGTTTTCTAACCTTCTGTGACCACAGATGGGGTCTCCAATCGTTGCAAACTCCCCACAAAATCTGTATCTAAATCTTTAAGATGGCAAGGCAAGACCTTTTTGACATAACGTTCTTTCTTTAAGTCTTCCATGACTTGATCGGCCTTGTCACTGTCCACATACAATTGGACATAACGGCATTTCTTAGAATGGTACAAGACATCTCCGACAGATTGTAATTTTTTCCCGTCTCGATTGTAATACAATTTAACAATCAAGCCTGTTCTTTCTTGTTTCTCAAACATGGTCAATCCCTTTCTCGTTCTGTTACTAGTATATCAAATTTCAAGAAAAAGAACTACTCTTTTATGAGAGCAAAAAAGAGAGTGGGACAGAAATCGGTAATTCGTTAGAATTCGATTTCGTCGTCCCACCTCCGCACAGTTGAGTAGGGCTGTAAAAGCTGATGAAATCAGCGTAGTAGAGCCCACTCAACCACTGCGTTTTGCTCGACAATCCAAAAATAATTGAGAGGCTAGGACTTTTGTCCCAGCCTCTTGACGGACCTTCCCACAGGATGGTTTAACCCAATTTATTATTGGCCATGATTTCATCAATAAAGCCATATTCAAGTGTTTCTTGCGCGCTCATCCAATTGTCACGTTCAGCATCAGCATGCACTTTTTCAATGGATTGACCTGAATTTTCCGCAAGGATTTTTTCCAAGTTATTCCGTGTTTTGAGCAAGTGTTCTGCTGCAATCGCCATATCGGTTTGTTGGGTACCACCACCAGTACCACCCATTGGTTGGTGAATCATGTACTCTGCATTTGGCAACATGAAGCGTTTGCCCTTCGCACCGCTTGAAGCGATAATAGTTCCCATAGAAGCTGCCATCCCCATAACAATGGTTTGGACATCTGACTTGATAAAGTTCATGGTATCTACGATGGCAAGACCTGCAGAGACAGAGCCACCTGGGGTATTGATATACATATAGATATCTTTTGTATTATCTTGGGCATCCAAGAAGAGCAATTGAGCGATAATGGAGTTAGCCATTTGGTCCTCAACTGGTCCTGTTACCATGATAATTCGATCTTTCAACAGACGGGAATAAATATCGTAAGAACGTTCTCCACGACTGGTTTGTTCAATAACTACTGGAATCATCTATTCTTCTCCTTTAGCATCCATTCATTCTCACGATTCGTGAGGTTCAAAGTATATGTGCTATTATAAACTAATGGTCAAAAAAGGTCAAATCTTAAGCACCTTTCGAACTTATAATGAATGGTTTCTTTATTTGGTACCGAATAAACGGTCACCTGCATCTCCAAGACCAGGAACAATGTAGCCATGTTCATTCAAATGATCATCGAGGGCTGCTGTAAAGATATCAACATCTGGGTGAGCTTCTTGAAGAGCTTTCACCCCTTCTGGCGCTGATACTAGACAGACAAATTTGATATGGCTAGCGCCACGTTTTTTCAAGGAATCAATAGCTAGAATAGCGGATCCACCCGTAGCAAGCATCGGGTCTACTACAAAGATACGACGTTGATCAATATCTTCTGGCAATTTCACCAAGTATTCAACTGGTTTCAAGGTTTCTTCATCACGGTACATCCCGATATGGCCAACCTTAGCAGCTGGTACCAAACTCAAGAGACCATCGACCATCCCAATCCCTGCACGAAGAATTGGGACAATAGCCAATTTCTTCCCTGCGATTTGCTTTTGAACGGTTTTAGTAATAGGAGTTTCAATTTCAACATCTTCAAGAGGCAATTCACGCAACACTTCGTAGCCCATCAACATAGCAATTTCATCTACCAATTCACGAAAGGCCTTCGTAGAGGTATCCGTGCGGCGGAGAATAGACAATTTGTGTTGAATCAGTGGATGTGTAATAACTTCTAATTTTCCCATTTTGAGATCCTTCTTTCTAAGCTGTTATTTTTCAAAAAAGAACTATGATAAAAGTGGAGTCAAGCTCTACTCTTTCTTTCAGTCCCTCTTTGATACTCACAGCACATGGAAATCTTCATTTCCAACTTTACATTCTTCTTATTATACCAAATTTTACAAAAAAAAGAGAGCCCTTACACTTAATTTTTTAAGTTCGGACTCACTCTTTCTATCAATCAATTACAACCATTCTTTGTATTTCTTAATATAGATACGTTTGACAACCGTCACACTCAGCATATAAAGGACGATAATAGCAAACAATAGAACAAAGTACAATCCATTTAGTTGGCTCAACTTCAAGATAGAAGCCAAAGGACTATATGGAAGGGAGGTTACAAAGAAGGCTGCTGCTAGGGTCGTCACCACGACTGAGAAGGCTGGACGACTTTGGATAAATGGCAGTTTTGGTGAACGCAACATATGGATAACCATGGTTTGAGACCACATGGATTCGATAAACCATCCAGTTTGGAACACCATGATAAAGGCTGCTGCATCTGCTGCTCCATGGTTGTAGCCATGACCTAAAATCATAGGAACAACAAGGAAGTAAAGAAGCATGTAGGTAATAATATCAAATACAGATGAAATGGGACCAATCCAGGCCATAAAACGCATGATAGAGTTTGCTTCCCAGATACGAGGTTTCTTGAGGAATTCCTTGTCGACATTGTCAAAAGGAAGGGCGATACAAGAAAGATCATAGATAAGATTGAGCACAATCAAATGAACGGGAGCCATTGGAAGGAAAGGCAAAAAGATGCTGGCAAAGAGCAGAGAAAAGATGTTCCCGAAGTTAGAAGAGACCGTCATCTTGATGTACTTGGTCATATTGGCATAGACCTTGCGGCCTTCGACCAAGCCTTTTTCAAGAACCATCAAGTCCTTATCTAGAAGGATGACATCTGCTGTTTCCTTGGCAATATCCACAGCGGTATCCACGGAGATCCCAACGTCTGAGACCTTCATGGATGGAGCATCGTTAATCCCATCTCCCATGTAACCCACCTTGTGGCCATTGTTCTTGAGACAGAGGATGATCCGCGCTTTTTGATCTGGTGATAATTTGGCAAAGACCGTTGTTGTTTCCACAACTTGTGCTAACTCTTGGTCTGTCATCGTATCGATTTCGCTTCCCAAAAGTATCCGCTCGACATCTAGTCCTACTTTTTCACAGACAGCTTGGGTGACCTTATCATTGTCGCCAGTTAAGATCTTAGTGGTAACCCCATATTCTGCAAGAGCTTTGATCGCTGGAGCTGCAGAAGGTTTTGGTGGATCAAGAAAGGCCAGGTAACCGGTTAGGATCATGTCTCCTTCATCTTCAACACTAAAGATTTCATTTTCGTCCAAGTCGGTTTTGTAGCTGACGCCCAAAACACGAAGACCTTGTTCATTTAATTGAGCGACCTCAGCGAGGACCTCTTGACGGACCTCGTCTGTTAATCGTTTGATATCACCCTTGTATTCAACATAAGTCGATACAGAGAGCATTTCTTCCAAGGCCCCCTTGGTCACCATGCTAACCACACCATCTTCATCTTTGACAATGACACTCATGCGACGACGTTCAAAATCAAAGGGCAATTCATCTATCTTATGGAAGGTTTGATCTAGATCGCGGACGATTTCATGTTTCTTGGCTTCTTTATGGGTTCGATTGATAATCGCCCGGTCCATCAAATTTTTTAGCCCGGTTTGGAAATAGGAATTCAAGTAAGCCCGGCGAAGGACTGATAGATCCAAATCGCCATGGATATCAAGCGGATACTCCAAAACGATTTCATCTTGGGTCAAGGTTCCTGTCTTATCTGTACACAAAATATCAATAGCCCCGAGGTCTTGAATGGCATTGAGTTTTTTGATAACGACTTTTTCCTTGGCCATGATGATGGATCCCTTAGCAAGACTCGCTGTAATAATCATCGGCAGCATTTCAGGAGTCAAACCAACCCCAACGCTGAGGGCAAAGACACCCGCTTCTAACCAGTCACCGTCTGTGAGGCCATTGATCACAAAGACGACGGGCACCATCACTAACATGAGCCGAATCAAGAGCCAAGAGATGGTATTCATTTCTCTCTCAAATGAGGTTGGTTCGTCATAGGTGTTGATGGTTTGCTCAATAGCGCCCATCATGGTTTCATCCCCCACGACCAAGACCAAGGCTGTCGCCCGCCCTGAGATGACATTGGTCCCCATAAAGGCCAAGCTTTCACTCTCCAAGAGACTATCTAAATTTTGACTGTCGGCTTTTCTGAGACAAACCTTTTCAACAGCATCACTTTCCCCTGTGAGGCCAGATTGTTGGACAAAAAAGTCACGAGAATCAATCAAGACCACATCTGCTGGGATCATATCGCCGGCACTCAGTTTGATCACATCTCCGACAACGATTTCATCGATCGGAATTTCTTGTTCTGATCCATCACGCAGAACGGTCGCTGTATTGACAATCATACGTGATAAGTTGCTGGCAGCTTTGTCGCTCCGCAATTCTTGAATGAAGCGGATCCCACCAGAAATCAAGACCAAGGTCACAATGATGATGGAGGTCGTTGGATCCTGTTCACCTGGTTTTGCTAGCCAGACATTGGTGATGAAGGAAACCAGCGCAATGACCAACAAAATCACCGTAAAAGGATTAATAATCGATTCATAGATCTTTTTGATCATGGAATCTTCTTGACCTTTTGTGATGACATTTTCGCCATAAATATCGCGGTTTTCTTCTACTTGATCGTCAACTAAACCAAGGGCACTGGTTTTGTAGTCGGCAAAGGTGCTTTCAAGTGGTTCTTGAAGAGCAGCAATGAGTCTTTCTTTATTTGTTTGCATTGGTATCTCCTTTTTCAATCAGGAGCCAATCACTTTTGGAGTCCCTACGACACAAATCAGCGATTGGCTGGTTCGGTGCGGTTCGGGATGATCGTCAATTTGTATCATAGCTCTCTCCTTTCTCTTTTCTTGGTAAGGCATAAAAAAGAGTCCTACCCTCGATCGGTAGGACTCATGAAACTCGTCATTAATTTTTCAATCAAAACTCTCAAAAAACTGACCGTCCAAGCTTTAGCTCCGCAAGGCAATGAAATGAGCTTAGTCTTGACCTTTGCGATCAGGACTGTTAACCAACGAGTAGTGTCTCCACTGCTTTGCGGTAGTCATCCGTATCCTTGTGGTAGCCTCACCTACCGTATTTCGAGTTTATTGTACTCCTTCACTTACAGAAAGTCAACACTTATTTGAGAAAAGTTTCCACCAAGCGTTTGGTGATTTCTTCAATGAGGGTGAAAGGGGCTGCTACATTGAGGCGAGCATGCAAGTTTCCTTCTTTTCCAAAATCTGTTCCACGGTTCAAAATCAATTTGGCTTGGTCATGAATTTTAGCATGCAGCTCATCATCGGTATAAGGATAGGCTGAAAAGTCCAACCAAAGAAGATAGGTTCCTTGGGGTTTCATGACACGGATTTTGGTCTTTGCATGCAATTCATCTACCACATAGTCGATGTGTTTTTCAAAGACTTGCTTGAGCTCTGTCAACCAAGGTTTACCATGGCGATAAGCCGCTTCTGTTGCAATATAGCCCAATCCTGAGATTTCATGTTGGTTATTGGCCAATTGCCGTTGTTTAAAAGCCGTACGAAGCTTTGGATTTTCAATGACCACATAGGAATTTTTTGTTCCTGCAATATTGAAAGTCTTGGTTGCACTGGTTAAGATCAAGCTGAAATCTTTAAAGCTTGGATCAACTGTGTTAAAGCTGGTATGACGGTGGCCAAACAAGGCCAAATCTTGGTGGATCTCATCTGAAACGAGAAGGACACCATGTTTTTGACAGAGGTGGCCGATTTTTTCCAAGACTTCACGATCCCATACACGGCCTCCAGGATTGTGCGGATTGCACAAAACATAGAGTTTAACGTCTTGCTCCACAATGTCTTTTTCTAGCTGATCAAAATCAATTTGGAAAAGACCGTCTTTTTCGACTAACGAATTTTCGATCAATTTTCGACGATTGAGTTTGACACTTCGGGCAAATGGAGGATAGACCGGTGTATTGATTAAGACCGCATCCCCTTCCTTGGTGAAGGCTTGAATAGCTGTTGAAATAGCTGGAACAACGCCTTCGATAAAGACGACAGCTTCCTTGTCAAAGGAATAGCCATGCTCTTCTTTTTCCCAATCAAGGATAGACTGGTAGAGGCTATCCGATGCATAGGTGTAGCCATAGACCATTTGGTCTGCATAGCCGATAACAGCTTCTCGTACTTCTGGAATGACATTAAAATCCATGTCCGCGATCCAAGCTGGAATGATTTCTGGATCTGTCTCAGTTTCTTTCCACTTGTAGGTATGGTGGGTCAATCGATTCGGTAAAGTCGTGAAATCATATTTGGTCATCTTAAGCCTCCAATGCTTGTTTCAAATCGTCAATCAAATCATCCGCATCTTCGATTCCGATAGACAAACGAAGCAGGTCATCTGTCAAGCCGTATGAATGACGAACCTCTGCAGGGATATCTGCATGAGTCTGAGTAGTCGGATAAGTGATCAAGCTCTCCACTCCACCCAGACTTTCTGCAAAGGTAAAGACTTGAAGAGAATTTAAAAAATTAGGAATTTTTTTCTCATCTTGAATTTTAAAGGAGACCATCCCCCCTTTTCCAGTGTAGAGAACTTCTTTAACCTGAGGAGATGTTTTCAAGAATTCGACCACCTTGCGAGCATTCTCTGTCGAGCGCTCCATCCGGATCGAAAGCGTCTTGATCCCACGGATCAACAGATAGCTGTCAAATGGGGAAAGAACAGCACCGGTCGTGTTCAAATTGTAAAAGAGTTGGTCATACAGGTCTGGATCATTTGTCACGACAACACCAGCCAAGACATCGTTGTGACCAGCTAGGTACTTGGTTGCTGAATGAAGAACAATATCAGCACCCTCTTCAATTGGGCGTTGGTAAATAGGGCTATAGAAGGTATTATCCACCACGACTTTGGCACCTTTTGCATGGGCCAATTTCGCTAAATGAGCAATATCAAATTCCAACATCAATGGATTAGTTGGTGTTTCAATATAGAGGACATCTACTTGATCCTTTTCTAGGTATTGGAGCAGTTCTTCTTCTGTATTGGCATAGGTAAAAGAGAAGCGGCCTTCTTGCTCTTGTTGGTTAAACCAGCGGAAAGAGCCTCCATAAAGGTCACGAACGGCTAAGACTTTTGTACCAACGGGGAAAATGCTAAAAGCAAGCACAATCGCTGACATTCCAGAACTTGTCGCCAAAGCATAATCTGCACTTTCGATAGCTGCCAAAGTCTTCTCAGCTGTTGCGCGTGTTGGATTTTTTGTACGGGTATAGTCAAAACCTGTAGACTGACCAAATTCTGGGTGTTGGTAAGTTGTTGAAAAATGCAACGGAGTCGTCAAAGCTCCCGTCGCTTGATCTGACTTGATTCCTGCCTGTGCCAAAATCGTATTGATATTGCGTTTTTTACTCATATTGCCCTCCAATAATCAATTAATCTAACTGCTTACTATTTTATCACTATTATGAGGAGAGCGGTTTTCCCATTTTCAAGACCCAGCTATAGTTTCAAACTATAAGAAAAGAGAGTGGGACAGAAATCGGTAATTCGTTAGAATTCGATTTCGTCGTCCCACCTCCGCACAGTTGAGTAGGACTGTAAAAGCTGATGAAAGCAGCGTAGTAGAGCCCACTCAACCACTGCGTCTTGCTCGACAATCCAAAAACAATTAAGAGGCTAGGACTTTTGTCCCAGCCTCACAGGTTTATTTAATCCGGAATTTTTGTCTGAGACGTGCTGCTTGCCCTCCGATAAAGCGGTCAAAATACCGTAGCCATAATCCTAAGGCTCCATATATAGCAACTCCTAATCCGCCAATGACGATGATATAAATCATGCTCGATACACGACCATTTGGTGGGAAAATCCAGCCCAAAATCAAGCCAGCGATCAAGACTCCAAGTAGCATCACCATAGTCAGGATAGAACCAAGCAAGGTCCGCTTGAAGACGATGGTGCGATTAAACTGAGTGATGGTTTGGATCTCTCGATACATGAGAACGATTGGCACCATTAAGGCAATGGTCGTTGACAAAAGTGGTCCATAAGAACGAAAGACCAAAATAAATGGAATTTGTAGGACCAATTTCACCACTACACCATAAAGGAAGTAGCGAATGGCCTTGCGATTTTGAAAGAGAGCTTGAATCATTGGCGATAAGACCGTGTAAAGACCGAGAATTACGGTCTGCAACATCGCTACGATGAAGAGTCCTAAGGCCAAGCCATCTGGTTGCCCATAGAAAACCGTATAAAGTGGTTTTGCGACTGCTACTGCACCAAAGGTGGCTGGAAGCAAGAAAGCTAGCAACATGGTCAAGTTATCCTGTACGAGCTTGCCTGCAGCTTTTAAGTCGCCCTTGACATAATTCTCAGTCAACAGAGGAATCCCAACTCCCCCAATCGAAGTCGCTACTGCGATCAAGATCATGGTGATTTTGTTTGGATTAGCAGAGAAATAACTAAACATGACCAAGAGCTGCTTTTGACTATAATCTGTGAACCAAGACATGACATTGATAAAGGTCATCTGGTCAACAATTTGGAAGAGCTGAATGGCGGAACCAGTGATAATAAAAGGAATGGCCTCACGAATCGTATCGATCAAGAGAGCCCGAGTATCAATCCCTTCACTTCCCTCTTGCTTTCTAAAAATAGAAGAGAGCAAGCCTGTCTTTGCAAGGTAATAAAAGAGCACCAGAAGGCTCGCTCCCATACCGATAAAGGCCGCAAAGGTCGACTGCGTCACAGCCTGCACATAGTCTCCTGAGCCAATCTTCATAATGAAGAAGGTCGTGAGCAACATCCAGATGACCCGGATCACTTGTTCAGCGATCTGGCTAATGGCGTAAGGCTTCATGTTGTTAAAACCTTGGAAAAATCCCCGAATGACACTCATCGAAGGAAAGATCAAGACAGCCCAAGAAAGGCTCTGCATGATCGGAATCAACTCTTTTCCCCCACCTGAAAGACTCGCAAAGACAGGAGACAAAAGATACATGAGAATGGCAAATCCTAGGCCTAGAATTCCCATAAATTTCAAGAAGCCCCGAATCAAGGCAAAGCTATGATCGGCTTGGTCCCGGGTATTGTACTTGGCTACTTGCTTGGCAACAGCTACAGGCACTCCGGCTGTCGAAATCAAGAGAAACCAAGCATAGATATTGTAGCCCATTGTAAAAAGACCATTGGCTTGTGGCCCATATTTTCCCATCCAAATATACCAAGGAATAATATAAGCGGCTCCTAGCAAACGGCTGATAAAGTTGCTGGCTGTCATCCAGGCAGTCCCGCGTAGCATCTGGGCTTGCTGGTCATTTTGTTCGTGACTCATTGGTGTCCTCTTTCGTTTCTTCTTCTCTTCATTATAAACTTTTCCATGACACTTGTAAAATAGGGACTTTAGGTTTACAATAGTTTTATGATTACAATTGAACAAACCCTCAACATTTTAAAACAAGACCAAAATTTCCGAGAAGTTCTAGTAAATGGTGAATACTACTACCATCTAGAAGGAACAAGTTTTGATGCTATTAGCTATGATAGCCGGAAGATTTCTGCTAGCACCCTCTTTTTTGTCAAAGGGGCCAACTTCAAAAAAGAATACCTGGAACAGGCTATTTCTAATGGACTCGGCTTTTATGTCTCTGAAAAAGATTATGAAGTTGGTATTCCTGCCATTCTCGTCAATGATATCAAGCAGGCCATGAGCTTAATTGCTATGGAGTTTTATGGGCACCCTGAGAAACAATTAAAACTATTGGCCTTCACAGGGACTAAGGGAAAGACAACAGCGGCCTATTTTGCTTACCATATTTTGAAACAAAGTCACCGACCAGCTATGCTGTCTACCATGAATACGACACTGGATGGTAAAAACTTCTTTAAATCGACCCTGACAACGCCAGAGAGTTTGGATCTTTTTGCCATGATGGCTCAGGCAGTAGCCAATGATCGGACCCACTTGATTATGGAAGTTTCCAGTCAAGCTTATCTGGTGAAACGGGTTTACGGTCTGACCTTTGACGTTGGTGTTTTTCTCAACATCAGTCCAGACCATATTGGACCGATTGAACACCCAACTTTTGAGGATTATTTCTACCACAAACGTCTCCTCATGAAGAATAGCCAAGCCGTTGTCATCAATAGTGATATGGATCATTTCCAAGTTTTAGCGGACCAAGTCGCGAACCAAGACCACGATTTTTATGGAAGCCAGTCTGAGAATCAAATTGAAAACTCCAAAGCTTTCAGCTTCTCAGCCACTGGTAAATTAGCTGGAAACTATGATATCCAACTGATTGGACATTTCAACCAAGAAAATGCTGTAGCAGCAGGGCTTGCCTGCCTTCGCCTAGGAGCGAGTCTCGAGGATATCCAAAAAGGGATTGCTAAGACGCGCGTTCCTGGCCGAATGGAAGTCTTGACTCAGCAAAATGGAGCCAAGGTCTTCATCGACTATGCCCATAATGGAGATAGCTTGAAAAAACTACTCTCAGTTGTTGAAACCCATCAAACGGGGACGATTTCACTAGTTCTCGGATCAACTGGGAATAAAGGAGAGAGCCGCCGCAAAGACTTTGGCTTACTCTTAAAAGACCATCCTGAAATCCAAGTCTTCCTCACAGCGGATGATCCCAACTATGAAGATCCTTTGGCTATCGCTGAAGAGATTAGTAGTTTTATCACGCGCCCTGTCGAGAAAATCGCAGATCGCGAAGAAGCCATTCAACGGGCTATGGCAACTACCAGCAAGCCTGAAGATGCTGTCATTATCGCAGGAAAAGGAGCTGACTGCTACCAAATCGTCAATGGCATTAAAGAAGAGTATCCGGGTGACGCCGCCATCGCTGAACGTTATCTTTAATCAAACGAAACAAGGCTAGGAAAATTTCCTAGCCTCTTTCTATTGTTTGATAAACATCAGTCTTTCCTTATCCAAGTCCACTGCTAATTCATATTTGCCTTCATCATTTTTGCGGATATAGCCTAAGATTTCTAAACTATCGACAAAGATGTCCTTGCGCTTTTGCTGGACTACTTCTTTTTTGAGAAATTTGAGCAAAAAGCTGGTCATATACTTAAGAGCATACTCGGGATTGACATCTCCCAAGATGGCATAGAGCTTTTCTTGATCTTCCGTCAATGGGTATTGGTGAGCTACCTTATAAAAGTAATTGGAAAGGGTCTGTGCATGTCGCGCAAAGTCCGTCTCCTCTATGAGAATCGCTGCATTGGTCGTGTTGCGGAGTTCCGTTTGGAAGACCTTGGCTTTTAATTCTTGATAAACTGCACTGTCCTCTCGAACAAAGACCTCTTGATCCAGTTCAACTCGATCAGTTGACTCTAAGAAAGGCAAATTGAGGGTGTAGCGTTTATTTTCTCGAAGGATGAATCCCGCTTTGATATACTCCTCCATCAGCTTATCCACTGGTTGATCTGGAAATTGGGCCTTGATTTGCCGCAGGATCACATCGTCGTGCTGATCCAAAAAGTTGATCAAGTCCTTAAAAAATGGCTGACGTGTCAAACGTGTAGGATTAATGATTGTAATCATCCAAATACCTTTCTTTAAACTGTAGCTGTGGTGATTGGGCTAACTGACTCGGGTTGGTCCCGGGCTGATCTAAAGGAACCGCTAGACCGAGCCCTCTGTAGTAATCCAGCCAGAACGGACTAATCTCCTCTTCCTCATCTCCAAACTTCATGGGAATGGTTTCAAAAATAGGGAGAATTTCTGCTACAAACTGGGAACAATAGAAACCATCTCCATCTGGATAAAAGGAAGCATTGTAGGGAGCCCCTAAAAGGCTCTCTGCCAGCTTTTTGACCTCTTTGTGATCCATTTTCGGATAGCGATAAAGGTCATAGACTTTTCCAGCTTCAAAGAAGTCCTCAGGAGCCTGGGCAAGGACACCGCCTTCCACCGTAGCATGATAGACCTGTCCATCCAAAAAGATGGCCACGTGGCTATAGTTACCAGTAGATTCCTGGATGGCCTGTCCTATATCCGAATCATCTCTCACAAAAATCAAATCGCCATTTTCTAACATACTTCTCTCCTAGCAAAAAAGGAGCCGAAACTCCTTTTTAACAATGGGCTTCCCCATCTATGATTATGCATTAAAGCTTTCAGTCAATTGAGGAACCACTTGTTTCTTACGTGAAACGGCACCTGGAAGGAAAGCGTGGTTGTTTTCAAGTTTGAAGTTGAAAGCTGCTTCTACCTTGTCCATGTTGGCACCAAGGGCCAAAATTTCTGAGTTTGAGTTGACGATGTCTGTAATCATCAAAACAAAGTCAGAGTAGCCGTTAGCTGCATTGGCAGCTTGGATAGCTGCTTCGATTTCAGCTTGGCGTTCCAAAACTTCCGCAATATCAACTGTATTCACTTGAGCCACACGAACGTTGTTTCCGTTCAATTCAAAAGTCTTAGCATCGATATCGATCAATTCTTCTGCTGATTTGCTTGCCAAGTTGGTACCAGCCTTGAGCATGGCAAGACCGTATTCTTCTAAGTTGACACCAGCCAATTCAGCCAATTCAGGCGCAATCACCTTATCAGATGGGTGTGTTGTTGGAGATTTCAAAAGAAGAGTATCTGAAATCAAACCTGAAAGCATCAAACCTGCCAATTCTTTTGGCACTGCTACACCGTGTTCTTTGAACATGCGGTAAACGATAGAAGATGCTGATCCAACTGGTTCCAAACGCATGTAAAGTGGGCTAGCAGTTTCGAAGTTAGCCACACGGTGGTGATCCACCACACCATATACTTCTACTTCAGCGATATCTGAAACAGATTGTTGGAATTCATTGTGGTCCGTCAAGATGACTTGCTCTGCACCTTCTGCTTTAGCAGATGTGATGACGCGTGGTGCTTCCACACCAAAATAGTCCAATACGAAAGCTGTTTCTTCATTTGGAGTTCCAAGAGCCACTGCTTCTGTATCCAAACCATAAGCTTCTTTTGCAAGATAAGCAAAAGCTACAGATGAGCCGATAGCATCTGAGTCAGGATTTTGGTGACCAAAAACGAGAATTTTTGACATGTTTCTACCTCTTTATTTCATTTATAGATTCACTCTATTTTAGCACGTTTTGCCATTTAAAGAAAGGGAATAGTTGTGCATTTCAATAGAAAAGACAGCTGGAGTGACCAACTGTCTATACGTTTTATCCTTTGACCCGTTTCAGGTAATCTTGGTAACTTTCTGTTTCCATCAAATCTTTTGCATTTTGGACCCGTTCTTTTGTCGGTGGTTTCACACCCTCCAATTTGTACGGAATTCCCAATTCACGCCATTTGAATTCCCCCATAGTATGGTAAGGAAGGATCTCAAATTTATCGACATTTTTAAGGGTTTTAACAAATTTTCCAAGCTCGATCAAATCATCATCTCGGTCTGTAAGCCCAGGCACCAAGACGTGGCGAATCCAAACGGGTTTTCCAATATCAGACAAGTACTTGGCACAGGCTAAAATCGTTTTATTGGTATGGCTGGTCACAATTTTGTGCCGTTCATCATTGATTTCCTTGATATCCAGAAGTACCAAGTCAGTCACTGCCATCAAGCGGTCAAATTTTTCCAAATAACGAGGCGTATTCCGGAAAGGAAGAGCACAGGTATCCAAAGTACAATGAATGCCCAACTCTTGAGCCTTGGTAAAAAGTGCAATCAAAAAGTCAATCTGCAAGAGGGCTTCTCCACCACTGACAGTGATTCCCCCTTTTTCGCCCCAAAATCCACGATAACGGAGGGCTTCTTCTAAGACATCATCCACCGTCCGCTCACGGGACTTGTTGGTTTCCATTGCCCAAGTATCTGGATTGTGGCAGTATTGACACCGCATTTGACAGCCTTGAAGGAAGACAATAAAGCGGATCCCAGGCCCGTCTACTGCACCAAAACTTTCTGTTGAGTGTACCATTCCTGTTACTTTTCCATAGTCAACTGTTTCATTTTCCATTGAGGAACCTCTTCTCTTGAAAACGTTTTATGATTTTATTATAACACGATTCCATCTATTTTAAAGAGTTTAAGCTTTTTTTTGAAAAGAAACTGTTCTTTTCAGTAGTTTTCATTGTCCTAGTACAGTTTCCAATATGGGACTATCTGTCCTGTATTTTAGGAGAAAAAAGGAGCCAGCGACTCCTTTTTTAGATCTTTCTTATAAAACACGTTAGTGAGTCATCCTTTTCTTCTTGTACCAGACAAGACTCATCGTAGCTATTGCCACTCCAAAAAGAGCTAGATAGCTTGTTTCTTGTCCAGTAGATGGAAGGATTTTCCGCTTGCCTGGTGTCTTGGTTTCTGTTGTGGCCTCTTCCTTGTCGTCTTGCTTCTCATCTTCGTTCTTGCCCTTCTCTTTGCTTTCAGATGTTGAACTCTTTTGTTCATTGGCTTGGGTCTGATGAGAGACAAGTTGAGATCCTGTATTCGATGAAGAAGAGCTGGTTTGATCCGTTGGTTGTCCTGTATTTCCTTGTTGATCATCCGTCGGCATTCCTGGAGTTTGTGCTCCACTAAAGTCGATTTGGACTAAGACAGGATCATGGTCTGATGCACGACCATGTTCCTTCATAAAGGAAGCATTGATATGGACTGGTTCAAACCTTGCTTTAGCTGCCATGTTGTTTGAGATAAAAATGTTATCCAAAACTTGATTGCTTCCACGGTAGAAATAAGAATAGCGATCGCCTACATCATGTTGAGCCATTAAGTTGGTTAGTTCACTACCCGCAAGGATCTGTGCCGTGGTTGAGAAATCGTAGTCATTAAAATCACCCGTCAAAACAAAGGTGGTCTTCGGATTTTGCTTCAAGCCTTCTTGGACGAATTGATGGATGACACTGGCTTGTGCTTCACGAGTTGGCAAGGTATGTTCCACTGCTGGTTGGCTTGCCCCATAAATAGCATCATCTCCAATTTTTGATTTCAAGTGATTGGCAATCACCACAACTGGTTGACCTTTGAATTCAAATTCAACGGCTAAGGACTTGCGAGTATGATCAAACGATGGGTCATTAGGGGCAATCCGAGCTGGATTTTTAACCAGGTGTCCCTTGTCAAATTGCGCTGCCTCGTTGCTAGTTGCTGCCTCTTTTTTGGCTAAGCTCACGCGTTCTGGATTGTAGAGGATTCCCAAACGAATATTGGAACCAGGCTTTCCTCCGTCAGCGCCATCTACTGGAGCAACCTCCGTATACTCATAGCTCTTACCCCCCAATTCCTTGATCCGATTGGCTAGTTTGCGTCCACTTTCAACACCTCTGGTCGTTCCGTCATCCACACTACCATTATTGTCCTGCACTTCGATCAAAGTAATGATGTCTGGATTGTGAATTTCATGGATAAAGGAATTGGCAATCAGCGTCACCTTATCCTCTGGGGTTTCATTTTTGGCATTGTTGGCCGAGAAATTTTCAATATTGTAGGAAGCGATGGTCAGCTTGTCCTCACTTGGTTGCGTTTGAGCTGCTTGACGCTGCAAGCCACCATCTTGGACCGTCAACTGTTGAGTGGGCTCTAATTTATAGAAGCTATTTCGATACGTTACCACTCCTGTCACATCTTCTGTAAAGTAATCCTTAGCTTTTGCGACAAACTGATTCCCAACATAAATCGGGATCGTCTCTGTATTTTGCGCATGTGGCCGTAGATTCAGACCTCCAATATTGTTTAAAGGAAGACCTGTGAAATCTTCTCCCAAGACATAGATATCTCCTTTGTACTGGGGACCAAGGACATGCGGTTTCTTCACCACCGTGAGCATTCCTTCCAGGCTTTCCCAATAATCGAGGGCATCGGTTTCTGGAGCATAAGCAGTCGGATTAGGCTTCACATCTGCTGGCATGCCCGCAGTGATATTCACAGCTTCTGGAAGAGGGGCTGTCCCATCTTTTGTGATCCAAGCATCGACCAGCATGGTCACTGTTAAACTATTCGTTGGTTCCTTAAAGGTCTTCCCTGCTCCCAAGGTAACCTCTTCCATATAGCCTTCCTTGACGGTACCGGTGATTTTCACCTTGTCGCCGACTTTCACCTTGTATTTGGAAACAACATAAATCCCATCTGAAGTCCGACTATTGCCATCCGATTCAATATCTTGGGCATAAAAACCATAGCGGTCTGTCTTGGTCACCACTGCATTTTGGATGGCCACTTTTTGGCCTTCCAGTGGAGAGCGTTGCGCTTCCCCTTGAATGTCCCCGATCTTAACCGTTTTCTCCTCAGTATCGTCTGAGGAACTGCTAGATGTCTCTTCTTTATCACTTGAAGCTCTCGTCGTAGCTTCTGTAGTTGTTGTTGTAGCGGAAGTCGAATGATTTGTCGAGCCTTCCTCGCTACTAGTGTTCGTCACAAGCGCTGGCTCTGAAGTCGAAGCTGTGGTCTCGTCTGCAACTACCGTGAGGGCACTGCTAAAGACCCCCAACTGACTAGCCAATAAGGTGGCTACTCCCAGTAGGCGAATCTTTTTACCGTTTTTTCTCATGCGTTTCTCCATCCCTAAAAAGTTTTCCTCTTTTATTATAAGGGAATGACTTTGCATTTTCAAGCGCTTTCAAAAATATTTTTCAAAAAGAAAAACACTTCGACCCAAAAAGATCGAAGTGTCAAGAACTTAAGCTAAAATTGCCAGTGTCTGATACGGTTTCAGAATTACTTTTTCAGAAAGCTTTACATTCTCATAGTTGGACAAGAGCACGCGCCATGCTTGGTAGTCTTCTGGAATCGCTACTTCAACTTCACTTCCATAGAAATGATTGAGTACCAAGAGTTTTTGACCGTCTAAGTGGCGTTCAAAAGCATAGACTTCTTGACTATCTTCCAGTGCTGGCTGGTAGCTTCCTTCTGAAATGATCCGCATTTCTTTGCGCAAGCGAATCAATTCTTTATAGAAGGTAAAGATTGGTCCATCCATCTCCTTTTCAACGTTGAAGTCTTTATAGGACTTCCCAACTTTCAACCATGGCGTGCCTGTTGAAAAACCGGCATTTAGAGAAGCATCCCATTGCATGGGCGTACGAGAATTATCACGGGACTTAGCTTGGATAATCTTGAAGGCTTGCTCAGGTGACTTGCCTTGGTCCAAGAGCATTTGGTAAGCATTGATGGACTCCACATCCACGTAATCTGCCATCGAATCATAGTCTGGATCAATCATGCCGATTTCTTCCCCCATATAGATATAAGGGGTCCCACGTGACAAGTGAATGCTAGCTGCGAGCATGGTCGCTCCTTCATTGCGGAAGTTCTTGATATCTACAAAGCGATTCAAAGCACGAGGTTGGTCATGGTTATTCCAGAAAAGGGCACTCCAACCAACACGTTCACTCATTTCCTTGCCCCAAGTATGATAGAGACGTTTGAGCTCTTGCAGGAAGAAGGCTTTATCGAGACTGTTCAAGGGATGGGGTCGCAAATTTGTAGGCAAGCACACTTTGACTTCCCCGTTTCCCAATTAACCAGCTATCAAGAAATCGTCAAAGCTTCTGGTCTTCGCTCAGAAACCAATGTCATTCGTTTGGAACAAATCAGTATCGATGAAAAAGGAGCTAAAAAGACAGGTTTCCCTCTTCACCGTTTGGTTTGGAAAGTAACCCGGCAACGGGTGGTGGATGGTGTCGCTTCTGTCTTAGATATTGATTACCTAGACAGAGAGCTGATCCCTGGCCTGACCAAGGAAATTGCCCAGCACTCTATCTACCAATATATAGAAGAAGACTTGAAATTGCAGATTGGCTATGCCAAAAAAGAAATCTTGATTTCACCAATCGATAATCGTGACAAAATCTTACTGGATCTTGGAAAAGACAAACACGTGGTAACTGTCCGTTCCCAAGTTCACCTAGCAGACGGACGCCAATTCCAATTCACCGAAAGCCGACACAAATTAGACAAGTTTCATTTTGTCGACTATGCAGAACGGAGGAAATAAAGGAGGCTGGGACAAAAGTCCTAGCCTCTCAATTATTTTTGGATTGTCGAGCAAGACGCAGTGGTTGAGTGGGCTCTCTACGCTGATTTCATCAGCTTTTACAGCCCTACTCAACTGTGCGAAGGTGGGACGACGAAATCGAATTCTAACGAATAACCGATTTCTGTCCCACTCTCATTTTATCCTAATACCAATTCATCACTTACCAGGGTTTCACCACTGTTTTGTTGGAAGAGGCGCATCAAATCTTCAACCGTTAGGTTTTTCTTTTCTTCTCCTTTGACGTCGACCACGACCTTGCCTTGGTAGAGCATGATCAAGCGGTTGCCGTATTCAATCGCATGGTTCATATCATGCGTAATCATCAAGGTTGTCAAATCATGGCTTTCCACGATCTTTTGGGTCAATTCCATGACCATTTCACTGGTCTTGGGATCGAGCGCTGCGGTATGTTCATCCAGAAGCAAGAGTTTTGGTCTAACCAAAGCTGCCATGACCAAGGTCAAAGCTTGACGTTGCCCACCAGACAAATATTGGGTATCTACCTTGAGACGATTCTCTAAACCGATATTCAGTTCCTTCAAGGCTTCACGGAACAATTCGCGATCTTTCTCCCGAACTCCCCAGCTCAAACCACGAGATTTCCCCCGACGTTGGGCAATCGCCATATTTTCTTCAATGGTCAAACGAGAAGCCGTCCCCATCTTAGGATCTTGGAAGACACGCGCAATATCTTTCGCACGCTTCCGAACACTCGTATTTTTAATGGAGTTACCTTCTAGCAAGATATCCCCTTCATCCACGACTAGATTTCCTGCCAAGATGTTCATCAAGGTTGATTTCCCAGCTCCATTTCCACCGATGACCGAAATGAAATCTCCTTCTTCCACTTGGAGATCCAAACCTTTTAAGACGTGGTTTTCATTAACCGTTCCTGCTTCAAATGTCTTATGAATGCCTTCAATTGATAATAATGTTGCCATACTTTTCTCCTACTTATTTCCTAACTTCAATCCGCGAACACGAAGACGTTTTTGCGCCTCAGGAGCGAACAAGACAATCGCGAGCAAGATCGCATTGAAGAGACGAACCATATTTTGATCGAGATTTGGGATCTCGTAAATATTTAAGATAATCAAACGATAAACAATGGCTCCAACCCCGATTGAAAGCAAGCGCCAACCAATGGTCAATTCGTGGATCAAAACCTCAGCGATAATCACCGCACTCAAGCCAACCACGATCGTCCCTGTCCCAGAAGTCACATCTGAGAAACCATCATTTTGAGCAAACATAGCGCCACAAAGGGCAATCAAGCCATTTGAAATCATGTAGCCCAACATCTTCATGTTGTCCACATTGACCCCATTAGCCTCACTCATCGGAATGTTATCACCTGTCGAGCGCAGAACCAAGCCAAGTTGCGTCTTCATTAAGAGGGTCAACAAGATACATACGATGATCAAGCAGGAAATACTAATCAAAAAGACAGCTTCTTCATTAGAAAGTCCAAATTTCATGACACTCTTGAAAATGGTACCTGCATCTCCAATAGAAAGGTTAGGAACCCCTCCCATAATTTTGATATTGATAGAGTAGAGCCCCGTCAAAGTGACAATCCCTGTCAAGAGGGCTGGAATTTTCATTTTTGTATGGAGAACCCCAGAAACCAAGCCTGCAATCATCCCTGCTAAAAAGCCCAACAAGGTTGCAACCCAAGGGTTTCTTCCCGCTTGAATTTGTGAGGCTACAACTGCTGCCCCAAGTGGAAAGGCTCCTTCTGCCGTCATATCGGCAATATCTAAAATTCGAAATGTTAAGTAAACACCGATCGCCATGATCGACCACAATAAACCTTCTGATAAACTTGATAAAACGAAATTCATCTCAAACCTCCTATTTTTCTACCTTCAACGAGCTAATATCAATTCCAAGCTCTTTAGCCATCTCTTTATTGGTATGCAATTCTAATTTTTCAGGTGTTTCAACTGCGACTTTTCCAGTTTTCTCACCCTTCATGATGCGAACAGCCATCCGAGCAGCTTGTCTTCCCAATTCCTCATAATCGGTACCAAAGTTGTACAAACCACCAGTAGCCACCATCTCAGCAGACCCACCAAAAACTGGCACCTTATGGCTGATAGAAACCTGTTTGACAGTGTCCATTGTAGAAGAGATAATATTGTCCGTCGGAACAAAGACGATATCTGCCTCTGACATGATACTGTCTGCTGCAGCTTTCACATTGTTACTATCAAGAATTGTTTTTTCAACCACTTGATAGCCTTTAGCTTCTAAGATCTTCTTCGCATTGTCTTTTTGGACGACGGAGTTAGGCTCACTTTGCGTATAGAGAATCCCAACTGTTTTCGCCGTTGGAAGCACTTGCTTAATCATGTCTACCTGTGTAGCGATCGCATCTTCTGACTGGTCACTTGTCCCTGTGATATTGCCACCTGGTTCTTTCAAGTTTTTCACCAATTTCGCTGCCAATGGGTCGGTCACAGCTGAGAAGACAATAGGTGTTGATTTAGTGGTATTAGCCAAACTTTGTGCAGAAGGAGTTGCAATCGCAAAGACTAGATCACTTTCTTCTGCCAATTGTTTAGAAATATTTTTCAGATTTCGTTGCTCCCCTTGAGCATTTTGGAAATCGATCTGAATATTTTTCCCATCTACATAGCCCTCTTTCTTCAACTCCTCGATAAAGCCTTTTCGTGTCGCATCGAGCGACTTATGGGTGATGTACTGGGAAATCCCAATTCGAAAGACATTGTCTTTTTTAGTATCTTTTAGGTTATGTAAGGTCACCAATGATGTTAACAGAAGTCCTACAACCAGGACAGGTGCTAGCAATTTTTTCACTACTTTCATTTATTGACTCCTTTTCTGCAAAATAAACAAAAAATCCGCTTAGATGATACTCTAAACGGATGCTTGAAATTCTCCAACAAGTTACAAAACCTCGGTCCATTTAGATACTAGCTCTATGGACCATCATCAAAAATCTTAGCCACATAGATACAAACAAATTGCTTGGGTTGTTTGCATCCATGAGATCATGTCTACAAACACTATCTAAAGTAGCTAAAGTAAAATTTTTGAGTTGAAATGGCTTGTTGCTTCATGTTTATTTTCTGCTTTCTTTTTTTATGGGTATTATCTTACCTTAATTTTTTTTGGCTGTCAAGACTATTTCAGAAATTTTTGAAATTTTTTGAAAATTCAACTGTTCCTGACAAGAAAAAAACAGAGGCTGGAACACGTCCAAGCCTCTATTTTTTAATCTTCTTTTGATTTTGTTTCTTCATCTTCCTCGACGATTTCAGAAATTTCAACTTTCACCTTGGTCACACGACCATTTTTTACTTTGTCATTTGTCAAAATGAGGTGTTTCTTTTGACTATCGACTTCACAGCTGAGTCGCTCTTTCAAGGTTGGAATTCGCCCAACCTCTGTCAGATAATACCCTGCAATGGTATCCACATCATCACTTTGCAACTCAACATCAAAATATTCGTTAAAGTCATTTAGTGACATGGCTCCTTGTACGACATAGGTATTGTCCGCAATTTCAAAGACATCAATTTCTGCTTTGTCAGTCTCATCGTCAATTTCACCGACGATTTCTTCCAAGAGGTCTTCAAGAGTAACCAAACCAGACATCCCACCATATTCATCAAGCAGAATAGCCATTTGATTTTGGGTATTGCGCAATTCCTTCAAAAGATCATCCACAAAAATAGTCTCTGGAACAAACAAAGGTTCTTGTAAAATCTTTCTTAAGACAATATTATCAAAGCCATTGATAAATCCTTCGTTCAAGAGACGTTTGGTATGGATGAGACCGATGACATTGTCCTTGTCATCATCATAGACAGGAATCCGTGAAAAGTTTTGCTTAAGGATACTTTCAATGATTTCTTTGGTATCATCATTGATATCAACCATGAAGGCATCCGTCCGTGGCACCATGACTTCACGCGCTACCATTTCATCTAATGAAAAGATCCCTTGGAGCATCTCAATCTCGTCCGCATCTAGTGTTGCTTCACTATTGGTCAGCATATACTCGATTTCATCCCGCGTCATCTTTTCATCCGGATCATCGAATTCCATTGGCGTGATACGGCTCAAAAGGTTGGTCGACGCTGAAAGCAACCAAACAAAGGGGCTAACAATTTTTCCTAATAAAATGACAATCGGAGCCGTTCGAACAGCTAACTCATCTTTCAGGTTCATAGCGATTCGTTTCGGATAGAGTTCCCCAAATACGATCGAAATATAAGTCAAAAACGCTAGAGATAAAAAGCTTCCAGCTGCAACAGCCGTTTTAGTATTGCCCATCCATCCAGCAATGACATGACCAAGGCTATCTGCAAGACTCGCCCCAGATAAGATGGTAATCAAGGTGATCCCCACCTGAATAGTGGATAAAAAATGGTTGGGCTGTTCCAAAACGCTAAGAAGACGAATGTATTTTTTATCCCCTTCTTCTGCTTTTTGCACTACACGAGAACGATTCAACGATACCATTGACATTTCGGTTGCCGAGAAAAAGGCGTTCAATAATGTCAAAACAATCAATAAAATAAATTCCAATAAAATTTCCTGACTGCCAGGGTCTTCCATGGATACTTTCCTCCAGTATATAATATTGTATATTATACCACAAAATATGAGAGCCTGCATTCTTCTATGTCATTTTCTTTTTTCACCATCAAAAAATCAGGACCAGGTCCTGATTTTAGTGCTCTGCACTGGTAAAATCATAAAAGAAGGCATTGAGTTTTTCAACCAGCTCTAGCGATGAGAGACTACTTGTACAGATAAAAGGTTTTTTCTTTAATTCCGGCATCATAAAGTTGGCCACCACGACATCTGCATCTGAAGCTTCGATATCCTCTACTGTTAGATTATACTTGATCATCTGAGTAAATTCAAAGTTATCCGTACAGTAGAAATCTAGAAAATCGATCATGGATTTAGCATGGTGGTCATCAAAACGACTGATAATCAAGACCTTAATGGACTTCCGGCGGCGCAATAATTGTGGTAAGAGACGTTCCCAGTGAGTGTAGACCGTGTAGATCATGTGCTTGATAATTTCTTCATTCAGATTATGCTTCATGGTCTTCATATAAGTGATGATATGGTCTCTCAAATCATCATAGAAGGCTGGGAAGATGCTCATAAAATCTTCGTTGGTATTGGTCTTGGTATCAAATAAGAGGAACTCCGAGAACAATTCCTTCCGACCTAAGTGAGCTGTATTATGAACGTGCATCAACATCTCATCAAGATTTTCGATATCTAAATCATAGGTATAGCATAGATCTTTGAACATATCTTTAATGAGTCTAGTGGATTCTTTTGCATAAGGATCTGTTTCTGCGGCCTCAATCAAGCTTTCTGGGCTGAAATAGAAATTTTCTTGAATAAAGATGATGAAGAACTGCTCCAGCACTTTTTCATTTAACTCGACACCCAACTGCAAGCTAAAGTAGCGCAACATCTCCTCAACATTGGTCACCCCTTGATATTGATCTTTATAGGCTTCAAAGGTCGTTGGAATGTTGATGAAATAGCCTTGCTTAATACGTGATAAGTACACTGTCAAGAGAACTTTGTAAGACTTAATGACAGAGAAGGTCAATGGATAGCCATAGAGCTTGAAGAAGAAGGTGATCAAATCGGTCACGGCCTCTTCCTTAAATTCTGGGAAAGGCCACTCCATATAGTAATAACGTTCCGCAAAATACTGGGCATAGAAGAAACGAACATCCACTTCATCCCCGACAAGATTCAAGGGTTTCAAATCAATCTTTACATTGTATTTTGTTTGAAGCTTCTGATTAATCGTCCGAATCAAGCGGTAGAAAGACTGGTAACTCAGATCAAACTTTCTGCAAATATATTCATTGGAAACATCCTTGTTGAAAAAGAGATATTCAATCAAAGCAAAGGCTTGTGATTCTTTAAAAAAGTGATGGTAAATCACCTCAAGCCCAACCGAATCCTCATAACTGATCTTGATCCCATTGGTAGAGGATTCAATTAAAAAGTCATCAAATGTACTACGAAGATTAGACAAATCTTCTTTTAACGAACGTTCTGTACAATCCAAACGCTTGGCCAACTCTTTCAAGTGGAACCATCTTTTTTCCTTAATCAAGATTTCCAACAATTGCAATTGGCGTCTCTGTTTTTTCGATAAGAGCAGTCTCATCTTTCCCTACCTTTTCATATTTTCTTTCAAAATCACTTATATTTTAACACATTTCATAGCACTTGTTGACTTTTTTACGGTATTTTTTCAAAAAAATGTACAAAAAAGACTCCAAGGCCCATATAGGCGCTAGAGTCTAAGATTTATTAATGATTCCAAATTCTTCTTTTTTCTTCTGCTCCTTCGCAGCACGGTGGTTATCATAAAGATTTACCAAGAATTTTACAATTTCTTTCCCAATCGAATAGACTGGAATCGCGACGACCATCCCGATAATTCCGTAGATATTACTTGAGAGCAGTAAGAGAACCATAATGGTAATCGGGTGAACCTTCATCACGCCTCCAACGATACGCGGATAAAGAATATTGCCATCGATCTGCTGGATAATCAACATGTAAATGACTGCTTTGATCATCATATCCATATCGATAAAAGCATAAGTGATGATCATCGGAATCAAACCGATGGTTGGTCCTACATAGGGAATCAAGATGGCCAGCCCAGAAAAGATGGCAAAGACCAAAGCGTACTTCAATCCAATAAAACTATAGCCAATGTAGGCTAGTGTCCCAATGATCAAGGCATCGATTGAAATACCACTAATATAGCGAGAGACCGTTTCATTCAAACTAACCAAGAGGCTTGAAATGTAGAGTTTGTCATTGCGTAAAATGGTCCGTTCTAACATCGGCAACAATTTCTTGCCATCAATCAAGAAATAAACCAAGAAGACAGGGGTCATGATTAAGATAAAGACCGTATTGACAATGGTGTTGACCACACTTCCTAAACTGTTGGTCACACTATTCAAGAGATTTTGTAGGATATCCATATAAGAGAGATTCAACTGTTGAATCGTCGATTGAATATTTACATTCTGGAACAAAGGATTGGTCGAAAGTTTTCGAACCAAACTTTGGACTTCCCAGTATAGTCCTTGAGTTGAATTAATCAAGCTGGTTAACTGATTGATTAAGATGGGAAGCAGATAAAAGATCCCTAGACCAATGATCCCAAACAACAGTACTAAGGTGATCAAAATCCCAAACACACGCTTGATTTTTAAGTGTTTTTCTAATAATTCAACAATCGGGTTGGTGATATAGTATAAAAAACCTGCAATTAAAAATGGTAAGAGGATGGTATTCAGAACAGAGACAAATGGAGAAATTAAAGTCCCCATTGATTTCCAAATATAGAAAATCACCGTCAATAATAAAATTTCAAATGTCCAGAATAACAATTTACTATTTCGAAACATTCCTTACCTCCTGTTTTCTATTATACCATATTTTATGATAGAATTTCAAACGGCATTTATTAGAGTATATTAACAGTCTGTAACCTTGATTTAATAACATTTTTTCAGCTTTTAATGGTTCATTTAACATCATTAGAACACTCCCCAAACTTCACAAATAACTGAACAAAAAAACGACCCTCAAGGGGTCTATCATTATGAGTTCAGCAGGCAAGATCTAGCACCCTCGCACGGTGCTTTTTTAGTAGTTAAATTATAGCATATTTTAGCGATTCTAGGAGCATTTAAACTACAATTCCCCACCAATCACTTTTTTAAGTCGCTAGAATGTTCATCTGCCATCTCTTCCAAGTGCTTTATTGCGCTTTTTCTCGCACGTTGTATAGTGGGGTGTGACACGTTTAAAGCTCTCTCCACCTCTTCCCAGCTATAAAAGTTAACGTACAACAAACGCATGACAATATTTTCAAATGGATCTTCCAGCAACTCAATCAATTCGGATAAACGCTGGTGCTCACTAATAAGGTTGTCAATCTGTTTTACAATTCTATCAGTTTCATCGATGATGGTTATATTTTTCTTTTCTACATAGTTAATTTTGTTCTTGGATCTAGGCAATTCTGAAAAGGTCTGATTAGAAAAGGTGCTTGCTCTAATGGTGTACAGTTTCCCTTTCAATGATCTTATCTTTTCTTGGAAATTACTAGTGTTTTTAAGGGCTGTTTTAATATTCATGACTGTTTCCAATTCGTTTTGAGGTTTTAAAAAGGGAATTTTTCATACAGAAAAGGCCGCGTCCTTTTTCTGGTGTAAAATATTGCCCCGTTCAAAATCAGACGGGGCAATTTACCCTATTTCTTACCAAACCAAGGGAAAGTTTTCTTAGCTTTGTACTGCTTCATTGCGTCATCGTATTCATGATACATTCCATTTGGAAACTTAATCTTGAATTGTTCTGGATTAAAGAATTCAACTCGATATGTTGATGGTTGATTCAAACCTAACATTTTTGCGTCTTTGTTGTCTGCGATTTCTTCCACTAGTGTAAAGTAACCAATATCAGAGATCGCTTTCTTCATCTTCTCTAACTTATCAGAGTACTTTGCATCGTGCTCAACTGCTAATTGTAGCATTTTTTCTTTAGTCTTTGAATACTCCTGTTTCAAGGTATTCAATTCATTATCATTCTCCATTTCTTGGAGTATATAATTCAGAATTAATTCAGCTAAATCATAGCTCGCACTATATAGTACTGGATAAAGGTTCGATGTAGCATTACTTTTTACCTCGTCTGCTACTGCTAGTTCTTCCTTTACCTTAGCTAAACGAATAGCCTGTGTGATTGATAGGTTTGATTTTCCCAAGGCTTCCAGTTCAGTTGCTTCTTTCTCTATCTCTTTTATTTGGTCAGCATAAGCTTGAAACTCTTTGAAACTTTTATTCAATTCTTCTTTTTTTAGTTTGATATTGTCTAATGTAATCATCTTTATTCTTCTTTCTATTGTTTAATATAATTTATTTGTAAATAACTAAAACTCCAGTCATTGTTCCCAAATCTTTACCAGTTCCGACGGTGGTCTCCGAATATTTTACATCGACCACTTCAACAGTAGCCATGAAATCATTGACCGCCCTTTCAAAATCTTCTATAGACTGCGTGTATCGTGTCCGAGAAAATAACTTAACTTTCATGTTGTCCACCCCTTTTCTTTAATCAAATGTTGTTCACCATCTCAAACATGGTGTACAGATGGTGAACAGGGTTAAACCTTAGAGGCTCAAGGAGTTTCAGAGGTGTTCACCGTGTTCACCATCTTACCTATACTTTTTTTATTTTTTTTATTATTATTATTTTTTTATTTTTCGCCTATACAACATGGTGAACATGGTGAACAGATATAGCTAAACCCTTGGTGCTACTGGTCTAGAGGTGTTCACCAGTAGTACTGAACAATGGTGAACATGGTGAACAGTTACCCCAATTCATCAAACATATCAAGCATTTTAAGAACGTTCATATCTGGTTTGACTGGTTCAGTAGGTTTCTCATATTTAACTCCAAACGCTTTAAATCGTCTAGGGTTGCTTACGTAATATACTGTACAGAGATCTCCCTCTAGCCTCATTCGTTTGCTAGATACTCCAATAGTTTGTAAAGCCTTGGAAAGAAGATAATTATTCTTACCATAAAGTTTAAGGGCAAGTTCTCTGTAAGAATAATCTTTAGGTACAAACTCATGTTTCTCTAAATCGTCAATAAGGAATACTTGAAAGTCATCTAGTGCTTCATCGCCATTATAGACTTCAACATCTTTCCAGATGAACTTATTCCCCTGTTGGTTGAAATAGTCAAGGCTTGCCATTAAGAAGCCTATACAGCCCTCTACGTTTGGTTCTTTATCTTGCTTGGTGAAAGCCTGCCAATATTCTTCAAACGCTTGTTCACGCTCCAAATCGCTTTCCCCCTCTGGTCTATCCTTGTATTGAATAAGTATCTTGCGCCCGTTCATTTCATCTGATAGTGAAACATTCCTATTGGTATCGATACATAGAACGCTGGTAAGGTGTACCAAGCCTTGGTTTCCCCCTACGTTCCGTGCTACGTGTGTTTTTTCAGTAGCGATGATCTTTAAGACACGTTCCACCTTATCCCCTACTATATCGCCCTGTTCCGTTGCTAGTGCCATCTCTCCACCCGAAAACATAGCCCACGCATTTAAACCGTCAAAACCACGGGAAACAAGGTTATCTAATTCAACATCAATCTTGTTAAACAGTCCTGCTAGTGCTGTGTGTCGTAAGCCTTTCCCTGTTCTTACTCCAGATTTGGAAATAAAGAAATTGGTTTTGCTTTTTAAACCACTTGCAACTTGCGCTATATAATAGGCTTGTAACTGTGCATTGTGTAGGCTATCTGGATCATCGATAACATAGTTTAAAAATTTGTTCGCTATGGTCTTGCTTGCTTTCGCTTTCTCATAGTCAACTGGATAGAATTTGAAATAGGATATTTCATTATTGATAACTTTACGGGTTACCGTGTGAGTTTCTAAATCAATAATAAAGTCATTCCCTGCTATCTGATGAGGTTCTAACTTCCTTACAGGTTCAACATGACAATTCAGATCGATTCCCTTTAGGATCTCTAGAACGTAGTCTGTACCATGTTTGAAACCATACAGGCTAGATAGTGTTATATCGTCAACCAGCTTAGCCTGTTTGTTGTTCACATCATACAATTTATCATCATGGAATACGTAACGCCCTATCAGATAATCGACAACCAGTTTTCCAAATGGTGGAAAAATGCTGTCATATTTCACTTTAGCGGTCTTAGTAACCCTATCTTCACTAACAGTTGCAGAAATAAATTTAATCTCTTTTCCGTTCCTATCAGCTATATACATAACCTTATCATCTGGAATAAAGACTTTTTCTTTATCGTGTTGAATGTTATTAAAACTATCCAACTGCAAAATTTTAGAAAGATTCTTCTTATAATCTGCTTTCAGTTTAGACGGTCCAAATTCTGTTTCCGTCCAATTCATTGAAATTATTTTTTTGAGATGGTCTTTCATGTTATCACTCAAATACTTACCCCCTTATACATTATTTTCATATTCTCTAAAAAATACTTATTGAGTGTTACACGCTTCACAATAGAGCTGTATAGCTGTGTGACTTGATCAAAACTATAACCATGCAAGAATAGCAAGCGAATAAAAAGCGCTGTTTCCTCTTTGGTATAGATTCCATTCGTTATTAGATCGAATAACCAGCCTTTCAATTCTATCGCTTGGTTTTCTCTCACCTCATTCAACTTACCAGCCTCTAATTCCTGCAAAATTGCGAATGGTTCAGACTTCATAACTTGCGGTGTGATATCTCTTACGACTTCCCAATTAGTATTTTTCTGTCTATTGTCAAAAAGCCTTACCATCAGCCCTTTAGCGTTAAAACTTGTCAACCCTGCCCCTGTTGGTTCAAAATAGATGAATTTAAAGTATTTTCCATTTTGCAATACCAAAGTTGGATTGTCTTTTAAAAAATCTAGTGCCGTTATTTTATCAGCGTGAATAATAATTTCTATCGTTCTTGTCATCTTCTTATATGCTGTAACTGCTTTAGTTTTCTGTGCCGTTTCTTCTCTTTTTGATCTTTTACAATTGGTTTGTGAGTTTTGGTTTTTGCTTTTGCCAAACTTGATCCCCTATTCTTAGCTGTTAGCACCAAGAAAGATTAAGATATCACTCACCTTATAATAGGCTTTTCGTGTATCTTCTAGGGGTGGTTGATAGCGTTTCAAGCCGTTTTCTTCCCACCGTTTTAGTGTGTTGTCTTTTATATCTAACTCATCTTTTAATTGTTTTGCTGTCATAAGCCCCAAAGATTTTTGAAAAACTTTATCTTGTGACTTTAAAAACGTATCAATCAAAGTCAAAACTCCTTGACTTAGTTCTTGTTCACTTTCTTTACTTAAACTAAACATTCATTTTCCTTTCTAAAATCGTTTTTTCTACAGTTGCACGTTTGAGGGGTATAATTCCTACCCCAGCTAGATTCCAGCGATTAGACGGCGGCTATTTTCAAGCCTTAAATCGATTCTATTTGTCCTTTGCTTGGTTTCTAGCGATAAGCTGACTTTGTTCACACATTCTACCAAGATCAAACATTATTTTTATAGCCCGACTTAATTTGAATTGTGCAATGCTATCAAGTGAATAGAAGATCTTATCATCTATGACAACTTCAAAAATATCTGTAGTAGCGTCATCTAAACGTTTGGAAAAATTTTTTGCGTTTTCTTCAGTAAATACAATCATCATTTTATCAATCCTTTTCTTCGCTTTACTGTGTCAATAAATGCCATACGTTGTTCATGATTCATTTCTTTTTGAAATATGTTCAACTCATTCGGATAAAGTTCACCTTTACCCTCTAAAAGTAAGCCTAATTCAAGATTATCAGAGATTTTAAAATCATCTTCTAAATCTTTGGGGGTCTTTTGTCTTTTTAGTTCATTAATTAACTCCAGACGCTGTTCATGGTTCATTATTTCTTGGAACGCTTTATATTTTTCCCTTGAAATATTCACTCCATCACCCAAAAGTAGCCCCAATTGGATATTGTCAGACGTTTTAAAAGCGTCCTGTTCTAGCTTATTTAATACTTCTTTTGTCAATTCCATATTTTCCACCTCTTATCGTGCTTGGTAGCTGTCAATATATGCCCAGCGTTCTTTCTGATCCATATTAAAGAATGTTTCTAATTCCTGTTTGGATAGCTTACCACTCATATAGTCAGCCATAATCTGAAATAGGTTTGGTTCTTCAAGTTTCATCTTTTCTATTAAGTCCATTTTTGAACTCTCCTTTTTATCTATGTTTTGTAGTTTTAAGAGATTACTGCTCTCATCGGTAGCATTGTATACCATCGGTTAGTATGGTATAATTAAATAAAGAATAATTTTCTAAAACACTCTATACGCCTTGCCTGTTGTATATTTGTTTTAGTTGGAGTAAAAAGGCTTGTTAGTTGGTAGCTGTGAGCCTTTTTTGTTGTTCTGAATTTTAACTATAAAAGAGTTCATCAATTGTAATATCTGGTTTAACTTTGGTAACCATAGATTTAATCAACAAACGCTCTTTATCGTTAAAAGGTGTTTTCCCTAATTCCTTGTTGTTATAGGACTGTAGGGAAATACTCAACTGATCAGCCATTTTTTGCTGTGTCAGCCCTAACATGACACGATAGCCCTTTAGTTTTTCCATCTATTAAACTCTCCTTTCTAGAACAGTATAGTTTTCTATACTTTTTTCTTATCTGGCTTTATTATATATAGTTTTCTATTCTTTGTCAAGCGTTTTTTTCAAAAAAATATAGTTTTCTTTGATTTTTTGAAAAACATCATGTATAATAATCTATAACAAGGAGTGAAATAATATGACTAGATTAAAAGAGCTACGCAAAGAAAAGGGTTTGACCCAACAGCAATTAGCTGAAAAGATTGGTACTACTAAATTGACTGTTTCTAATTGGGAAAACGGAAAACACGTTATTAAAACTAGTACAGCTAAAGAACTAGCTGAATTATTTAATGTTAATGTAGAATACTTACTTGGCGACAGTGAATTCAGAAACCCTTTTGACCTGCTTTTAGATTCTGCTGGTACTGAATTAGAAAACGGCTTTAAAGTTTTCTCTCAATCTGATTTAAACCAAATTCCTTTTAAAAAGAATTTCATAAAATTTTTAACAGCTTATGATCTTGCTCTATCGAATGATGATATAGACAAAGTTATTGATTTAATCAAGTTACTTAGTGACACAAATAAAAAAATATTAAATAACTTAGTTACCAATGGAGATCTTAAAAAGCTAAAAGAATTAAAGGACGGTGATTTTTCAAATTTGTTTACCTATAGTTCTAATTGGTCTAATAAGTACAACAGTTTAAAGAATACTGACAATTAACCAAACCATTAAAACATGATCTAACCAATCTAAAACATTCTATACGCCTTGCCTGCTGATGAAATAGAAAGGTTTTCGATCATGAAAATTACTGAACACAAAAAGAAAGACGGTACAACTGTATACCGTGCTAATTTTTACCTTGGTGTAGACCAAGTAACGGGAAAAGATGTAAAAACTAGTATCACGGCTAGAACTAGAAAAGAGGTCAAACAGAAAGCCAAAGAAGCTGAAATAGACTTCATTCAAAATGGTTCTACTAGATTCAAAGAAACTACAATTAAAACATATAAAGAACTAGCTGAATTATGGTGGGAAAGCTATAAGCATACAGTAAAACCAAATACTCAAGGTAACATGAGTAAGATTTTAAATAAACATATCCTGCCATTATTCGGGGGTTATAAGCTGGATAAACTAACCACTCCACTAATTCAAAACATAATTAACAAATTAGCTGGAAAGACAAATAACGGGGAGCAAGGAGCTTATTTACACTATGAGAAAATCCATACTGTAAACAAGCGTATCTTACAATATGGTGTGGTTATGAAAGCCATACCATTTAACCCAGCTCGTGAGGTCATTCTCCCAAGAAATACCCAGAAAGAAAAGCGCCAAAAGATTAAACACTTTGATAATATTGAGTTAAAAACGTTTTTGGACTATCTGGACAACTTGGATAGTGATAGATACCGCTATTTTTATGAGAAAACACTTTACAACTTCCTACTTGCTACTGGTTGCCGTATTAATGAGGCGTTAGCGCTGGAATGGTCTGATATTGATCTTGATAATGCTGTAGTTCACGTTACAAAGACACTAAACCGTATGCAAGAGGTGAATAGTCCTAAATCAAAATCTAGTTACCGTGATATCGATATTGACCCCAAAACGGTTACAATATTAAAACAGTACAAACGTAGGCAAACCCAAGAGGCTTGGAAGATAGGACAAACTGAAAAAGTAGTCTTTTCAGATTTTATCCATGAATACCCGAATAACAGTACTCTTTTTACAAGATTAAAAACACATTTTAAACGTGCTAAAGTGCCTAATATTGGTTTTCATGGTTTCCGACACACTCACGCTAGTTTGTTATTAAATGCTGGAATACCATATAAAGAACTCCAACATAGACTAGGACACTCCACTTTATCTATGACAATGGATACATACAGTCACCTCTCAAAAGAGAGTGCAAAAAAAGCCGTTTCATTCTATGAAACAGCTCTAGGGAGTTTGTAACTGAACAAATAACTGAACAAAGTCAGAATACAACGTATTACGACAAGCAAAAAACCCTATAACAATAGGCTTTCTGACAATTCTATCTTTAAATTAAAAGATTTTATGATAGAATAAAGGAGATTTTAATCAAAAGGACGAAGTTATGAATAATTTGATTGAGCTACAAGACGTCAATTTGATCCGCAATGGAAAAGCCCTTTTAAAAGAGGTTAACTGGCAAGTGAAAGAAAATGAATGCTGGGCGATTTTAGGCCTCAATGGAGCAGGAAAATCGACTCTCCTCAAACTTCTTATGTCTGAATACTGGGCTAGTTCGGGACAGGTAACGGTCCTTGGAACTCGCTTTGGAGAAGGGGGTATTCCTGAGTTACGGAAGCGTATTGGGATCGTTAGCTCCTTTATTTCAGAAAGACTGCCAGAGCATCTTTTGACAGAACAAATTGTCCTAACCGGTCAATACAAGAGTAGTATTTTATATGCTGCATACGGGAAGGAAGAACTAAACTGGGCACGGGATATGCTAACTTCAATTGGAGCTAGCTCTTTGATCGGTCGCAAATACCGGGAGCTCTCCCAGGGAGAAAAGCAGACCGTTCTCATTGCACGAAGCCTCATGGACCAGCCAGATCTGATCATTTTTGACGAAGCTTCTAGTGGATTGGATCTCTTTGCCAGAGAAAAGCTCCTCCGTCAGATCCATCATATCAAACAACTGGATCACGCGCCTACCATGATCTACGTCACCCACCATGCCGAGGAAATTACAACAGACATGACCCATGTCCTCTTACTCAAACATGGCCAAGTGGTTGAGCAAGGACCAAAGGAAAAGATCCTAACTCCTCATGTCCTTAGCCAATTTTATGAAGCACCAGTATCCCTTATTGATCTTGGTGATGAGCGACTCTTTGTCAAACCAGAAATCGCACACTGAAAAGAAAATGAATAAAGCAAAAAGAGAGTGGGACAGAAATCGGTAATTCGTCAGAATTCGATTTCATCGTCCCACCTCCGCACAGTTGAGTAGGGCTGTAAAAGCTGATGAAATCAGCGTAGTAGAGTCCACTCAACCACTGCGTCTTGATCGACAATCCAAAAATAATTGAGAGGCTAGGACTTTTGTCCCAGCCTCTTTTACTCTTATCTCAACGATTCCGTGCATACTCGATCAAATCGTATGGAAGAGTATTGGCACTTTCTCTTAGGGAATAGCTTTCTAATTCATTGACATTTTGTCGCATACGGCGCGCTTGCTTGGCAGTAATCAGGTGTTGCGCTTCATATTCAAAAATAATCTTACGCTCCAAATAATAGCCTCTCAACATTTCATCGATATTATTTGGTTTCACGCGATTAATAACCCGCTCCACAAAGGCTCCACTGGTAATAATAGCTGTCTCTCTCAGACGAGATTCTTGTAGGAAAGAGATCAAACTACTCCGATAAACACCCTTGAGGTCTTCCAAACTTTCGATGATGATTTCCGTATTGGCCAAATAAAGGGCCGCAATCTGGTCATAATCAACGGCTTCTAACTTTCTATCTTCTCGGTTCCACCAAGTTCGAAAGCCAGAACCTAATGTTAGGATTTCATGGACCAGCAAACGCAAGATGCGGAAAGAAACCAAGAGGTAGTAAGTTAGACGAGACGAAAGGTTGCGATTGACACGCTGCTCCATATTATGAAGATAGCGTTGGTAGACACGGTAGCCCCGCTCGCGCATCTTTCCTTCTTCGTAGGCTTGTTCCAAGCCGTCACTTTCAATACTCAAAATCAAGAGCTTCAGCTGTTCCCAGTCCTTTTGAATGAGCTTGTTTTCTTGGCTTAGAATCAAATTTTCAATCCGACCATGGTAGTTATCAATTGCTGCGTACAAGGGACCCTTGTGCTTGCTATTCTTTAGGTCTGCTTCTAATTCCATGACGACATCATTTAAAATCGCGATCTGCATCAGGTAGTCATTGGTTTCTTCCTTTTCTTCTGATAATTTTGGAAGTACCACTAAGCCAGCAATAAAGCTGACAAGGGTAACTCCTGCCACTAAAAAGAGTAGGATAGGGTATTCTTTTTCGATCTTGGTTGGAATCAAAAGAATCGTCGCAATCGAAACCGTTCCCTTCACACCCGAAAAAGTCAGCAATAAGGCATCTTTTAGATAATTTCTCAACGATTTTTTTAGTCGAGCCGTTCGGAACCAATAAAAGAGGTAAACCATGACAAAACGAATCAAAAAGAGCAAGGCTGTCAACACAAAGACCGAAAGAACTAAAAGAAGATCATTGTAAATGGGACTACTTAAGATGGGCTTGGAAATCATTTCCAATTCCATTCCTAAGATGACAAAGACCGACCCATTTAAGATAAAGTTGACCGTATTCCAGACAGTATGACTCACAGTATCTACCCGCGCTTCAAGGAGGGTAATGTGCTTAAAGCGACTGGCTTTTAGGATTCCTGACACAACTACTGCAATGATACCAGAGACATGGAGTTCTTCTGCTAAGAAGAAGGTCAACAAAGGGAGGCTTAGTTCTAATAACAATTCACTGGCAATATCACTGGCGCGAACACTCAAGAGTAAGGTTTGCAACCAACGGTTCACAAAGGCCGTCAAGATCCCCACTGCAAATCCTCCAATGATGGAGATTCCTAAGGAAACCCCTGCCTCTCCAAGAGAGAAACTTCCGGTCGCAAGGGCTGCCAAGGCCACTCGAAAGGCAACTAGACCTGAGGCATCATTTAGTAACCCTTCGCCTTTTAAGATATTCGAAACCCGCTTTGGAAAGCTAAAGCGCTCAGACAGGGAGGCAAAGGCTACTAAGTCGGTAGGCCCAAGGGCTGCCCCCACTGCCATACAGGCTGCTAAAGGAAGGCTCAGCCATAAGGAGTGAGCTGCCCAGCCCAAACTAATGGTTGAGATAAAAATCACTGGGAAAATCAAATAGAGGATGATCCGCCAGTGTTTCAAGACAGAAGTAATATCTGCTTCTTCTGCCTCTCGAAATAAGAGAGGGCCAATGACCAAGGCCAGAAAGAGCTCGGTATCCAGATGAAAATTTTCTTCTGGCACAAAGAGAGCCCAACCAATCCCTAGTAAAATTTGAATCAAGGGCAGAGGAAGGCTCGGCACAAGTTTATTGGTGGCATTTGAGACGATCAAAATCATCGAAAAGATCACTGCATAAAGGAGTAGTTCCATATCACTCCCTCCCTAACGTTCTTGGCAACAGGTCTCAAATTGCTGTTTTAACTCCGCAATCTTTTGGTCTGTCTTGCTTACATCCTTGTGCTCAATCTTCTTTTGGCACCGTTCCATCTCAAGCGAAACCAATTTCTTTTTTATTTTGAGCATCTTTTTGGTCATATGAGCTTCATCATAAAAACCCATTGCACGCTCGTGGATGGTTGATTCGACAAAATGATGCCTCAATCCTTCGATTTTATTCTTTAAATACTCTTTATCCATGACGGTAGCTTTCTAATTTTTCGATCATGACCAAAAACGGTGGCTGATTCACTTGATTCAGTGTCCGGTAGATGGTCGCTGTATAGTCTTTTTGAGGGAGCTGACTGACAAAGTCCAGCACTGCATCACGCTCGATGTCTCCTCCTTCATGACCATAATAAATCATAATAGCCATTCGCCCACCTTTTTCTAGGCGAGCACAGATTTTTTCCATCGCTTCAATCGTGGTAGCTGGAAGAGTAATGACCGATTTATCTGCAGATGGCAGATAACCCAGATTAAAAATAGCTGCTTTGAGGGTCTCCACATATTGGTCCACATGCTGGTGGCCATCCAAAATCAACCGGACATGTTGAAGTCCCAACTTTTCCAATCGTTCTTGGGTATTTACAAGGGCCTGCTCTTGAATATCAAAGGCATAGACCTGGCCTGCTAGTTTGGCTAAAAAGGCCGTATCATGTCCATTTCCCATGGTCGCATCCACCACCACATCTTCTTTGGTGATGACTTCTGCTAAAAATTGATGGGCCATTTCAAGTGGTCGAAGCATTGGCAGTCTCCTTTTCTTCTAGCTTACATCCTTGGGTACTTCCACGCCGACGCATTTCAGTTTCAATAGCATTTAGGACTTCCCATTTGTTGAGACTCCACATAGGGCCAATCAACATATCCCTTGGTGCGTCCCCTGTAATCCGGTGGATGACGATGTGTTTGGGGATGATTTCCAACTGGTCACAGATGACCTTGACATACTCCTCCTGGCTCATGAGTTGAAGTCGTCCTTCATGATAGTCCCGTTGCATCCGTGTATTGGTCATCAAATGCAAGAGGTGCAACTTGATGCCATCAATTTCATTATCGGTCACACAACGGCGAACATTTTCCACCATCATCTCATGGGTCTCCCCAGGAAGGCCATTGATCAAATGGGAGACGATCTCTGCCTTGGGCACCTGTTGGCGAATACGCTTGACTGTTTCAACATAGAGATCATAACTATGGGCTCGATTGATCAATTCAGAAGTCGCTTCATAAGTCGTCTGAAGCCCCAACTCAATCGTCACATGCATGCGCTCGGTCAGCTCTGCTAGATAGGCCAAGGTATCATCTGGTAAACAATCCGGACGCGTACCGATGTTGATTCCTACTACTCCTGGTTCATTGATGGCCTGCTCATAACGCTCTCGAATGACGTCCACCTTATCGTGGGTATTGGTGAAATTTTGAAAATAAACCAGGTACTTCTTCACATCTGGCCATTTCCGATGCATAAAATCAATCTCTTTATAAAATTGTTCTCGAATCGGAGCTTCTGGGGCCACAATGGCATCTCCTGAACCTGAGACCGTGCAAAAAGTACAGCCACCATGGGCGACTGTTCCATCACGATTAGGACAATCAAAGCCTGCATCAATAGGGACTTTAAAGGTCTTTTCTCCAAATAAGGTTCGATAATAATCATTCAAGGTATTGTAGGATTTCATACCCTTCATTATAGCAAAAAAAGAATCGAACTCAAAACACGAGTCCAACTCCTAGTTGTTAGTTATTTTTGCTTGCCTGTAAAGCGCCATTGAAACCGCAAGCGATCGTACAAGGGGTACTCAAATTGCAAGACAGCAAGACCCAAAATCATACTGCCAAGAACGTCTGATGGGTAGTGGACCCCGACATAAATACGGGAGATCACAATGGTCACAATTCCCAGAATCAGAAGCCCCTGAAGACAATAGCGGGCCACTTTGTTTTTTATATGCTGGCCAACAATGATGATCAAACTTCCCAAAACAAGGGTAGACGCCAGTGAATGACCACTCGGGAAAGAAAAACCTTTTTCCTCTACTAGATGAAGAATACTTGGTCTCGGTCTCTGGTAGATATTCTTTAGAAGAAGCACCAAAAGACCAGTCAATACCAGATTGCTCCCTAGAAAAAGAGCTTCACTGTACCATTTTTTATAGGCAAAGACCGCCAGCAAAAGACCCACCCAGATGACAATGATCTTGGTATCCATGACATGGGTCACCTTGGTAAAGAAGGCCGTCAGTGTTGCAGGCAGATCGCCTCGAATAGCAGATTGAATTGTGCTATCAAAGCCCGTTAATTGTTGCGGGTAGAAACGAATCACATACCCAAGAATGACAAAAATGAGAAGGGCGAAGCTTGCCTTCGCCCAATGTTGTTGTTTATTTTTCATATTTTTTCAAAATCGGTTGCAATAAGGTATAGATCAACCCAAATGCGATGGCCCAAATCACCCCTTCGATCAGGTTAAACGGTGCAACCATTGCGGCTAAATAGTGGACAAGACCTAGTGTTTTCGAAATATCATAGTTCATAAAACGAGCATACAAAGGGATTGCATAGACATAGTTCACCAATACCATCGTAATACTCAAGCTGATCGTTCCAACAATCGTTGCCAGGACAAATCGACCATGGGTCCGTTCCTTGTTCCAAATCCATGCAAAAGCAAGAACAAAAACAAGAACTCCAATGATATTGATTGGTAATCCGATCAAGGTTTCAAGCCCCTTATTATTAAGGGCTAATTTAAGGACAGATCGGATCAAGGTCACCCAAAAGGCACTTTTAAAATCCAACAGGACCAAGGCCAACAAAATGGCGATGATACTCAAATCAATTTTGAAGAAATCTATCAAGAAAGAAAATTGATAGAACATCAAAATAAAAGATAAAGCGGATAAAACAGCCACTAGGGTCAGTTTACGTGTATTTGTCATAACAGGTTCCTCCAATTTTTTAAAAATTAGAGAAGCTGGAAAGACGTCTACTCCATCATTCTACTCTAAACTATTTAAACAAAGCTTAAACTAGAAACTATTCTAGTTACTTTAGCTGGTCTCCATCGAAACATGCCGTTAGTCCGTCTTAGACTCCAACGTACTATTCCCATGCATCAGCTCTAAACAGATCAGAATAGCTGTCAGTCTATTCGTCTCTCGTCTTCTCCCATCCAGACTATACTGTCGGTTGTGGAGTCACACCACATCAGCTTGCGCTCGCGGACTTCTTTTAGAGTATGGAAAAGAACATTTCCTAGCAAAAGTCACCGCCGGTCGGGAATTACACCCTGCCCTGAAGACCCTTTTATGATAACAAAAAAAACTTGCCTAGGCAAGTTTTTGTAACGTCATGGATGACGTCGTTCGTCTTTTAATTTTTCGTTCTTATTTGAGCTTGTCGTGCTCATAACGATGGCTCAACTCCAGCCCCTTAAAGCCCTGCTGGCGGAGAGCCTCATAGACAATCATGCAGACGGTATTGGAGACATTTAAACTACGGACATGCTCGTCATTCATCGGAATGCGAATGGCCTTCTCTTCGTGCTGGCGCATAAATTCTTCCGGCAATCCTTTATCTTCGCGTCCAAACAAGAAATAATGGGACTTCCCATCCTGATAAGAAACGTCCGAATAGGTCTGATTTGCAAACTTGGACACTAGGTGTACCTGACCGTCGCTCGCTGCTTCCATAAACTCTTCTAGGCTATCATAAAAACGGACATCCAGCTTGTCCCAATAATCGAGTCCTGCTCGCTTCATTTTGCGATCATCGATCGGAAAAGCCATGGGTCGTATGATATGCAAGGGGGAATTGGTCGCCGCACAAGTCCGTGCAATATTTCCCGTATTTTGTGGAATCTGAGGTTGGAACAAGACGATGTGGTTTTGAGCAGCTGACTCTTGGTAGTCCAGTTCTTCAATATTCATACTCGATCTCTTTCTGATAAAAAAATAGCCACACTGCCCGGAGTCAAGCTCAGCAAACAGCGTGGTTACAGCTTCATTAACTTAACTCACAACAGGTTTGAGGTAAATCAACGAAGGTACTTTCTAAGTATAACACTTTTGAAGCTCCTGTCAATAGTTTTTTTAGATTTTTTTAAGAAACTTTACCAAAGTTTTCAATCCCTCCTCGTTCTACTCTTTTGACAATTTTTCCCACTTGTTCTTAGCTTGGTATAATTCCTCCAGAAAGTCCTTAAAATAGATGAATTTTTCTTGAAAATAGAGTATGATAGAAGCATACTCTGGAGGTAATCTATGAAAATTATTGTTGTTGGTGGAGGAAAGGTCGGAACGGCCCTTTGTCGTTCTCTCGTTGCTGAAAACCACGATGTTATTTTGATCGAAAAAGACGAATCCGTTCTCAACCATATTACCAAACGGTTTGATATCATTGGGATTTTAGGAAATGGCGCAAACTTCAAGATCTTGGAGCAAGCAGATGTTGAAGACTGCGATATCTTCGTTTCCATGACCGAGTACGACGAAGTGAACATGGTTTCTGCTGTTTTAGCTAAAAAAATGGGAGCCAAAGAAACCATCGTTCGGGTGCGGAATCCGGAATATTCCAATTCCTACTTCAAGGAAAAAAATATCTTGGGCTTCTCCCTAGTTGTCAATCCTGAATTGCTGACAGCTCGTTATATTGCTAATATCATTGACTTCCCAAATGCCCTTTCTGTGGAGCATTTTGCAAATGGTCGTGTAGCCTTGATGGAATTTAAGATCCGACCAGATAGTAATCTCTGCAATATGAGCCTCTCCCAATTCCGCAAGAAATATGGAAACGTCATTGTGTGTGCTATCGAACGGGGAAATGAGCTCACGATTCCAAACGGAGACTTTGTTTTGCAGCCCCAAGACAAGATTTTCGTGACAGGAAATCGGATCGATATCGTTCTCTTCCACAACAATGTCCGACCTCAAGTCATTAAGAGCATGATGATCATTGGTGCCGGAAAAATTGCCTACTATTTGCTCAATATTCTCCAAGATGTCCGTCGCAAGATCGATCTCAAGGTCATCGAGGTCAATCGCAAACGAGCTGAATTCTTTAGCCAAGAATTCCCTGACCTCTATGTGGTTCATGGAGACGGAACTGCTAAGGATATCCTCTTAGAAGAAAGTGCCAACAACTACGATGCTGTGGCCACTTTGACAGGAGTTGATGAGGAAAACATCATCACCTCCATGTTCCTGGATTCTATTGGCGTCAAAAAGAACATCACCAAGGTTAACCGAACCAGCCTGTTAGAGATTATTGGGGATCAGGATATGACCAGTATCGTCACTCCAAAACGCATTGCTGTGGATACCATCATGCACTTTATTCGTGGACGCTACAATGCACAGTTCTCAAACTTAGAGGCTCTACACCATGTTGCAAATGGCCGGATCGAAACCTTACAATTCCAAATCAAGGAAGATAATAAACTAACCCAAGGGCCACTATCCGAATTGAAATTGAAAAAAGGGGTTCTAATCGCTGCGATTATTCGAAACGGCAAGGCTATTTTCCCGAATGGAGATGATCATTTAATGGTGGGAGACCGAATTATCGTGACCACCTTGATTCAAAATGTCACTAAAATCTACGATCTACTTGAGAGGTAAGCCTGATGAATAGAAGCATGATTCGTTACCTCTTATCCAAACTCCTCTTAATCGAGGCAGGTCTCCTAATCGTTCCCCTAGTGGTCGCTGCAATCTATCGGGAACCTGCCAAGGTCTTTATCTCTATTGGAGCAACCATGGCCATCTTACTTGGACTTGGACTTCTTGGGAGTTTTCAAAAACCCAAAGACTTTCATATCTATGCCAAGGAAGGAGTCCTAATTGTGGCCCTCTGTTGGATCTTATGGTCCTTCTTTGGTGCCCTTCCCTTTGTTTTTTCCGGACAAATCCCAAACATCATCGATGCCTTCTTTGAAATTAGCTCGGGCTTTACAACAACAGGGGCAACGATTTTAGATGATGTCAGTGTCCTTAGTCACTCCCTTCTCTTTTGGCGCAGTTTTACCCACTTAATCGGAGGGATGGGAGTATTGGTTTTTGCTCTGGCTATTATGGACAACAACAAGAACAGCCACCTGGAAGTCATGAAGGCAGAAGTTCCTGGTCCAGTTTTTGGAAAAGTGGTTTCCAAATTAAAAAGCACGGCTCAAATCCTGTATTTCTTGTACTTGGGTTTGTTCTTCCTCTTTGTGGTTCTTTATTTCCTTGCCGGCATGCCCCTTTATGATAGTTTTGTCATCGCCATGGGGACAGCTGGTACTGGGGGCTTTACCGTCTTTAATGATGGGATCGCTCACTACAACAGTAGTCTAATTACCTATTTGGTCAGTATCGGGGTCTTGGTCTTTGGGGTTAACTTTAACCTCTACTACTTCCTTATGATCCGAAAATTCAAGGCCTTCTTTAAAGATGAGGAATTGCGGACCTACATCACTATTGTAATCCTATCTAGCGTATTGATTGCCTACAATTGCCTTCATCTCTATGCTAATGTTGCGAAGAGCTTTGAGATTTCCTTCTTCCAAGTTTCCAATATCATCACCACAACCGGTTTTGGTTATGGGACAACGGAAAAATGGCCTCTTTTCTCACAATTTATCCTCTTGATGCTGATGGTGGTCGGTGGTTCTGCTGGCTCGACTGCTGGTGGGCTAAAAGTCATTCGCTTCTTGACCTTATGGAGAATTGCTAAAAATCAGGTGCTTTCAACCTTGTCTCCCAATCGGGTGCTGACCCTACATGTCAATGATACCGTACTCGATAAGGACACCCAACACCGGATCCTTAAATACTTTACAATATATAGTTTTATTACGATCGGCTTACTTTTTGTAGTGAGTCTAGACAACAATAACTTCATGACGGTTGTCAGTGCTGTCTTTAGTTGTTTCAACAACATTGGACCTATGATTGGTACGGGCCAAACCTTCTCCATCTTTAGTCCGATTTCAAAACTGTTACTTTCCTTAGCCATGATTGCCGGACGGCTTGAAATCTATCCAATGATTCTGCTCTTCCTTCCTAAAACATGGTCTAAACGCTGATAAAACGAGAGTGTTATAAAAAAATGAGGCTGGGACAAAAGTCCTAGCCTCTTAATTGTTTTTGGATTGTCGAGCAAGACGCAGTGGTTGAGTGGGCTCTACAATGCTGATTTCATCAGCATTTACAGCCCTACTCAACTGTGCGGAGGTGGGACAACGAAATCGAATTCTAACGAATTACCGATTTCTGTCCCACTCTCATTTCTGTTTATTTGTGATCGTCCTACTTTGATTCTTCATTTCGCTTCAAACTAAAATGGTCTGGCAAGGGGTCTGGTCCCGCTTGGGTACCCGGATGGCATCGCAAGATTCTAGCAACCCCCATCAAGACACCTTTCACACCAAAGCGTTCAATCGCTTGGATCATATAATTGGAACAGGTCGGTTGAAAGCGACAAGAAGGCGGAAATAGGGGAGAGATCCATTTTTGATAGCCTCTGACCATAGCAATCAGGATTTTTTTCATGATTTTTTAGATTTAGTCACTGCTAGATTGTGCAACTGGCTAATTTCTTTTTTGTTCAAGCGACGGTATTCACCCGGACGAAGTCCTGAGACATCTAGGTTTCCAAACTGGGTTCGGGAGAGTTTGTCCACTAAAAGTCCTACAGCTTCAAACATCTTTTTGACCTGGTGGTTGCGCCCTTCATGAATGGTCAACTGAACCACTGAACGGTTCTTTTCAACATCCACTTTTAAGATCTCGTAAGTCGCTGGCTTGGTTTTCTTGCCATCAATGGTCACCCCTCGTGTCAAGGGACGCAAATTTTCCTTATTGGCAATCCCTTTGACACGAGCCACATAGACCTTATCAATCTCATTACGTGGGTGAATCATCTCATCTGTAAAATCACCATCATTGGTCAAAATCAAGACACCAGATGTATCCCAGTCCAAACGTCCTACAGGGTAGATACGCTCTGGCACTTGAGATAAAAGGTCAACGACTGTTGTCCGCCCTTTATCATCCGATACACTAGAGATGACGCCACGTGGCTTATTTAAAAGATAGTAGACCTTTTCTTCGTTGTAGATTGGAGTGCCTTCTACTTCAACCTGATCACCGGTCTTAATAATGGTCGCTAATTCACGCACAACTTGACCATTTACTGTAACCAAGCCTTGCTTGATCAGTTCTTCGGCCTTGCGACGACTAGCCACGCCTGCATGGGCAATATATTTGTTAATTCTCATCTAGTTCCTCTGTTCTCTCTGAAAATAATTGACCTTCTTCTGGATCAATGTCCACTTCCTCAACCTTTGGTAATTCCTCCAAATGATTGATTCCCATATAATCCAAAAAATACTCCGTCGTGACATACAAATTGGGGCGCCCGAGGACTTCTTTTTTCCCATCCTCTCGGATCAGATCAAATGATAGTAGTTTGGTAATGGCACCGCTGGAATTGACACCCCGAATATCATCGACCTCCACACGGGTGATCGGTTGCTTATAAGCAATGATTGATAAGGTTTCGAGGGCAGCCCGAGACAAACTTTGGTTCATGGGCGTTCTAGAATAGTCTCGTAAAACCGAAGCGTAGTCTGCCTTTGTCACCAATTTATAACGGGAAGCTGTCTCCATCAAACAGAGACTGGTATCTGTGTCCTCCTGGTATTTTTGGCTTAATTTTTCTAAACTTTGCACCACACCTGTCGGAGGTAAAGAGAGAAGGTCTGCGATTTGTCTGGCAGTAATTCCTTCTTCACCCGCTACAAATAAGAGTGCTTCAATTTCAGCTAATTTGCTCATGTTCAATCCTATTTAAGTAAATTTCTCCAAAAGCCCTATCCTGGATCACCGTTACTTCTTGAATCTTGATCAATTCAAGGGTTGCAAGAAATAGAGTAATGACCTCTTGGAGATCCGTTGCTTCTAGAAACAAGTCCTGCAAGAGAACTTGTGAGCGATCGTGGAATCGGTGACGCAACTGGTCCATCAGATCCTCAATCTTGTATTCATCCTTTACAATGGTTGTATGGTTCTGGCGGAATTCTTCTTTTTTCTTGGTCAATAGTTTTGAGAAAGCCAAGAAGAGATCCACCGTGGTGCGATCATGAAGTAATTCGGTATCGTCATAAATCAATTCCATCTTTGGTTTTGAATAATAGAGGGCGCGCTCCTCGTGCTGTGAGGCCATCAACTCTCCTAATTGCTTGTAAGTACGGTACTCTTCCAATTGAGAAAGGAGGTCCTGCTCGAGATCCTCTGCTTCATCCATCTCCTCTGCAACCTTAGGAAGAAGTCTTCGACTCTTGATCAAGGTTAGTTGACTAGCCATCAGCATGTATTCTCCTGCTACCTCTAGTTTCATAGCCTGGAGGGTCGCCAGATAAGCCAGATACTGTTCGATCACCTCAATCAAGGGGACCTCATAAATATCCATCTGGTATTTAGAGACCAAGTGGAGCAAGAGGTCCAAAGGCCCTTCAAAATCTTTAATTTTAATATCCATTATTTATATTTTTCTAATGTCACCATGGTTTTTAGGCCCAATTCACGCGCAATACTAAAAAGATCCACACCGAGTTCTCGTTGTTTCAAAATATATTGCTCACGAATCGATTGTGCCGAAAGGTCTTGATTCCCTTTTTCGATCAAGAAGGCTTCTAATTGTCGGAATCCCCACTGACGGGAGTATGATTTTCCTTTATTATCAAAGAGATAAATACCATCTAGGAAGAGTTGCAATTCATCCAGTAACGGCTCTGGAACCTTTAAAACCCGTTTTTGGCCATCTTTGCCCACTCGAATGACATGAAAGTCCAGCTGAATATCTTCGACTTTGACTTGGAGGATCTCACTTGGCAACAAGCCCATCTCCAGAATCAACAAGGCCATCAAGCGTCCCTGAGGATTGGTTGATTCTTCCCAAAAATGGGTCAGATCCAACAATTCCCGATCATGGGTCTTGGCCGGTTGAATTTTAGGCAATACCAAACGATGGTATTCAGAAATAAAGCGTTCTTGATACAAATAATATAAAAATTGGTTGACGGCAGATAATTTTCGTTTTTGAACCGCTGGTTTAAAATCTTTAATCGAAGCTTGGTAAATTCTCAAATTTGTCGGTGTCACTTTTCCATGGATCGACTCAATAAACTGGTCCAAATCATAGAAATAGGCAGACTGAGAATTTTCACTTAATTCTTTTTGATCAATAAAACTTGCAATAAATTCTTTCATTTTGGAATCATCTCGTATTCATTTGAAAAATCATGCATGAGCGAATTGATGGCTTTAAGAATCGATTTCCGTGTAATAATCCCTTGGAAATAGCCTTCTTCATCCACCACCGAAAGGAAAGAGTCATCCACCAACTTGTGCAGGACTTCTGTCAAATTGAAGTCTAAGCCGATGACCCCGACCTCTTTTTTTGCAACGTCTACGATATCCATCGAGGCAAAAGTCTCCTCAGGAATCTCGTGTTTCAATTGATAAGATAGAATATCCGTTAGGGAGATCGTCCCCACAAACTTGCGTTCATCCGTCACTACCGGAATACGACTATAGCTAATCTGGCTCAACAACAAGACAGCATGGTCTACATTGTGGGTATCAATCAAGACCGCTAAATTTTTGGCTGGAGTTAAGAACGTCTCTTCCTGCGCCAGCAAGAAACGTTCAAATTCCTTTGCTATCATCTGCTAAACTCCTTTGTCAATTCAGGATACAATACATGGTCTCTCGTGTAGTACTCTACCTTGTAATTAGAATCATCTATCTCAATTTTAGCATAGAGACACTCTCGAATCAGACCGCGTGGCTGACTGATCGATCCAGGATTCACAAAGAGGGTTCTTCCTTCCTTCCAAGCATCTGGGATATGAAGGTGGCCGTAAAGACAGATATCTGCTTCTTCCTCTTGGGCCCACAGATCCAATTTTTGAAAACTAAAATTGATCTGGAAGAGATGCCCATGGGTCTGGATGATCCGTGTTGGCCCTAGTTGGGTCACCAAGCGTTCCGGATAGCCATCATAAAAATCCATATTTCCTTGGACAACGTGGATCCCTTCCCAGACAGGATCATCACTTTTTAGTTCAGAATCCCCATTGTGAAAGATCCCATCGACCTGACCTAGGTATTTTTCTTTAATAGCTTCAACAATGGAGCGGTCTCCATGCGAGTCACTCATAACGATGATTGTTTGCTTTGCCATGATGGAAATACCTCCAATAACTTTTTAACAGCTAAAGCACGATGTGATTGTGTATTTTTTTCTTCTAGCGTTAATTCAGCAGCAGCACGGCCCGTTTCCCCAACTAAGAAGAGAGGGTCATAGCCAAAGCCGTGTTCCCCTTTTGGCTCAAAATTAATATACCCTGGCCAATCAGCTTCCACCACTAAGCTTTCCTTGCCTGGTCTTGCAACCACCAAGGTCGTATGGAACTGAGCTGAGCGATCTTTCAAGTCAAAGACCATGGCCAATTCGTGCAACAATTTCGCATTGTTTTCCGCATCTGTCGCACCAACTCCCGCAAAGCGAGCTGACCAAACTCCTGGTAAGCCTCCCAAGATATCCACCTTCAAACCTGAATCATCCGCTAAGACTGTTTTCCCAGTTAGCTCTGCAATCGTTTCAGCTTTTAGGCGGGCATTCTCTTCAAAGGTCAGACCTGTCTCTTCGACTTCTGGAAGCTCTGGGTATTGATTGAGATTTTCCACTTCAAAGCCCAGCTTTTCAAACATATTACGGAATTCTTTGGTTTTTCCTTCATTTCGAGTCGCAATAAGAATCGTATCTTTGACCTTGTCTTGACCCAAGAAGGCTTCCAAATCCACCCCATCACTTGGCAAATGCAAATAGAGCAATTTCCCTTTTTCAACCAAGAGCAAGGCTCCTTGACGCTGTACTATTTCAAAAGCTCTTCCCTTGACTTCATTCAAGATTTCGGTCAAAAAGGTCAGAAAACGAAAGGCTGAACCATAGCGCATCACCGATAGATTGAGAGGGAATCCTTCAGGATCCTTGGCAAAGAGAAGTTCCAGCTGATCTAACAGAGTGGAAGCTTCCGCAGGCACTTGACTAAATTGGTTGTAGTCTGCATCTTCTCCCCATTGGGCAATATACCAATCTTGGGGATCTTTGTATTCAAATAGTTTGTCACTCATAAATTTACATGCTCCACATTCACTGAACGTTCTAGCCATTTTTCGGCAATCGCTGCAAAGCTATTGGCATTTGCAGTGGTATAAAAGCGGTGGGTCTGCTCTAAGAGTTCCCGACTCTTATTGAGCTCAAAATAGTTTAATAAGACGGAAATATCCCGAACACACTCTGCCCCACTATCAATCAATTTGACATCCGGTCCCATCACATTTTGAATGATCGGTTTAAAAAGGGGATAATGGGTGCATCCCAAGACTAAGGTATCAACCTTTCCAACTAGTGGTTTTAGGGTTTCGTAAACCACCTTCTTGGTCACACTGGATGCCAACTCGTTTGATTCCACTAGAGGAACAAACTTGGGACAAGCTAAACTGCTGACTTCCATGTCTGGTGCCAGACTTTGAATCTTCTCTTTATAAATTCCAGAAGAAACCGTCATTGGTGTCCCAATGACCCCAATTTTTTGATGGGTCGTCGATTTAATGGCTGCAGAAGCTCCGGGCAAAATCACTCCTAAAACGGGAATATCAAGTTTCTCCTTGACTTCTTCCCAAACAACTGCCGTCGCTGTATTACAGGCTAAGACAATCATCTTGACATTTTTGGTCAGAAGGAAGTTCACCATCTGCCAAGTATACTCGCGAATTTGGTCTGCTGGCCTAGGACCATAAGGTGCACGCGCTGAATCTCCAATATAGACGACATCTTCGTGAGGAAGCTGACGGAGCAATTCGCGGACAACAGTCAGGCCCCCTACCCCAGAATCTAAAAAACCAATCGGTCGGTTATCCATATCTCTTCCTTCCAAAAGGAGGGACTAAGAAATTCCTCCAAGCCCCTCTCATTTATTATCGTGAGATTGCCCCACTCTTATTTTTTCTTGTTTTTCGCCATTGCTGATTTTTGTTGGTTCACAATTTGGCGATAGACTTGTTGAACTTTTGCTTCGCTTGGACGTTGGCCGCTGGCACCTAAAAGCGTACGGACTGCTTCAACATTCAAACGTGGGTTTGATGCAAATTCTTTTTCAAATTGACGACGAAGCAAGAACATTCCTGCAACCATCCCACCAAAGAAAGCTAAAATAATCAACAAAATTCCTAAAAAGAGATTCATAAAATTTTCTCCGATCCATTATTTTTACATAACTATCATTATATCAGACAATCGCTTATTTTTCAATGTCAAAGCCGTAGAGTGTCGCAAGATAATCTTCTGGTTTTTCTGCTCGACGAATCAAACGGGCCTGCCCATCTTCTTGAAGCAAAATTTCTGCCGAACGCAACTTGGCATTGTACTGATAGCCCATTGAAAATCCATGGGCTCCCGTGTCATGGATCACGAGCAAATCTCCAATCTCCGTCACGGGTAGTTCTCGTTGTTTGGCAAATTTATCGTTATTTTCACAGAGACTTCCCACTACATCGACCACTTCAGTCGGTTCCTCTGGACGATCCATATTGGTAATATGGTGATAAGCACCGTACATAGCCGGTCTAAGAAGGTTCACAGCTGAAGCATCAACCCCGACATAAGTCCGGTAAGTTTTCTTTTTATGCGTCACTCTGGTTACTAAGAGGCCGTGTGAAGCCAGCATAAAGCGACCAATCTCGGTATAGATTTTCACATGACCAAGTCCTGCCGGTTTGAGAATCGCATCAAAGACGCGGTGTACGCCCTCCCCAATAATGGCAATATCATTTGGTTCTTGCTCTGGCTTGTAATTGACCCCAACCCCACCAGAAAGGTTGATGAAGCCCAAGTGAACACCTGTTTTCTCGACGACTTCTACTGCCAATTCAAAAAGTTGACGCGCTAGCTCTGGATAGTAGTCGTTGGATACTGTATTAGAAGCCAATAAAGCGTGAATGCCAAACTCTTCCACACCCAGTTCTTTCAACTCGATAAAGGCTTGGATTAATTGCTCCTTGGTCATTCCAAACTTGGCTTCTTCCGGATTGTCCATAATATCGGTTCCCAGTTCAAAAACTCCACCAGGATTATAGCGGCAAGAAATAACCTTGGGGATGCTGGTCACAGACTTCAAGAAAGCAATGTCTTCATAGGCGTCCAGATTGATCGTTGCCCCTAATTCTCTAGCATAGACAAATTCATCAGCTGGCGTGTTGTTAGAAGAAAACATGATTTCTTTTCCACTAAAGCCCAGTTTATCTGCCATCAACAATTCGACATAGCTGGCCGTGTCAACTCCACAGCCCTCTTCTTGCAAAATTTTTAGGATCGATGGGTTAGGAGTCGCCTTGATGGCAAAATATTCCTTAAATCCTTCATTCCAAGCAAAAGCTTGATGGAGGGCACGCGCTGTTTCACGAATTCCTGCTTCGTCATAGAGATGGAAAGGGGTCGGAAATTTTTGGGTCAGGCTTTCTAATTGTTCACGGGTTACAAAAGGTGTTTTCATAAGCGCTCATTTCTATACTTTAGTCACTATTAGTATAGCACAAGTCGGAAGACAAAAAAAGCCGAGGCAATTGCCCCAGCTCAATTGCTCTTTGATTAGTCGTTTCTTCCGAAGATACGAAGAAGGCTGATAAAGAGGTTGATAGAGTCAAGATAAAGTTCCAAAGCCATCGCTACTGCCCAACCTGTAGCAGGTTGACCATTTGTTTGATCATAGACATAGCGAATCTTTTGGTTATCCCAAGCTGTCAATCCTGCAAAGAGGAAGACAGAGATAATACTCAAGATATAGTCCATTCCAGAACTTCTCAAGAACATGTTCACAACAGAAGCGATGATCACACCGATCAAGACTCCCATCAAGGCACGTCCCATACCAGACAGGTCTTTTTTCACGACGCGTCCGATAGCTCCCATGACAATAAACATCAAGGCACTGACCAAGAAAGCCTTATAGACAGTTGCTTGCATGTAGCGAGCAATGATAAAGCTCAAGGTAAAGCCATTCAAAGCTGAGTAGATCAAGAAGATCGGAAGAGCAGACGGGCTATTTTTAACAGCCTTCCCACTTGCAACAAAGACCAAGATCAATTCTACAACCACTGCTGCGTAGTAAACCATTGGTGCTGTTGTCAAGATTTGAACGAAGAAATCTTGAAAGACCGTCATCATAAGACCAGACACAAGGGCTGAAATCCCAACACCGATCCCAACTAATGAGTAGACTTTGTTATAAAAAGCATTCAATCCACTTTGTTCTTGGATTACTGAATCATTATACATATAAACAAGTTCCTTTCAAATTTGTTTACTATGATTTTAACATTTTTCGATGAAAAAATCTCCTTTTGGCCATCTTTTTACGCCAAGGTTCTGAAGCTTCCTTAACAGCCCAGTATTTATCCACCATGGTCACTACGAAGGATTCTTTGTAGCGAGGCGGGGCAAGGGTAGCTCCCCACATGTGTTTAATGAGATGTCTTCTTCCTTGGCATTGAGATCTGTAATCTTTCGCGCATTTCTCACGGCAATGCGGGGATGGATCCAGGCGTGACTCTTGGTAAACTTGGTCTCGCGCCAATCATAGTAAAAGAGGTCATGCAAGAGGCCACCCCGAGCCGTACTTTTGGCATCCCAACCAAATTTTTTAGCCAGTTTATAACTGGTATAGCTCACATGAATGGAATGCTCCAAACGATTGGAATGAATATGGTGGGGAATGTCGGCTAATTTTTGAACCTTAGGATGCTGGATCAGATGGCCCACATAGGTCATGTATTCTTTGTCACGATGATATTGCATAAGATAACCACCTTTCGTTGATAAGCTCTCCCAATAAAACATCCATCAACTTCTTACAGTTTAAGTATACTTCTTTTTCTCAAAATTTCCTTAAAGAAAACATCAAAATTCCTGCTGCCACTGCAACATTCAAACTCTCGGCCCGACCTGGCATAGGAATATGAACCAGCTGGTCTGCTTGTGCCGCCATTTCCTGGCTGATGCCATTTCCTTCATTCCCCATAACCAGGATAAACTGATCGGTCTGAGAAAGCTGACGGTAGTCAATGGAAGCTTCTGAAAGCGTCGTTGCGAGAACTGCTAGATGAGAGTGCGCAGCTCGCTCCAATAGTTCTTCTCGATCCAGTTTCCAGATAGGAATATGGAAATGACTGCCCTGCATGGATCGAAGGGTCTTGAGACTGTATAGATCAGCGGAGGCTTTCGAAAGCATGACGCCATCAAAACCTGCTGCATCTGCTGTTCGAATCATCGTCCCTACATTGCCAGGATCCTGTACATCCTCCAAATAGAGGAATCGCCCTTGTAGCTGATCCGGAAGCTCTGGCTGCTCTAGAAGAATCTCTGCGACAATCCCTTGAGGAGTCTTCGAATCTGCCAAGAGGCTTAAGATCTCCGGAGTCACGATAGTGACTTTTTGGATGTCCTCTACCCGGTCTAAATAGGCTTCTAAAACAAAGACCTGCCGAATCTTCGCATGATTTTCTACTGCCTCTTCAAACAGATGCCAGCCTTCAATGAGATAAGAATCTGTCCGGTATTTTTTTTGATGTAATTTTTTTGCATTTTTGATTACATTATTGGATTTAGACGTTATAATATTCATAGAACTATTATAGCACAAAGAAAAAGAAGAAATCATACCTCAGATAGATTTCTTCGAGTCAAGGAGGTCGCACATGCAAAAGGTAAAAATGATTGCCCAAGGACGGGTTCAAGGGGTTGGCTTTCGCTGGGGAGTCTACAGTCTTGCTTTAGAGATCGGTGGGATCACTGGCCGTGTCTGGAATAATGACGACGGAACAGTTGGCATTCTGGCACAGGCAGAGTCTAGTAGCCAAATGGCCAAATTCATCCAAGAAATTCGCAAAGGTCCTACGCCTTTTGCGCATGTGACTTATTTAGATGTTACGCTCGCAAACTTTGAAAACTATACAGACTTCAAAATTGCAAATTAAGACTAGAGAACTATTGTGTATTTTCAAAAAAAACAGTAGAATAGAAAGGTAACATTAAAAAAAAGAAGGAACTATTTGTGAAAAAAAATAAACTTGCATTACTTGCATCGATGGGACTAGCTTCGCTTGTCTTCTTATCAGGATGCGTGAGTGTCGATCGGAAAACTGGAAATCCGACTGGATTGATCTGGAATCTTCTTGGCCGTCCAATGGGCGAAGCCATCAAATTCTTTGCCAACAACCTTGGCTTAGGCTTTGGGATCGGGATTATTATCGTCACCTTGATCGTACGGTTAATCATCTTGCCACTTGGTTTGTACCAATCATGGAAGGCAACCTACCAATCTGAAAAGATGAACTACTTAAAACCTATCCTTGGGCCAATCCAAGAGCGCATGAAGAACGCTAGCACACAAGAAGAAAAGCTATTGGCGCAACAGGAATTAATGGCTGCTCAACGTGAAAATGGAGTTAGCATGTTTGGTGGAGTTGGGTGTTTGCCACTCTTGATCCAAATGCCATTCTTCTCAGCTCTCTTCTTTGCAGCTCAGCACACCAAAGGGGTAGCAGATAGTAGCTTCCTTGGCATTGCTCTCGGCAAACCAAGCTTGCTCTTGACAGCGATCGTAGCAGTTCTTTACTATATCCAAAGTATGCTTTCTCTTCATGGAATTGAAGATGAAACCCAAAAGGAAAGCATGCGCAAAGCATCACTGATGAGTCCGATTATGATCGGTGTCTTCTCATTGATCTCCTCAGCCGGAGTAACTCTTTACTGGGTAGTCGGTGGGGTGATCCAAATTATCCAACAATTTGTCATCAACTACTTGATTCGTCCAAATCTTCGCAAACGAGTCGCTGAGGAATACAAAAACAATCCTCCTAAAGCGACTAGTCACCGCGTGAAAAAAGATGTCACACCTACTGCAACGACACAAATCCAACACAAACCAAAAAACAACCGCAATGCAGGAAAACAACGCAATAGAAAGTAGTACAAACTACTAATTCTAGCGGTATACAGTAGCACTTGAACCAAAGGTTCAAGTGCTTTTTTTGATATCGTTCAGTCAGCAAAGAATTTTCACTCTCACAAAAAGATTAAGAGCACAAAAAAACAAGCCCTCTTGGAGGGCTTGCGTTTTATAGTTACGCTGTTTTTTCTACGTTCAAAATTTTCACTTGGTAGCTTCCAGCTGGTGTCTCAACAGTGACAACGTCACCTGTCTTCTTACCAATCAAAGCGTGACCGATTGGGCTTTCGTTAGAAATCTTTCCTGCAAAGGCATCTGCCCCTGCTGAACCAACGATGCTGTATACTTCTTCATCTGTTTCGCCAACTTCTTGAACTGTAACGGTTTTTCCGATCGCTACTTCGTCTACTGCAACAGCGTCACTATCGACGATTTCTGCATAACGGATTTTTGTTTCCAAGCTAGAGATTTGACCTTCAACAAAAGCTTGTTCATCTTTTGCCGCTTCATACTCAGAGTTTTCTGAGAGGTCACCATATGAACGAGCGATCTTAATCCGTTCCACCACTTCAGGTCGACGGACCAATTTCAATTCTTCTAATTCTTGTTCCAATTTTTCTTTTTCTGCTAGGGTCATTGGGTATGTTTTTTCTGCCATTATTCTTCTCTTTCTATTATTTGAATGAAAAAGCTGTGGACGCGCCACATGCTTTTTCTAGTTTGAACTTGCTTGTGTCAATTTACTATTGACGTGTTCTTCAACATTTTTATTGTGTTCTTCGTATGTCTTAGCGAAGAAAACTTCACCATTTTCGACATTTGCGACAAAATACAAGTAATCGGTCTTACTTGGGTTCACCGCCGCTTCGATCGCTGATACTCCAGGGTTATCCACTGGGCCAGGCATCAAGCCGGTATTCTTATAAATATTATAAGGTGAATCCAGCTCTGTATTGATCGTTGCATCTTCTTTTAAGGTCGTCTTTTGACCAAGTTTCCCTTCTGCATAAAGAATTGCAATATTACTTTGCAAAGGCATGTCTTGGTTCAAGCGGTTATAGAAGACACTCGCGATATCTTTGCGGTCCTGATCCGTCGCCCCTTCTTTTTCAACCAAGGAAGCAAGAGTCAATACTTCGTTTACATTGATGTTCTTGCTCTCAAGTGTTTCATAGTATGGGCTTAAGTTTTGATCCATTGCCGCAAGCATCTGATCGATCATCTCTTTCACTGTGGTATCTTTCCCATAGTTATAAGTTGCTGGGAAGAGATAACCTTCTAAACGGTAGCGAACACCAGAATCCTTACTTGGCAGATTCGCCAAGAGCTTAGGATATTTGGCCACCATCTTCTCAATAAAGGCATCGTCTTGGACAGCCTTCAAGAAATCTTCTTTCTTAAATGGAGTCTTGCCTGCCTTCTTAGTGGAGACATTGGTGGTGATAGCCGTCGCAATCTGATCGATCGTATAACCTTCTGGAATCGTGACCTTTCCAAGAACTGGAGCCTGAGGAGTTTTGGTTCCCTCTTCTTGCAGTTTTTGGATGATGGTTTCTAGATCCATGCTCTTTTGCAAATTGAAATAACCAGATTTGAAATTGCTATAGTTCTTGAACTTGGTATAGTAGTTAAAGAACTGACCATTTTTCACGAGTCCTTTTTTCTCAAGGATCGCGCCAATCTCACGATTACTTGAACCTGCTGGAATCTCAACCGTTACGAATTCTGTTGCATTTTTATCCATCGGCTTGACAGCTGAATGGATATAGGTCACAGCAAAGATCCCTGTAGCCACGATCACAATCAGCAAAAGGCTGACCACTGTCCGCACAATTCGTTTAGCGATTTTATTTTGTTTCTTTTGTTTTTGTTGGCGCTGGTTACGAGAAGAGCGCGATAAGCTTTCCTCTACCGGTTCCTGACTTGGTTCTTTTTTAGCAGGCTTTGTAAGCTCACTCTTTTCTTCCACAGCAGGAGTCGCCTGTACCGGCTCCACTGGTTCTTCTTTGGGAGCCAACGCAGATTCTTCTACTTTTGGAGGTGGTGTTGCTTCTTCCTCCTCTTTCAGTGAAGAAGGGGTTTCAATACTTCGATCAGGTAGATCATACTCTTTTTCGATTTTTAGAAGTTGCTCATTGGCCTCTTCTAAGTCTCTGAGGATCTGCTCTTTGAAGCTTAATAACTTCTCACTGTCTTGTGATTTATCAGTCAAATAATTGACCTCCCTCATCATAATCCTTAATATTATATCTTAAAAGATTTAGAAAAGCAATACAAATCGCCTTTCTTCTTTAAAATACCTATTTAATCAAGTTTTTCATTTTCCCAGACCAGATTGTACCAAACTTCACCCGCATATTGGGATTCTGACCGGCCTTCATTGGTAAATCCTTGCTTTTCATAATAAGGAATCAAATAATCATGACAGGTCAAATTGATCCCTTGGCGATTATCTTTCAACGCAATCTCTTTCATCGCTTCAAGCAAAAGGGTTCCCACTCCAAGTCCTTGAGCTTCTTTAGCAATGGATAGACTCGTAATGGAAATAAAGCCCTGTTCTAACTGACTTAGATCTTCAACCTCTGAAAAAGAGGAATCGATCAAATAGCGCTCCGGTCTAACAGGTCCTTCTAAATAGCCTAAAATCTGACCCTGGCACTCTGCTACAAGAAATGTCGTTTGAATCTTTTCGATGTGATCTTTTAAAATCTCACGCGCAATCGCTTCTTCTTCTGAGAAATTCTCAAGCTCAATGCGCTCGATGGCATCCAAATCCTGCAGCTCTGCCTGTCTAATGTGAATCTTTTCTTTCATCATTTACTCCTTCTATCGTTCCCAAACCATATGGACACCTCGATCAGACTCAGCTTCATCTCGAAATCCTTGCTGGGAAAAATAAGATAGTAAGTCTTCTGGGCAATCGATCCAAATGGCTTCCTTTTCCTTTTGAACAGCTAGATCCTTTAAAGCAGCGATTAAAATAGAACCATAGCCTTGACCTTGAAAGGCTGGTCTCACTGCTAGTCGCAATACAATTAGGTCTCTTTTTAAAGGCTGGTCTTCTGTCGCCAACAAGTAAGCCACAGCATCCCCCGCCTGCTCTGCAAGCAAAGAAATGGCTTCCTTCGAACCTAGCGCTTCCTCAAGAGTGGCCCTGTGCTCCTTTCCTTCATTGCCATGAAGTTCTTCTTCTAGTAACAGCAGCTGTTCTTGATCAGCTGGGGTGATTGATCGAATCATCATCCTGCTTTCCTCATCTCATACTCCTTCAGTGGACAGATAAATTTGAGTCTGGAACCAAAAGATTCCAGACTCAATCATCTCTTATTGTACACTATGTGTCAAACTAGATAATAAACGCTCAAATGAGTATTCATAGGTTTGAATATCTCCTGCTCCCATAAAGACATAGACTGCATTATCATGGTCAAGAAGAGGAGAAACATTCTCAGCTGTAATAATCGCTGAGCGTTTGACAATTTTTGCTTCCAAATCTTCAACTTTCACATCGCCGTGATCGACTTCACGCGCAGAGCCATAGATCTGTGCCAAGTAAACAGCATCTGCTTGATTCAAGGCTTCTGCAAATTCATCTAACAAGGCAATGGTCCGTGTAAAGGTATGTGGTTGGAAAATGGCCACAATCTCTTTACTTGGGTATTTTTGACGGGCCGCATCCAAGGTTGCAATAATTTCCGTTGGATGGTGCGCAAAGTCATCGATGATCACTGTTCCATTGACTACTTTTTCAGTAAAGCGACGTTTCACTCCAGCAAAGGTCTTCAAATGCTCGCGGACTAAATCTAAATCAAATCCTGCAATGTAAAGCAAACCAATGACTGCTGTAGCATTCATGATGTTGTGACGACCAAATGTTGGGATATGGAATTGCCCCAAATCTTCTCCACGGAAATGAACGTTGAAGGTTGAACCTGTCGTTGAGCGAAGCAAGTTGCTTGCCACAAAATCGTTCGTCTCCTTATCAAAACCATAGTAATAAATTGGTGCTGATGAGGTAATCCGACGCAATTCTTTGTCTTCTCCGTAGATGAAGAGGCCTTTGCTGATTTGTTTGGCATAATCGTTAAAGGCATTAAAGACATCTTCCAAGCTCGTGAAATAGTCTGGATGGTCAAAGTCAATATTGGTGATGATGCTGTATTCAGGATGGTAAGGCATAAAGTGGCGTTCATACTCATCTGATTCAAAGACAAAGTATTTGGCTGCTGCAGAGCCACGACCTGTCCCGTCACCAATCAAATAACTGGTATCAGTGATATTTGATAAGACGTGAGAAAGCATCCCTGTTGTTGAGGTTTTTCCGTGTGCTCCGGCAACCCCCATGCTGACGAAGTCACGCATAAATTCACCAAGGAATTCATGGTAGCGTTTATAGGTTAGGCCATGCTCATCTGCATAAGCAATTTCCACATTGTTATCTGGACGGAAAGCATTCCCAGCAATGAGGATCTTGTCGCCTTCCAAATTTTTCACATCAAATGGATAAATTTGAATTCCTGCTTGTTCCAAGCCACGTTGCGTAAAGTAATACTTCTCAACATCTGACCCTTGAACCGTATGTCCCATTTGGTGAAGCATGAGGGCTAAAGCACTCATCCCTGCTCCTTTAATTCCAATAAAATGGTATGTATTAGACATGTTTTCTCCTTATTCTTGATCTAGATGGGTTAAATCCAATTCCTGTTTAATTGGCTGTGGTTTCAACTTGTGCTGATCTTTATTGTATATTTGGCTAGTCTTTAAGAAATCATAATTGTTTTTCTTTTCAGTCGGTTCTGCCACTTCTGGTTCTCCTGCAGATTCGAACTCTGCAAGGATCAACTGATCTTGCCGCAATCGTTTGCTATATTTCAATAACTCGCCTGGGTTTTCCTTTTGGAAGGGAGCCGTTGGCTGGCCAGGTTTTCGTTCTGAAATAAATGGTTTTTTCCGCTTACTTGTAGTAGCTGTTGGATCCGTTGTCAGATAGGGGGCTGTACGTTTCTTTTTCAGATCTTCACGCGCACGCTCTCTAGCTTCCTCTGCATAACGATTGGCAGGGCTTTTTTTATCAATCGGCTCTTTAAAATCAGGTTTTCTTACTGGCCGTCTTTTCGGTAGGGGCTCTTCTAGTGGTTGGTGGTAAGGATGCTTAGGTTTGGTATTTTCAGCAATCGGTTGCCATTCCAAATAATTTTTATCCACATAGTCGCCTGTAATGTTACTAATCAAATCTGTTTCATCATACAGGTTCATGTGAGGCATCTCTGTTAACATCAACTCATTATCCCCTACTTGAGGAAAATATTTTTCTGTCATGCTTTCTTCCTTTCGACACTCCATTAATTATAAACTATTCACAGAATTTTTCAAGCTATTCTGACTGAATTCCAAGAATCTCACGAATTTCCTCAACCGATAAACTAGATCGTGTTTCCGTTCCATCTAAAATCGTTGAGACCAAGTGTCTTTTGGAAGCTTGCAGTTCTTGGATTTTTTCTTCAATCGTACCACGAGTAATCATGCGATAAACTTCAACATTTTGTTCCTGTCCCATTCGATGGGCACGTCCAATAGCTTGGTCTTCCACTGCAGGATTCCACCACAAATCGACTAAGATGACCGTATCGGCACCAGTGAGGTTCAATCCAACCCCTCCAGCCTTCAGAGAAATGAGAAAAGCATGGCGCTCACCTGCATTAAAAGCATTGGTCATTTCTTGTCGATCTTTAGCGGGAGTAGAACCTGTGATTTTAAAGGAGGTCATGCCAAGCTGGTCAATTTCCTGCTCTAGGATATCCAGCATGCCTCTAAATTGAGAGAAGATCAAAACCCGGTGTTCGCCATCCTTGATTTGACCCAAAAGATCTCGAAGGCTCTCCAATTTCCCACTATCTCCCTGATAGTCTTCCATAAAGAGGGCGGGGGTATCACAGATTTGGCGAAGGCGCATGAGACCCGAGAGAATTTCCACCTTACTCCGATTTAGTTCTTCCTCGCTAGAGCTTCGAACCCGATCTTGAATTTGTTTTAATTGAGCCAAATAGATCGTTTTTTGGCTTTCATCCAACTCATTGTGGTAGGTTGTTTCAATCAAGTCCGGTAATTCTTGGAGCACTTCATCTTTTTTCCGTCTCATGACAAAAGGTTTGACAAATCGTGCAATGGTCTCAGGACTCAATTTTTGAAATTCTCTTTTAGCTGGGAAGAGCCCTGGAAGAACAATTTGGAAAATAGACCAGAGTTCACCCACATGATTTTCAATCGGTGTCCCAGATAAGGCAAACACATGCGGAACCTCAAAGCCACGTAAGTGTTGGGCAATCTTGGTTTGGGCATTTTTCATGACCTGGGCTTCATCTAGAATCAAGTACTCATACTGATTCTTCTGGTATTCCTCCACATCTTGACGGAAAGACGCGTAACTAGTGATAACTACCTGTGGATTGGTTGCGATGAGTTCATCTCGGTGCTGCTTGAGACCATAGACGACTGCCACTTCCATCTGAGGAGCGAATTTTGAAAATTCTTGTTTCCAATTGTAGATGAGACTAGATGGAGCTAGAATCAAGATTTTAGTTTCTTTTTTTGCGACACTGGTCAAGAAGGAAATAGTCTGCAGGGTTTTCCCAAGCCCCATATCATCCGCTAAAATACCACCAAAACCATAATGATTTAACATGGAGAACCATTTGACCCCTGTTTCTTGGTAATCCCTTAGGGTCGCTTGGATTGTCATCTGAGGGAGTTGGAAGTCTTCTGGATGAGTCAAATCATGAGCTAAATTTCGAAAGTCTTCTGAAAAATGAACATTGTCTTGATCTGCCAACAAATCAGATAGCTGATAAGCGGCAATCCGGCGGGCTTGTAGTTTCCCACCCTTGCTCATTTTCGCCCGCAGATCTGCTAAGGCTCGACTGATCTTCTTAGTTTCTTCATCAAAGACAAGAACTTTCCCTGTATGGCTGACAAAATAGTCTTTTTGCCCTACTAGAGCTTTGAGGACCTGGTCCACTTCGGCTGGATCCACACTTTCAAAGTCAAAACCGATCTCCAGTAGACTGCCATTGGTTTTAACATCAATTTTTGGACGCTCCACTTGATAAAGATCTAAAAGGCTATCAGAGAGGGTAACCTCTCCTAAGGCTTCAAAAGTCGGGATCTGTTGGTGAAAGAATGGATAGATTTGCTCACTTGATAAAGGACTTCTTTGGGAAGAAAAGTCGTCTGTAAAACCTGCTGCTAGCATGGTTGAAAGGACTTCTTGCTCCTTATCGAAATCACTGGAATAAGGAAGATTGAGGAGTTCCTCACGCGTGGTCACCACACGATCCTGGTATTGAAAGACAACATCCAGTAAAACAGTCTGGTCCTGTGCTAGATCAAAATGAAATTCTGGAGTGAAATCGTGGATTAAAAAGCTGGTCGGAGCTGTTATTTGCCCCAGTTTTTTGAACTCTTTTAAACTATAGGAAAGCTTTGTTTGATCCGTTGGATCAAAATGCAGGCGTTTTTTGCGATCCTGATCCATTGGAAGATCTTGGATGGCCTTCCATAGGGTTCGCTGTTGGGGCGTCAGGTGATAGAAAACACCATTTCGAAACAGGTAAACAGCAGACTCGACAACCTTCACTTGTGGCTCCGTAATGATCAATTCGTAAAAATCACCATGGTCTTCCACCTGAAAATGAAAGAGTTCTTCCTCCCCATGGACATCCTGAAAATAGACTTCAGAAAAATCGTACATGCTGTATTGCAAGAGGAAGGAATCCAAATTCATCAATAATTCTACAGCTTCTTCAAAGAGAGTCGGTGGAAAATAAAGATGGCGTCCAGCATTGGGAAAGAAATCTTGCTCTTTCGATCCACTATCTATGACCAAGCCTTGTAGGAAATTGATCACATCCTGACTAGACCCATCAAATTCTAAGTAAGAAATGGGTTCATAGTAACTTTTGCCAATTGCAAAATGGCCTTCTTTCTGAAGGGTCTGCAAAAAAGCTAGTACATCTCTGATCACATAAGAGCGCTCGTCTGGCAAGCGACGAATGCGAAGAGTCCACAAGAATTGACCAGAGTATTCATCCTCCTGCCCGACTGCTGATAAGACATAGCGTGTTTCTTTCTTTTCGATTTTTGGAAGGACCTGGTCTAAAAACAAACTTCCAAAAGAGACCTTCTCCTGCGTTTCTTCAGTCGCCGTGGCGTCTTCTTCAAGGCTTGTAAGAGCTGCTTTCCCACTGTCATCATTCTTCAAAAAAGCTTCTACAGCTGCTAGATGCGTACAGAATTTTTTCTTTTGAAAGAAAGCACAGCTACAAAAAACGGCATCGTCGTCCAAACTGTACCGCAAGCTTTCTTCTTCCACCCGAAAATACAGGTATTTTTCTTTTACTTCCTGAAGGGAAACCTTCCCAGCTTCATAGAGAAGGCTCCCTTGTGAACGAACCTTCCCAGGAATTAATTTTGCCATGTTTACCACCTTAGATTAATCCCTTTATTATACCATATTTAAGAAAAAATTAGAAAAGATAATTTTACTATTAAAAGGATTTTAACTTACTTTTAGAAAAAAACTGAGACAGTATTGTCCCAGCTTTTCACCTGATTTCGTAATAGAGTTACCTCAATCAGCTATCCATGATTTTTCTCTTTTAACCGTCTGAGCGAACAATAGACAGAATAGATAAATAGAGAGGAGAAAGATCCTGATAGCCCACAGAAAAAGACAAAAAACACGACCTATTTTTTAATAAAATCCCCAACAATAGGATCAAGAGCTCCAAGCTTACGATCGAACCGAGAAACAAGAGATACAGATAGATTTTAAATAATAAGTACACAAACCTAAAGCTCTCATGATCTTCATGAGTTTACTCTACTCATCCTTAAAAAAAGCATAAGGAATAAAGAATATCCGGACCATGATACTACGCATCTGACTATCCTCCACTTCATTTTACCAGCTTATTAAAAAAAGCAACGCTTATGCGCTACTTTTAGTTGTTTTCATAGTTGGAAGAATGAGCGTTTTATCATTTGAAATATCCTTCTCCACTTTGATCCATTTGTCTCGTATTCCCTACTTCCGTTTTCGCGCAATCAAATGGATTGGAGTTCCTTCAAAAACAAAGGCCTTGCGAATTTGGTTCTCCAAGAAACGGAGGTATGAGAAGTGCATCAGTTCTTCTTCGTTAACAAAGACCACAAAAGTTGGCGGCTTGGTTGCCACTTGTGTCGCATAGAAGATCTTGAGACGTTTTCCTTTGTCGGTCGGCGTTGGATTAATGGCAATGGCATCCATAATCACATCGTTCAAGACAGCTGAAGGAATCCGTGTATTTTGACTCTCACTGATCTGTTTAATCATCTCTGGCAACTTGTGCAAGCGTTGTTTGGTTAAGGCAGAGACAAAAACAATCGGCGCATAAGAAAGGTATTGGAATTGATCGCGAATGTCATCTTCCCACTGCTTCATGGTATGGTTGTCTTTTTCAATGGTATCCCATTTGTTGACAACAATGATCATACCTTTACCAGCTTCATGAGCAAAGCCAGCGATCCGTTTGTCATACTCCCGAATCCCTTCTTCGGCATTGATAACCATCAAAACCACATCTGAGCGGTCGATGGCACGCATGGCACGCATGATAGAATATTTCTCAGTGTTTTCATAGATTTTACCAGATTTGCGCATACCAGCTGTATCGATCATGGTAAATTCTTGGCCATCTGCATCGGTAAAATGGGTATCGATGGCATCCCGTGTGGTTCCAGCAACAGGGCTTGCGATGACCCGGTCTTCTCCAAGGATCGCATTGATCAAGCTTGATTTCCCAACATTTGGACGACCAATCAAGCTAAATTTGATGATATCTGGATTTTCTTCTTCTGTGTCATTCGGAAGATTTTCGATGATGGCATCGAGCACATCCCCAGTTCCGATCCCGTGGACAGAGGATACTGGTAGTGGCTCACCTAGTCCTAAGGCATAAAAGTCATAGATATCATTGCGCATCTCTGGGTTATCCACCTTGTTGACTGCAAGAATCACCGGTTTATGGGTCTTATACAAGATACGAGTGACATATTCATCCGCATCCGTGATCCCTTCTTTCCCAGAAACGACAAAGACGATCACATCTGCTTCGTCCATAGCAATTTCTGCCTGATGCTTGATTTGCTCCATAAATGGGGCATCTACGTCATCAATTCCCCCCGTATCAATGATACTAAATTTTCGATTCAACCACTCAGCTGTTGCATAAATGCGGTCACGAGTGACTCCTTCTACATCCTCAACGATGGAAATCCGCTCACCGGCAATCCGGTTAAAGAGTGTCGATTTTCCGACATTGGGACGGCCTACAATCGCAATAGTTGGTAGGGCCATGATTTCCTCTTTTCTAATGAAAGGCGAGACCTCGGTTCAAGAACGCCTCTCTTCATTTCATAATAGTTTGTGTTTTTTTAGTAGTTTTTTGGTCTCTTCTTGTTCAGGTTGACCAAATTGAGCTGCAAGGCGCTCGCTCCAGCTGTCTGTTGCACGCGCTCCAGCATAATCTGCCTGAACCTTGTCATAGGCAGTCACAACTGATGGGTCTTGTTTTTGGTATTCTTCTTCAAAAGCAACCTGCTCCAATGGCAAACGTGGTTTCACTGCATGCTGCTGATTAGGTACTCCGAGAGCAATCCCAAAAACAGGATAGGTATAGCCTGGCAGACGGAAGAGTTCTGCGACTTCTTCTGAACAGTAGCGCAACATGCCGATAATCACTCCACCATAGCCGAGACTTTCAGCTGCCAATAGCGTATTTTGAGCTGCTAGAGCCGCATCCACTGAGGTGATCAGTAAGTTGTCCACCCCTTCAGGATGGAAATCCTGCTCATGAAGTTTGACAGCTTTTTCAGCGCGGTTTAAATCTCCAACAAAGAGGAGAAAGACATCTGATTGGCGAATCGCTTCTTGAGGAAGCAAGTCGTAAAGAGCTTCTTTCTTCTCCTTGCTTTTGACCACAATCACAGAATAAGACTGAAAGTTTTTCCAACTTGATGCCATCTGCCCAGCTGATAAAATTTCCTTGAGGTCAGCTTCTTTGATGGCTTCTTCCTTAAAACGGCGAACAGAAAAATGAGATTTCATTAAACGGATGGTTTCATTCATCGGCGATTGACTCCTTCCAAATGGATTTCCTTGGCTAAAAATTTCACGCGCTCCATGACCCGTTTGGCCTGCCAGGTTTCATCTCCATTACGCGAAGCTGCAAAATGACGTTCCAACTCTTCAAAATTAAAGTTAGAAGTAAAGAAGGTTGGGAGATTTTCCTGCATTCGGTGCTGCAAAATCACTTGTAAGATTTCATCTCGCACCCAGGCTGACATCTGTTCCGCACCGATATCATCCAGAATTAAAATTTCGGCTTTTTTCACCTGATCGACGGTTTCTTTGACCAAGCCTGAACTGATGGCATTTTTAACATCGATAGCAAAACTTGGAAAATGAAGTAGGGTAGTAGAGGCCTGGCGTTTTTCGGATAAATCATGAGCCAAGGCTGCCATCATGTAGCTCTTTCCTACTCCGAAATCACCATAGAGGTAGATCCCCTTTTGATATTCAGGATAGTTGGCCACAAAATTAGCTAATTCTTCAAAGGCCTCAAATCGCCCCTTATCATCGAGTTCCACCTTGGCTAGACTCGCTTCTTTCAAGGTTGAAGGGAGATTGATCAAGTTGAGACGTTGGTTGATCGCAGCTCGTTTTTGGGCTTCGATTAACTCTGGTGTCTCCTCATAGGCCACATCTGCATAACCTTCATTCATGGTTAGGATGGGCTTATAACCTTTGGCAATATAATCTGGATCTCCCAATAAGAAACGGTTGCGTTCACTAATGTATTGATTAAATTTTGAAATACTCCGTCGAATTTCTTGCTCAGACAAAGACTGAGCTTGGATAAAGGCAGCGACTTCTTGGTCTGCTAAAATCTGTGCCACCAAATCCTCATAGTTGAATTGGCGGGCACGATTCATGTGAGACAGGGTTTGACCTACACTTTCCATCTACTCACCTCCTTGATTTAATTTTTCTAATAGGCGTTGTTTCTCTTTTGCAAGATCCACTTTTTCTTTTTGACTGGTTTGATTTTGATAGTGCGGTTGGCTCCACTTAGGAACATTGCTTGGCTTGCCTTTGGCTGGGGCAGTTGTCGTCCCCTTGTTTCCTTGAGACTTAGTCTGTTCCTGACGTTCTCGGACTTTTAAAATCGCCATTTCTGCACTGTTGACCCCTTGATAAGAAAAATCATTTCCTACCTTCAAAGCATACTTTTCATTGAGATTAGCAGACTGGGTCTTGTTAAAGGTCAACAATAAGATAATATTGATCACCTCATCTAGTAAGCCTAGATCAGCTAACTTGGATAAAGTCTTGCGTTCGCTCTGCGTAATGGTCGCATTGCGTGCCTTCTTAATCTCCGCTAGAAATTGTAGGCTGGATTTTGCCTTAGCTTCTCTCAGAATGGTTTCTTCCTGACGGCTATAGGACATGCGGGGTTGCTCTTGGTTGGCCTGAGCCAACTTTTGCTTCATTCTCTTTGGAGAGACAATCCGGTCTACAGCCGTTTCTTTTGCTAGGAGATAGGTTTCATACCAGGTCCATTGTTGCTCTTCTGCGATGGCAAAGAGAGCTAGGGTTGCTTCTCCTTCATCCGCAAAACGAAGTCCATCACGCCCCATCATTCGCTTAAACATCTCCATATCAAACTGCTGTTTCTTACTTGGAAGAACGGTCGTCTCCCCAGCATCTATTCCAAAGACTTGCGAGAAGGAAACTTGCCGTCTAGTCCCTAAAGAGCGTACTGGGAGCAGATCTTCCACGGCCTTTTCCCCAATCTTTTTTTCAAGCAAGCGTTTGAAAACAGCATTCGAAAAAAATTCTCCTGCCTCAAGAGGAGCATGTAACTGAATGGTGATCCCAACTTCTTCCTCATAGAGATCGATCAACCCCATGGCAATTAAACGATCAAAGGCAAGTAGCAACTGTGGAAATCCTATATTCAAATGATTGAGGATTTGTGCCAGTAAATATTGTTTTTCACCCTGATCGTAAGAGGCGAGTAGATACCGATAAACCGCTACCGTATCCGTCTCCAAAATAGGCAGGTAATACTGCTCCAATGCAGCCCCTGCCGGTGGAAGAAGATTATTTTTTAAAAATGCGAAAGGCGTATTGGGCTTCATCTATCTTTCCTTTTTCTTCTTGGTTCCCTTCGTGATTTGCTTCAAGAGGGTCTCTAATTCACCAACATCCTTGAAACTCCGGTAAACACTAGCAAAACGGACATAGGTGATCTCATCCAGATCTGCCAACTCATCCATGACCAAAGAACCAATATACTCACTGTTGATTTCATTATCACTTTGGCTGCGAACCTTTTGCTCAATCCGGTTTACAATTTCTTCGATTTCATCACTAGAAACAGGCCGTTTTTGAGCCGAGCGGATAATGCCATTAAAGATTTTATCACGAGAAAATTGCTCGCGTGTCCCATCCTTTTTGACAACTACTAGTGTCCGTTCTTCTACACGTTCGTAGGTAGTAAAGCGATAATGGCATTCTTCGCATTCCCTGCGACGACGGATGGTATTCCCATCTTCAGCTTGTCGACTATCCACCACACTAGACTTACTTCCACCACATTTTGGACAACGCATTTGCTACCTCCTTAAACTGTTTTAACACTTCATTTTACCATAAATTGAATCGTAAAGAAAGCAGAAGAACAGGAGAATCCCCTATGCCTGCTCCTCTTTGATACATAAAAAAAGAGTCGAAGGACGATTTGAAAAAAATCGTTTTCCTTTCGACTCTCCGTTTATATTAAAGTGATAATTCAGCTTCTAAGCCATAGTGGTCACTGACATGGGGTTTATTTTCCCCATCAAAGATGACATGAAGACGCTGGATGTCCCATTCTGGACTTGCAAAGACGTAATCAATTCGCAAGGGAATTTGATTGTCCGTCCAGCCATCAATTCCAGGACCTACAGTATAGGTACCCTTTGTTTCTTTAGCTTCAATAAAGCTATCTTGAAGTTCAAGTGAACTTGATAGAATTGTTTCATAGCCTTCTTGACCAACAGGATTATTGAAATCACCCGCTAGAATAAAGGGTTTCCCTACTTGGCTGAAGTAGTTCTCAATGCGTGGCCACTCAAATTGGAAGCCTTTGTCCCACCAAGAAAGATGGACACTGGCAACAGCAATCTCTTTGCCATCTACACTTGTATGGGCAACGGCCACCCGACGCGTATGGTAGTCCGTTGGATCATCCATATTGGAGACCAAAATCTCATCCGCCTTCAAAGGTTGACGCGAAAGAACGGCTACCCCCTCATTGAGGTGATCATAGCCAATATGGTTGTAAGCCCAAGTCCAGTAATAGTGAAGACCTTGAGCAGCCAACTCCTCAACCAATACGCGAACAAAGTGATCCTTGTGAATGGCTACAGCTGATGGCAAAGCTTGATAATACTCATCCGTTTTGACTACTTCTGAGGCCATTTCTTGATTGACCTCTTGGAAACAGATCACATCATATTGTGCTTCTAAAATTTGCTCCTTGAGGGTCTCAAATTTTTGCTGGGCATTCTCTTCCATCCAACTATGGGAATTTAATGTTAAAAATTTCATCCCCTGATTTCTCCTTCTTTTCAAATCAAGAAACGGCAAGAGGCCGGGTACACTGCCCCAACCTCGTTTTCTTTGCCGACATCTCTTATAATTCTACTGTTGCAACTGGTGCATTTGCTGCCAATTTACCAGTATGTTCGACCTTAACGGATTTAATCGCATCTGCATTTGTGAAGACAACAATTGTTGAAGTTTCACGACCAGCTGCACGGATTGCATCAAGGTCTGCTTCTACCAAGAGGTCTCCAGTAGCCACTGTTTGACCTTCAGTAACTTTAACCTCAAATGGTTTTCCTTCAAGACTAACTGTATCTAGACCGATGTGAACTAAGACTTCCAAACCATTATCTGTTACCAAACCAAGGGCATGTTTGGTTGGGAAGACGCTAGTAACTTTACCAGCAACTGGTGAAACGATATGGCCATTTTCAGGCTCAACTGCAAATCCGTCTCCCATCATTTTTTGTGAGAATACAGGATCTTTCACATCTTCAATATTGATAACTTCACCATCTGCAACGGAGTGAACTTCATCTGTTACCCCTTTAAAGGTTGCTTCAGCCTTTTGAACTGCTGTCATTTGGCTAGGAAGTGTTTCAGGAATAACTTCACCTGAATCAAGTACGTCTTGGATATCAGATTTCAATACGTCAGCTTTAGGTCCGTAGATCGCTTGGACACCTTGTCCTTTCATGACAAGACCCATAGCGCCTTCAGCTTTCCATTGTTCTTCTGTTCCGACTTTTTCAGCGTCCTTAACAGTTACACGAAGACGAGTCATACATGCGTCAACGTCTACGATATTGGCACGTCCACCAAGAAGGTTGATAATGTTAATGACTTGTGAGCTTGCTGAGCTTGTAGCAGCACCTGCTGCTGCACCATCTCCTGCAGGGGCATCATCATTTTGTTCATAGTTACCGTTACGTCCTGGAGTTGCATAATTGAATTTCTTAATCATGAAGTTAGCAATGAAGTACATGATAAAGGCAAAGAGGACTGTTACCCATACAAAGTTAAAGATATCTAATGCCAAACCAGCGTTGATGGCCATTGGGGTACGTGTCAAGAACTCGATTGAACCGAATGAGTGGACACGAAGGTGAACCAAGTCAGCCATTGCAAAGGCAGCCCCTTGAACAAGAGCATAGATGATGTACAATGGTGTAGCAATAAACATGAACATGTATTCAATTGGTTCTGTTACACCTGTCAAGAATGTTGCAAGGGCAGTTGCAAAAAGCATCCCTTTGTATTTTTCTTTTTTATCTGGATCCACATTGCGGTAGATGGCAACCACAATCCCCATCAAGATACCAAATGATCCGATCATTTGACCAACTTTGAAACGAGCTGGTGTGTAAGCATGAAGCAAGTGTTGGTATTGGCTAGGATCAGCTTTCTTCAAGTTGACAAGGTCTGTTACCCAAGCCAACCAAAGTGGATCTTGTCCAAATACAGTTGTTCCTTTGGCAGCACCTGTAAGAACTTGGTAGCTACCACCCAATTGAGTATAGTTGATTGGAATGGTCAACATGTGGTGAAGACCAAATGGCAAGAGAAGACGTTCCAAGGTACCAAACAAGAATGGTGCCAATACTGGAGCTGTTGATTGTGAGTTGGCAATCCAAACACCAAATCCATTAATTCCTGATTGAACTACTGGCCACAAGGCTGCCAAAACCAAGGCTGTAGCAGCTGAACGGACGATAACAACGAATGGTACAAAGCGTTTCCCATTGAAGAAAGAAAGGGCTTCTGGGAGTTTACGGTAGTTGTAGTATTTATTGAAGGCAGTTGCTCCAACGAAACCTGAGATAATCCCTACAAATACCCCCATATTAAGGGCTGGTGCTTCAAGAACACTGATGAAATAATCCGCAACTTTAATCGATCCACCGAAGATTGTATGAACCGTTGCAGCTTTATCAGCTAACATTGCAGATGTCACTCCGAAAACTGCACCGGTAATACGGTTAATCAAGATGAAAGAGAGACCAGCTGCAAAGGCACCCCCTGCACGCTCTTTGGCCCAGCTACCACCGATAGCGAGTGCAAAGAGGATGTGAAGGTTACCGATAACCCCCCAACCGATTTGTTCGAGAATCCCACCTGTAATAACAAGTGGAGATAAATTCGGGTTGATCATAGGGATTGATTTCCCGATTGAAATCATCAACCCAGCCGCTGGCATGACAGCGATAACGACCATCAAGGCCTTACCGAACTTCTGCCAGAATTCAAAGCTAAATAAACTTTTGAATGATCCTTTGTTCATCATTCAACCTCCTTATATTGTTTAAGGCTTTGTTTTAAGAAAACGTTTGCGCTTAATTTGTTTCTAGTATACCATATTTTAAAAATTTGTAAAGCCTTACATCCATTTTTTTCTCCAAATTTTATCTTTTTTAAGCCAAATCCTTTTTAAAACCTATTCTTCCCGAACGCAAACGTTTCCCTTGAAGTATAAAAATATTCGAACCCTCTAAGGGTTCGAATATTTTATTCTAATGCGTCTTGCATGGCATAGCCAATCCCACGAACGGTCTTAATATAGCTTTTTTGACCGGGTAGATCAATTTTCCCACGGAGATAACGGATATAGACGTCCACAATATTAGTCTCACCTGTACTCTCGTACTTCCAGACACTTTCCAACAACTGATCTCGTGTCACCACCCCTTTGCTTCCCATCAGAGTCGCTAAGAGATCATACTCCCTGCGGGTCAAACTAATCATGTCTTTCCCACGATAGACGGTATGGTGTTCCACATCAATGCGCAAATTGCGGTATGATGTTGGGATTTTCATCTGGCTACAATGTTGGTCAATATAATCACGTCCTCTAAAAATGGCTGTGATCTTATCTACCAAATCGCTGATAATAAAGGGTTTGACCATATAGGAAACGGCAAAGCGCTGAATACTCTCTTTGTGCTCAGCAATTTTTTCGCGGCTATCCAAAACAATCAAAACAGAAGCTGGGCGAATCCGACTGATTTCCTCTGCGAATGTTTCACCAGACATATCTGACAAATCGTAATTAAACAAGATCAGATCATATTTGGTCGCAGCAATCAAGGACAGACCCGCTTTTCCATCTTCGACCACATCAACTTGATACCCCTCTTTTTGAAGTTCCAAATCAATGAAGCGAGCGATTTGCTTCTCATTTTCTACTAGTAGAACTCGTTTGACCATAGAGCAAGATTATTTTTCGTCGTACCAAGAATAGTGGAAGGTACCTTCTTTGTCTTTACGTTTATATGTGTGGGCACCAAAGTAATCACGTTGTGCTTGGATCAAGTTTGCTGGAAGGTCAGCTGAACGGTAGCTATCAAAGTAAGTGATGGCAGCTGAGAAGGTTGGTACTGGAACACCTGCTTGAACAGCAAGAGCTACGATATCACGAACTGATTGTTGGTACTTAGCTGTTACATCCAAGAAATACTCATCTAAAAGAAGGTTGGCAAGATCTGCATCACGTCTGTAAGCATCTGTAATCTTTTGTAAGAAACGTGAACGGATGATACATCCAGCGCGCCAGATAGATGCGATATCTGCAAATGGCAAGTTCCAGTTATTTTCTTTAGAAGCTACACGCAATTGCGCAAAACCTTGTGCGTAAGAAATGATTTTTGAGAAGTAAAGGGCTTGACGGATCTTTTCAATCAACTCAGCCTTGTCTCCTTCAAATTTGAAAGCAGCTGGTTTTGGAAGCACCTTGCTAGCGTGTACACGTTCTTCTTTATAAGTTGAAATGTAGCGCGCAAATACCGACTCAGTAATCAGTGACAATGGCACACCAAGATCAAGCGCTGATTGGCTAGTCCATTTACCAGTTCCTTTGTTTCCTGCAGCATCAAGGATGTAGTCTACGATTGGTCCGTCTTGACCTTCATCGTCTTTGCGTCCAAGGATATCCGCAGTGATTTCAATCAAGTAGCTGTCCAATTCACCTTTGTTCCACTCAGTGAAGATTTCAGCCATGTCTTCTGCAGAAAGGCCAAGCAAGTGTTGCATGAGGTCATAGCTTTCTGCGATCAATTGCATATCCCCGTACTCGATCCCGTTGTGGACCATTTTCACGTAGTGACCAGCTCCATCAGGACCGATGTATGTCACACATGGTTTTCCATCTTCAGGTGCTTTTGCAGAGATTTCTTCAAGAACGTCAGCTACCAAGTCATATGCTTCTTTTTGTCCACCAGGCATGATAGAAGGACCTTCAAGGGCACCTTTTTCACCACCAGATACACCTGTACCGATAAAGTTGATCCCTGAATTCGCCAACTCTTCGTTACGACGGATGGTATCTTTATAGAAAGTGTTTCCTCCGTCGATCAAGATATCACCTTTATCCAAATGTGGAAGAAGGGCTTGGATAGTTGCGTCTGTACCAGGTCCTGCTTGAACCATGAGCATGATACGACGTGGTTTTTCGATTGAGTTTACGAAGCTTTCGATATCATAGCTTGGCACAAAGTTTTTATCAGGATGGCAAGCAATCACATCTTCTGTTTTTTCTTTACTACGGTTAAAAATGGCAACTGTATAGCCACGAGATTCGATATTAAGGGCAAGGTTACGACCCATTACGGCCATACCAACAACACCAAAGTTTGCTTTAGTCATGTGACACTCCTCTTTATAGTTTGCCTTTATTCTACCATTTTTCCTCCTCAAAAGAAAGCAGAAAATAGCTTCCCGCCTTCTCCAAGAGGGAGAAGATCATGCAAGTCATTTGATCTTAAAAACAAAAGTGCCCGAGAAACAGTTCTCAGACACTTCTTGATGAATGGCATTAATCTTCTTTAGAAGCTAACTCCTCTGCTTCAATGACCGGTTGTTCTCCTTCTTTGAGTTTGTTGACCGTCATATTGACCCCAAGAGCTCCTGCTAGCAATTGACGAATATCAAATCCGGCTCCTTGAGAGACTTGGTCGATACTTTGCATAATATCGCCCACCATCTTAGAAGCATTGCCTTCCCCGTACATGGTGATCTTATCAACCTTGGTTAATGGTTCTGCGACAGCACGCGCAATTTCAGGCAACTTGTCAACGACCATTTCAGTAATGGCTGCTTCTTGCATTTTCTTCATGGCTTCGGCCTTTTGGTCCAAACCTTTGGCTTCGGCTTCCAGTTTCAAGCGAATAGCTTCAGCCTCGGCACGACCTTTGGCTTCAATAGCTTCGGCCTCTTGCAATTGGGCAAATTTCTCAGCTTCGGCTTGGGCTTTCCGAGCTTCGGCTTCTTTTTGTGTTTCGAAGAGTTCAGCTTCGGCCTTGCGTTGGCGTTCGATCAATTCTGCTTCTGCAGCTTGTTGACGCGCATATTTTTCAGCTTCAGCTTGTTTGCGGATGTTGGCATCCAATTCTTGCTCACGAACCTTAACTTCGCGCTCTTTGACTTCCGCTTCTTTTTCCTGTTTCATGATATTGGCTTCGGCTGCCACGCGCTCTTGTTCACGACGTTGCACTTCTGCCTCAATTCCTTTAGCGGCATCTGCTTTTGCTTGGGCAATGTCTGCTTCTTGCTTGAGGGCTGCTTGTTTGAGTTTCAGTTCATTTTGTTTTTGCGCAATTTCAAGATCGGCAGCGACGCGTTTGTCGTTAGCCAATTTATCTTGTTCTGCTTCGACTTCCTTGCGTTCACGTTCTGCTTTGGCTTTGGCAATCAAGGCATCTTTCTTAATGGTTTCAACATTTTCAATCCCGAGGTTATCGATGACTCCCCCTTCATCAGAGAAGGATTGAACCGTAAAGGCGATGACTTCTAGACCCATTTTTGCCAAGTCTGGTGCTACGTTGTCCTGCACTTTTGAGGCAAACTCTTGACGGTCATTGACCATCTTACGGAGCTCCATCTGACCGATCACTTCCCGCAAGTTTCCTTCCAAGACATCTTGGACAGAATTGGAAATATCTGTCGTATTCCAGTTCAAGAAGTTTTCTGCAGCCCGGGCAATCATTTCATCGGTTGTACCGATTTTTAATTTAACAGCTGCATCGGCACGGACGTTAATGAAGTCCAATGTTGGGACTGCTTCTGACGTCCGAACATCTGTCGAGAATTGCTCAATATCAAGATAAGAGCGTTGTTCGACAAAGGGAATCATAAAGCCAGCTTTCCCACGCAAGTGACGTTGCTTCCGAAGACCGGTAATGACCACGACTTCGTTGGGTTTAGCGTTCACATAACCTTTAACAAGCAAAATCAAAATAATAACTGCGACTATTAGGCCGGTAATCAACCAACCTGGAATAAATAAAGTATCCATACTTTTTCTCCTTTTTTAGAGGTCTCCCCTCTGTTATTTATTAATCCTAGTATATCAAAAGAAGGCCTTTCCTCAAAGAAAAGACCTGTATTTATGTCTAAATTTATCAAATGCAATCTCTAGCTTATTCTTCGTCAAACAAGCCATTTAGACCGGCGAAAGGACTGTTTTCTTCTTTCTTAATCGCTTGAGCGGCTTGGTATTCTTCTTCGGATAGGATTTTCCAATCATTGCCTTCGATAAAACCTTGTCCAGCCTCTTCTTCTGGAGTGAGAACCTTGAGAGGAATATTGAGCAGAATATTATCCGCTACACTCTCACTCAGGTCAATCTTCCCACCTTCGATTGGAAGGATCAAGTCTTCCTCTAGGGCCTCGATATCTGCGTCAGACTGTACATCCTCCGCAAACACCTCTGTTACAGGATAGCTCTCTTGAAGCTCAACAGGCTCCATGCTTCGGCTAGATGCCAAAACGATGGTGTAGGTCAACTGGTAATCCAAGACATAGAGGCCTGTATCATAGGCTACTCGTCCTGCCGCTGTCACATTCTTTAAATCAAGAATTTCTGGATTACGCTTTTGCAATTCCTTGAGCAAATCCAACTCTTGATCAAAAGCTAGTCCTTCAGGATTTTTACGGATTTCTTGTGTAAATAGGTTCATTCTTTTGTCCTCAAATCTTCTAGATACTACTAGTATATCATGAAGCTGCCCCTCAACCAAGAAGTCTCCTCAAAAATTTGTTATAATCATGAAAAAAGATACAGAAACTAGGCAATTGGTGTTGTACACAAGGGTCTCACCATCTCTTGGACAAAAGAGAGTCACTTGCTAGGGCATTGTTAGATAGAGGAGAATTCATGAAAGATATCGGAGCAGTTTTTCGGCAAATACGTGAAAGTCGCCACATCTCTTTAGAGGAGGCTACGGGTGGCGAATTTTCACGCTCCATGCTATCTCGATTTGAAAGAGGGGAAAATGACCTGACCACGCAACGTTTTTTTCAGGCCCTTCAACAGATCAAAACCAGCCTCAGTGAGTTTTCCCATCTAGCTGGAATCGATCAGCACTCTTTTATTCCCAAATTGTTGAAAGAGCACTATGAAAACATGAGCTTGGAACACGACCAAGCCTTGTACCAAACTTACCAGCTAGCCTATCAGAAACATCACAAAAAAGAAGACCTCTTAGCCAGCATTATTCTCAAAGTCCAAATGCTTGGCTTCTATCCTGAGGTGGAGCTCACCGCTAGCCAAGAGGAACTGGATTTCCTCCATGATTATCTCTTCTCTGTCACAATCTGGGGAAATTTTGAATTAAACCTGTTTTCTCTGACCTCTCCACTTTTCTCTAGTCACCTCTATCGCCAATACACAGAGGAGTTGGTCCAAAGGGAGGATTTCAAGCTTCTCCTAGACTCTTCTCGTTCTGCCCTTAACTCTATTTTTCTTAATGGCTTCTTTCTCGCCATTAGTTCAAATGAATTTGAAGATGCATCTTTTTTTGATCACCTAATTAACGACCACTTTTACTCTGAGAACGAAGCCTACCTTCGGACGGTTTATCTCTACGCCAAAGGAGAATTTCTCTATCGAAAGGGAGAAAAAGAAATCGGTCTTGAAAAGATGGAGCAGGCCATTCAGGTCCTATCCATTCTTGATTGCAAGGACAGCACCAACTACTACAAACAGAGCATGCAAGAACTCATCAAGGAAGCCTGAAAAGAGAGTGGGACAGAAATCGGTAATTCGTTAGAATTCGATTTCGTCGTCCCACCTCCGCACAGTTGAGTAGGGCTGTAAAAGCTGATGAAATCAGCGTAGTAGAGCCCACTCAACCACTGCGTCTTGCTCGACAATCCAAAAAAATAAAGAGGCTAGGACTTTTGTCCCAGCCTCTTTTTGTTGAAAATATGCAACATTTATTTTTTCTTGTTTTTTAGTTTTACAATAGGACTATCAAGTAAAGAAAGAAGGTTCTTCCCATGATAACCAAACTAAAAAGCCACTTCCTCCGCTTTCTTCTCTCACATACCAGCGTTTATCTGAAGGATCAGGAACTTCTTCTCTCTGATGATGAGAAACTAGACCTCTTCAAACAGATCGTTCGATCTATCAAACAAGTCCTAGCAACTGATCACGTGAAAGAGGAAGGCTTATGAAACTCTTAGCTCGTAATAATATTTTTGCCTTACTCAGCCTTTCTCGCTTTTTAAATACCCTTGGTGCTGCCATCTACAATCTGGTCTTTGTGGTCTTTGCTGCCAGCATGCCTCAGCCTAGTCTGGCAGTTGGCATTGCCAATCTAATTGTATTTATTCCTAGCCTCTTTACCATTTTTGTTGGTATGAAGGCTGACCGCACGAAGAAAAAAGCTAACTGGTTGATCCGCATTGGCTATCTTCAAGCCATCCTCTTCATCCTTATTGCTCTCATGACCAAGATTCCGGGTTACCTAGCCTTTTCGATTGTTTGCTTTTTAAACATTGTTTCAGATTGTTTGAGCGATTATCGCGGAGGCTTGCAACTCCCTATCATGAAAAAGAACATCCCCGACGAGGATTTGATGGAGGCCTATTCCTTCAACCAATTACTTAGTATGGTCTGCTCGATTTCTGGACAAGCTCTAGGAGTTTGGCTACTAGCCATCAGCCATCAAAATTTCGCCCTGGTCGCTTCGATCAATGCAGTGACTTTTCTCCTGTCTTCCACTTGTCTCCTGATGAGAAAAAAGCAGCTGACACATGATCCCGTCATTGAGCCCAAAAGCAAGAATTCTTTGATACACGAATGCCAAGAGATGTACCAGAACGCTAAAAGTATTTTTGCAGATGAGGAGGTCCACCACTTTGGCAAGTTGCTCTTCTCATTGGTTCTCATCAATGCCTTAGGTGGATCCATCTCTGGTATCTACAATTTGCAACTGCTTCACTCTCCCTTCTTTCAGTTGAGCTTTAGCCAATCCCTCTTGATCCTAGAGGCTGTGACTATTTTAAGTATGGTCTGGGCTAGTCTGACACCCCACGATTATTTTTCCAAGCAATCGCTCCACCATACCCTCCTGTGGATCGCAGGTGGACTGACCATGCTTGGGCTTACAAACATCCTGATGCACTGGGACATTCTTTCCCTTCTACTCATCACTTTCCTTGGTTATCTTGTAGCAAAAATCAACCCAAAAGTTTCCAGCCTTTTAATGAGCAAATTACCCGCTGAAAAATTAGCTTCTACCTCTAGCTTTTTGGGACTGATGGTCAGCTTTGCCATGCCACTTGGGACAGCTCTCTTTTCTAGTCTAGCTATCTGGAGCCTTCCCCTAGCTTGGGGGATCTTTGCCATCCTTGGTTTCACTACCCTCCTCTTAACAACCAAATAAAAAATCCACCGTTTGGTGGATTTTTTTTACATTTTTCTTAGGCGAGCCACCCGCTCAGCAATGGGTGGGTGGGTATAAAAGAGTTTTTGCAATCCGGATTCTTTTTTTGGATCGTTGATAAAAAGAGCACTGCTCGCATCATCGACATGTCGTTGCATTGGTTCGCTATTGTCTAGTTTTAACAAAGCATTGATCATCCCTTGAGGATTCCGTGTCAATTCGACACTGGAAGCGTCTGCTAAGAACTCCCGTTGACGAGAGATGGCTAACTGGACCAAGGTCGCTGCTAATGGCGCTAAAACGATGGCAAGCAGGGAAAGGATCAACATAACAATCTCCAAACCACCGCTACCTTCTCGATCATCGTCCCGGCTACGGCCACCGCCCCACCACATCATCCGGCCACCAATGCTAGAAAGCATGGTGATGGCACTGGCAAGGGCAACCGCAATCGTAGAGATGCGAATATCGTAATTGCGAATGTGGCTGACTTCGTGTCCGATGACTCCCTCCAATTCCTCACGGTTCATCACAGCTAGAAGACCTGTCGTTGCTGCAACAGCAGCATTTTGAGGATTAGACCCTGTCGCAAATGCATTCATAGAAGGATCATCCACAATATAGACCCGAGGCATGGGTATCTGGGCTACCATGGCCATATCTTGGACAATATGGTAGAGTTGAGGGGCTTGCTCTTCCGTCACCTCACGCGCTCCATTCATCCGCATGACAACTTCAGTTGATTGGAAAATCATGCTAAAGGCATAGATTCCCCCAATAATCAAAGCTAGGATGACGCCACCAAGTGAGGAGCCTAACCAGAGGTAGCCAACGGCTGCTCCGATGAGGGCCAAGAGTATGAAAAAAGCAATAAGGAGAATCCAGGTTCTCCTTTTATTGCTTGCAATTTGGTCAAAAAGCATATTAGTCTCCTAATCCGCTAAAATCCACCTTTGGTACAGCTTTTTCTTCTTCAGGCACTTGAAGGAATTCGGCTTGTCTGAAGCCAAACATTCCAGCAATTACGTTTGTTGGGAAAGTTTCCAATTTCACATTGTAATTGCTTGTGACACTGTTGTACAATTGACGGGCATAAGAAATTTTGTTTTCTGTATTGGTCAATTCTTCTTGCAATTGCATGAAGTTGGTGTTAGCCTTCAAGTCTGGGTAGTTTTCAGCAACCGCAAAAATGCCTGCCACTTGACGTGAAAGAGCATCACTGGCTGCCATCGCTTCTGCAGGTGAAGTAGCTTGAGCCACTTGTTGGCGAAGTTGAGTCACTTTTGCTAGTGTATCTCCTTCGTACTTGGCATACCCTTTAACGGTTTCAATCAAGTTTGGAATCAAGTCATTTCGACGTTTCAATTGTACATCAATTTGACTCCAAGCTTCGCGAGTTTGCATCCGGCTTTTCACCAAACCGTTGTAAACTCCTACTACAATCAACACAAGGACCACAATGATCCCAAGAATAATCCAAATCATTTTATTGAATTCCTTTCATTTCTTTCTACCAGTATATCAAATTTCCCTTATTTTGTGGTAAAATAAAAGCATGAAACCAGAAGAATTTTATGTCCGTTTAGCCGACCTCGGCTTTCCATTAACTGATCGTCAAAAAGAGCAATACGAACGCTATTTTGAGCTCCTCGTGGAATGGAATGAGAAAATTAATCTCACTGCCATCACAGAAAAAGACGAAGTCTATCTCAAGCATTTTTATGATTCTATCGCACCCATTTTGCAGGGTTTAATTGGAAACCACCCCATCCGTCTCTTGGATATCGGAGCTGGTGCCGGCTTCCCAAGCCTACCAATGAAAATCCTATTCCCTGAGCTAGATGTGACCATCATTGATTCCCTCAATAAGCGGATCAATTTCCTTCACTTGCTGGCTGAAGAGTTGGGCTTGAGCGGAGTACATTTCTACCATGGACGAGCTGAAGACTTTGCACAAGACAAAGCCTTTCGTGCCCAATTTGATATCGTAACTGCCCGTGCTGTAGCCCGCATGCAGGTCCTTTCTGAGCTGACCATTCCCTATCTGAAAGTAGGGGGACGGCTTCTTGCTCTCAAGGCTAGCAATGCTCCAGAAGAGTTGGAAGAAGCTAAAAATGCCCTTAACTTACTGTTTAGCAAGGTTGAAGACAATCTACAGTATGAATTGCCTAATGGGGATCCACGCTATATCACTCTTGTAGAAAAGAAAAAAGAAACCCCTAATAAATACCCAAGAAAAGCAGGCATGCCCAATAAGCGTCCGTTATAAGATGATACTAAAAAGAAGCTGACAGTTTGTCAGCTTCTTTTTGAATAAACTAATTTTTTTAACTCTTGCTCTAGGGTATGGTAGTGATGGCGCTCTAAATGAACTCCCTTGGTCGCCACAACCATACTTGCTAGATGGTTAGCAAAGGTTAGCGCTTCTTTCACATCTAGCCCTTGCAAAGATGCCGCTAAAAAGGCTCCCAGATGACTGTCTCCTGCGCCTACAGTATCGACGATTTCTGTCGGAAATCCGGCCACCTCGTAGAACATACCATCGTATGCGATCGCTCCTTTTTCTCCCAAGGTGACGATGACTAACTGCCCCGTTCTTTGGTAGAGTTTCTTAGCTGCGTCAGCAATCTCTTCACAAGCTGAAAAAGCCTTGGCTTCTGCTTCATTAACATGGAGAATGGGGTGGAGATCATAGATGGCTTCCAAACGCTCCTCAGGAATCAAGAGTCCTCGAGGTCCTGGTGCAAAGATGACTTGGCCTTTGACTTTTGACACAGATTGAATCAGTTCCGATCCAGTCGGCTCTTCTACTTCAAGGCCACAGAGATAAATAAATTCGTAGCTTTCCTGCTCCAGAGACTGGAGCCATTCCTTCTGAAAACTATATTCTACTCCATGATCTGATAAAAAGGTCCGTTCACCATCCGACTCAATAAAGCAATAACAACAACCATTTGCTCCGGTTACTGAGATTGGAGTCTGGATGCCCAGCCTCTTGAGTTCTGCCTTGACAAAGTCCCCGTAGACACCCGTCCCCACTGGCGAGATGAAGTCAACATTTTGACCCAAAGCATGAAGTACGGTGACGACATTAAAGGCACACCCTCCAAGAGACCAAGTCTGCTCATGGATATGGGCGTCTCCTTCCCGACTCGGTAGTCGATCCAGATAGACCATAACATCACAAACAGTAGAACCAATCACTAAGGCTTTTGACATGGGTTTCCTCCCTCCTATTCTCTATCCTCAACATGGAAAAATAACCAGCACCGGATCGTGCTGGTTAGTAAAACTAGTCTCCCCGATAGACCGGTTGTGGTCCAAAGGTTTGGGAAACCGGCATGATTTCAATGCGGTTGACATTGACATGCTTGCGCTGTTGAATGAGCCAAGCTACGGTATTGGCAATATCTTCTGGTTGAATGGCATGGGCATCTCGATAGAGAGCCTCTACCCGTTTTTCATCCCCTTTAAAGCGTACCGTCGAAAACTCGGTCCCTTCACAGAGACCTGGCTCAATATTGGTCACCCGAATTTGTTTTCCAGCCAAGTCCGCACGCAGATTTAATGAGAACTGTTTAACGAAGGCCTTGGAAGCACCATAAACATTGGCCCCTGGATAAGGCACCGTCCCAGCAGTTGACCCCATATTGATAACATAACCATCATTTCGTTCCACCATCTGAGGCAAGATTTTCCTTGTCAGATAGGTCAGACCGATTATATTGGTCTGGATCATGGTCAGCCAATCTGCAAGCTCTGCTTCATGAGCTGGAGCGAGACCTAGGGCCAAGCCAGCATTATTGACCAAAACATCCACTCTCTCCCAAGCTTTTGGCAAACTGGCAAGTGCATGATCCACCTGAGAAAGATCCGTCACATCCATTTGAAGGGGATAAAAAGCTTCTCCCAGCTCTTCTTGAAGAGCCTGTAGTTTTTCAATGCGTCTAGCAGCGCCAATCACTCGATGCCCATCGGCAACTAAGCGGTGACAAATGGCTTGGCCAAAGCCAGCAGATGCTCCCGTTACTAAAATTGTTTCTGCCATTTTCTTACCTCCAAGGATTATAGAAGCGACCTTTGTTTACCCAAATCAGGACGATACTCAAAATCACCATGAAGATTGACCCCAAGATAATCAAGCGATCACGAGTGGTCATCTCCTGATAGGTGTACCAGGTCCGTTTTTTATTTTTTCCAAAGCGACGCAGTTCCATGGCCGTAGAGATCGTTTCAATCCGCTCCAAAGAACTAAAAATCAAGGGAGAAATCATCTGAAGATTTCCCTTCACCCGCTGGACAAAGTTGGCCTTTTTGGACAACTCCAAGCCTCTGGCTTCTTGCGAGAGCTTGATAATCTGGTATTCCTCCTGCACATCTGGAATATAGCGCAGGGTCAAGCTCACTGAATAAGCAATCTTGTATGACACCCCAATCTGGTTGAGACTCGAAGCAAACTGACTGGGATGGGTGGTCATCAAGAAAATGAGAGCTAAGGGAATGGTACACACATACTTCAAAGCGAGGTTGAAGAGATAAAATAACTCTTGGGCTGTAATACTATATGCCCCTAAACCATCTAGAAGAACTGTCTTTGCTCCATAGATTTCTACCCCATATTGAGGGGCAAAAAGATAGACCATCAAGACATTGAGAAGGGCAAAGACTAGGGCAAAGCTCAGAACAAAGGAGATGTCTTTCAAACGAATGCCTGAGGTTGCAAATAAGGCGAGGGCACCTAGACCAATGACCAACAACAAGCGAGTATCGTAACTCAACATGGCAGCTAATGATACCAAGAGTAAGAAAAGAAGCTTGCTAGCGCCTGAAAGGCGATGCAGAAAACTGGTTCCGGCATGGTAGCCGACTAAGCGATTATTCATGACCTTCCCCCTTCTGATTCATATAAAACTGGGTCAAGGCAAGAGGATCGACACCAAGTCGATTTGCCAAGGCGAAAATAGACGTTTCTTTCAAATAAGCCCGTCTCAAAATTTCTGGTTGGGTCAAGAGCTCTGCCGGTGTCAAATCAGCCAAAACCTGCCCATCCATGACCACGACTGCCCGGTCCGAATAATCCAGCATGAGCTGCATATCATGGGTAATCATGACAATGGTATGCCCTTTTTGATGGAGTTCATCAAGGAAATCCATAATTTCCGTATAGTTTCGTTGGTCCTGACCAGCCGTCGGCTCATCGAGGACGAGAACATCTGGTCCCAAGACAAGGATAGAGGCGATGGTCACCCGCTTTTTCTGACCATAAGATAGAGCAGAAATCGGCCACTTACGAAATTCGTAGAGACCACAGGTCTTCAAGGCTTGATGGACACGACTTTCAATCTGGGCCTCTGGAACATTTCTCAAGCGAAGACCCAGAGCCACCTCATCAAAAATCATGTTGGTCGAGATCATCTGGTTGGGGTTTTGCAGGACATAGCCCACGCGCTCTGCCCGCTCCTTGACACTATCACCCTTGATATCCTCTCCCTTTGAGAAATAGGTTCCTTCCGTCTGGATGAAGCCACAAATCGCCTTAGCAAGGGTTGATTTTCCAGCCCCATTTTTACCAACAATAGCCAACCGTTGGCCTTTTGGAATGGTTAGAGAAAGGTCTTTTAGAATGGGCTGGCCTTCTCGATAAGCAAAGTTCAAATGACCAAGTTCTAGGATTGTCTCTGCCTCTGCTCCTTTTTCAAAATGAGGAGTTGGGATATCCACTGATACATCACCAAGTGGTAGTTTTTCTACCTTGTCCAAATGCGGTAGCTTGCTGATATCCTGGCCTAACTGGCGAAGAGTCGTTAAATAGAGAGGTTCACGAATCCCATTTTCAGCCAGCAGTGTCGTCCTCAATAAATCATCAGGTTGACCATTAAAGAGAACTTGACCTTGATTGATCAAGATAACCCGATCAATCGGACGGTAGAGTACATCCTCTAAACGGTGTTCGATGATAATAGTTGTCGTTCCCTGCTCTTCATGAATCTGATCAATCAGATCTATGATATCCTGACCCGATTTGGGATCTAGATTAGCCAGTGGCTCATCAAAGAGCAGGATCGGACTTTCGTCAATCAGGACACCTGCTAAGCTCACTCGCTGTTTTTGCCCACCGGACAAATCTTGTGGCCGATGATCCAAGAGCTTCATCAAATCTAAGCGTTCTGCCCAACTCTGCACACGCTCTTTCATCGTTCTCAGATCCACCATGTCATTTTCAAGGGCAAAAGCCAAGTCTTCTGCGACACTCAAACCTATAAACTGGCCATCTGTATCTTGCAAAACCGTACTGACCAAATGAGATTTCTCATAAATACTGAGATCAAAGGCTTCTTTCCCCTGAATGAGGAATTTTCCACTACTGGTTCCCTTATAGATATTGGGGATAATCCCATTTAGACACTGGCCAATCGTTGATTTTCCAGAACCAGATGGCCCAACAATCAGAACCTTTTCCCCCTTATAAATGGTTAAGTTGAGATTTTTTAAAGTTGGCTCAGACTGTGCCTTGTATTGGAAGGAAAAATCCTTCAGTTCAATCATTGCTTCTTTCATTTAGTTTGCCTTTTCCCAAAAGAGCGCAAATTGGATGGCTAACTCCGCGATGCGATCCTTGCTATCTAAATCCTCATGACTAGATAAGGTTCGGATATCCCATTTTTCTTCCGAGAGGTGGTCAGCTGCATAGAAGAAATGGCAGAGCTCAAAGCCCCTATAAGCTGCTAAGGCTGCCACTGCCGAACATTCCATATCCACACAGATGGCTCCTGCTTCCATTCGTCTCTTCATCTTGTCGATGGTTTCCCGGTAGGGGGCATCTGTCGTCCACACTTTTCCTGACTGATAAGAAACCTTGTGACTGTCCAGAAAGGCTTGGAAGAGAGGGAGGGTTTTCTTGTTTACTTCCACTTCATCACTAGCCGGAAGATAGTGGTAACTGGTCCCCTCGTCGCGAAGAGCAGCCGTTGGAATGATGATGGAAGTCGCTTCGATATCACGGTCTAAAACCCCACAGGTTCCAAAGAGCACCAGTTTTTCCATCCCAAATTGAATCAGGTCCTCTATAATCCCCACACAGGAAGCAGCCCCAACGGGTGCATTAAAGGCACCAATCTGTTGGTCTCCAATAGTGATCCCATAGACCACGACTTCAAAATTGGCCATGGAGGTTCTTGCAATGACCCCATGTTCATAATTTTCAAGGAGGCGAGCAAAAGTTACTCTTGAAAAGCAAGAGATGACTACTTTGGGAAATCCTTCAATTGGTTGGTGTAAGTCTTGTGGATTGATAATCGCCTGTCGATTGGCATCAAATTCTTCTAACAGCATTTCGTGCACCTCTTTCATTCTACTTCTAGGCCCCTATTATACCACAATTAGCCTAGTCATTGGTTTTTGATCAAAGGAAGGAGCATAAAAAAGAACTGCTTCCAGACGTTAGATTTTTCGGATCAAACGTCGGAAGGACAGTTCACTTCGATATTTTTTTCTTGTTTTCCAATTGCGCTAATTCTAGCAACCGTTCTTTGGACAATTTTTTGATTTCAATTTGACTAGCATCTAGCAGCTGGAATTCATCTGGCTCTAGCGTTGCCAATAGATTCTTCAGTGCAAGAGACCCAATTGGATGGTAATTTTCTGGCTTATCAGGATCTCCATCGATCGCTACCAATAGAACCCGCCAATCAATGATACCCGCTAAGCCCACAATTTCTACATATTCTGCAGGAACATGTGGCACGCTTGGCAAGACCGTATCCGTATCTTCTGTCAAGCTATAGCTGGCTAAGAAGGCTCCTGTCTCCTCCTGTTGATAAAAACGGACTTGACTGAAATAAGCTGCACTATATTGAATCTTCTTGATAAAGGCAGAGTAGGCTTCTAGTGGATGGACATGGTTCAATACTTCCTGCACTGTATCCCGATCCAAATAGACTGGATGAGCGAAGCCTTGCACTTCAAACTCTTTTAGATCTTTTTCTTTTGTCACATTACCCAGCGTTTCTAGGATAACGACTTCATAATCAAAATGGAAAATAGAATCTGGAGTATAGCTCACGCCGTCGCTAGCCACAATCTCCGTTCCTAATACTTCTCCTAGGCGACTGATCCAGCGAAGGGCCAACTGCCAATCTTCTTCTATCGCAAAAGAGGGCACCTGAATCTGATAAGACTCTTCCTCATCAAAATAGCGTAACTGCAGAGGAAGACCGCTCTTGCCAAATACGATACAGTTCAAGCTTTCAAAATCATTTAAGGGACGATGAAGGGTGGCAGGATCATAGTTGTAGGTCGTCAACCCTTCCACTAATTTAAGAACTTCCTGTGCTGCGAGTACTTTCTGATAGCCAAATAAGCTCTTTTTATTTTTGATTGAAAACACGATACTCATTTGTTTTCTCCTTTGTGAAATCGCTTACCTAAAGTATAGCACAATTTTCAATCAATTTCCATATAAAAAACAGCCTGAGTTTTCAGACTGCTTGTTTCCATTATGCAGGTGCTCCATCAAGCGTCTCACCGATAATCTCTAAACGCTCAGCAACCTCTGCTTGTGACAAGTTGTGTTCTTCTACATAGCGATTGCGAGGGTGAACCCGGCACTCATGTGAGCAGCCACGGAGGTACTTGTCTTCGTTTTCTTCTGAGGTCAAGATGCGACGGTTACAGAAAGGATTTCCACAGTTGACATAGCGTTCACATGGTGTTCCATCAAACCAGTCTTTTCCGACAATGCTTGGATCGACATGGTTGACATCGACTGCAATCCGCTCGTCAAAGACGTACATTTTCCCATCCCACAGTTCGCCTTGAACTTCTGGGTCTTTTCCGTAAGTCGCGATACCACCGTGCAATTGACCAACATCTTTGTAGCCTTCACGCACCATCCAACCCGAGAATTTCTCACAACGGACTCCACCAGTACAGTAGACGACAACACGCTTGTCCATGAATTTTTCCTTGTTATCACGGACCCATTGCGGCAATTCACGGAAATTGCGGATGTCTGGACGAATAGCCCCACGGAAGTGACCAAGATCGTACTCGTAGTCATTCCGAGTATCAAGGACAACGGTATCTTCGTCGAGAAGAGCTTCTTTAAACTCTTTTGGAGACAAATAAGCACCTGTCGTTTCAAGGGGATTGATATCGTTATCGAAGTTATCATCTTCTAAACCAAGGTGGACAATCTCTTTCTTATAACGTACAAACATCTTCTTGAAAGCTTGCTCTTCTTCCTCATCGATCTTGAACCAGAGGTCTTCCATCCCTGGAAGGCTGTGAACGTAGTCCATGTATTTTTGCGTTGTTTCGTAGTCACCAGAAACGGTTCCGTTAATCCCTTCATCAGCAACTAGGATACGTCCTTTAAGGCCGATTGATTTACAGAAGGCCAAGTGATCAGCCGCAAATTGTTCCGCGTTTTCGATGGGAACATATTTATAGTAAAGTAATACACGAATAGGTTTTGCCATGTCATTCTCTTTTCTAAGATTAAATTATCAGAATTTTTCATTCAACTATACCAGTATACTCTCCCAAGAAAACGAATGCAATTTATTTGACTGAAAAATAAAAGCCTGGTTTCCCAGACTTTTATAGGACGAAACCAGGGTTTCAACTTTCTACTCTTCCTTTTCCAACTGATCCAGATAGGCTTCATAGCGTTTTTTCTCAACTTTTGCAAGAAGCGTCACAAGGGTATTCACTCCCCATACAATTGGAAGATTTAGTAAAAAGGTAATAGGAAGTACTAGTAAGAATTTTGAATGGAAGGGATTTGCCTGATAGACAGCTTGGTTTAATTGAAAATTTTGAGCCCAGATGAACAAGGAGAGAATAGAGGTTACTACTACAATTCCCGTCACATTTAGATAGCTATAACTGATAAATCTCACACCCAATCGTTGACAACGCACCGAATAATACAATCCTGAGACGATGAGTAAGGCTACCACCATGATTGGACTCAGCCCCACCTTAGATGTAAAAATGGATCCTACACTAAAAACAGTTAAGGCAAGGAAAAGAAAACCAGCTGTCTCAGCACCAGCCTTATTAGCTAGGCCTTCTTCTCGTTCATCTATGATTTGTTTGTTCAGCAATTGTAATCTCATCTCTTCCTCCTTATTCTTCATCCTCTAATTCTGCCTCGATCTTTGCTTGTTTTTTCCGATTGATAAGAGCAAGTGGTTTTTCAAGCAGATCTGTCAGGATGGCAAAGACGAGAATTTCTAATAGAATTTTGACCAGATACTTGGGACTCAAGATAAAGCTCATTGCTTCTCTCTTTCCAATCACATCCATAGCTGTCATCAGCACAGCAAAGAATAGACCTGACCCAAGGCGACTCAACCAGCTATCTTTTTCTAACATATCTCGAACATCAATCCCTGAACTGATCCTTCTCACAAAGGCATAGGCTCCCATGGCAATCAGAAGGAACATCTCAGGGAGATAAGCGACTAGGTCTAAGTCCAGGATACTGGATTTCACAAAGGCGGATAGGGCAATAAAGCAGGTCATGCCAAGGACAAGTTCTCCTGCGATTTTTCCATCAAGTAGCATGGTCCGTTCATCTTTTACAATTGGTTCTTTCTTTTGTTTCATATGTTTCCTCTTTCTATGTTAAAACTGTTACTCCCAGAACAGTTGATCCAACGTCTTATCCAAGGTCTTACAAATGGCAAGGCAGAGGCTGAGGGTTGGATTGTATTTCCCTGCCTCGATCAGGCCAATGGTCTGGCGTGTCACCCCGATGGCATCTGCAAGATCCCCCTGGGTCATATCATGCTCGACCCGGGCCATTTTTAATTTGAGATTTTTCGCCACAGGCTTTTCCTTTCTTGTTTTTATAGCTTTATTATACACTATATTTTCTATTTTGCAATATATATCTTCCATTTTGTAAAAAATATTTTTGATAAAACAAAAAAGAGGCTGGGACAAAAATCCTAGCCTCTCAATTGTTTTTGGATTGTCGAGCAAGACGCAGTGGTTGAGTGGGCTCTACTACGCTGATTTCATCAGCTTTTACAGCCCTACTCAACTGTGCGGAGGTGGGACGACGAAATTGAATTCTAACGAATTACCGATTTCTGTCCCACTCTCTTATCTTCTGTACATTTAATCTTTGGTCAAACTTCCATCTTTTGTTTGAGTCCGTGCATAAGCGATCAAGAGAAGAGAACCTGCAACAGCCACTGTTAATGCATTAAAAGAACCCGCAACAACACCTTGTAGGAAGACTTTATTGGCACTTTCCTTGTAGATCAAGACATCTCCAACCGGAGCAATCAAGCCCCAGATCACAAGGTTGGATACGATTTGAACGATGTTAAAGACAATTAATTCTTTCTTTGTCACTTCCCCTTTGAATTCACCGATTTGTTTGCGGAAGAAACCAACAAAAAGTCCAAACAAACCACTTGAAATGATCCAAGTCCACCAAAGACCACCTGACATAGCATCCTTAATGGCATGACCAATCAAGCCGATTAAGAAACCGACAATCGGACCAAAAACTACACTAAAGAGAGCTTGAAGGGCATATTGCAACTGAATGCTCGTATTCGGTGCAGGTGCAGGGATTTGCAACATAGCAATCACGACAAAGAGGGCTGCTCCAACCCCAATAGCTACAACATCTTTAATTGAAAATAATGATTTCTGTTTCATTCTGATATCTCCTGTTAATTTTCCATTTTTCTAATCTCGATATGCCAAGAAGCCCCAACTCCTACATTATAGGCCTTGGCAAAGGATCCCTGGTTGATGGCAAGACCAACACGATAAAGGGAATTGATATAAAGGATTGGCTGTCCAATTCGCACATCGGCGAAAGACTTACCGTAGGTTACTTGGTTTTGGTAAACCAGCATGTCATTGTTATAGATGGTTACTTCAAAACGTTCCCCAAATTCGGGTGCCAAATGATTGAACTCTTCCCGAGTAATGGAAGTCCAAAGAGAACCAAAGCGCACATCTAGGATGTCAACCGCACCTTTAACAAGATTGTCCTCCAGAACTGTCTCAACCACTGGGATTTCCACAATATGTTCGACACTGAGTTCTGGTCCGACGTCTTCAAAACTAATATGGCCACTGGCCAACTTAGCTCCTGTATAGGCGTAGACATCACGCCCATGGAAGGTATAAGAAAACTCTGTATTAGCTCGACGATTCTTCACTTCTGAAATCTCACGGATAGCAACAATCCCTACATGTTTCTTGATAAAAGAGAGAGTTCCATTATCCGGAGTGACAATGTATTGATTTTTCGCCGTTTTAGCTACCACACTCTTTCGTTTGGAACCGACACCAGGATCGACCACCGAAACAAAGGTTGTCCCTTCTGGCCAGTAATCTACTGTCTGAAAGAGACGGTAACTCCCTTCAAAAATATTGTAGGGGGTAATATCATGAGTTAAGTGGTGAATTTTAAGGGTTGGTGATTCTTCTAAAGCAACCCCAATCATAGCTGATACTGCTCCATCCACCAAACCAAAGTCTGACTGAAGAACTAGTAAATTATTGTGCATCTTTATCTCCTTTTTTGGCCAATAATGGAAGAAGGATGTTCGATAGTCCCCACCCTAATCCAGCACCCAGTATAACTGTGAGGACAAACCAAGTGATGGTCGCTAGATCTGGTGATACCATCACCCGATTGACATAGTCTATCGATTTACCACGATCCAGTAACGACATGCGGTAACTGGCTTGATAGAACCACATCATAAGAATGGGCCCTGTTGTCGCAAAGGCAAAAATAACAAAAGACAAGGCATTTCGTAAATTCGAGCGAAAACGACCACTTGAGGCGACCATCTCCGCAAAACTTCCGGCGATCAAGGCTGGAATAAAGGCCCCTGCGCCGTGACGTGAAAAGAGGAAGAAGGATCCGATCACGCAGCCAACTATAAAGATAGATCCAACTCCTTTTATTTTTTCTAGATAATAGCGGTAGATCGTCCCGCCAAACAAGGCTGAAAAGGCAGGAGCATAAAACATATTTCCTTGATGATCGACCAGATTTCCAACTAAGACCCCCAGTCCAATCGCAAGAAAATAGAGGAAAGTGAAGGCTCCAACTTGTTTTATTTGATTCACATTTATTCTATTCATTGGATACTGATCCTAACGGTGGCTAATTTTCTTCGAAAGGAAGTCCCCCATAAATTGGACCAGAACGATCAGAATGAGAATCAACAAGGTCGCTACAAAGATGACATCATTGTTAAACATATTTTTCCCGTAGTTGATGGCTAAGGTTCCTAGTCCTCCTGCACCAACGGCACCCGCCATGGCGGTTTCCCCGATCAAGGAAATGATGGTCACGGTTGTCACACGGATCAAATCAGGAAGCCCTTCACGAAGGTAGACACCGACAATATCCCAGAAGGTTGCCCCACTGGCTTGGGCCGCTTCAATCACGCCTCCATCCAATTCTGACAAGACCACTTGGACTTGGCGAGCAAAGAATGGAAAGACAGCTAGGGACAATGGAACAAGGGCTGCTGTAGGTCCGATGGTATTTTTCAAGAGCAAGTAGGTCAATGGATTAATAAAGGCCAACAAGATAATGAAGGGAATGGCGCGGAACAAGGAAGTAATCTTATCCAAAATTTGGAAAACGATTCTATTTTCGATGACACCACCTGGACGGGTCAAGACTAACAAAAGTCCTGTCACCAAACCTAAAAATCCACCAATAATGAAGGAAATAACGGTCATGTAAAGAGTCAAGTAAATAGCGGTTCCCCATCCATACTGGCCAGACCACCCTAATTTATAAACATTTGGTAAATACGTTTGAATTAATTGGATCATGCTTTTCTCCCATCTTTCACAATAGTCACAGAAACACCTGCATTTTCTAACTCAGATTTAGCTGTTTCCAGATTTTGAGTCTCACCTGATAAGATAACCACCAATTCTCCGACAGGAGTGTGATCAAGGATTTCGATATTCCCAAATAAAATGTTGGCAGAGATTTGGTACTGTTTGTAGATATCATTCATGATGGCTGTATCTGTTACAGAGCCTGCATACTTGAGATGCGCTAAGATCGAATCATCTGGCAAGTTTTTAACAATGGCTTGTTGATTGATTTTCACCATGGCTTCATCGATTCCTGTTGCGACTGTGATGAAGTCTTGGGTCAAAGCATTTTTAGGATTGGAGAAGATATCTAAAACAGAACCTTCTTCGATCAGTTCACCATTTTGCATCACGGCTACGCGATTGGCAATGTCTTTGACAATTTGCATCTCATGGGTAATCAAAACAATCGTTAAGCCAAGCTTTTTGTTCAACTCTTGCAACAAAGCTAGAATTTGCTTGGTCGTCTTCGGATCCAAGGCTGAAGTTGATTCATCAGAGATCAAGATTTTTGGATCATTAGCAAGGGCACGTGCAATGGCCACCCGTTGCTTTTGTCCACCAGACAATTGGGCTGGGTAATTTTCTGCACGGTCTGCTAGACCTACTAGATCCAATAATTTCGCAACTTTTTCATCCTTTTGTTCTTTATTTAATTTAGAATGTTTGAGAGCGAAGGCCACATTTTCTGCGACGGTCATTTGAGCCATCAAGTTGAAGTGTTGAAAGATCATCCCGATATCCCGACGTTTCTCCCGAAGAGCAGCTGGTTTTAAGGTCACCTGATCTCGATAAATCACATCTCCATCAACAGTGATAGTCCCTGCGCTTGGTACTTGGAGGAGATTGATTACCCGAACCAAGGTTGATTTTCCAGCTCCTGAATACCCGACAATCCCATAGATATCCCCTTCATTGATGTGAATGGTCACATCTTTAACGGCTTGGATCTGACGTTTCTTTTGCTGGAAAGTCACATCAATGTGGTCCAGCTGAATCATTGCTTTACTCATAACTTGCTATTAACTCCTTTATCAATTCAATATGGGTGTAATAATCGGCGATTTTCACATTTTCATCCCCCCCGTGATCACGGCTATTGGCATTGCCAATTCCAAAGGCTGCCATGGGGACTTGCAAGGCCTCAAAGACTGTATGCATGGGGCCGGTTCCGGCAGTTGTTGGAAGAACAGAAACTCCTTCTCTATAGAAATCTTTGGCCAGCTGAATAACATTTAAAATCGATGGGGCACTCATATCACTTCGGTAACTCATTTCACCGAGAGTGTAGACCAATTCTACCTGATCATAGCCATTTTTCTTCAATTGCTGCTTGATCTTTTCTAAGACATCTTTAGGATCTAGTCCAGGAACCAAGCGCACCTCCATCTTGGCACGCGCCTCTGCTGGAAGAATGGTCTTGACACCTTGACCTTGGTAACCAGAACCAAAACCTTCAATATTCAAGGCTGGTTCAAAATAGAAACGGCGCAAGAATTCTTTCCGGTCTTCCTTCAAGACGGGGAGAGTAAGACCATAGGTTTCTGCAACATCTTCTGGGCCTTTGTTGGCATATTGTTCAATCAAAGCGAGCTCGCGTTCATTGGGTTCTTGAATCTGATCGTAAATCCCATCCACCAAGATTCGACCTTCTTTGTCACGTAGACTTGCAATGGCATTTAACAAATACCAGGAAGCAGAGTCTACGACACCACCATAGCTGGAATGGATATCCACTTCTGCACTCTTCACCACCATATCAAAGGTGACGATCCCTTTGCTACCACCAGAAATTTCCAACTGACCCTGATTATTTCGGGTACCTTGTTCCCAAACTAGGAGGTCTGCCCCACGCAAGTGTTTCTTATGTTTAGCTAAGTATTTATCCAAGTCAGTCGATGCAGACTCCTCTGCCCCTTCGATGATAAAAGTGATATTGACTGGCAAATCGCCACTTTCACGAATGTATTTTCGAAGAGCTGTGAGACGAGCCGTGATATGCCCCTTGTCATCATCAACCCCTCGACCGTACATGTTTCCATAATGAACTGATAAGGTAAAAGGATCTCCCGTCCAAGGTTGGTCTCCATCCGCTGGTACTGTATCATAGTGGTTATAAAAAATGATGGTTTTGGCTTCAGGATTTGGCGAGAAAAATTTGGCAATCACAAAAGGGGCTGTATAGCTATCATCCACTTCGACTTTGGCTCCTGCAGCTGTAAAAATTTCCCCCAAATAGTTGGCTACTTCCTTGAGACCAACTTGTTGGGCAAAGATGGATTTTTTTGAAATCAAGGTTCGCAACACTTCAAAATAATGTTGTGCGACCTCATCATTTTCAAATTTACGGATTTGTTCCGCTTCTGTTGCAAAAGGCATGCATTCCTCCTAATACACGATAAGAGGTAGAGAATTGCTTCTCCACCTCCTTCATACACTTGAGATCAAATCTTAGAAGACTGGTTGGTCCATTCCTTCTGAAGATTCTTCGATCACTTTCTTCACATTGTCTTTGTGATAGGCTTTGATGATTTCTTTGATTGCTTTTGCTTTATCAGATTTTTCCCAATCTTTCTTAGCAGCGATCACGTTGTACCATTGTTTTGAGTTGTTGTCTTTCTTTTCAACATAGATAGCTTTTTTGAAATCAACGCCTGCTTCACGAACGAAGGTATTGTTGATGACTGCAGCATCTACTGATGGAAGAGCAGATGGTGTTTGTGAAGCATCCAATTCAGAAATCTTCAAATCTTTTGAATTTTCTTTGATGTTTGACACGTTTGCCAATTGACCATCTTTGGTATCCAATTTAATCAAACCTGCTGATTGCAAGACATACAAGGCACGGCTTTCATTTGTTGGGTCATTTGGTACAGCGATTGTTCCACCTTTAGGAATTTCTTTAATTGAAGTGTATTTGTTTTTACCGTTTTCTGTACCAGAGTAAAGACGGATTGGAGCGATGTAGGTATCTGCTACTGCAACAAGGGCATTGTCATTTTTAGAATTCCAGTTATCCAAGAAGTTGTAGTGTTGGAAAGCATTGATATCCACGCTACCATCTTTTACAGCCACGTTTGGTTGTGAGTAGTCTGTAAATTGAGTGAATTCCAATTTGATTCCCGTTTTAGCGTCATCCAAGTTCTTTTGAACTTGATCCCAACGAGCTTTTTCAGTGTCGCTCAAAGTCATAACACCCACTTTTACAGTTGTTTCACCATCTTTGCTAGATGATTTTGAAGAACCACATGCTGCAAGAGCAAATGTTGCAATAGCTGCAAGAGCTGTTAAACCAAGAATTTTTTTCAATTTCATTTTGAAGTCTCCTTTAATTAAATATTATTCTTTAATATCTTTTGCTTCTGGTAGATAAACTCCACCAAAGTATTTTTTAGACAGTTTTTCAAGGGTTCCATTGTCATAGAGTTCCTTGATACGTTTGTTGACAAATTTTTGAAGGTCTTTATCTTCTTTTGCAATAATTGGATACACATAAGGTTGTTGGTCGCTTGGAAGCTCGATAACCTTCAGGTTGTCATAGCCTTGATCACGAATGATGGTATCCACTGAGATCCGTTCGAAGATCTTGTAATCTGTACGACCATCCGCTAGATTAGCCATAATGGTTTGAATCGTTCCATCTGTGTATTGCAAGTCAGTTGGATTATCTGAATGTTTTTTATTGTAATCTTCTAATTGTTTAGCAGTAGATGTTCCTTGAACAACTTCTGTTTTCTTGCCACCAATGTCATCCAAAGATTTAATAGAAGAATCTTTTGGTACGACCAATACTAATGGATTGCGAGCATATGGATTTGGATAGAGGTATTTTTCTTCCCGCTCTTTTGAGTAACTAATGTTGTTGGCACCGATTTGGAAACGGTCACTATCTAAGCCAGCAAAGACTGAAGACCACTCTGTTTTGTTAAAGTTTACTTCATATTTGTCTGAACCTTTGAAGATTTCACGCAAAACTTCGATTTCATAACCGGTTAGCTTGCCGTCTTTTTCTTCGTAAGAGAATGGTTTGGTTGTTCCAACGGTCCCAACTTCAATGGTTTTCTTACCACTGGCTGATTTACCAGATGAACATGCTACTAAAGCACTGGTTGCAAGGACTGCAACTAATCCTAAAGCAGAATACTTAATCACTTTTTTTAGATTCATAGGATCTCCTTATTCGTTTCAGGCACATAAAACGCCATTTTAAAAGTATTTTTTAATTTTATCAAAAAAGCATTTACTTGCCTAATATATATTTTTTATGGAGGTGATAGTTTTTCTTTATCACACTTCTTTGGCCTTAAAATATCGCAATAAAGCTTGCGCATTTTCAACATAATAGGGAACCGATACCTCAAAGGCTGCATCATCGATGGTCATGTGATCATGATGGAGGTCTGGCGCATCCGGCTCTCCATTCGAACCGATAAAGGCAAAGACTCCAGGAATTCGCTCTTGGTAAAAGGCGAAGTCTTCTCCAGCAGTAGAAGGATTTGCTGGAATCACTTCAGCCAAACCTTGTGAAGCTTCCCAAACCACCTGCGTCAATTCCTCATCATTAAAGGTAACGGGCGGGGTCACACCCCACTCAAAAGCCACATCTACTTCCAGGCTTTTTGCTATATGACGAATAATCGAAATGAAATGTTCCTTCAACTCTCTTTGCACACTCGGATTAAAGGAACGAATGGTTCCTTCAAAATAGCCTGATTTAGGAAGTACATTCCAGGTTGAGCCCACATCCAGGTGCGTAATGGACAAAACAGCTGTTTCAAAAGGAGAAACGGTCCGTGAAATTAATAATTGTACATTCTGAACCATGGTTGTGACGGCTGTTACCGTATCAACTCCTAAATCCGGTCTTGCAGCATGACTACTAACCCCTGTCACGGTAACCTTGAATTTCTCAACCCCTGCCATCATGGCTCCAGCATTCAAGGCAAGTTGCCCTGCTTTTAGCTGGGGAATGTTGTGAAAACCAATAATTCCTTGAACATCCTCCAACAGTCCTGTTGCCAAAACATCAGAAGCACCTTCTGAGATTTCTTCTGCTGGCTGAAAGATCAAGCGTACAGTTCCTTCCAGCTGGTCTTCTTTTTCCTTGAGAAGTGCTGCTGCTCCCAGAAGACTGGTTTGATGAAAATCATGGCCACAGGCATGCATGACGCCTGGATTCTGACTTTGGTAGGGCAGATTCGTTTGTTCCAAAATTGGAAGGGCATCGATATCTGCTCGAAGTGCCACCACCGGTTGGCCGGACCCAATTTCTGCAATCAGACCAGTTTTTAATCCACTCTCTAAAATACGAATCCCAAACTCTTCGAGACGCTCTTTTAGAAAGGCGGTTGTCTGGTATTCTTGACCAGACAATTCTGGGTGTTGGTGGATATAGTGGCGAATCTCTGCTAACTCTTCATAAGAAAAAGACACAAGCCTTCATCTCCTTTCAAACTTAAAATTATTTTATCACTAATAGGTGTTTCCGTCTAATTCCTGTTTCTTGGATTTTGATATAGTTTAAAGCTATAGACAAAAACACTCCTAGATTCATGTCCTAGGAGTGCCAACTTCAGCATTAAGAAAGATTTCCCTCGAATTTTTCCATAAAGCTATCACTATTGTAGGCTTTTTCTACTTCCCATTTGCCATCTTTCTTAACAAAGGTCAACTGGTAGTCGTATCGATCCGGCGTCGTCAAGGGGCGATCTGCAAGAGAAGCCATCATTTCCTCTCTATAGGCTTTGTTTTGAGCCTGATTGGCCTCAATGATACTCGAATAATCTTTCCGATGTTCTTGATAGAAGGTCTGCATGTGGTTTAAAATCGTCTTTTCCATGCTGACCGTCTCAGGATTTAGACTAATGACCACCTTGTCCGGGAGATATTGTTTAACCTTATAGGTTAATTTCGCACGCTTAGCATTTTCTTTTTCATAAGCATCGATAAACTGGGTCACTTCTTCTTCAGGGAATTGGTAATCATGCAATTGACGGGTAAAATCAGCCGCAAATTTCGCACGGAAATCACTGCGTTCCTTTTTCAAATCAGTTCCCAAAACAAAAGCGTCATCCTTTTTGACCTTTCGTTGGCCACTGAAGTAAACTTGATTGATGTATTCATCTGCTAGAATAGTGGAAGCTTCCACCTTGTCCTCATACTGAGAAGAATCCACCGCAAATTTTAAAGGCTTGGATTTTTTATCAGAGCTATAGGTTTTTCGTTCATACTGCACTTCATATTTTTTACCTTTTTCGACTGGAAAAACGATATAGCCGGTTAATTTTTTATCCTGGGCCAACTGATCACTCTTGAGCAGTTGGAAGGCTTCACTGTGGTCATAAATTCCTGACTGCAATTTGACCTTGTTATTATTCGCATCGTAAATGGTGATATCTGAATCTGACACGTTGATAGATTCTTTGGCAACATTTTTAAATTCCAATTGAAGGGCTAAATAGCTTCCGTCTTCTGAGTCATTGAGGACAGGTGGTTTGATGTATTGCCCTCCTTTTAAACTCACCTCGACTTGACCGTCAGATGCAGAGCTTTTCGCTGCTTTTTCTGTCTTTGCTTGCTGCGAATTTGTCTTTTGAGCACTGATTCCACAAGCCGCTAAACTCAAGGTCGCTACAGCAAATAGGGTCCATTTAAAAATCTTTTTCATCCTCATCTCCTTAAAAAAGTTTTGTTCTATTTTAACATCTTTTTCTAGCGATGTATACGCTATATAGTGATAACTCTCCCTCAGAGGGCGAGGATTACAAAAAGGCCAAGACCTTCGTCTCAACCTTTTAACTAAAATATGATTGGTTTTGGTTTTACAAGATTCCTTTTTCTTTTTGAATCATGAAATCCTTGAGGGAAATCAAGAGAACTGCAAGGAGGATCATGGCCATCCCAATCACATCAACCATAAAAAAATGCTCCTTCATAATGACAAAGGCAAAGAAAACTGCCGAAACAGGCTCAAAGGACGCCAGCAAGCTTCCTTTAACGGCTCCTACCAAAGAGGTTCCTTTCAGAAAGGCTGTATAGGCAAAAATCGTCCCAATCACCACCAAGCCAAAAAGGGCCATCCAGGTATCGAGTCTGTAGTTTCCAGAAGAAGAGAGAAGACCACTAAAAGGGAGCATTAGGATTCCTGGAATAGTCATCCCAACTCCAATCACCAGCATGCTTCCCCATTTTTGAATTAAGTTCAGAGGTAGAATGATGTAAAGGGCATAGGCAAATGCTGACACCACTCCCCAAGCCAAACCTTTGGGATTGATGGCCAATTGATTGAGTTGACCATGGGTTGCTATTAAGAATGTGCCACCAATCGCTAGAAGCATCGAAAACACTTCTGCTAGTGTAGGGGCCACCTTATCCATGATACAGGTATAGGCTAAAATTCCCACTGGACAGAGATACTGTAACACCGTAGCAGTCCCAGCATTGGTTTCAGCAATCGCCTCTAAATAGGTCAACTGAGTCAATAACAATCCTAAAAAGGCAAAAATAAGAAGGGGAAGGTAGGAAGATTTATCTTTGGCAAAGGCCAAAAACTTCTCCTTATCTGCAACGTAGGAAAGAAGAATAAGGACAATTCCAGAAAAAAGCAAACGGAGATTTGTTAACTCAATAGCCGAAAATCCATGAACCATTAAATATTGCCCGCTAACTCCGGATAGTCCCCAAGCGATCCCGGCGATCAAGGTCATGAGTGTTCCTTTCATCGTCTTTGACATAGTCCCCTCCTAAATCTGTTCCTTACTTTTATTGTATCATAAAAGGCCGAAACGAAACGTTTCAGCCTCATATATTTCATATAAATTTATTCGCTTATTCAGGTTGAACCAAAATCTTGATTTGAGATTTATCTTGTGTTAATTCAATAAATCCTTCTTCAACGATATTTTCCAATTTAATTTTCTTGGTAACCAATTTTTCAGCAGAGAAGTAGCCTTGTTCCATCAATTCCAATACTTTAGGGAAAATATGACGGTAGGCAATAATTCCTTTGAGAGATTTTTCTTGGATAGCGAATTCATTTGGATTGATGCTAGCTTCACGTTCCCAGATAGATACGACCATACATTCCCCAGCTTTATGAACAGCTGCAAGGGCTTGACCTAAAACAACTGGAACTCCAGTCACTTCATAAGAAACATCTGCTCCACCACCTGTCAAGCGATGGATGGCTTCGACGATTGTTTCTCCTTCTTCTGGGCGAACAACGATTGCTCCCAATTCTTCCGCTTTCGCTTGGCGTTCAGGAGATAATTCAACCGCATAGATTTTTGATGCTCCTGCTGCACGAAGGGCTTCAACAATCAAAAGACCGATTGGACCCAAGCCAAAGATAACGGCTGTATCCCCAGTTTTCAATGCAGATTGACGAACGGCATACACAGCTACAGCAGCAGGTTCTGTAAGCGCAGCTTGTTCATAGCTCAAGCCATCTGGAATCACATGGACAATGTCACCGTCAAGGACACAGTATTTCGCAAAACCACCATCTGCAGCAAGGCCGACAAAGTTCAAGTTTGGATCAAGGTTATAGTCACCGATTAGGTTATGTTTTGCCAAAATTGGTTCAATCGTCACGCGATCCCCAACTTTGACACGAGTCACATCACTTCCGACTTCTACAATTTCACCAGAGAATTCATGTCCCAAAGTAACCGGTGCTTTTTGACCAGAATACACATGTTCTTCAGTTGGGATGAAGATCGGTCCATCCAAATATTCATGCAAGTCCGTCCCACAGATCCCTGTGAACTTAACTGCCACTTTTACTTGATGTGGTTGTACTTCAGGTACTTCCACTTCTTCGATACGAACGTCTTTTGCTGCATGCCAGCGAGCTGCTTTCATAGTAGCCATAGGATAATCTCCTTTATATTTCCATGATTTGCATTTTCCTTTTCAGGAAACTCAACAAATCCATTGTAAGCCTTTTCACAAACTTTGTCAAGAAAAAACTGAAGATGAAAAAAGAGCCGCCCTTCGACTGCTCCTTCTTACCTCTTCTTGATTCGTGAATTCTCTATTCTCCAGCCCACAATCCAACCAAGGACAAGGAGATAATTTTCAAGCGCACCAATCCCATTGACCGGCAGATGATAGTGAAAATAACTGAAAAGATGATTGGTCCCAATTCCAAACCCACCAATGATCAAGGCCACTAGTACCGTCCGAAGATAAAACCAATCGTATTTGAGATTGACGGCAATCAAGATCACAAGGACTGCCATATTCCAAATCCCAATCTCCCGTTGCCAACCGACAGAAATACCATATCCCGAATGACTTCCCATATAGGATGGAAAGAATAGTTGGAAGATAATCGCTCCAGACATGGCGATAATGACTAGGATAAATAAAACTCTTAAAAATTTGTTCATGTGACTCCTCCTAATGATAGTTGATATGTAATGGTCTTTCCTATTCTAACACAATTTTATGGATAGTAAAAACCAACCTCTCGGCTGGTTTTTTCTCTATTACTCTTCTTTCAACTTCGCCAATTCTTGAGCAAGTAACTTGAGGGCTACTTGTGGGTTAGCTTGGCCTTTGGTTGCTTTCATGAGGAAGCCTGTGAAGGCCTTGTCCGCATTCCGTTTCCCTGACTTGAAGTCGGCTACGGCTGCTTCATTGTCTGCGAAGACTTGGTGGATGATTGGAATCAAGACTTCAGGGTCTGAAATCTGTACCAATCCGGCTTTTTCGACGTATTCACGCGCACCGCCACCGTTTTTCGCCAAGTGAACGAAGACTTTCTTGGCAATCTTAGATGAAATCGTTCCATCTTCGATAATGGCAATCATTTCGACCAAGTTTTCTGGTGTCAATTGGATTTCTTCCAGCGTTTTGCCTTCTGCGTTCAAGAATTGTGCGACTTCACCTTGGAGCCAGTTAGACACTTGTTTGGCATCTCCACCAAGGGCTACCGCTGCTTCAAAGAAGTCAGAAGTGACTTTCGTCGCTGTCAATTGGTTGGCATCATAGTCAGACAAACCAAGCTCTGCCACATAGCGCGCACGGCGGTCTTTTGGAAACTCTGGCAACTCCGTACGCATTTCCTCGATCCACTCATCTGAGATTTCAAACAAGGGAAGGTCTGGTTCTGGGAAGTAACGGTAATCCGCTGCCCCTTCTTTGACACGCATAAGAATCGTGCTCTTGTTGGCCTCATCATAACGGCGTGTTTCTTGACGAATAATCCCACCTGAACGCAAGATTTTCGCTTGGCGTTGTACTTCGTATTCAAGACCTTTACGGACGTTTGAGAAGGAGTTCAAGTTCTTCAACTCCGTCTTGGTACCAAATTCCTCTTGACCGTATGGGCGAAGAGAAATGTTGGCATCGACCCGCATCGATCCTTCTTCCATCTTGACGTCAGAAATACCAGTATATTGGATGACTTCTTTCAAAGCTGTCAAATAGGCGTAGGCTTCTTCCGGAGAACGCATATCTGCTTCAGATACGATCTCAATCAATGGCACTCCTTGACGGTTGAGGTCTACATAAGAGAAACCGTCTGTTCCGTGGGTGTTTTTACCGGCATCTTCTTCCAAGTGGGCCCGTTCAATCCCGATTTTCTTGGTTGAGCCGTCTTCCAATTGCACTTCAATCCAACCGTTGTAACCGATTGGCTCGTCAAATTGTGAGATTTGGTAGGCTTTTGGATTATCAGGATAGAAATAGTTCTTACGGTCAAAGTGCATGTGCTGGTGGATATCCATATTCAGGGCCAAAGCAGCCTTAATACCAGCGTCCACAACACCCTTGTTCAAGACAGGAAGCACCCCTGGGAAAGACCAGTCGATCACATTGGTATTGGCATTTTGCTCGTTCCCAAAGTGAGCAGAGGTTGGTGAGAAAATTTTTGAGTTTGTATTCAATTCAACGTGGACTTCAAGTCCGATGACTGTTTCAAAGTTCATTAATTGTCACCTCCGAAAATAAGGGGTTGTTGCTTGTGGTAATCCGTCGTTGCTTCAAAGGCAGCTGCAGCTTGGTAGATGGTCTCTTCCGAATACTTCGGACCAATCAACTGCAAACCAACTGGAAGACCTTGCGCAAATCCTGCAGGAATCGAAATCCCTGGAATACCTGCCAAGTTAACTGGAATGGTCAAGAGGTCCGCCAAGTACATGGCAACCGGATCATGGTTAAGCGAATCCAAATCAAAGGCCACGCTTGGAGCTGTAGGACCAAGGATGAGGTCGTAATCCGCAAAGACTTTTTCGAAGTCTTGGATAATGAGGGTACGAACTTGTCCGGCTTTCTTGTAGTAAGCATCGTAGTAACCAGATGACAAACTGAAGGTTCCCAGCATGATACGGCGTTTCACTTCATCACCAAAGCCTTGGCTACGAGTGTTCACATAGATGTCATCCAAGTTCTTAGCATCTTCCGCACGGAAACCATAACGAATCCCGTCAAAACGTTGCAAGTTTGAAGAAGCTTCAGATGAAGCGATGATGTAGTAAACGGCAACCCCGTATTTAGAGTGAGGCAAGCTGACTTCTTCGACAGTTGCTCCCAATTTTTCAAAGTGTTTAGCCGCATTGAGGATGGTTTCTTTGACTTCTGGATCAATCCCTTCACCGAGGTATTCCTTAGGAAGTGCAATCTTCATGCCTTTAATGTCTTGACCAATCTTAGAAGTAAAGTCTGCTACACGAACAGGCGCAGATGTTGAATCCTTGGCATCTTCACTGGCAATGACATTAAGCAAGAGGGCATTTTCCTTAACCGTTGGAGCGAAAGGTCCAATTTGGTCGAGTGAGCTACCAAAAGCAATGAGACCAAAACGGGAAACCGTTCCATAAGTTGGTTTGAGACCAACAATCCCGTTAAAAGCAGCTGGTTGACGGATAGAACCACCTGTATCTGAACCAAGGGACAAACGGACTTGACCTGAAGCGACAGAAGCTGCTGAACCACTAGAAGATCCACCAGGCACCTTGCTCTGGTCCCAAGCATTCTTGGTTGGTCCATAGTAAGAAGTCTCACCAGATCCACCCATGGCAAACTCATCCATGTTGGTCTTTCCGATGATAATCATATCTTTGGCTTTGGCATTGGCAACAGCTGTCGCATCAAAGATTGGCTCGTAATTATAGAGCATTTTTGAAGCTGCAGTGGTCAAGATGCCATCTGTTGAGATATTGTCTTTGACTGCGAGCGGAATCCCTGACATAAGGTTATCTGCATCAATTCCTTTTTCATCAATAGCCTTGGCTTGCGCAAGGGCAGCTTCTTCAGCCACCGTTACAAAGGCATTGATCGCTTCTTCACGCGCCTTGATATCGTCAAGCGTCGCTTGTGTCAATTCCGTTGCTGAGATTTCCTTAGAGACAAGGAGGTCGTGCAACTCTTCAATGGTTTTATGGTTGAATGACATTAGGCATCTCCTCCATCTTCTAGGATAGCTGGTACCTTGATGTAGTAGTTATCCTTTTCAGGTACATTTTTAAACAAGCGGTCTCGGTCAGTCCCTTTTTCAGCAACATCCGGACGCAATACGGTTTTACGATCCGCCATGGTCGTTGTTGGGGCAACACCGGTTGTGTCCACCTCTTCCAACAATTCCACCATGTCGACAATTTTAGACAAGGTTGTCGCAAACTCAGCTGTCTCTTCTGGAGAGAATTTCAATTTTGAAAGATTGGCAACGTGGGTTACCTCTTCTTGCGTAATTTTCATCTTGCTTCCTTTCGTGAAATGATGATTATTCAATACCCTCTATTTTACCATAATTTAGCCCAATTTGCTTGCCTTAGAAAAAATCTGTAGGACTTTTTTGTCGCTACAGATTCTTCTTTTTATATTTCTTTTCCGCCGAATTGCCCCATCTCCATTAGAGTCTCTTTCCAGACTTCCTGGACGTTAGAAGCGAGGTAGGAAGAGGCCAAGTCATAAGAAGCCTGGTGAAATGGAGCAAGGTCGCTTTTAAAGAGCTGGACCAGCTTGTCCGCCAACTCTTTCACCAATTGTTCTTCTGGCACTGTCTCGCTATAAGCTACCAAAAAGCCATTTTCACCCTCTTTTATAAAAGTCGGATTGCCATAACGAGCATCAAAGCCCAGCAAGGCCAAACCTGCTCCAGCCGCCTCCATCAAAGTCAAACCAAAGGTCTCCCACTGAGAAGTAGTGAGGTAGGCTTGGTAGCAAGGATAGATCTGCTGAAGATCCGCATGACCTCGTAGGTGAATATAATCTTGTGCTGCAAGCTCCTGAATCAGGTGGCACAAGTTGTCCGCTTCTCCACCCTTTCCATAAATATCAAACTGAAGGGTTGGGAGTTGTTCATGAGCTTGGGCCACTACTCGAATGGCCAAATCGATGCGTTTTCTTGGATCCAAACGGGAAGCTGTGAGCACACTAAAGGGAGGTCTGTCTCCTAGTGATTCCGTCAATTCTTCTAGATGCCCTACTGGAATGCTATAGATTGGAATTCCTTGGCATCCTTGTTTAGCAAGTGTCTGCTCCAAGACTTCTTTTTGAAGATCCGTTGCTGTGATGAAATAATCGAAGCGTTTGGCATACTTGAACACATAATAATACTCATAGTTGAGATGGCCATTTTCAAATTCATGCTCCGAATGAAACACCATGGCGAGCTTTGAAGGGGCAGGTTTCTCCAACAAAGGACGGGCAAAATCCATGCGCGAAGCCCGGTCAAGCAGAATCAAATCTTCTTCTTTTAGCGACAGCTGCGACAAAAAACGTCTCATCACTTCTGTATGGTTGCTCAAAACCTCAGGCCCCAGTTTATAGAGCCAGCTACCACCGAACCTCGATTCTTCAAAAGCGATAGTCCCATCTTGATGGTGATAGGTCCGTCTGAGTACACTACCATACTGAAAATACTCTGTGACAAGTTTACAAGCTCCATAATACTCTCGCTTGATTCTATTTCCAGCCAAAAGATAGTCTACATAGCGGACACAGTTTGGATGATAGGGATCCAGATGAAAGGTCAGGGCGTTTCCATCCGCAAATTGGTAGCGAATGGCTCTTTCCGTTTTTTCAACAACATCCAGGCGCGTCAGTTGAAACTCCATTTGCAAGGCCCCAACCGTCTTTTGAGGGACCGTAGTCTGTTGATCCGTAAAAGCTAAATGAGCAAAAAGCAGTTCCTCATCCCGGTGCCCCAATGAGAGGTAATAGGCCAATTTTTCTGGAGTGGGCCAAGTGGTAAAGACAAACTTCGCTGCCACTCCTAGTCCTCGGAGCATCTTTGCCCGAGAGGCTTGTGCAACATCGACCCCATTGGGTTCGAATCCCACTAATAGATTAAAGGTATAAATGGTCATGCGGTCCCTCCCTCTAATCGCTTAAACAGCTCTTCCAAAGTTTCTTTTTCAGGCAATTTCAAGATTCGTGCCTGCTCTCTTACCAATTCTTTGTAGGTCTCTGGCTGCTGGAGCAAGGTATCTAGTTGCTGTTCCATTTCTTCGACTGTATCTGTGATTGTGCTCAAGTTTTTATAGGCTTCCTGATGCACCGTGCTCTTCAAACCAAATAAGACTTGCCCATTTTCAAGAGCATGAAGACTACTACTCCACACTTCTTCTCCCTGGTTGCAATCCAGATAAATAGAGCAGCTGGATAACAAGTCCTCATATTTGTCCAGCGAAATCCCTGGATAGAGGCGCACATTGGAGCGAGTCGCTAAGTCTGTTAATTTTGGCCCCATAGCCGTCAAGGCAGCAATGTAAAAGGTGACTTGTGGGAATTGATGGACTAGGCTAGATAGGCCTTCGACCTCTTGAGAAGCCGTCATAACCAGCGCTTCTGGTTGAAAACTTTCCTGCTCCACATCTACAAATCCTGACAAGGCTGTGATTCCGTCTATTTTCTCCCTCAACAGACCATCTTCTACCAACAAAATCTGACTGACTTGTTCTTTGATCTCGTCTAGATCATGCGCGTCACTGGCACAGTAGGCGAGTCTTTCCTTTGGTTTCTCTTTCACAACATCTAGCAATGCCTTGTCCATCAAAAGAACGGCTTCATCTTCCGGTAAGACTTGTTCTAGGACAGCTCTTTGCAGCTCTTTCTTATTGGCATACAGGCGATCCCGTCTTTTAGGAGTTTGAAGCAAAAAGGTTCCTTGTGAGACAAAGTGAAGCAAGACTTCTTCTTGTTGACGGTTCAAATAGATGTCTAAATAGGATTGGCCAGATTCCGTAAGGAGACTCTGTTTGCTTCTCCAGCCATAGCGGTTGTAGACATCAATGGATACGATCTCTTCTCCCTGACCAAACCATTCCACTCTTTCAACTGTTCGAGACAAGATATCCTCTCGCAAAACCACGTTGGCACGACGTTCCTCCCCATCAAAAAGATAGGTTGTGATCCCTAGTGTCCAACATTCCCATAATTCTGGAACTGCTAGATCATTGAAAAATAAAGGTTTTCCAATTTTTGATGCTGGGTCTTTTTGGGTAAAAAAGGTCGCAAGACTCTCTGTCTGTTGGTCCAAATCTGTTTCCAGATTGGTCACAAATACTCGGTAGGGCTGGCTAAGTTTGTCCAAGTATTTTTGCAAACGATCCAGCTCTCTGGTCTGCTCTGATGCAATAATGAACATGCTGATCCTTTCTCATCAATAAGGGGTTATTCCATCGTTTCAATAAAACGGAGGTTGGTCACCACGCGCTCATAGGCTTCTGTCCCTTGCAAGCCTGCTTCCTCTAATTTTTCAAGGGCCCGTTTCAAGCGCGTTTTGTAGATATAGCGATGCCAAGTCAAATCATAGCCCAACATCCCCAGTAGAGCCAACTTCTCCTGCTTAGCTTCCATCTCATCGACGACTCGCTTTTCTGTCCAAACCTGGGACAGAGTATCTGCACGGCCCACGCGATACCAATAAATACATTTCTCCGTATGAACTACCCGATGGGCTTTTAAGAAGAGCTTGTACATGAGGAAGTTGTCTTCGACATTTTTTCCAACTGGAAAACGAAGCCCTTCAAATAAGCTACGCTTATAGAGCTTCATCATGGCACAAGCCCAGGCCATATCTCTAGTTTCCTGAATGGCATCGTGGTCCATGATCTCACGTCCCTCATAAAGGGTCTCTGAATAATCGTCGTCCGTTACCTTGATCAAGTATTTGCTACTACTGTCATCATAGAGGTTATAGTTGGCTACGGAAACATCCGCATCATACTTTTGAAGTTGGCGATAGAGCACTTCTACATAATCCTCCGTCACCCAGTCATCTGGATCAATAAAGGTGAGGTAATCACCAGTCGCTAGCTCAATCCCTGTATTCCGAGCAGCAGATAAGGCCCCATTTTCTTGGCGAACGTAGCGGATGCGCGCATCCTTCCTAAAAAATTCTTTACAGATCTCTTCTGACTGGTCTGGCGAACCATCATTGACCAGGATAATTTCCAAATGAGGGTAGGTCTGATGGATAACCGTTTCTAAACATTGTCTCAAATAAGCTTCTACATTATAGATGGGAATGATGATACTCACTACTTCATTTGTTTCCATGCTTCTTCTCATTTCTCTTTAAATAATCGCGAATCGCTGCCACCATCTCTTGCACCTGATCATCCGCAAACACTTGATTTTCTCTATTCTCTACATGATTGGTTCCTTCAAAAGAAAAAATCGGTAAGCCCAATTGATGGATCGTTTGCGTCATCTGATCCACCTCATCATAAGGATTGATATCCAAATAGAAATCCAATTTTTCTAGGACCTTTCGACTGGTCAAGGGATCAAAAGAGGGATAAAGAAAGAGGTTGGGGTAGCGTTCCAATTGCACCAAATTAAAACCAAAATGGCTATGGGCAAGGACATGAATCGCTACGTCTGGCAACTCTTTTAACAACGTCTCCAACTCGTGGATATCTGCTGTATGGGTATAAATGGCAGCATGATAAGGAAATTCTCCCACTAGGTCTTGATAGGTTTGCTTCAAAATCGGCTTTCGAAGCACAATTTCCTCCCAAGAGAGGGCATAGTAAAACCACCATTGTTCCCGAAAACGATTGAAGCGTTTGGAGGTCCATGGTTTATTATGAGAGGTGTAGTGAATGACCGCCGGAATCCCTTGAAAGGCATCATACCAGTCTAGATCTCCATAGAGGTATTGATCCTTATCAGAACCTACTTGTAAATTATAGGTCCAAGGTAATGGATACCAAGCATCTTTGAAATACAGATTCAAAATTCCTTGATCTCCATAAACATGCTGATGGTGTTCACGAGTGAGGTCAAAAAGAGCCTCTGTTACTTGGTGCTCTTGCCACCAAGTCTTATCAATCACCAAAAGTCCAGCATTAAATCCATCTGTCGTCGTTGGCTTATCGACCACTGCCCCCAGTCCATAACCCTGTAGATCGACCGCAAACAAAGGCGATAAATCCTGTGTAAAGATCATGTCACAATCCAGATAGAGAATCCGCTCTTCCTCCACCATCTCTGGAATAGCGTAACGGAAATAGGTCGCATAGTGAATATGGTCACTTGGAAGCGAAAAGGACTGGAATTGCTCGGGAGACATCCGACAATTGATCACTTCTGAATCCAACTGGCGCAAGCGCTGATTCATGATAGTAAACCACTCAGTTGGTAGATCTTCATTTAAGACATAAATTTTCAACCGGTCCTGATGGGCACACAGTGACTTCATAGCGGTTTCCAACTTTTCCATATAAGACAGATTGGCTGAAAACACGACAGCTTTTTTACTCATAACTTCCCCTTTTTTCTTTCATTAGAATACCATTTTCAAGAGAGGAAAACAATTTCTAGGCCCGAAAAAGAGGCCTAGACAACCGTCTATGACCTCTTTTACAATGTTTTCTTATTTAGTATCTAATACAGCTAGTGCGCCGTCTACCAAGCTTGCCCCTAAGACATGCTTGAAATGATTCAAGGCAAACTGGTGATTTTCAGGAGTGAGCGACGCCACTGCAGGTTCTACGACTTCGATCTGGTAGCCGAGATTGTAGGCATCAACCGCTGTATGAAGGACACAGATATCAGTCAAGACACCTGTCAAAATAACGGTATCTACATGGCGTTCCCGCAGGCGGATATCTAGGTCCGTTCCTGAAAAAGCAGAATAATGACGTTTATCCATCCAAAAGACGCGTGGATCCGCTTTGTGCTCCTGATAAAAATCTGCCAAAGGGCCGTACAAATCACGTCCACTAGTCCCAATGATATTATGAGGTGGGAAGAGCTTGCTTTCAGGATGAAATGGATCCTCTACATCATGCGCATCAATGGCAAAAAAGACATAGGCTCCTTGGTCAAAGGCCAACTGAGTCACCTGAGCAATAGTCTCAGAAATAGCTTGTGCAGGAGCACCTGCTGTAAGCTTACCATCATCTGCTACGAAATCGACAGTGTAGTCAATTGAAATCAAAGCTTTAGTCATTAGTAATCTCTTTTCTTAATTTCCTCAAAGATATCTGGAATCAACACTTTGAGATAGGTTCCCTTCATTCCAAGAGAACGGCTTTCAATAATACCAGCTGACTCCAATTTCCGGAGTGCATTGACAATCACAGAGCGGGTGATACCAATCCGATCTGCAATGATAGAAGCAGTCAACTGTCCCTCATTTCCTTTCAATTCACTAAGGATGGCAGAAACAGCACGCAATTCAGAGTAAGACAAGGTATTGACAGCCATATTCACCGCTGTCCGACGACGAATATTCTTCTCGTCTTCCTCGCGTTGGTAGTTCAACATTTGAATCCCTACCACGGTACTCGCAATCTCAACCAAGATCAAATCATCATCCGCAAACTGTTTATCATTGCGCCAAATGATCAAGGAACCCAATCGAATCCCAGAAACATGAATAGGCGCAATGGTCGTCAAGCCATCAGGAAATTCAGACTTGGTTTCGACCGGAAAGATACTCAAATCATGGTCCACATCTAAATTAGCTTCTGTATCGTAGACCAAACTAGCTGACTTGGCATAATCTTCTGGTAATTTTTTATTTTGAAAGAAAGCTTCTACCCGGTCATTGTTGGTCTTGTAACGCATGAAATAACCAAGAAGGGTTCCCTTGCTATTAATGATACAGGCATTACAGTGGATAATATCCGCTAATTGTTGGGCAATATCATTGTAAGGCATCTCGAACTGCAACTGTTCATCAGTCCGTTTCAAGATGGATGTAATTTTACGTGTCTTTTCTAATAAGTTTGCCATAATAAACCTCGCATATAGTCAGCTCAAGTATATCATATAAGTGTGGGAATTTCAATCAAATTATCTGAAAATTATTTATTTTTTCTACAATTATGCGCAATTCAGAAAAATGTCGATTCGATGACATGGATTTTATAAAATGAATCAAAAAAGACTGAAGACCTTCATCTTCAATCTTTCATCTGATTAGCGTTTGTATTGTTTCAAGAAACGAGTCATTTTTTCTTGAATTTGAGCTAACTCATCGACACGTGGAAGGTAAACGATCCGGAAGTGATCTGGATCTTTCCAGTTAAAGCCGCGGCCATGAACCAAGAGAATCTTTTCTTGCTTCAAGAATTCTAAAACAAATTGTTCATCATCATCCACGCGGTACATGTCCCGATCAATCTTAGGGAAGATATAGAGACCAGCCTTTGGCTTAACAGCTGAGAGGCCTGGAATATCATTAATAGCTTTGTAGATGAAGTTCCGTTGTTCGTAGATGCGACCACCTGGAAGCAAGAGTTCATCCACAGATTGGTAGCCTCCAAGAGAGGTTTGTACAACTTGTTGAGCCAAGACATTTGAACAAAGACGCATATTGGACAACATGTTCAAGCCTTCGATATAGCCCTTCACGTGATGCTTGGGTCCGGACAGAACCATCCAACCAACACGGAAACCGGCAATCCGGTGAGATTTTGACAAGCCATTCATACTCACACAGAAGAGATCCGGCGCTAAACTTGCGATAGCTGTGTGTTTTTCCCCATCCATGACCAAGCGATCATAGATCTCGTCCGCAAATATGATCAAGTTATTTTGACGAGCAATCTCTACAATCTCAAGCAGGATCTCATCCGGATAGAGGGCACCTGTTGGGTTATTCGGGTTGATGACAACAATAGCCTTGGTGTTTGAGGTGATTTTCGACTTGATATCCTCAATATCTGGATACCAGTTTGCTTCTTCATCACAAAGATAGTGAACCGCATTCCCACCAGCTAGGCTGACGGCTGCTGTCCAAAGAGGATAGTCCGGCATGGGAACCAAGACTTCATCCCCATTGTCGAGCAGTCCTTGCATGGACATGACGATCAGCTCACTCACTCCATTCCCAAGGTAAATATCATCAATATCCACATTTGGAATTTTTTTCAACTGGCAGTACTGCATGATAGCCTTGCGGGCTGAAAAGATTCCTTTTGAGTCTGAATAGCCTTCACTATCACGCGCATTCATGATCAAATCATGGATAACTTCATCTGGAGCTGTAAAGCCAAATTCAGCAGGATTCCCTGTATTCAAACGGAGAATTTTTTCTCCATTTGCTCGCATGCGCATGGCTTCTTCCAAGACTGGACCACGAATATCATAAGCGACATGTTCGAGTTTGCTTGATTTATTATATTCCTTCATATTCTGCCTCGATTCACGAAATTATCTCTATTATACCACTAGTTGAAATAGAGTACAAACCGAGGACTTTAAAAATTCTGCAAAATTATAGCAGAAAAGAGAGACTTTACCTTTACATTCTAGCTCAAAAGAGATAAAATATAAGTGTATAAAGAATAGGATTCCCTTCTATTCTATCCATGTTTTCAAGCTATAAGGAGGTAGGATTATGTCTCAAAAATACGAAAACATTATGGTCGCTGTCGACGGTTCTCATGAAGCAGAATTAGCCTTTGAAAAAGGGGTTAACGTTTCTCTTCGCAACGGCTCTAAATTGACGATTGCCCACGTCATCGATACCCGTGCCCTTCAAAGCGTCTCAACTTTTGATGCTGAGGTCTACGAAGAATTGCAAGAAGAAGCCAACGAATTGCTCAAGGGCTACAAGGAACGTGCTGAAAAAGTCGGCGTTCAAAATGTTGTGACTGTTGTAGAAATGGGAAATCCAAAAGTCCTCTTAGCCAATGATATCCCAAGTAAAGAAGGGGTTGACCTTATTATGGTCGGAGCTACCGGACTCAATGCCTTCGAACGGTTAATGGTCGGATCCTCCTCAGAATATATCCTTCGCCACGCCAAAGTAGACTTACTAGTGGTACGTGATAAGGATAAAACCATGTAAGAAAGAAAAAGTTTGGAACTTCTGTTCCAAACTTTTTGAATGTAGACAAACTATTGTTTTACATAAAACAGCTAGATGATTTTCAAAAAATGACTTTTATTTTTTGAAGATTAAAAACTTTCCGCCGTGAGAAAAGTGCTAGAAACGCTATTGTTTCTAGCACTCGGGAGTTTTGAGACCTTAGGCTCAAAACTAAGTCATGGAACTTCGTAGAAGTTCGCTGACGTCCGTACTCACCTAAGGAAAGTTTTTCAGAAGACTTTATCTTCAATCTGAAGAGGCTGGGACAAAAGTCCTAGCCTCTCGATTATTTTTGGATTGTCGAGCAAGACGCAGTGGTTGAGTGGGCTCTACTACGCTGATTTCATCAGCTTTTACAGCCCTACTCAACTGTGCGGAGGTGGGACGACGAAATCGAATTCTAACGAATTACCGATTTCTGTCCCACTCTCTTTTTAGTTGTCTTTTTTTGCTTCTTTTTGTTTTGCATGTTTTTCGTAGGCCTTGAGCTGGCGATCGAGTTCTTTTTTGATGGCTGGTTCTGGGGCGTATTTTTCTTCCCAATCATCTGGCTTCAGAATTTTGTGGGTTACTGGATCAAAGTGCGCCTTTCCATCTGGGAAAATCTTGCCCATATTGGCCCGGTGAACAATCTCAAAGACCTCTTCAGGATCGACCCCCATTAGTACAAAGCTACCATAAGTCAGATAGAGGGTATCAATTAAGGCATCAACCTGCCCTACCATGGAGATCTCAGCTGGATGCTTGCCACGAACCTTATCTGCAGCCTTATCCAAGGCTTCGTGAAGAGCTGCTACCGAGCGATCAAATTCTTCCTCACTTATGCTAGCTGCTCGAACAAATTCTACCAACTCCTCTTGCTTGAACATGGTTCGATAAAGGGCATCTTGAGGCTGCCAAACAACTGGTTTCTCCTGGGTTTCCCCATCCATCACACCATGGAAGGTTTTGACCTTATTGAAGTGATCATCCTTAGAAAGAAAGAGTTCTTTCTCTGAGAGAATACCAAAGTGTTGCAGGGCCTTTTGAATGCCATCCTTGCCATTACTGGTCGTGGTATGCTTGGCAATTGCCTTGACACTGGTCGTCCCATTTCCCATCGCAATAGACAAGCCAACACCTGACAGCATCTCTAAGTCATTATCAGAATCTCCAAAAGCCATCACTTCATCGATGTCAAAACCAAATTCCTGACCAACGATGCGGATCCCTTCTAACTTGGAAATCCCTGGGTTGAGGACATCTGCTGCAAAAGGACTAGAACGTGTGAATTTCAGATGTGGAAACTCTTTTTCAATTTTTGCAGTCTCTTCTGGACTCGATAAGATCAACACTTGGTAGATTGGTTCTTGCGCTAGTGCATAGAGGGTGTCCTGATCTTGTGGGACAACCTTGCTGACCACTTTGTTAAATCCACGACTGACTGTACGGGCCATTTTGCGGGGCACAAAGCGACTGGACCAGGTTGAAATAGGACTCATCCCAAAACTCATAATCCGAGAACCAAATACCCCATCCTTGCTACCGAGAGCAATTTCCTTGCGGTGTTCTCGAGCATAGTCAATTAGCTGGTGCAGACTCTTTTTATCGATTGGGCTAGTAAACAGCACGCGGTCCTTGGTCAAAATATACTGACCATTATAGGTCACTGCAAAATCAAAACCATAGCGTTCCATAAAGGGTTTGACAAAGGCCGGTCCCCGCCCTGTCGCAAGGCCTACATAGATCCCTTCTTCCTTTAAAGACTGAATGGCTTTTTCTGTTGATTTTAGGACCGCTCGACTATCATTAACCAAGGTTCCATCGATATCAAAAAAGACTGCTTTTATTTCCATGTCTACTGTTTCTTTCTTTTTATGATAAAATAAATTATATCACATATTCCAAGGAGCTTCACATGTTTAAGAAAATTTTAGCACTACATACCGGAGGAACCATTTCGATGGCGGCAGATGACTCTGGGGCAGTGATTACCAATGAAGTCAATCCCATGACCCAAGTTACTTCACCAATTGAAGGAATTGCAGTCACCTCAGAGGACTTCTTCAACCTTCCCAGCCCTCAAATGACTCCTCGTCACATGTTAGCTCTATATCAAAAAATCAAAGAGGAAGCTCACAACTACGACGGCATCGTTATTACCCACGGAACAGATACGCTGGAAGAAACGGCTTATTTCTTGGATACCATGGAGTTACCAGAGATCGCTGTGGTCATTACAGGAGCTATGCGAAGCTCCAACGAGCTCGGAAGCGATGGTGTCTACAATTTTCTGACAGCCCTTCGAGTAGCTGCCGATCCAAAAGCACGCGATAAAGGCGTCTTAGTCGTCATGAACGATGAAATTCATGCGGCTAAGTACGTCACCAAAACCCATACCACCAATGTCAGCACCTTTCAGACACCAACCCACGGTCCACTAGGTTTGGTCATGAAAAAGGAGATCCTCTTCTTTAAAACAGCCGAGCCAAGGGTGCGCTTTGATCTCGAGACAATCGATGGTTTCGTTCCGATCATTGCTACCTATGCAGGGATGAAAACCGATCTGCTGGACATGCTGGATCTTTCAAAGCTCGATGGCCTCATTATCGAAGCCTTTGGAGCTGGAAACATCCCTAAAGAAACGGCACATAAACTCCAAGAGTTTATAGATGCAGGCCTTCCAATCGCTTTAGTATCCCGTTGCTTCAATGGAATCGCTGAACCCGTCTACGCATATGAAGGAGGAGGCGTCCAACTCCATCAAGCAGGTGTCTTTTTCATCAAAGAATTAAATGCACCCAAAGCGCGCATCAAACTCCTCATCGCCCTCAATGCCGGCCTAAAAGGACAAGAACTCAAAGACTATATCGAAGGGTAAACTAAGATACAAAGCCCGTAAAATGCCATCTTAAAGGGAGTAGAGTGGAATCCAAAGAATTTCCACTCTACTCCCTTTTTATATTTTAGTCTAAATGTTCTTTCTTTTCTAAATAAAGCGAGAGCAAATGCCAATCGGGGTGTTCGCGCCAATCTGGCGTGGCTACGATCTTGCTGGCAACTTTCCGCGCTTCTTCCAGAATGGGATAATCTTCTACCAAATCCGCCACTTGAAATTCTGGGATCCCAGATTGACGGGTTCCAAAGATTTCACCTGAACCCCGCATTTTCAAATCTTCTTCCGCCAGCACAAACCCATTGGTTGTCTCTGTCATGATTTTCATGCGCTGCTTGCCACTATCTGTCTTAGGATTGGCTACTAGAATAGCATAGGATTGCTTGTTTCCCCGACCAACCCGGCCTCGTAGCTGGTGAAGTTGGCTAAGACCAAACCGATCTGCATCCATAATGACCATAACGGTTGCATTGGGTACGTTGACTCCTACTTCAATAACGGTCGTAGACACCAAAACATCGACTTGGTGCTCTTTAAAGGCCTGCATGATGGCATCTTTTTCTTCACTTTTCATCTTCCCGTGAAGCAGAGAAACGCGTGCTCGCTGTCCAAAGAAGGTCTCTAGCTCTTCTTGGAGGGCAAGGGCGTTTTTCAAATCTAGCGCCTCTGACTCCTCAATCAATGGAGAAATAAAGTAGGCTTGAGAACCTTTGCCAAGTTCTTTGACTAACCAGTCGAGGACCACTTCTAACTGCTCATGCTTGACCCAACGTGTGATGATTTCCTTGCGTCCCGCAGGCATCTGATCAATGATGGACACATCCATATCTCCAAAGGCTGTAATAGCCAAGGTCCGGGGAATAGGGGTAGCCGTCATCATCAGGACGTCTGGATTTTGTCCTTTTTCTCGAAGGATACGGCGCTGGGAAACCCCAAAACGGTGCTGTTCATCAATAATGACCAAGCCTAGATCTTGGTAGTGAACTCCCTCTTGAATCAAGGCATGTGTCCCCACAATCAATTGGGCTTTTCCTGAGGCGATCTCTTCTAAGACTTCTCGTTTCTCAGCCGCCTTTAATCCTCCTGTTAGAAGGGCAATTGGCAAATCTGGAAAAAGATTTTGCAAGCTTTCCTTGTGTTGCTCTGCCAAAATCTCCGTTGGAACCATCAAGGCAGCTTGCTTACCAGCGCTTAAGGCTGCATACATGGCAAGACCGGCCACGACTGTCTTCCCGCTTCCCACATCCCCTTGTAAGAGGCGGTTCATATGATAAGGAGAAGCCATATCTGTCAAGATTTCATTCAAGCTGTTTTCTTGAGCTTGCGTTAGCTCAAAAGGGAGCTGTTTTTTTCGTTCTGCTAATTTTTCTGGATCCCAGGCCAAGGAAATCCCTTGGCTTGCATCGTGATTTTCTTCTTTTAGCACTTGGAGTTGCAGCTGGAAAAAGAGGAGCTCTTCAAATTTTACCCGGCGAAGGGCTTGCTTGTACTCTGCCAGATCCTTAGGGAAATGCATAGCTTGCACTGCTTGGGAACGGGACATGAGTTGATAACGCTCTCGTAAGATTTGGGGTACATTCTCTTCTAAAAGCTGGTCCAAGCCCTGGTCGAATGCTATTTTGATCAATTTCACCAGACTGTTTTGGCTGACTCCTTGCGTCACTCGATAGACCGGCTGCAAATCATCTTCCACTTGAGCCAGGAGCTTCATTCCTGTCAAACTGCCTTTGGCCTTGTCCCATTTCCCAAAAATCGCCACTGTCTGCTGAACCTCAATTTTGTCTGCTAGATAGGGTTGGTTGAAAAAATTAACCGCAATGACCTGGTCTCCCTGTTTGATCGAAAAACGCAAGCGATTTCGTTTGTAGCCATAATATTGGACATTGGCTGGTGTTGCTACCACCCCAGAGATGACGGCTTTTTCACCATCTTCCAACTCTAAAACATTGCGCGTTTTGAAGTCTTCATAGCGAAAGGGGAAATACAAGAGCAGATCTTCTAAGGTTTCAATCCCTAACTTTTTAAATTTTTCCGCCGATTTTGGACCGACTCCAGGAAGTACGGATAAGGGTTGGTGTAGATTCATTTTTCCTCCTTTCTTTTATAAAAAAGCAGGCCCATCCGGGAAAATCCCACCTGCTTCTTCTTATTCTTCACCTGTATAGTCACGAGGAATCCGATCACTCAAGAGACAGACCACTTCATAATTAATGGTCCCACGGTAATCTGCAACCTCTGTTGCCGTAATTTCTTTTTCTCCATCTCGGCCAATTAGGGTAACCTTGGTCCCCAGAGGCAATTCTTCTGGAAGGCGAACAGTAATCTGGTCCATCGAAACGCGACCAACAATGGGACAATAGTCCCCCTTAATCAGCACATGAAAGTTTTGCATCTCTCGGATCCAACCATCCGCATAGCCGATAGGAATCGTTCCAATCCATTGGGGTTCTTCCGTCGTATAGGTTGCCCCGTAACCAATATCTTGACCAGCTTCTAACTGTTTCACATGAACTAATTCGCTCACCAAACTCAAGGCTGGCTTGATTTCATAAGGCAAGTCTAACACAGAACCACTGGGATTCAAACCGTACATGACATCTCCCAAGCGCACAGCTGTGAAAATCGTATCCGCATGCCACAAAGAGGTGGCAGAATTACTCGCATGGACAATGGGAGGAAGGGTTTCAAGAGCAGCCAATACTTCTTTGAAAAACTGGTATTGCGCTTGAAATTTTCGATCATCTGCCTCATCTGCTGTCGCAAAATGAGTAAAGATCCCTTCAATTTCAGCTCCAGCTGCTAAGAGAAGGCGTTCAGCTTCTTTGATCTCTTCGATCCTTCGGAATCCAATCCGCCCCATTCCTGAATCCACCTTGATATGGACCTTCAATCCTGAAAGATCTGCTTCTTGTCCAAGCAATTGGTCCAACCAAGCAAGACTAGCCACCGTTAAGCGGATGTCATGCTCTTTGGCTAGATTCACTGTTTCACTCGGCACAACTCCCAAAATCAAAAGAGGGTGTTGCAAACCTTCTTCACGAATTTCAAGGGCTTCATCCATATTGGAAACACAAAAACCATCTACCTGAGGTGCCAATTTTTTGGTCACCGCAACGACCCCATGACCATAGGCGTTGGCCTTGACGACTGCATATTTCAAGGCTTGACTTGGAATATGCTCACTGACTTGTTGCACATTAAAGGCAATGGCATCCAAATCGACTCTTGCAACCGTTGGTCTATGTTTACTTGCTTTCATTTTCTTCCTCCAAAATGACACTGGTCGACACTAGGTCTCCCTTATGACTGATCGAAATCCATACCTTCCCAGAAAAAGGAGACTTGGAAAAATAGGGAGCTCCGTGGGCATCATTTAAAATTTCTAACTCTTGAAAACCAACCGGTCCAATCCCTGTTCCCATTGCCTTTGAAAAGGCTTCTTTGGCGGACCATCGGCCCGTTAAGTATTCCATTTTCCGTTTTCCAGACAATTCCTCAAAGCGCTCTCGCTCAGCCTCGGTTAAGACTTTTTCAGCGAATCGGGTATTCTTCTGATAGGCTTTTTCAATCGCAGCGATCGATTCGATATCGATGCCATGTCCTTTGATCATCTTGTTTTATCCTTATTTATCGTTTCAGTATCGTTTTACTGACAAAAGAGAAGAGGCTAAAGAATCACTCCTTCCGCCCCTGCCTTTTACTTATTCATCGTTGCAATTTCTTTGACCAAGGCCTGTGTTTTTTCCCAACCCAGGCAAGGGTCTGTGATGGATTGACCATAAACCACTGGTTCATTTTGACGGCCATCTTCTAGATAGGATTCAATCATGAAACCACGAACTAAAGTTGCCAAATCCTTGTTCCAAGCACGGTTCATCATGGTTTCTCTCACGATGCGTACTTGCTCTTCGAATTGTTTGCCAGAATTGTCATGGTTGGTATCCACCAGGATGAAGGGATGTTGCAAGCCCATTTCGCTATAGCGTTTTGCTGCCGCTAGCAAATCTTCATAATGGTAGTTTGGAATATTCTTACCACTTGCATCCAAGCCTCCACGAAGGATCGCATGAGCTAAAGGATTTCCTGATGTTTCCACTGCTTGGGCATTGAACAAAAAGTTTTGGGGATGTTGGGCTGCATAAATCGCATTGAACATGACAGAAAGATTTCCAGAAGTTGGATTCTTCATGCCTGTCGGAGCAGAGATCCCACTAGATACAAAGCGGTGCTCCTGGTCTTCAACTGAACGCGCTCCAATGGCATGATAAGAAATCAAATCCTCAACATACGGAAGACTTGCTGGATAAAGCAACTCATCCGCAGTTGTCAAACCAGTTTCTGTAATCACACGGTAGTGGAGATGTCGGACTGCTTTCAAACCGTCCACAAAGCTTGGTGCTGCATGTGTATCTGGTTGGTGCATCAAGCCTTTATAGCCATCCCCATTGGTCCGAGGTTTAGCCGTATAGACCCGCATCACAATGAAAATCTGATCTTTGACTTGCTCTTGCAAGTCTGCCAAACGACGGGCATAGTCCATCACAGCTTCTTCATTATCAGAAGAGCAAGGCCCGATCACAAGAAGGATCCGTTGGTCTTCTCCTTTGATAATAGCTTCCAATTCTCGATCACGCGCTTCTTTGCGCTCCAAGGCTGGACCTTCCAAGCGGTAAAGCGAAGTGATCTCTTGCTCATCAATCTTATTGCTCTTCGTAATGAATACCATACGGCCTCCTTATGCTAGCTAGACCCATCCTCTTTCTATTTCAGAGGAGCTCTTAAAATTTACGTCCGTGACAGTTTTTAAATTTCTTGCCTGAACCACAAGGGCACAAATCGTTGCGTTTCACTTGTGACAAGTCAATATCTGCTGGAATATCTTGTTGTTGCGCTGCAATGTTGCGAGTCGCAGTTGTTGAAATACTGTGTTCCGTACGTGGACGTTCTTGTTCGTGAATTTGGGCTTTCATCATAAGACGAGTCACATCAAATTCAATCGATCCGATCATATCGTTAAACATACGGAAACTTTCTGATTGGTATTCCACTACTGGGTTATTTTGCGCATACCCACGGAGTCCAACGGCATTTCGCAATTGATCCAAAGCATCGATGTGGTCTGTCCACTTGCTGTCCACCACGCGAAGGATCAAGACTTTTTGGAACTCTTGTACAGACTCTTCGTCACGCAATTTCGCTACCTGACTGGCATAGATTTCTTCTGCTCGTCCATACAAGTAATCGATAACTTCCTTGTCAGATTTTCCTTCAATATCGCTTTCAGAAATCGTATCTTCTGGAACCAAATTGTATTTGGCAAAGTTCAGAATCGCTTCAACGCGTTCTTCCTTACTTGAGTGGCTGGCTCCTTCAACAATCCGTTTGATGGTCCGTTTGATCATGGCCTTGATCTCAGGTGCCAAGTCACGGTTAGCTGTGATAACATCATAGCGTTCAGCATAGATAATTTCCCGTTGTTCCCGCATCACGTCATCGTATTGAAGGACTTGTTTACGGGTATCGTAGTTGTTTCCTTCAACCCGTTTTTGTGCACCCTCTACTTGACGGGTGAACATATTTGAACGGATCACCGATTCTTCTTCGCTCAACTTGAAGCGATCAAGCACTGCTTTGATCCGTTCAGAACCGAAACGGCGCATCAATTCATCTTCAAGAGACAAGTAGAATTGAGATTCACCTGGATCCCCTTGACGTCCTGAACGTCCACGAAGCTGGTTATCGATCCGACGACTTTCGTGACGTTCTGTCCCGATAACACATAGTCCACCGAGTTCGCGAACACCTTCACCAAGCTTGATATCGGTACCACGTCCGGCCATGTTAGTCGCGATAGTAACAGCACCACGTTGACCAGCGTTCATGATGATTTGCGCTTCTTTGTAGTGGTTTTTCGCATTCAAAACTTCGTGAGGGACACCTGCTTGAACCAACAATTGAGAAAGGTAATCACTGGTTTCAACGGCAACGGTACCTACTAGGACTGGTTGACCTTTTTCATGACGAGACTTGACATCTTCCACAACAGCTTTGAATTTTGATTTCAAGCTTGGGTAGAGAAGGTCTGGATGGTCAATACGGGCAATCGGACGGTTTGTTGGAATTGGAATCACGCGAATGTTATAAATTTCACGGAATTCTTCTTCTTCGGTTTTCCCTGTCCCTGTCATCCCTGACAACTTCTTGTACATACGGAAGAGGTTTTGGTAAGTAATCGACGCAGATGTTTTGGTTTCTTCTTGAACTGGAACACCTTCTTTGGCTTCAATCGCTTGGTGAAGTCCATCAGAATAGCGACGTCCTTCCATGGTCCGACCAGTAAATTGGTCGACGATCAAGATTTCTTGATCTTCGCTGACCACATAGTCGATATCCAAAATCATGATGTAGTTGGCACGAAGGGCATTGTCGATAAAGTGAGTCAAAGCTACGTTTTCAATATCGTACAAGTTTTCAAGATTAAAGTAGCTTTCTGCCTTATCGATTCCTGAATCAGACAAACCGATGGTTTTAGATGGGACATCGATAATGTAATCGTCCTCTGTCAAGGTCTTCACATAAGCATCCGCCATGTGATAGAGCTGGCTCGTATCAGAAGCTGTCTGACCAGAAACGATCAACGGAGTACGGGCTTCGTCAATCAAGATGGAGTCTACCTCATCGACCAAGGCATAGTTCAATGGACGTTGAACCATGTTTTCTGCACGCACAACCATGTTGTCACGCAAGTAGTCAAAACCAATCTCTGAGTTGGTTGAGTAAGTGATATCACAGAGGTAAGCTTCTTTTTTCTCAGCTGGAGATTTTGCTGCAAGGTTGATCCCTACTGAAAGGCCAAGCCATGAGTATAGTTCTCCCATCTCTGTTGCATCCCGCTCGGTCAAGTATTCATTGACGGTGACAACGTGCACCCCTTTGCCAGACAAGGCATTCAAGTATACCGGCATGGTTGCTGTCAGGGTTTTTCCTTCCCCTGTACGCATCTCTGGAACGTCACCATGGTGAAGGACGATTCCCCCCATGACCTGAACCTTGTATGGGAACAAACCAAGAACCCGTTTTGCAGCTTCACGAACAACTGCAAAAGCTTCGTACAAGAGATCATCCAAAGACTCACCATCTTGGTAGCGTTGCTTAAACTCAACTGTTTTCGCTTTTAATTCGTCATCCGTCAAAGCTGCCATTTGGTCTTCATAAGAAAAGACCTTGTCAGCCATTTTTTCAAGGCGTTTGATTTCGCCTCGATCATTTTCAATAATTGTTTTTAATAAATTTGCCATTTTTTTCCTTACTTTGAATTTTTCAAAATCTAAAATGTTCTTTTTATTCTAGCATTTTTTAAACATTTTTTCAAGATCAAGGCTGTATCTTACAAGACTTTCGAGTGGTTTTTTTCGTGTAAGAAAATCCAAAAAGATGCCTGCTCAAGCAGACATCTTTTCTATATACGGTGTTTATTCAGACAAATGGTAAGAATAGCTTGCCACAACCACTTCTTCATGCCAACGAAGTGCATACTTCAATTTCAAACTCATTTGGTTGTGGAGAATATTTTGCCAATGTTTTTTAGGAATAAATTGAGGAACTAAGACTGTAACAGTGTTGCCTTTTTCCTTGGCTTCCTCAGCTACTTTTGAGACAAATTCAACTGTTGGCTGGATAATATCCCGGTAACTGGTCATGACATTTTCAAAGCGAATATGAGGGAAATAATGCTTAAATTCTTCCGCCACTTCCGCATCTTTAACCTTGGTTTCTTCCGTTGAGACGTGCATAGCTATAACATCGTTTCCTAGGCTATTTGCATAACTCATAGCTCCCACACTTACCTGAGTGACATTCCCAACAAGGACAATCACGGTATTGCCCGCATAACTTGTCTTTTCAATCTTACCTCCCAAGCGCAATTGAGCCGCAACTTTATCATAGTGATTACGGATACTCAAGAACATCCAAAGCAAGAGACCAATAATAGGGAAGAAGGGCCAGATCTCACGCAAACGGAATAATAAGAGGATCAAGACAATCCCATAACAGATGGCTGCCCCCAGGATATTGGCAAGCGAATACTTAAGAAATCCTTTTTGATATTGGCGTTTCCAGTGGATCACCATCCCTGTTTGAGAAAGGGCAAAAGGAATGAAGACCCCGATGGTATAAAGCGGAATCAAGCTTTCTGTTTGCCCATCAAAGATCAAGAGCAAAACGATGGCACCAATCGCCAAGGTCAAAATCCCATTAGAATAGCCCAGACGATCCCCTTTTTCCATATACATGTGTGGCATGTATTTATTTTTAGCCATGTTAAAGGCCAACATTGGAAAGGCTGAGAAACCGGTATTAGCCGCAACTGCCAAGATCAAGGCTGTTGATAATTGGAAGACGTAAAAGAAGGCTTGTCCGACTGGGGAATTCCCTAAGATGGCTTGGGCCATTTGGGCTAGAGTTGTTACCCCTTTTGCCGGAACGACACCCACCCAGTAATTGAGGAAGGTAATCCCTGCAAACATAATCCCCAAAATCAAAGCCATGATGGTCAAGGTAGAGGCTGCATTCTTTGCTTTTGGTTTCTTAAAGAAAGGAACCGAATTGGAGATGGCTTCAACCCCTGTTAGTGAAGCCGATCCACTCGTAAAGGCCCGCAATAAGAGAATGACACTAACCCCTGAAATGGTTTGACCCACATGAGCAGTTGCGTTATAGGCCAAGTGACCCGTCAAGATTTGGATCACACCATAGCCGATCAAGGCAATGGTACTGACAATGAACAGATAGACCGGAATCATCAAGGAAGTAGCCGATTCGCGCAGTCCCCGAAGGTTCATCAGCATCAAGATCAAGACCAATAAAATGGAAATGTGAAGATTATAAGGATGAAGAGATGGAATCGCTGACGTGATGGCATCTGCACCGGAAGAAACAGATACCGCTACCGTCAGCATGTAATCGACCAAGAGACTACCACCAGCAATCAAACCCGCTTTGGGAGACAAGTTCTCCGTAGTCACCATGTAGGCCCCTCCCCCTTGAGGGTAGGCATGAATGACCTGGCGATAAGAAATTGTTAAACTGGCTAGGAGAATCAGGACCACAATCCCAATTGGAATGGACCACCAAATGGCTCCTGCTGATACGGTCATCAAGACCAGGATAACTTGCTCTGGACCGTAGGCGATAGAAGAAAGTGCGTCACTAGAGAGCATGGCCAAAGCCTGCATTTTCCCTAGCAATCCGCCTTCACCTTCTGCACCAGATTTCAACGGACGGCCAATAAACCATTTTTTCAATGTTGAAAACATAAAAAACTCCTTGAAAAAAGATCATGAGGCCGGGAATTCCCTGCCTCTTTTCATAAAACAGGGGTTATTCTACTCCTTTTTTTCAAGACTGTCAACCAAAATTGTGAAATTCTCATAAAGTTTTCATTGTGTTCATCCATTCAAGCTCTCTTAGATCGGTCAGCTTCTTTTCAAATCGATCCAAGCAAAAACGAGGCTGGGACAAAAATCCTAGCCTCTCAATTATTTTTGGATTGTCGAGCAAGACGCAGTGGTTGAGTGGGCTCTACTACGCTGATTTCATCAGCTTTTACAGCCCTACTCAACTGTGCGGAGGTGGGACGACGAAATCGAATTCTAACGAATTCCGATTTCTGTCCCACTCTCACTTTTTTATTTTGCTTGATTTTCGACATAAAAGGCAATGATATTCGAAGTGTACTGGGCTGTGCCAGCTCCAAACTTGTCGATATTTTCCTTGAATTCTGGATTATAAACATAGCCTTTGCCGATATGGCCAAAAACCTCTATAGAGCAGTCAAATCCATACGTTCGAATCGCGTCTAAAAGTTTGGCTGCTTGATCTTGGTTTTCATTTGCTGATACGGGTAGACCATCTTTGAGATTTTGCGCCAAAGTTTGAAAAACTTGGTTGAAGGCTTCCGTAGCCTCATCTTCTCGACCTTTTTGGCGTTCAAGCGCTTGATCCATGACTTCTTGACCGTACTTCTCTACCGCCTCTTGCTGGTATTTTTGAGTGTCCTGATAGCTAAATCCAGTAAATTTTTCCTCAATGGTCATTTTTCTTTCTCCTTTTTGTTCTTGAATGGTTTTGTGCAAGGTAGAAATCAAGGTATCCAGACGTTGTCTTTCTTGAATCAAATAGTCCAACTGTTTGGTCAAATGGGGCAATAAGTTAGATTTTTCTTCAGCTAAGAGTTCTGCTATTTGGTCTAAGGAAAATCCTAGATACTTGTAGTAGAGAATCACCTGTAATCGTTCTAAATCTTCTTGACTGTATGTCCGATAGCCATTTTCAGATTTCACAGGGACGAGAAGTCCTATCTTGTCATAGTGGTGCAAGGTCTTGACAGAGACACCTGACAGCTCTGCAGCTTCTTTGATATGGTACATGATTTCCTCCTTATACTCAATGAAAATCAAAGAGCAAACTAGGAAGCTAGCCGCAGGTTGCTCAAAGCACTGCTTTGAGGTTGTAGATAGAACTGACGAAGTAAGTAACATATATACGGTAAGGCGATGCTGACGTGGTTTGAATTTGATTTTCGAAGAGTATTACATGGATAGTATAATCCCTCCCCTTAGGTCAGTGTCAAGGCTTAACATAAAAAAAGTTTTCAGATAAAAAAGGCTTGAGTTGTTTCACAGCTTTTAACTCAAACCCTTTCTTTTTTATGGATGACTCACGATCAATTCTAAACCTTGTCCTTCCAAAGTCCAAGATTCAACATCGCTCGGTAAGATAAAGTGGCTTCCTTTTTGAATAGGATAATCCTTTCCATCTACCGTCAATTTCCCTTCTCCGGCTAAGACGCTTAACAAGCTGTAATCAGCAGTCTTTTCAAAATCAGCTTTTCCAGTCAGTTCCCACTTATAAACGGTGAAGAAATCACTGGCAACCAAGGTGGTCATTCGAAGATCATCGATTACAACTGTATCTGGATGGCTATTGGCAGGCTCACCGATGTTTAACACATCAATTGATTTTTCCAAGTGAAGTTCACGCAAGTTTCCTTGAGCATCCTTACGGTCAAAATCATAAACCCGGTAGGTGGTGTCACTCGACTGTTGGGTTTCAAGAATCAATATTCCAGATCCAATGGCGTGCATGGTCCCACTTGGCACATAGAAGAAATCTCCAGCCTTGACAGGAACTTTTGTCAGCAAGGCATCCCAGTTCTTGTCCTCAATTTGCTGGCGGAGTTCTTCTTTTGACTTGGCATTGTGCCCATAGATAATCTCAGATCCTTCATCAGCCGCAATCACATACCAACACTCAGTTTTTCCAAGTTCTCCTTCATGCTCCATTGCATAGGTATCATCTGGGTGCACCTGTACACTGAGCCAATCGTTGGCATCCAAAATCTTTGTTAATAAAGGAAAGACAGGTTCTTTACGATTACCGAATAATTCCCGATGCTCTTGATAGAGCTGATCCAATCCCATTCCTTCGTATGGACCATTGGCTACTTTAGAAACCCCATGTGGATGGGCTGAAATCGCCCAAAATTCACCGACATGGTCGCTCGGAATTTCGTAACCAAATTCTTCTTTCAGACGAGTTCCTCCCCAAATTTTTTCCTGCATGACTGAATGTAAAAATAATGGTTGTCCCATAATATCCTCCTCGCATTTCATGTTTCTATTATACAAAAAAAAGAAAGTTTTTGAAAGCCCTTTCCATCATTTTCCTCTCTCGCCAGAAACTTCATTTTTGTGTATAATGAAAGGGATGACACTAAAAGAAAACATTATCCAACTGGCGCATTCTATTGGGATTTCAAAAATTGGCTTTACAACCGCTGATGACTTCGCTTATTTGGAAAAATCGCTCCGCTTGGCCGTTGAGGAAGGACGGAATTCTGGATTCGAGCATAAGAATATTGAAGAGCGCATCCAACCCAAATTAAGTCTCTCCTCCGCTAAGACCATCATCTCAATCGCTGTCGCCTACCCCCACAAACTCAAGCAGCAACCTCAAAAAACAGCCTATAAAAGAGGAAAATTCACGCCCAACAGCTGGGGATTAGACTACCATTATGTCCTTCAAGACAAGCTCAACCGCTTAGCTGCTGGGATTGAAGAAATGACGCAAGATTTTGAATACAAGGGCATGGTCGATACTGGAGCACTGGTTGATACGGCTGTCGCCCAACGAGCTGGTATTGGCTTTATCGGAAAAAATGGCTTGGTCATTTCAAAAGAATACGGTTCTTACATGTTTCTGGGCGAATTGATTACCAACCTCGAAATCGAACCGGATCAGCCAGTCGACTATGGTTGTGGAGACTGTCGACGTTGTTTAGATGCATGCCCAACCTCCTGTTTAATCGGAGATGGCTCTATGAATGCCAAGCGTTGTTTGTCCTTCCAAACCCAAGACAAGGGCATGATGGACCTAGAATTTCGCAAGAAAATTAAAACGGTCATCTATGGATGTGACATCTGTCAGATTTGCTGCCCTTATAACAAAGGGCTAGATAATCCCTTAGCAACAGAAATCGATCCTGATCTGGCTCATCCAGAGTTGATTCCTTTTATCGAGCTGTCCAACGGACAATTTAAGGAAAAATTCGGACATGTTGCTGGAAGTTGGCGAGGCAAGAACATCCTCCAGCGCAATGCCATCATTGCATTAGCCAATGCCAATGACCGTTCGGCCATCCCTAAGCTCCTGAACATCATCGAAACTTCACAAAATCAGATTCATATTGCAACGGCTATCTGGTCCTTAGGGCAACTGCTTCGTGAAGTCACGCCGGACCTTGTTGAGCTCTTACGGAATATCAAACATCCGACCGATGCTATCATAGAAGAACGAACTGCTTTCTTTGAAAAATTCGGCATTCAAGCAGATTCACAGCTACAATGAAAAAACACTAAGGTTGTCACCTTAGTGTGAAGGCGTATACAAATTGCTATTTTATACAAATCTATTAACTTCTGTAAAAATAAAAAAATTTATTCGTTAGAATTATTCAATCATCAACTGAAACTTTCCGACGTGAGAAAAGCTCTTGAAACTTAATAGTTTCAAGAGCTCGGGAGTTTTGAGACCTTAGGCTCAAAACTAAGTCATGGAACTTCTTCGAAGTTCGCTGACGTCCGTAGTCACCTAAGGAAAGTTTCTAAAATGACTTTGTCATCAATCTGACACTAAGGTTGTATCCTTAGTGTTTTTTTAGTTCTTTCAAGAAATACCAACTACCCATCTCTACTTGGTTAAAGCAAATCTCACTTGAATAGACTTCCTTGTAACCATTTTTCGTGTAAAAATAGACATTTCCTTTGGTATTGGTATAAAAGGCTAGTTTTTTTCCTTGGATCTCTTCCAAGAAAGGCTCAATTCCTTCTATCATAAAGCGACTGCCATAGCCCTGCCGTTGGTGTTTAGGGGCGACTGCAAGAAGCATCAAATACCAATCAAAATCTACATTTTGCTCCAATTCCTTATCCGTGTCCTCCATAAATTTAAAGTAGGACAACATATTCTTCAAGGAAATAAACTTGAGCAAACCGAATCCCCCATTTAAGAGATAGGCCCGAAAAGGGATCGGTTCCTTTTGCAACAAGGCAACTGCATAAATTTCATCATTTTTTTCTGCCACAAGGCAAATATGGTGCTTAAGAAAAACCTTTACCAGGATGCGCATCATTGCCTCAACAAAGGATGGGTATTGCTTGGGATCCCGAACCAAATCCTTGATAACTTTTAAAAATAGATAGTCCTCAAAGGCTGTACTGGCTACTCGAACCACCTGATCCAGATCTGCTTTTTCTGCTTTTCTGTACTTCATCTTCTCTCCTATTCTAAGTCCACTTTCCAGTATACACTATGATACGCTGTTAGACAAAGGTCAATTTTCAGCAATTTGTTCATTCAAGCCAGCAAAAAGAGTCCTCCCCAGACGAGTCCCAGCCCCCAAGCGACGAGGACATCCTTGGGATAATGAACCCCTCCAAGAACTCGGACAAGGGCTAATAGAAGAGATAGGAGCATCGAGCACATTCCTAGCGGAAGCGACAACTGGCAGACACACATCGAGATAATGGTCGCCGAAAAAACATGTCGGCTAGGAAAGGAATGTCCGGATGAATTCTTTTCTAATAAGGGTTGAATCTCCCATTTCTCATAAGGTCTCGGAACATTGACCCAATGACGAAAGAGGCTAAACAAGACAAAACCCGAAGCAGGGATCCAGATAAAAGGCCAGATTTCTCCCATTGAAGTTTTCTTAAAAAACAGCCAACAAAAGACCAGGCCGTAGATGCCTGGCATCACGAACGTCAAGATTCGATTCATCCTTTGAAGAACCTGCACACGATGTGGCTTTCTCGTAAAAGGCAGGGTTAGCCAACGATAAAATTTCGGATAATCTTGAAGATTGGGCTTCATGTCGGCACTCCTGTCTTTCATCTTATTTTATACTACTAGTATACGCGATCCTAAGAAAGCCTGTCAAGCCAGGCTCTTTTTTTATCCTTTCTTTCTTCTTTTTCACATTAGAAGCGATCTATTTTTGACGCTTTGTCATTTTTCTGTACCTAAGAATCGTCTTTCCCATTACTATTATCGATAAAAAAATGAGGCTGGGACAAAAGTCCTAGACTCTTAATTGTTTTTGGATTGTCGAGCAAGATGCAGTGGTTGAGTGGTCTCTACTACGCTGATTTCATCAGCTTTTACAGCCCTACTCAACTGTGCGGAGGTGGGACGACGAAATCGAATTCTAACGAATTACCGATTTCTGTCCCACTCTCATTTTTTCACTTTGTATGTTACGCCCTTTGTATCTTATTGGAATTGCGACAGGACGAAGGTGGATCGATATTATCCACCTGAGGAGTTAGTGAGTCGTGTCGGCAAGGCACCATTGTGCTTGCCGTTACACGAATTGAACACGCCCTAAATGCTGTGTGAAAAAGATAAATTCTCTTGTGAGCATCGCTCACTGCAAGAATTTCCTATTTTCACTTTGCATTTCACGCCCTTTGTATCTTGTTGTTACGCTACTTCTTCTGTGAATTGGCTATTGTAGAGGTCGGCATAAAATCCATTTTGGCTCATGAGTTCTTGGTGGTTGCCTTGCTCGATAATATTTCCATCTTTCATCACAAGAATCAGATCCGCATTACGGATAGTGGACAAGCGATGGGCGATGACAAAGGAGGTCCGGCCTTCCATGAGTTTGTCCATGGCTTTTTGAATCAACTCTTCTGTACGGGTATCGACAGATGAGGTTGCTTCATCCAAGATAAGGAGCGGAGCATCCTTCAAGAGGGCACGCGCAATGGTCAAAAGTTGCTTTTGACCAACGGACAAGGTCACTGAATCATCTAATACAGTATCATAGCCATTCGGCAAGGTCCGAATAAAGTGATGGACCCCAACCGCTCGGGTTGCCGCTTCGACTGCTTCATCTGAAATATCGGTTTGATTAAAGACTAAGTTTTCCCGAATGGTCCCTTCAAAGAGCCAGGTATCTTGTAAGACCATCGAAAAAGCATCATGAACTTCTTCGCGACTCATGGCCTTAGTATCCACACCATCGATGGTAATTTTACCAGCTTGAATGTCGTAAAAACGCATCAAGAGATTGACCATGGTGGTCTTACCAGCACCTGTTGGACCAACAATGGCTACTTTTTGCCCCGGTTTGGCTTCAGCTGTAAAGTCATGGATAATAGTCTTGTCTGGTGAATAGCCAAAACGAACATGCTCAAATTTGACATGACCTTTTGTTGTTTCCAATTGACGTATTTTTTGGGATTCGTCTTCCATTTCTTCTTCGTCTAAGAATTCAAAGACACGCCTCATAGCAGCACTAGCTGATTGCAATTGGGTAATTCCTTGGGCCATTTGACCAATTGGTTGGGTAAAGATGCGGACATAGGTCATAAAGGCCACAATGGTCCCAATGGTAATATCTCCATTAATGGTGAGGGCAGCCCCTACGATACAGACCATGACATAACCAAAATTCCCTACAAACTGCATCAAGGGCATCATAATCCCAGAGAAGAATTGGGATTTCCACATGCTTTGATACAAATCTTGATTGATGGCATCAAAATGATCTTTGGCTTGATGACGGCCATTGTAGGAAATAACAACATTATGTCCACTATAGATTTCTTCAACATAGCCTGAAACTTTAGCAAGATTATCTTGTTGTTGCTTAAAGAGAGGTTGGCTCTTGACCATAATAATGCCGGAAAGAGCAAAACCTGCAAAGATGGACACAATCGCTGTCACCGCCAAGTGCCAGTCCGTCTTAAACATCATAAAGATGGAGCCAATCAATAAGACAACAGAAGAGACCATTTGAACCAAGCTTTGGTTAAAGGATTGGGTCATCAAATCCACGTCATTGGTCACACGAGACAAGGTATCTCCTTGTTCATGGCTATCAAAATATTGGAGGGGTACACGATTGATCTTCTCAGCAATGGCATTGCGCAAGCGTTCTGCGAAGCGCTGAATCATGGTTGAGATAATGAAACTACTGCTGTAGGACACCAGTGCTCCAACTCCATAAAGGATGGCTAAAGTCAGGGCAATCGAAGTGATTTTGTCAATATCAATGGCTCCTCCCATCCCTTTTGTGATGGTATCCGTGATTTCTTTTAACTTATCCGGTCCAATAACCGTGATAATACTCGATACGATCGAAAAGAGGATAGCAACTTGGAAAAATAGGTGGAAGCCCTTCAAATAGGGAGAAAGTTGTCTCCAAAGGGACGATTCTTGTTTTGTTTTATGCATGTTCCAACTCCTCCTTAGACAATTGTGAATAGGCAATTTCTTGATAGACTTCATTGGTCGCAAGCAATTCTTTGTGGGTGCCTTGACCGACGACCTTCCCTTGATCCAAGACCAAAATCAAATCCGCATCCATAATGGTCGAAATCCGTTGGGCAACGATCAATTTGGTCGTATCTGCCAGCTCTTCTTTCAGGGCTTGGCGCAGGATCCGATCCGTTTTGTAATCCAGGGCTGAGAAGGAATCATCAAAGATGAGGATCTCGGGCTTACGTGCAAGGGCACGCGCAATGGCCAAACGTTGACGTTGTCCTCCAGAGAAGTTGCTTCCTCCTTGCGCTACTTCTGTATCCAAGCCCTTCTCTTTTGTGGCAACAAACTCTTTGGCTTGGGCCAATTCAAGAGCTTTCCAGATGGCTTCATCCTCTAATTTTCCTTGACTACTTTCTCCAAATTCCATATTGGAGCGAATCGTGCCGCTAAAGAGCACTGCTTTTTGGGGAATGTAGCCGACTTTATTGTTCAATTCTTGGTGGCTATAATCCTTGACATTCACCCCATCCACTAAGATCTTTCCTTCTGTCGCATCGTAAAAACGTGGAATTAAATTGACCAAAGTGGATTTACCAGAGCCGGTTGATCCAATGAAGGCAACGGTTTGTCCCTTCTGAGCTGAAAAGGTAACATGCTCAATCACAGCACGGGAAGTCCTTCCATATCGGAAGGAAACATCTTGAAATTCTACACTTCCTTTTTCTCCAGACTCAGTCTTGGACTCAGATGGAAAATCAACAGACGGCTCTAGAGCCAAGACCTGATTAATCCGTTTTGCGGATACCAAGGCACGAGGAAGAATAATCAAGATGGCCACCATCATCATAAAGCCAACGACAACCTGCATGGCGTAAGAAGAGAAAGTAATCATATCGGAGAAGACCTTGGTCCGATCCGCTAATGCAGGACTGGTGAAGATCTTTGTAGGATCTTTTGGCATGGCGATATCATTGATCAAGTGCGCCCCAATCCAGTAGATAGCAAGGGTCAACCCACTTGATACCACTGTCATGACAGGGTTCATCAAAGACATCAAACGATAAACAAAGAGATTTAGACGGGTTAAGCCCTTGTTTTCAGCCTGGAATTTCTCATTTTGATAAGCTTCTGCATTGTAGGCGCGAACCACTCGCACCCCAGTCAAACTCTCCCGTGTCGTCGCATTCAAAGCATCGGTCAAACCTTGAACCTTTTGCTGGCGCGGAAAGGCAATAAGAACCAGAACAGAGAGAAGAATCAAGACCATCAAGACCGCAATCCCAACAGACGTTGTCCAGGCACTGCTCTTCCCCCAAATCTTGGTCAGAGCCCAAATCGCCATAATGGGACCACGCGTCACAACTTGCATCCCCATGACAATCATGATTTGTAACTGGGTCAAATCATTGGTTGTACGAGTCAAGAGAGAGGGAACGGAGAATTTCTTGATCTCGGCATCAGAGTAATCCATCACTTGATGGAAAATCTCTCCTCGAAGTCGCGTCGTAAAGCTGGCAGCGACTCTTGAAGCCAAAAAGCCCACAAAAACTGCCATCAAAAAGCTTCCAAAAGAGAAGAGCAACATCTTGCTTCCCGGATCCATAATATCAGAAACCTTGGTCCCATCCTTGGCTAAGAGGGTCGTGATATCGGATAAGTATTCAGGAGTCTTTAAATCCATCCAAACAGCCAGACAGATAAAGACCGTACTAAGGGCAATCATGCCCCATTCTTTGGCAGTTAACCGCCGAAATATATTGATCATTCCTCGCTCCTTTTTTTCATATTCTCATAAAATTGATGCATGACCCTGAAAAAGATGGCCAATTCTTCTTCTGATACACCAGCCATCATATCCTGGTCCACTTCTTCAAAGAATTGTTTCATGTCATTCAATTTATCTTTTACACTGTCTGTTAGGTAGACATACTTGGCCCGTTTATCGGTTGGACTAGGCTCTAGATAAATAAAGCCATTTTTCTCCATGCGCTTGATCAGGTTACTCGTCACGGATTTTGAGATATGAAGTTCCTGCTCAACATCCCGAATCAAGGTCACTTTCCCCTCCTTTTCACGATGAGATAAAAAGCCCAATACCTGACCTTGGGGTCCTGCGCTAAATTCAAGCCCTCTCTTCTTGGCCTCTCTTTCTACCATGAGGTGAATGAGATGACCGATTTTTTTAAATTCTAGTAAAGGTTTGTCCATCATTTCCTCCAAATAGTTCTCTTAAGAACTTTAAAGTTACTATGAGAACTATTTTAACACAAAAAAGATCCCTGTCAAGAAAAAAGTTTCCATAAGAACTAAAAAAAGGAGCCGAATCGACTCCATCCTTCATCTTTAGATAATAATGCCTTCTAGATGATCCATTTCATGCTGACAGATCTGGGCCGGAAAGCCTGACAAATGAATTGTTTTTGCTTTCCAATTCATATCTCGATAGGCCACTGAAATCTCCTCATAACGAGTGGTCGGCCGACTCCCCACCAAGGACAAGCATCCTTCCTCTGTTTGGTAAGGCTTTTTCTTTTCAAGGAGAACCGGATTAAACAGGACCAAATTTTCACTTCCCATTCGGATGATAATCGCTCGCTTTTTCACCCCGATCATATTGGCTGCTAAACCGACACACTCAAGGAGATGAGCATTTAAGGTGTCCTGCAAATCCAAAGCCAAGGTGCGATCCTCAGGTGTCGCTTCTTCTGACTTTTGACCCAAGAATAAGACATCTTTTACAATATTCTTTTTCATTCCTTCCTCACTTCTTGATAGATAGACGAAAGAAGAGAGTGGGACAGAAATCGGTAATTCGTTAGAATTGGATTTCATCGTCCCACCTCCGCACAGTTGAGTAGGGCTGTAAAAGCTGATGAAATCGGCGTAGTAGAGCCCACTCAACCACTGCGTCTTGCTCGACAATCCAAAAATAATTGAGAGGCTAGGACTTTTGTCCCAGCCTCCTCGCTCTTGTTTCTAACCTCTAAGAGACAATTGCTGCTTATTTTTTAAGCTTTTCGCTCACTTCTTTTGCAAGGACAAAGTTCCCCAAGGTCGCTGAACCATTGCCGGCAACTGCAGGTGTCACAATATAATCTCTCACATCAGGTACAGGGAGGTAACCGTTCAAGAGGGCAGTAAATTTCGTGCGAACACGATCTAACATATGTTGTTGAGCCATGACTCCTCCTCCAAAGACAATGACGTCTGGGCGGAAGGTAACTGTCGCATTCACCGCTGCTTGTGCGATGTAGTAGGCTTGAATATCCCATACATTGCTGTTGAGTTCAATGTTTTCCCCACGAATACCTGTACGAGCTTCCAGACTAGGACCAGCCGCAAAGCCTTCCAAACAGCCATTGTGGAAAGGACAAACACCCTTGAATTCTTTTTCTACATCCATTGGGTGTTGGGCCACATAGTAGTGCCCCATTTCTGGGTGTCCAGCTCCCCCGATAAACTCACCACGTTGGATGACACCAGCTCCGATTCCTGTTCCGATTGTATAGTAAACCAAGTTTTCGATATGACCACCCGCGTTATTGCGTGCGACCACTTCTCCATAGGCAGAACTATTCACATCTGTCGTGAAATAGATAGGTACATTCAAGGCACGTCGGAAAGCCCCAACGATATCTACATTGGCCCAATTTGGTTTTGGAGTCGTTGTGATGAAACCATAAGTGTTTGAATTTGGATCGATATCAATTGGTCCAAATGATCCAATCGCAAGCCCAACTAGATCCTCAAATTTTGAGAAAAATTCAATACACTTATCAATCGTCTCAATTGGCTTGGTTGTTGGAAATTGTACTTTTTCCACAACATTATAGTTTTCATCACCAACTGCACAAACAAATTTTGTACCGCCAGCTTCCAAACTTCCATATAATTTTGTCATGTTGGCTCCTTTTTTATTATGAAAAATATCCTGTATTTATTATAGCATATTTTGTAGTCAATCTTTTTCTCTTCTCTAAAGAAAAAACACACTTTTTTTGAGAAATAAAATTCAAGGACTGGAGATGATAGACCAGTCCTTGAGAACTTATTTTTCGATTAAGCTTTGACTTCGATGATCGCATCACCCTTCGCAACAGATCCAGTTGCAACAGGTGTGACAGAAGCAAAGTCAGCTGTGTTAGTGACGATCACCATAGTTGTGTCTTCAAGACCAGCTGCGGCAATTTTCGCTGCATCAAATGTACCAAGGACTTCACCAGCTTTGACTTTATCGCCTTGAGCTACTTTTTGATCAAATCCTTCACCATTCATTGATACTGTATCAATCCCAACGTGGATCAAGATTTCAGCACCATTAGCTGTTTTCAAACCGTAAGCATGTCCAGTCGCAAAAGCAATAGTTACTTCCGCATCTGCTGGTGCATAGACAACGCCTTCAGTTGGTTTGATAGCAATCCCTTGTCCCATCGCTCCACTTGAGAAGACAGGATCATTCACATCAGACAAAGCAACAGCTTGACCAACGATCGGAGAGATAATGGTTTCGTCTTGAAGAGATGCTGGAAGAGCTCCAGTTGTTTCTTCTTCAATAATAGCTTCTGCTTCTTTGTCCTCTGCAGGAACTGATGAAGCTTCATCTTCATAACCAAACATATAAGTCAAACCGAAACTTAGGGCAGTTGTAAATACAACCATAAATACATATTTCAATAATTGACCGTTTAGATAGAGAAGCGTTCCTGGAATAATTGTAATACCAAATCCTGTACCAGCAAGATTTAACATAGATGCAATCCAACCACCTACTGCACCTGCTCCCAAAGCAATAACGAATGGTTTCACATAACGCAAGTTTACACCAAAGATTGCAGGCTCAGTAATACCTAACAAGGCAGAGATAGTTGCAGGAAATGCTAGAGCTTTCACTTTTTGAGATTTAGATTTCACTGCCACTGCTAAAGTAGCTCCAGCTTGTGCAGTCATAGCCGCTGTAATAATTGCATTAAATGGATCTTTTTTATCTGCAGTAATTAATTGTGATTCAAGAAGATTAAAGATATGATGGACGCCGGTAACGACAATCAACTGATGAACGCCACCAATAAGAAGACCTGCAAGACCAAATGGTAAATTCAAAATAAACTTAGTTACATTTAGTACATATTCTTCGATACTGTGGAAGAATGGACCAATAATAAACAAAGCGAGGAATGACATGATTGTCAATGTGAATAATGGAACCAATAACAAATCTAAGACATCTGGAATTTTCTTATGGAGCCACTTTTCAAGTTTCGCACCAATTAGACCAACGAAGAAAGCGGGAAGAACTGAGTTCTGGAATCCAACCACATGATGGAAGATACCAAAGTATGTTGCTGCTTTAGAAGGATCTTCCGCTACAACCCACGCATTTGGAAGTGTCGGACTAACCATCATCAAACCAATTACAATCCCAAGAACAGGATTTCCTCCGAATACTCGGAATGCAGACCATGAAATCAAGGCTGGGAAGAAGGCAAACGCGGTATCAGTTAAAATTGTTGAATAGGTATAAAAATCAGTAGATTTAAATGCATCTGCTGTTGTGCCAAACAAAGCCAAAACCTGGTCTTGAGCAATGGCACCACGAATCCCCATAAACAATCCAGTCGCAACAATTGCTGGTAGAATTGGAACAAAAACGTCTCCAAAGGTACGGATCGCGCGTTGGAACCAGTTTCCTTGTTTAGCGGCTTCTGCTTTCATTTCATCTTTTGATGATGTTGGTAAGCCAAGAGCTACTACTTCATCATAGATCTTGTTTACAGTACCAGTACCAAAGATGATTTGGTATTGACCTGAGTTAAAGAAAGCACCTTGTACTTTTTCAATGTTCTCAACAACATCTTTGTTGATTTTTGATTCATCTTTTACCATCACGCGAAGACGAGTCGCACAGTGAGCAACACTGCTAACGTTCTCAACCCCACCGATTGCATCGATGACCTGCTTTGCAATTTCTGTATTTGACATTTTGCAAAAATCTCCTTATTTTTTGTAATGTAAACGGTTAAATCGTTTCTACGTTTTTAATTGTACCACGTATTGAAAATATGTCAAGCGTTTTGCAGGATTTTTTTGAAACTTTTTTGGACTTTTTGACACCTTTTGACAGTATGAAACTATTTTCATTTTAAAACAGGCCTGTACTACGCTTTTTAGCACTTTAAATCAGACTTTTATTTTCATTTTCTTTCATATTTTCATAAATTTTCAACTTCTCCTCTTTTCTTCAGGCTGCAAAATAGCTGTCAATCGTTTGACATTTTTTGCCATTTTTTTCATTTATTGCTTGCATTTTTAATAGGAAATCGTTACTATGGAAGTAAGAAAAAATTCGGAGGAATAAAATGGAATGGACAACTGAACGTCGTTACAGACGTTACGAAGACTGGACAACAGAGGAAAAGCAAGCCATCCAAGATCATATGGCCAAATCTCCTTGGCATACACACTATCATGTTGAGCCAAAAGCAGGTCTCTTAAATGATCCTAACGGTTTTTCCTACTTTGATGGAAAATGGATCTTGTTTTACCAAAATTTCCCATTTGGTGCCGCCCATGGGTTAAAATCATGGGTACAAACAGAAAGTGAAGACTTGGTTCATTTCAAAGAAACTGGGGTAACGCTTTTTCCAGACACTGAACTGGATAGCCATGGCGCTTATTCCGGATCAGCCATGCAGTTTGGTGACAAACTATTCTTATTCTACACCGGAAATGTTCGTGATGCAGAATGGGTTCGTCATCCTTACCAAGTCGGTGCTTTGATGGACAAGGACGGAAAGATTGAAAAAATTGACAAAATCTTGATTGATCAACCGGCTGACTCTACGGATCACTTCCGTGACCCACAGATTTTTAATTTCAAGGGTCAATTCTACGCTATCGTTGGCGGTCAAGACCTTGAGAAGAAAGGATTCATCCGTCTCTATAAGGCTGTAGATAACGACTATACCAACTGGGTTGCAGTCGGTGACTTGGATTTTGCAAATGACCGGACAGCTTATATGATGGAATGTCCCAACCTCGTCTTTGTTGGAGACCAACCCATTCTCCTCTACTGCCCTCAAGGCTTAGATAAATCAGTTCTCGATTATGACAATATCTATCCAAATATGTACAAGATCGGGGCAAGCTTTGACCCAGAAAAGGCCAAAATGGTGGATGTATCTGAATTGCATAATCTCGACTATGGTTTTGAAGCCTATGCAACTCAAGGATTCAATGCCCCCGATGGACGTGCCTATGCTGTCAGCTGGCTAGGTCTTCCTGATGTTTCTTATCCAACAGATTCCTATGACTATCAAGGAGCTCTCTCACTGGTCAAAGAATTAACCATCAAAGACGGAAAACTCTACCAATACCCAGTCGAAGCCATCAAGGACTTGCGCGCTGAGGGTGAGGCATTTGCCAACAAGGCACAAACCAAGAACTGCTATGAATTGGAATTGCAGTTTGAAAAAGATAGCCAAAACGAAATCGTCCTCTTTGCAGATGCAGAAGGAAAGGGCTTAGCTCTCTCATTCGATCTCTCTAAGGGATTAGTCACAGTCGATCGTAGCCAGGCAGGTGAGCAATATGCCCAAGAATTCGGTACGAGCCGTAGCTGCCCAATCGCTAACCAAGCCACAACCGCTAATATTTTCATTGACAATTCAATTTTTGAAATCTTTATCAATAAAGGAGAAAAAGTATTTTCTGGTCGGGTCTACCCACATGCGGATCAAAATGGAATCTTGATCAAGTCTGGAAACCCTACTGGAACTTACTACGAACTTGATTATGGTCGCAAAGCTAACTGATGTCGCCAAACTCGCCGGTGTCAGCCCTACTACTGTCTCACGGGTCATCAATAAAAAAGGATACCTGTCTGAAAAAACGATCCAAAAAGTCCAAGAAGCCATGCGAGAATTGGGCTATAAACCTAACAATGTTGCTCGTAGCCTCCAAGGAAAATCAGCCAAGTTAGTCGGCTTGATCTTTCCCAACATCAGCAATGTTTTCTATGCTGAATTAATCGACAAACTAGAACACCAACTCTTCAAACACGGCTATAAAACCATCATCTGCAATAGTGAACACGACTCCGAAAAAGAGCGCGAATATATTGAGATGTTGGAGGCTAACCAGGTAGATGGCATCATTTCAGGAAGTCATAATTTGGGCATTGAAGATTACAACCGGGTAACTGCTCCTATCATTGCTTTTGACCGCAACCTCTCCCCAGAAATTCCGGTTGTCTCTTCAGACAACTACGCTGGCGGGGTGCTTGCAGCAGAAACTTTAGTAAAAACCGGAGCCCGAAAGATTATCATGATCACAGGGAATGACAACTCCAACTCCCCAACAGGCTTGCGTCATGCGGGGTTTGCATCGGTTCTACCTGAGTCCATGATCATTAATGTTTCCAGTGATTTCTCCCCTATTCGCAAAGAAATGGAAATCAAACAGATTTTAACCCACCACAAACCAGATGCCATTTTCGCCTCCGATGATTTGACGGCGATCTTGATCATGAAAGTCGCTAGAGAATTAGATATTCAGATTCCCCAGGATTTGAAAGTGATTGGTTATGATGGAACCCAGTTCATTGAGACCTATACACCTGAACTGACAACCATCCAACAACCCCTCGAAGACATTGCTATCCTCATGGTGGATCTTTTACTCCAAAAGATCGAAGGAAAAAAAGTAGCGACTACCGGTTATTTCTTGCCCGTTAGTCTCCACTCTGGAAAAAGTGTCTAAAAGCAGTATCCCCTCAGTAGAAACTGTGGGGATATTTTTCACAAAAAAAGAGCCATCGGCTCTTTTTTAATTATTCTTCTGTCACAAATTGACTGAGGACACCGTTGACAAATCGTGAAGAGGTTTCATCTGAAAAGGCCTTGGCCAATTCCACCGCTTCATTGACTGCGACGATCTGTGGTGTATCAAACTCTGTCATTTCGTAAATTCCCAGACGAAGGATGTTTTTCTCTACCAAGGTCAAGCGCTCAACAGTCCAGCCGGTTTTCAAATGTTGACCGATTTGCTGGTCCAGTTGATCTTTGGATTGGTAGACACCCGTCACGAGATTCATGAGAAAGGCAGGAAGATCGACTTCTTTGTCTTCTGCTAGGTCCTTATCATGTAGATAAGCAAAACGACAAGCTTCAACAATGTCTCCATCGTATTCCAAGGCCATCAAGGCTTGGAAGGCGCGCTCACGCAAATCTCGACGTGATTCTAATAAAATTTCATCAGTCATTGAGGAAGTCCTCATTAAACAAATCTTTCAAGTCTGGTTTTGGAGATTTTTCCGTTGCGATACCAACAACGTGAATGTTGACAGCATCCAAGGTTACATCTGCCATATCATAAACTGCAGACTTGACCGCTTTTTGAATGGCTACAGCGACAGATGGTACAGCCACTCCATATTCTAAATAGAGATAGATGTCTACTGAAACTTGACCATCTTCTTCTGTATGAAGGTAGACGCCACGTCCAAGGGAGCGTTTGGATAAGCTATCTGAAACACTCTTGTTTTCAAGCGAATAGACACCCTCTACTTTTGCTGTCGCAATCGCAATAATTTTTTCTAATACACGTGGTGCAATAACGATGTCACCAAATTGTTCAGTTGCCATAGAAGTTCCTTTCTATTTGACACCCTGAGATGTCTCTTATGCACGAGAAACGTAAGTTCCTTCAGTAGTGTTAATGACCAATTTTTGTCCAGCTTCGATGAAGTCAGGAACGTTTACGACCAAACCAGTTTCCATTGTAGCAGGTTTACCAGAACCAGTCACTGTAGCACCTTTGATAGATGGTTGAGTTTCTGCAACAGTCAATTCAACAGTTGTAGGAACTGTTACACCGATGACTTCGCTTCCGTAGAATTGAATTTTTACTTCTGAGTTTTCAAGGATATAAAGCAATTCTTGTTCTACATTCACAACTGGAATTTCATATTGGTCATATGTTTCAGTGTTCATGAAGTAGGCTGTATCATCCATTTTGTACAAGTATTGAGCTGGAACAGTTTCGATAATCGCTTGTTCAAATTTTTCTTCTGGACGGTAGCTTGTATCAAATGTTGAACCAGTACGGACATCACGCAATTTCATACGCATGATAGTATTTCCTTTACCTGGTTTGTGGTGGCTAGCTTCCAAAACGCGGATCAATTTTCCGTCAGCTGTTTCAAAAGTCATACCAGCTTTCAATTTACTTGCTTCGATCATGTTTTATTACCTCTTTTTTAAAAATAGATTACTCTTTATTGTAACACACTATTTGATTTTTCTCAAACAGCAATTACCTCTTTTGGAGAAGAAAGGATTGCTATGGACCGCCCCTGATCCATCCACATCCAAATTACCCTTTGCTTCTTTCGTGTTTTGTTCTGTTAGTTCCTATACCAAAATGGATAGGGCTCCAAATAAGATGTCAGGGAGAAGAACTCCTCTACAATTCATTTCATAGTCTTCTCTTCACATCTCTGTCTAAACAGAAGTTAAGAGAAACGTATATTTTAAAGGACAATCAATTCTTTAGGAGCAAGAGTCAAGACTTCACAGCCAGTTTCTGTGATCAAGAGGTCATCTTCGATCCGCACACCAGAGAGACCTTCGATATAAATACCTGGCTCATCTGTTAAGACCATCCCTGCTTGAATCGCTTCTTTAGACGTTTGGCTGAAGTATGGTTCTTCGTGGATATCTAGCCCAATTCCATGACCGATTCCATGAGTAAAGTATTGACCATAGCCGGCCGCTTCGATCACATCACGTGGAATTTTATCAAAATCACGGAAGCCAAGTCCATCTTTAGCCGCATCAATCAAGGCTTGATTGGCTTTCAAAACGGTTTCGTAAATTTCTCTTTCCTTGTCGCTGACATGTCCTGCATAGATAGTCCGTGTCATATCGCTGACATAGTGGTCATACAAGCAACCAAAATCAAGGGTCAAGGCATCTCCTGCTGAAATCACCCGATCACTTGGAGTCGCGTGAGGCATGGCAGAGCGTTCACCAGCTGCCGAGATAATATCAAAAGATACACCAGAAGCTCCCAACTCCCGCATTCTAAAATCGAGGAAAGTTGCTGCTTCCAACTCTGTCGTTTTCCCTACCTTGATATAATCCAAAATATCACGGAAGGCTTGGTCAGAGATACTACAAGCTTTTTTAATGGCCGCAATCTCCGTTTCATCCTTAATCAAGCGCAATTCCATGACAAAATTCGCTAGGGATTGAAGGGTAATGCCACTGAAAACAGAAGCCATACGGGCATGGTAGGCTACCGTCACTTCGTCCTCAAAACCAAGTTCTTTGATTCCAAGGTTCTTAACGATCTCTGCAGCTGCAGTCAACTCATCGCGGGTTTCCACAATCTCTACAAAATGAAAACAAGTCGCATGGGCATGGATGGTGTAGCGCGAATCTGTAAAGAGTACCACACGTTCTTCTGTCACCAAAGCAGTTCCGTTTGAACCCCAGAAATTGGTCAAATAATAAACATTTTTCAAATTGTTAATCAATACTGCTTTGAGGTTTTGGGCTTTCATTTTGTTTCTTAAGTTGCTGATCCGTTGATTCATTGTAATTTTCCTTTCAAATATTGTCCTGTGTAGCTAGCAGGATTTGCTGCTACTTCTTCTGGTGTTCCGGTCGCAATAATGGTTCCACCACCGACACCACCTTCTGGTCCTAAATCGATGATATGGTCTGCTGTCTTAATAACATCTAAATTGTGCTCAATCACAAGTACTGTATTGCCATCATCCACAAAACGCTCTAAGACTTTGATCAAGCGAGAAATGTCTTCGGTATGGAGTCCGGTCGTTGGTTCATCCAAGATATAGAAGGATTTTCCTGTAGAGCGCTTGTGCAATTCAGAAGCCAACTTCATTCGCTGCGCTTCCCCACCTGAAAGGGTGGTCGCTGGTTGCCCCAGCGTTACATAGCCCAAGCCCACATCTTGGATGGTCTTGAGTTTGCGTTCAATTTTTGGAATGTGCTTGAAGAATTCAACCGCCTTATTGACCGTCATATCCAGCACTTCTGCAATATTTTTTTCCTTGTAGTGGACTTCGAGGGTCTCACTATTGTAACGACGTCCATGGCAGACCTCACAAGGAACAAAGACATCCGGCAAGAAGTGCATTTCAATCTTGATGATCCCATCTCCTGAGCAGGCTTCACAACGCCCGCCCTTGACATTGAAACTAAAGCGGCCTTTTTTATAGCCCCGAATTTTGGCTTCATTGGTCTGAGCAAAGAGATCGCGAATGTCATCGAAGACGCCTGTATAGGTCGCTGGATTGGAACGAGGAGTCCGGCCAATCGGGCTTTGGTCAATGTCGATCAAGCGATCGATATGCTCAATCCCCTGAATCGTCTTGTATTTCCCTGGTTTTTCCGAATTGCGGTTGAGCTTTTGAGCGATGGCTTTTTTCAAGATGCCATTGATCAATGTCGATTTTCCAGAACCGGAAACTCCAGTGACTGCGATAAATTTGCCCAGAGGAAAGCGCGCTGTGATGTCTTGTAAGTTATTCTCACTGGCTCCTGTTATTTCAATATAGTGGCCATTCCCTGAACGGCGTTCCGTTGGAACCGGAATCTTGCGCTTGCCGGACAAGTACTGACCTGTGATGGATTTGCTGTTGCGAGCCACCTGCTTTGGAGTTCCTGCTGCAACGATCTCTCCCCCAAAGACACCGGCACCTGGGCCGACGTCGATCAGGTAGTCTGCCTCTCTCATGGTATCTTCATCATGTTCGACGACGATCAAGGTGTTGCCTAAATCACGCATCTTCTTGAGACTGGCAATCAGGCGGTCATTGTCCCTTTGATGGAGGCCAATAGACGGCTCATCCAAGATATAAAGGACACCAGAGAGGTTGGAACCGATCTGGGTTGCCAAACGAATACGCTGGCTTTCTCCACCTGATAAGGTCCCAGCCGATCGTGACAGGGTCAAGTAATTGAGCCCCACATTGTTTAAGAAGGTCAAGCGATCCTTAATCTCTTTTAGGATCGGTCTTGCAATCGTAGCTTCATTGTCCGTTAAGACCAGTTGGTCCACGGCTTTTAAGTGGTCCGCAATCGATAGATCTGACACTTCCCCGATATGCATCCCCTTCTCCCCACCAACACGAACAGAAAGTGCTTGGTCATTGAGACGGTAGCCATGGCAGGTTGCACAGGTCAATTCGTTCATATAAGAGCGCATTTGGTTGCGGGTGAAATCACTATTGGTCTCACGAAAACGACGGTGAATGTTATTTACGACCCCTTCAAAAGGAATTTCGATATCCCGAACCCCACCAAACTCATTTTCATAGTGGAAGTGGAATTCCTTGCCATTTGACCCATAGAGGACCAAGTCCTTTTCTTCTTGAGAAAGATCGGAAAAAGGTCGGTCCATATCAATACCAAAATGGATCATGGCCTGCTCCAACATCTGAGGATAGTAGTTAGAAGAGATCGGATTCCAAGGAGCAAGTGCTCCTTCACGAAGGCTTAAGCGATCATCTGGCACCACCAAATCCAAGTCCACCTCTAGCTTAATACCCAGCCCATCACAGTCTGGACAAGATCCAAAAGGCGCATTGAAAGAAAAGAGACGGGGCTCTAATTCAGGAACGGTAAAGCCACAGACTGGACAAGCATAATGCTCCGAAAAGAGCAGTTCCTTTCCATCCATGGTATCAATCACCACATAACCGTCCGCTATCCGAAGGGCTGCCTCAATCGAATCAAAGAGACGCGAGCGGATGCCCTCTTTGATCACGATTCGGTCCACCACCACTTCAATCGTGTGCTGTTTGCTTTTAGACAGTTCTGGAACCTCTGTCACATCATAGATCTCACCGTCAACTCGAACCCGAACATAGCCGTCTTTTTGGACTTTTTCAATTATATTCTTGTGCTGGCCTTTTTTCTTGCGGATAATGGGAGCTAGAATTTGCAGGCGTTGGCGCTCTGGTAATTCCAAGACTTGATCGACAATTTGCTCAACCGAAGAAGCGGTAATAGCCCCATGTCCATTGATACAATAAGGCGTCCCTACACGCGCATAGAGCAGGCGCAGGTAGTCATTGATCTCTGTTGCCGTCCCCACTGTAGAACGTGGGTTTTTACTGGTCGTTTTTTGGTCGATGGAAATGGCTGGACTCAAGCCGTCAATAGAGTCGACATCTGGTTTTTCCATATTTCCCAAGAATTGCCGAGCATAGGCCGATAAGCTCTCCACATAGCGGCGCTGACCTTCTGCATAGAGAGTATCAAAGGCCAGACTGGACTTTCCAGAACCAGACAAACCCGTCACCACGACTAATTTGTCCCGTGGAATTTCCACGTCTATATTTTTTAAATTATGGGCGCGTGCCCCATGAATGACAATTTTATCTTGCATATTCTTACTCTAATCACCTTTTTGTTAACCTCCATTATAACAAATTTTTTAGTATTCTTTTATCCAAAACCGTCCTTTTTCTGATATAATGTTAAGGTGTAAAAAAACAAGGGGAGGCACCATGAAACAGGTCTTTTTATCGACAACGACTGAATTTAAAGAAATAGAGACGCTGGAACCCGGTAGCTGGATCAACCTTGTGAACCCTTCCCAAAGTGAATCGATGGAAATCGCCTCTGCTTTTAATATCGATATTGCAGACTTACGGGCACCACTCGATGCGGAAGAAATGTCCCGTATGACCATCGAAGATGAGTATACCTTGATCATCGTCGACGTTCCCATCAAGGAAGAGCGGAACAATCAGACCTACTACGTGACGATTCCTCTAGGGATTATCCTAACAGAAGAGGCTATTATCACGACTTGCTTGGAGAAATTGCCGCTTCTAGATATCTTTATCAACCGACGCTTGCGGAATTTCTATACCTTTATGCGGTCACGCTTTATCTTTCAGATCCTCTACCGTAACGCCGAACTCTACTTGTCAGCGCTTCGTACCTTGGATCGCAAAAGCGAGCAGATTGAAAGTCAATTGCACAAATCAACGCGTAATGAAGAGCTGATTGAGTTGATGGAGTTGGAAAAAACCATCGTCTACTTTAAGGCCTCTCTGAAAACCAATGAGCGCGTGATCAAGAAATTGACCAGTGCCACTAGCAACATCAAGAAATACCTAGAAGACGAGGATCTGTTGGAAGATACCTTGATCGAAACCCAGCAGGCCATCGAGATGGCAGATATTTATGGAAATATCCTGCACTCCATGACCGATACCTTCGCATCGATCATCTCCAACAACCAGAATAACATCATGAAGACCTTGGCCATGGTGACCATCGTCATGTCCATCCCAACCATGATTTTCTCTGCCTATGGGATGAACTTCAAAGACAATGAATTACCGCTCAATGGAGAACCAAACGCCTTCTGGCTCATCATTTTCATCGCTTTTGCCCTGACCGGGTCTCTCGTCGTCTACCTCATCCATAAAAAATGGTTCTAACACCTACTAATAACACTAAGGAGTATTTATGTCTCAATTTGATTTGAATCAACTCAGCAAGAAAAACCAAGAATTTATCCGCATCGCCAAACACCAATTGCTTGAAAACGGGAAATCAGAGGAAGAAGCAGAAAGCCTCATCCAAGAAATCCTTCCAGCTATCCATGAAAACCAAGGAAAAGGGATTCCGGCACGGACTCTTTTTGGAGCTCCAACTGTTTGGGCGAATTCTTTCAGCGAGAAAGAACGCTATGAAAAAGAGCATCCGAAATTAAACGATGCTCCCTCTCTCATGATTTTGGATTCCTTCCTCTTTATCTTTGGTGTTTTTGCTGCGATTAGCGCCTTTATGAACTTGGTTGCACCGCGTCGTACTGGCTATGGTTTGATCACCTTGATCCTTGGAAGTTTGACAGGGGCTTTGCTCTTATATCTCATGTACTACTTCTTCTATCAGTATATGGATGGCACCAAAGATCGCAGCGAGCGTCCTTCTCTTTGGAAATCCATGCCGATTCTTGTTGGAGTCATGTTCCTTTGGGTCATTGTCTTGTCCTTTACTTCCTTACTCCCACAGGTTCTCAACCCAACTATTCCAGATGTCTTCGCCATCGTTTTAGGAGCTTTAGCACTTGTCCTTCGCTTCTACCTCAAGAAACGCTTTAATATTAAAAGTTCGAGCACAGCACCCGCAACTCGACGCTAAAAAGAAACGGATGAAGTTTTCATCCGTTTTTGTTTTACTGTATTTCCCTGTTCAACCTTTTTGAAAAATAGAGGACTAAGTCATCATTGTTTTCACAAGAACTGTAAGGGGCCAAGGGCTGATCCCTAAACCAAACTCCAGATCCATCTGGGATATAGCCCCGTTTGACATACAGTCTTTGAGCTGGGCCATAACCCGAGTGTAAACCAACCCCTAAAGTAACAATCTCTGATAGTAGCCGGACTCTTTTTTCTGCCTCCTCTAAGAGTTGATTCCCAATCCCTCGATTTCTAAATGGTTCAAAAACATTAAAATCAGATAGTTCAGGATAGACTCCCACGAAAGGGCCGTGCTTGGCAGCAGGCAATATAGTGATATAGCCTGCCACAAATCCATCCGACTCAGCTACTAATACGTCCCTCTCTCTATTCTCATGCTCCTGCAAATAGCTAGTCAAGATATCCTCTCTACCCGGCCACCCTTGGTGGATAAAAGCTTGAGATATGTGCTCAATATCTGCCTTTATCATCCTCCTGATGATTACACCTTCCTTCATAGTTCCCTCCTTGATACCTTTCTCCCCTCATTATAGCATAATCAGAGCTTGGGAAAGGTCAAAGAGCTTCACACGGACCTAACACACTATCACATTTCTATGCTCGCAAAAAAAGATCCAAAGGGTCTGAAAAAGAGGTCCACCGGACCTGAAAAAAAAGACCCGTTAGGGTCTTTTTTTTAATCTTCGTTTACGAAAGGCATCAAAGCCATTACGCGAGCGCGTTTGATAGCTGTTGTTACTTTACGTTGGTTCTTCGCTGAAGTTCCAGTTACACGACGAGGAAGGATTTTCCCACGTTCTGAAACGAAACGGCTAAGAAGCTCAGTATCTTTGTAATCGACATATTCGATTTTGTTTGCTGCGATGTAATCAACTTTTTTACGGCGTTTGAATCCGCCACGACGTTGTTGAGCCATGTTTAATTCTCCTTTATAGTTTTAATTCGTTAAACCCATTCTTAGAATGGAAGATCGTCGTCTGAGATGTCCATTGGATTGGCACCAAATGGATTTTCTTCACGACCAAAGTTTGGCGCTGCATTGCTTGGTTCAGATCCACCAAAGCTTGGGCCTGCATTTCCAGCAAAACCACCATTACCTGATGAATAGCCACCAGCCGCATGCCCTTCGCGTGCTGCACGGCTTTCCAATAGTTGGAAGCTGTCTGCTACGACTTCAGTGACATAAACACGTTGACCTTGCTGGTTTTCGTAATTACGTGTTTGAATGCGACCGGTAATCCCAATCAAAGCACCTTTCTTAGCCCAGTTGGCTAAGTTTTCTGCTTGCTGACGCCAGATCACACAGTTGATGAAATCGGCTTCGCGCTCTCCATTCTGACTCTTGAAGTTGCGGTTGACAGCTAGGCTGAAAGTAGCAACTGCTTGATTGCTTGGAGTGTAACGAAGTTCAGCATCACGGGTCATACGACCGACAAGTACAACATTGTTAATCATAAGTCACCTCTGATGATTTCTTACGCGTCAACTTTTACGATCATGTGACGAAGAATGTCACCGTTGATTTTTGAAAGACGGTCGAACTCGTTAAGAGCTACAGCGTCGTTCGCTTCAACGTTTACGATGTGGTAAAGTCCTTCACGGAAATCTTGGATTTCGTATGCAAGACGACGTTTTTCCCAATCTTTTGATTCAACAACAGTTGCACCGTTGTCAGTCAAGATAGAATCGAAACGTGCTACCAAAGCATTTTTAGCTTCTTCTTCAATGTTTGGACGAATAATATAAAGAATTTCGTATTTAGCCATTGATAATGTTCCTCCTTTTGGACTAATGACCCCAAGTCTTTGCAAGGGGTAAGTGAGGTTTACTCACAAGAAACTATTATACCAGACTTTTCGAACAAAGGCAAGGATTATCTTTAGGATTTGAAACATCATTTTTTACATACCCTACGATATTAAAGGAAAACTTCCCCTTTAAAATGGAAATTATAGAAGGAAAGAGACTCCTTTCCTGTCCCTTTTCCTTAAAGAAAACTGATATCAGTTAGCTTTAAGCTTGAGTCTTTATACTAGCTACAACAAATCTCAAGAAACGAGGAACGATTATGAATTATCTTATCATCCCCGCCTATCAACCGGATCTGAATCTTGTCAAACTGGTTCGCCTGGTCCACGCTAAGAGCGATCTCAACATCATCGTGGTCGACGATGGGAGTGACGCTGACAAGAAAGTGATTTTTGACAAATTGGACGGTCTTGCGACAGTTCTGACTCATGAGCACAATCAAGGAAAAGGGCAAGCACTCAAGACTGCTTATGCCTACATCCTAGAAAGAGGCACCTATGGAAGCATTGTTACAGCTGATGCAGACGGTCAGCACAAAATTTGGGATATTTTCAGGGTTGTTAACCAATCTCAAGAGCATGCTGGAACACTTATTCTAGGAGCCCGCGCCTTCTCTGGAAAAGTTCCTTTGCGTTCCGCCTTCGGAAATAAATTGACCCGCTTCTTATTTAAGCAACAAACCGGAGTGGCGGTCAGCGATACCCAAACGGGCCTACGGGCTTTCACTACGAATCTCTTGCCTTTCATGCTTGAGGTTGACGGACAGCGCTATGAATATGAAATGAATGTACTCCTCGCAGCAAGCAAATCCTTCCCCATCGTGGAAGTTCCCATCGAGACGGCCTACATCAATGACAACGAAGGCTCCCATTTCCGACCTATTCGAGATGGCCTCATGATCTACAAGGACATGTTCAAATTTGCCCTCTCCTCTCTGAGTAGTTTTATCGTTGACTATCTGGTCTACGCCTTCTTCCTTTTCGTGATGATGGCCGTGCCCATTAGTCTACGTATTCTCCTAGCCAATGGGATCGCTCGTGTAACGAGTTCCATCTTTAACTACTCGACCAATAAGCACCTAGTCTTTAAGAACAAAGACAGCGTCGCTAAAACTGGAAGTGGCTACTTTGGCCTAGCCCTCGGCCTCTTTATTCTCGATACGCTCTTGATTCGACTCTTCTATACTGCTTTCGGGCTCAATCTCCTGATCAGTAAGATTGTCGTTGGCTTCCTCCTCTTTCTGGTCTCATGGGTGATCCAGAAAAAAGTGATCTTCAAAGAAAGGACTGCTCCCCACCATGAAATTCTTTAAAAAATCCTACACCTATGCTGCCTGCTTTGGCCTTCTTTTGACCAGCAGTTTTAGCTACTCGATGCTCAAGACCTTTGTCTTATCCGATGCCATCCAAACCGTAAAAGCTACGACTACGGATACTAAAGCAGCAAAAAAAGCAGCTGCATCGGCAACAACGACCGATACCAGCTATTCAGATGACAATATCCAGGTGACTTTAACAGAAAAAACGGTTGAAAATACCCAGGTTTACATTGCAGATATCACAGTCAGCTCATCTGACTACCTCAAAACAGCCTTTGCACAAAACACATACGGAACCAACGTGACAGCTAAGACCTCTGTCACAGCTGCCAACAACAGTGCCATTCTGGCAGTGAATGGTGACTATTACGGGGCTAACAGTACAGGATACGTCATCCGAAATGGAGTGGTCTACCGCGATACCGTTCGGGAAGATTCAAGCAATGGTGACCTAGCCATTTACAAGGATGGATCCTTCAAAATTATCTACGAAGATGAGATCTCTGCAGATCAATTGGTCAAGGACGGGGTCGTCAATCTCCTCGCTTTCGGTCCTTCCTTAGTTGAAAATGGAGAAATTACCGTCGATACCAACTCAGAAGTTGGACAATCCATGGCATCCAACCCACGTACAGCGATTGGGATCATCGATGAAAACCACTACATTATCGTCGTGTCAGATGGACGGACTTCAGAAAGTGAAGGACTGTCTCTCTACCAATTAGCGGAAGTGATGAAGTCTTATGGCGTTAAAACAGCCTACAACTTGGATGGTGGTGGATCTTCTACCCTTTATTTCAATGGCCAAGTTATTAACAAACCAACTACAAATGGTACTATTTCAGAAAGGGCGGTGAGCGACATTGTCTACATCGGTTACTAATCCTATCAAACAACGATTGAAAAAAACGATTCTCTGGTATCCTCTTATTTCAGCTTTCTTCTTCGTTGGAAGTCGCATCTATGAACACTTTAGTTTTGGCGAAACCTCTGCCTTCATGCACTACCTCTTCTTTATTCCTTTGATCGGTGGCACCCTACTAGTGCTTCTACAGTTGATGGTGAAAGGCTTCTCTCGCCTGAGTCTCAATCTTTGGAATTCTGGAGTGGCTACGCTCACAGCCGGAGCCCTCTACCGAGGGATTGTTAACCTCTCTGGTCGATCTACTACAATGGATCAACCCTATTATTACCTTGGAGTTGCCTTTCTAGCACTAGCTCTGATCAGCCTCTTCTTTGTCCGCAGTGTCTGGGTGGAAAAAACAGCCTAAGACATGAAAAACGTCCGTTTCTTAAAAAAACGGACGTTTTTTAGGGTAAGTTAACGGATGAAGAACTTAACCTTCACGTTTTTTGCTGACTACAAAGCCTGCTAAAGCTAGTGAGGTCATGCCAAAGAGGCTAAGGACTGTGGAAGCCAATTCTTCTTGACCTGTTTTTGGAAGACCCGTTGCTGGTGTAGCAGCTACTTCTGCTTGGCCACCCGTATGATAAGTGACAGCGACTGGTTTGACACTTGCCACTTCTTTTGTTTCGCTTGCAGCTGGTTGAGCTGGAGTTACTGGGTTTTCAGGTTGAGATGTTGGGGTAGTAGGAGTCACTGGAGCTACAGGATGGACTGGATTTACAGGACTTACTGGATCAACTGGCGATGGCTGTGGTTCCTGTTGTGGTTGAGGTTCTGGAGTTGGTTTTTCTTCTTCCACTTTTTCCACAAATGTCTTGTTACCCAAGATTGAAGCAGATAACTTCTTCCCTGCCTTATTCACATCTTCGATGTATTGGATAAAGACTTCTGTATCTGGATTAATAGCACCGATCAATTTTGTATCGCGGAAGACTGAGAAGCCATCACCACCACCATACAAGAAGTCGTTGATAATCGCCTTGTAGGTCTTGTTGCGATCAATTTCAGTTCCGTCTGCCTTGTAAGCTTTCACGACCTTATAAGGATTTTCTTCCGTTGCATCGGCTGGTTTCGTATAGGTGTACTTGATCCCTGCCATTTGCAAGAAGTAAAGCTCTTTCTCATCATATTGTTGATCCAAAGCTTTGTAGATTTGGTCCCCAGTGATTTCTACTACTTGGAGGATATTTCCAAATGGTTGCACTGCTTGAGCTGCACCCCAAGTGACTGTTCCGTCTGGTTTCACCACGAGGTCTGCACGAATTCCTCCATTATTGGTGAAGGCAAAGTCAACATCTGGATAACCTGATTTTTTGGCAATATCTAGTTGCGCTGCTGTGACCAAATCTCCAACAGCACTTTCTTTTTGCGCATTCAATTCACGGGTAATATTTTCAGCTTTGTCTGCTGTACCGATTTTTGCTTCTGTTACTTTTTTAACCGTCGCATTGGCATCATCGATGATCGCTTGAACCTTGGCATCTTTTGCTTTGCCTTTCGATGGATCTACCGCAATAATCTTAGCAGTTGGAGCTTTGACAAAGTCAGCTGTATCCGTATCTAGGACCCCACGGACATCCGAGTAAGCTTTCCCTTGAGACGTACCTTGAACAATCAAGGTATTTCCAACCATCCCGTTTGTATATTGGTGGTTATGACCTGCAAAGACGATATCCACTGAGTTTTCAGGATAGATTTGGTTTAATTTTTTGATCATGTCTGCAGCAGGACCTTCTGCTACCCCATTTTTACTTGTTGCAGCAACGTGGGCCAAGACAGCGATAGCATGAACGCCTTGGTCATTCAGTTCACGCGCATATTTGGCAATGGATTCTGCTTCATCCAAAACACGGTATTGTTCATGATTTTTACGCAAAACAAGATTTGGGAATTCTGTCGTAACAACCCCGATAAATCCGACCTTAACGGTCTTGTCATTGACTGGGATTTCTTTGATGGTATAAGGTTTCCAGTCAAATGGGATTTTGTTAGTATCTTTGTCAACCAAGTTGGCAATTACAACTTCTTGTTTAGAAGCTTCATGAGGATACTCATCGACGATCTTATTGAATTGACCAGGTGTTGGGGCTTCTCCCTTCATGATCCGGTTGAATTCACCAAGTCCTTCGTCAAACTCGTGATTTCCAAGAGTGCCATATTCAAAGTTCATTTCATTGAAGACTTTTACAGTTGGTTCATCTTGAAGGAGGGCAGAGTTGGCTGGACTAGCGCCGACCATATCTCCCGCTTGCACACGGATGCTGGCATTTGGCGTTCCGGCATTCTCCGTTTCAAAGTCTTTTTGCGAATCGTTCAAATAGGTTGCCAAAAGTGGGGCTGTTCCTGCATTTTTCACAGTTTCGCCTTCTAAACGAGCTGTCCCTGTTTGTTCCAAGGCACCGTGGAAGTCATTGACGCCCATGAACTGCACAGGCAATTCGTCTGCAAAAACGCTATTGATCGCAAAAACACTAAGACCTGCAGCGACCGCTAGGATACTGCTTTTCAAGATAATTTTTTTCTTCATAGAATACTCCATTTTCTAATGTAGAACACTTCTCCTAAAAGGAGAACGCAGAACAGTTGAATTGCTGCAATCAGCTCTTCCATTTTACTATTTTTTCGGTTTTACTTCAATATTTTCCTGGAAACTCTTGCAATTTTATTTGAAAACGCTTGATTTCCGAACATCTATTCTCATCCTCTTACTTTTGTTACTTGCTGTTCATCACAAAAGAGGCTGGGACAAAAGTCCTAGCCTCTCAATTATTTTTGGATTGTCGAGCAAGACGCAGTGGTTGAGTGGGCTCTACTACGCTGATTTCATCAGCTTTTACAGCCCTACTCAACTGTGCGGAGGTGGGACGACGAAATCGAATTCTAACGAATTACCGATTTCTGTCCCACTCTCTTTTCTTATTTATTCACGTTTTCCCATTTCCAGTTTTGAACTTCTGGAATGTCGTCTCCGTTTTCACGGATGTAGTCATGGTGGAAGGCGATTGTTTCATCCATCTTCGCTGCAAATGCGCTTGCTGCATCTCCAAGAGCTGCATTAGCTGCATCTTGTGCCAAGTGGAAGCGATCCAACTCAGACATCACACGCATATCAAATGGTGTGGTGATATCCCCGTTTTCACGGTAACCATGTACACGAAGGTTATGGTTGTGACGGTTGAAGAAGATATCACGGATCATGCCTTCGTAACCATGGAAAGCAAAGATGACTGGTTTATCCGTTGTGAAGACTTTGTTAAATTCTTCATCTGAAAGTCCACGCGCATCAACGGATGGGTGACGCAATTTCAAGATATCCACAACGTTGACAAAGCGGATCTTCAATTCTGGGAAGGCTTTGTGCAAGATTGTGATGGCTGCAAGAGCTTCTAAGTTTGGCTCTGTACCTGCAGCTGCAATAACAAGATCTGGCTCTTCATCTGCTGAAACAGTTGATGCCCAATCGATCACCTTGTATCCTTCACGAACCAATTCTTCTGCTTCAGCTGCTGAGTAGAATTGAGGACGTGGGTGTTTAGAAGAAACAATCAAGTTGATCACATCTTCTCCCTTGAAGGCTTCATCCATTACCGCAAGCAAGCTATTGGTATCTGCTGGCAAGTACTCACGGATATATTCAGGAGTTTTCTCAGCCAAGTGAGTCAAGATACCTGGATCTTGGTGAGTGTAACCATTGTGGTCTTGTTGGAAGACAGTTGAAGTTGCAATCAAGTTCAAGGCTGGGTAGTTTTTACGCCATGTTGTATGTGTCTTAGACTTACGCAACCATTTGAAGTGTTGAGTGATCATAGAATCCACAACACGAAGGAAGGATTCGTAAGAGGCGAAGAATCCATGACGACCTGTCAAGACATATCCTTCAAGCATACCTTCTGCTTGGTGCTCTGACAATTGAGAGTCAATGACACGACCAGCAGGGCTCAAGGCTTCATCGTAGTCTGGTTTCATACGTCCTAACCATTGACGGCTTGTACGAGTGAAGACTTCTTGAAGACGGTTTGATTTGGTTTCGTCTGGACCGAAGATACGGAAGTTATCTGGGTTCGCATCTACCAAGTCTGCCGCATACTTACCAAATTCGATCATGTCTTGAGCCATGATTTCACCTGGTGTGTTGAATTGAAGGGCATGTTTCTTCCAATCAGCTGTGTTCATTGGTTTGATCACACCAGCATTTGTGATTGGGTTCATCGCCATGCGACGGTCACCTTTTGGTGCAATTTCCGCAATTTCAGGAACTAGTTTACCAGTTTCGTCGAACAATTCAGCTGGGCGGTAAGATTCCAACCATGAAAGAAGAGCATCGACATGCTCCATGTGGTGAGCATCTACTGGGATTGGAACTTGGTGCGCACGGAATCCACCCTCGATAGGTGTTCCTTCCCATGCTTTTGGACCAGTCCAACCTTTAGGAATACGAGCAATCAAGACAGGGTAAACTGGTTGAGTTGCTTCTTCAGCAGAACCTTTACGAGCTTCTGCTTGGACTTTCTTGATTTCTTCAATTGCTTCGTCCAATTTTTCAGCGAACAAAGCGTGTGCAGCTTCATGGTCTTCTGAAATTGCAGTGACATTCGCAAAGATTGGTTTCCAACCAAGACCTTCAAAGAAGAGGGCCAATTCTTCGTCTGTTTTGCGTTCGAAGATCGTTGGGTTGTGGATCTTCCCACCATTGAGGTAGAAGATTGGAAGGATCGCCCCATCGTTGACTGGGTTCAAGAAGGTATTTGACAACCAACCAGCCATCAATGGACCTGTTTCACCTTCACCATCACCGATAACTGTGGCAGCAATCACATCCGGATTATCCAATACAGCACCTGCAGCGTGAGAAAGGGCATATCCAAGTTCTCCACCTTCGTGGATAGATCCTGGTGTTTCAGGCGCTGCGTGAGAAGCGATTCCTCCTGGGAATGAGAAGATCTTACACAAGTGTTTGAAACCTTCTTCATTTTGTGGGATGTTTGGATTCAATTCAGTATAAGAACCATCTAAGTAAGAGTTCGATACCATTACTTGTCCACCGTGACCTGGTCCTTCAATGTAGAACATATCCAAGTCGTATTTGTTGATGGCACGGTTCAAGTGAGCATAGATAAAGTTTTGCCCTGGTACAGTTCCCCAGTGTCCGATTGGGTGAGCCTTCAAGTCATTTTCAACGACTTCGCGCTTCAACAATGGGTTATCTTTCAAGTACATTTGAGCAGCTGAAATGTAGTTGGCTGCACGCCACCAAGCGTCTACTTTATCCAAGTAAGCTTTGCTGTTATAATCGACAGTCATCTTGTCTCCTCACAATTTCTAGACAGGTCTGTTGAACAACCTGTTCGTTTGATCAATAGTTTAAACAATCTGTTTTCACGACAAACAGATGATATTGAAGAAAATATTCAATATTACTTCTATTCTATCAAGAATTTCCCTTTTTGTACATCAGAAAGTAAGAAAAATATTCTTTGAACGTCAAATTTTAATTTCCCACTAAAGTGGTTCCATTCCCTACAGGGATAGGTTTTAAAAAAAGACTTTGCTGATTTTTGCAAACGAGCAAAGTCCCAAATGAAATGGAGGAGGTTAAATGACTTTTTGACCTTTCTTGTAGACATCTGTCACGAGATTTGTCGCAAAGAAATAGAAGAGATAATCTAGATTAGGTGCATCGTAAATCGTGATGTCGGCCTGTTTGCCAACATCGAAAGAGCCGATTGTTTTAGCACGATCAACTGAATAGGCCGCATTGATGGTCACCGCATTGAGAATTTCTACTGGAGTTAGGCGCATCATGAAGCAACCCAGATGCATGGCAAACTGGAGATTGGCTGTTGGACAAGACCCTGGGTTGCTATCTGTTGTCAGGGTGATGGCCATGCCAGCGTCCAACATCTTACGAGCCGGTGCATAGGTATCTTCCATGAGGCTGAAGGTTGTAGCTGGCAAAAGATTTCCAATCACTTTTGCTGCAGCTAATTTTTGAATGCCTTCATCGGTAATCACCATCAAGTGTTCTGCACTAGTAGATTCCAATTCCGCCGCCACATCCACGCCACCAATGGATTCGATTTCATCGGCATGGATCCGCAGCTTGAAGCCCATCTCCTTAGCTTTTGAAAGAAGATAGCGAGATTCATCTGCTGTAAAGACACCTTTTTCACAGAAGATATCACAGAACTCAGCTAGCTTTTCTTCCTTCACTTTGGGAAGCATTTGCTCCACAATGAGATCTAAATATTCTTGGGAACGGCCCTTGTATTCTATGGGAATCGCATGGGCTGCCATAAAGGTCGAAACCAGATCAATTTCATGGTCACGGTCCAAGGCAGCCACAACATCCAACTGGCGTTTTTCCGTTTCCCAATCCAAACCATAACCACTCTTGGCTTCAACAGTAGTCACCCCATGACGCAACATGTAATCCAACAGTCGTTTGGACTTGTCATAGAGATTTTCAAAAGAAGCTTCCCGTGTCGCCCGAACCGTGCTCAGAATTCCACCGCCTTGGGCGAGGATGTCTAAGTAAGAAACACCCGCTAATTTTTTCGCAAATTCATGTTCCCGACTACCTCCATAGACCAAGTGGGTGTGGCAGTCAATCAGGCCAGGAGTCGCAACTTTTCCTTCACAGGATTTCACTTCCGTATGGTCATCGATCAGTTCAGGGTCTGGTTGACCTGTCCCAACTGCAAGAATCTTTCCATCTTTAATGGCGATATAAGCATCGGAAAGAATTTTTGCCTCTGCCATCTCCTTGCCATAGAGAGGATGACCCAGATCATTCGGACAAAACAATTGGTTAAAGTGGGTTAATAGGATATCAGCAGACATATGAAACATTCCTTTCTATTTCCATTGTTATTCATTTTACAATTCTACAGGAAAAGCGTCAAAAAAAAGTCAAAAAGTTTTTCCCTCATTTTTTTTTGCTTTATTAAAAATTATATTTTTTTTTGACTCTCTATTGACGTTTCTTGGATACAATAAAGAAAATATAAATTCACAGTCCAACTATAAGGAGGGTTCTGCTATGTCATTTATAGACGAGAAAGAAATTGCAGCTGCTATGTCTGTCAAACTTGACTTTGATGTCCTACCTGAAAAGGCGACTTTTCAAGAAGGCATCCGTCGTGCACCTGATAGAGGCTTCCGCTTAACGCAAGCTCAGACTGAAATTGCCCTTAAAAACGCTTTGCGTTACATTCCTAAAAAATTCCACCAAGAGTTGATCCCAGAATTTCTGGAAGAACTGAGAACGCGCGGTCGGATCTATGGCTATCGCTTCCGTCCAAAAGATCGCATCTATGGAAAACCAATCGATGAGTACAAAGGAAAATGCACTGCTGCTAAGGCTATGCAGGTCATGATCGACAACAACTTGAGCTTTGAAATTGCTCTTTATCCATATGAATTGGTCACTTATGGGGAAACAGGATCTGTCTGTGCCAACTGGATGCAATACAACTTGATCAAGAAATACTTGGAAGTCATGACAGAAGACCAAACCTTGGTGGTTGAATCGGGTCACCCTCTTGGCCTCTTCAAATCAAAACCAGAAGCTCCTCGTGTCGTCATTACCAACGGTCTCTTGATCGGTGAGTATGATAACATGCGCGACTGGGAAATTGCTGAAGAAATGGGCGTTACCAACTACGGTCAGATGACAGCCGGTGGCTGGATGTACATCGGTCCACAAGGGATCGTTCACGGTACTTTCAACACCCTTCTCAATGCCGGTCGTCTCAAACTCGGTGTGCCTGATGATGGCGACTTGACCGGTAAACTCTTTATTTCATCTGGTCTTGGTGGAATGAGTGGCGCACAAGGGAAAGCAGCTGAAATCGCAAAAGCGGTTGCCATCGTTGCAGAAGTGGACCGCTCTCGGATCGAAACTCGTCACTCTCAAGGCTGGATTAGCCAAGTGACAGACAGTGCCGAAGAAGCTGTGAAATTGGCTCAAGCAGCACTGGAAGCTGGTGAATCAACTTCGATTGCCTACCATGGTAATATCGTAGATTTGCTCGAATATGTCAATGAACATCAAGTTCACGTTCATCTCTTGTCTGACCAAACCTCTTGTCACAACGTTTATGATGGTGGCTATTGCCCAGTTGGAATCAGCTTTGAAGAACGGACACGTTTGCTGGCCGAAGACAAAGAAACCTTCCATCGTTTGGTCGATGAAACCTTGGCTCGTCACTTCGCAGTGATCAAAGCCTTGACGGCTAAGGGCACCTACTTCTTCGACTATGGTAATGCCTTCATGAAATCTGTTTACGACTCTGGCATCAAGGAAATTTCTAAGAATGGTCTCGATGACAAGGACGGCTTCATTTGGCCATCTTATGTAGAAGATATCATGGGACCTATGCTCTTTGACTATGGTTATGGTCCATTCCGTTGGGTCTGCCTCAGCGGTAAACACGAAGACTTGATTGCAACTGACCATGCAGCTATGGAAGCGATCGATCCAACTCGTCGCTACCAAGACCGCGACAATTACAACTGGATCCGCGATGCTGAAAAGAACCAACTGGTAGTTGGTACACAAGCTCGTATCCTCTATCAAGATTGCATGGGCCGTGTCAACATTGCTTTGAAATTCAATGAACTCATTCGCCAAGGCAAGATCGGACCTGTCATGATTGGACGTGACCACCATGACGTATCTGGTACAGATGCTCCATTCCGTGAAACCTCCAATATCAAGGATGGATCGAACGTTACTTGCGATATGGCGGTTCAATGTTACGCTGGTAACGCTGCTCGCGGTATGAGTCTCGTCGCTCTCCACAACGGTGGTGGTACTGGTATCGGTAAAGCTATCAACGGTGGATTTGGTCTCGTCCTAGACGGTAGCCACCGGATCGACGAAATCATCAAGTCTGCCATTGCCTGGGATACCATGGGCGGGGTTGCTCGTCGGAACTGGGCACGGAATAACCATGCCATTGAAACAGCGATCGAGTACAACCGTCTCCATGCAGGAACAGACCACATCACCATTCCGTATCTGGCAGATGAAGATTTGGTCAAAGAAGCCGTTCAAAAATTGTTTTAACATCAAAAAATAAAAACTGAGAAAGGGGAGGAAAATACAAAGACTCCTCCTCCCCAACTTCTCCTATAAAAAGAGGTAATCATATGGCAAAAATTGTTGAGTGTATTCCAAACTTCTCTGAAGGACGCAATCAGGCTGTGATCGACGGGTTAGCAGCTACAGCAAAAAGTATTCCAGGTGTCACTTTACTAGACTACTCGTCTGATGCCAGTCACAACCGTAGCGTCTTTACACTCGTTGGGGATGAAGAAAGCATTCAAGAAGTGGCTTTCCAATTGGTGAAATACGCTTCTGAAAACATTGATATGACCAAGCACGAAGGCGAACACCCTCGTATGGGAGCAACAGACGTTTGTCCATTCGTTCCGGTTAAAGATATCACTACAGCTGAATGCGTTGAGATCGCTAATAAAGTAGCTGAACGCATCAATCGTGAATTAGGTATTCCAATCTTCCTTTACGAAGATGCTGCAACTCGCCCAGAACGAAAGAACTTGGCTAAAGTACGTAAAGGACAATTTGAAGGAATGCCAGAAAAATTGTTGGAAGAAGACTGGAAGCCAGACTACGGTGAACGCAAGATTCACCCAACTGCAGGGGTTACAGCTGTCGGTGTCCGTATGCCACTCGTTGCCTTCAATATCAACCTTGATACAGACGACCTAGAGATTGCCAATAAAATTTCTAAAATCATTCGTGGATCAAGCGGTGGATACAAGTACTGTAAAGCGATCGGTGTCATGCTAGAAGATCGCAACATCGCCCAAGTCTCTATCAACATGGTCAACTTGGAACAATTCCCATTGTATCGTGTCGTTGAAACCGTTCGTTTCGAAGCGCAACGCTATGGTGTTCGCATCATCGGAACAGAACTTATCGGACTTGCTCCTGCTAAGGCTTTGATCGACTCTGCTGAATACTACTTGCAATTAGAAGACTTTGACTACAGCAAACAAGTCTTGGAAAATCACTTGTTGGGTTAGAAAGGGGATCTATGAAACTAGTTGACTTAAGTATTACGGAGTTTGCCAAGATCCTTGGTTCAGATGCTCCAGCTCCAGGTGGTGGTTCTGCTGCTGCCCTATCCGCTGCAAATGGGATTTCCCTTACAAAAATGGTCTGTGAACTGACCATTGGAAAGAAAAAATACGCAGAATTTGAAGACCACATCAAAGGGGTTTATGAAAAAAGCGCTCAACTCCAAGACCAGTTACTAGAAGCCATCGATAAAGATACAGAAGCTTTCAACGTCGTATCAGCTGTCTTTGATCTTCCAAAAGAAACGGAAGAAGAGAAAGCCGCTCGTCGTGAAGCCATGCAAAAAGCTTTGAAACATGCAACAGTATCTCCTTTCTCTATGATGGAGCTCATCGTTGAAGCGCTTGAAACAACAAAAGAAGCTGTTGGTAAGTCCAACACCAATGCGGCGAGTGACTTAGGAGTGGCTGCTCTCAATCTCAAGGCTGGACTTCAGGGGGCTTGGCTCAATGTCCTGATCAACATTTCAGGAATCAAGGACCAAGACTTCGTCCAAGAATACCACGGCAAGGGACTTAAGCTCCTCCAAACCGGTTCTGATCTTGCAGATAACATTTACCAAACCATTTTAGAAAGTCTATCTTAAACCTAGCAAATAAAAATAAAGAAAGAAGGGATTCTATGGTTTTATCGGATATTGAAATTGCCAATTCTGTCCAAATGAAGCCCATCACCGATATCGCTGCTGAACTTGGATTGACCGAAGACGATATTTCGCTCTACGGAAAATACAAGGCAAAAATTGATAGCAACCAACTGGAACAACTCAAGGATAAGGAAGATGGAAAGCTGATCCTCGTGACAGCCATCTCTCCGACACCTGCTGGAGAAGGAAAGACAACCACCTCTGTTGGCTTGGTCGATGCTCTTTCAGCTATTGGTGAAAAAGCCGTCATTGCCCTGCGCGAACCTTCTCTTGGCCCTGTTTTTGGGATCAAGGGTGGAGCTGCCGGTGGCGGGTACGCCCAAGTGGTTCCAATGGAAGATATCAACCTTCACTTTACCGGAGACTTCCATGCCATTGGGATTGCCAACAACCTCCTTGCAGCCTTGATTGACAACCATATCCATCACGGCAATGAGTTGGGCATCGATTCTCGTCGCATCACCTGGAAACGGGTGGTCGATATGAACGACCGTCAACTCCGTCATATTGTCGATGGCCTTCAAGGAAAAACAAACGGAGTTCCTCGTGAAGATGGCTTTGACATCACCGTGGCTTCTGAAATCATGGCCATTCTCTGTCTCTCTGAAAATATCCTTGATCTCAAAGAACGTCTTGATCGCATCATTATTGGGTACAACTACCAAGGACAACCGGTCACAGCCAAAGATCTCAAGGCTGGAGGTGCCATGGCAGCTGTCCTCAAAGATGCCATCCATCCAAATTTGGTGCAAACCTTGGAACATACTCCTGCCATCATCCACGGTGGACCATTTGCCAATATCGCCCATGGCTGTAACAGTGTGCTGGCTACTAAACTAGCCCTCAAATATGCAGACTATGTCGTGACAGAAGCTGGTTTTGGAGCAGACCTCGGTGCTGAAAAATTCATCGATATTAAGTGCCGCATGGCCGGGCTCAAACCTGCTGCCGTTGTCCTCGTCGCAACCATCCGTGCTCTCAAGATGCATGGTGGAGTTGCCAAAGCAGACTTGGCTACCGAAAATGTCCAAGCCGTTATCGATGGACTACCAAACCTAGACAAACACTTGGCCAACATTCAAGAAGTCTATGGTCTACCAGTGGTCGTTGCCATTAACAAATTCCCACTGGATACAGAAGCAGAGCTAGAAGCTGTCTATGAATCTTGTAAGAAACGCCATGTAGATGTGGTCATTTCAGATGTCTGGGCACATGGTGGAGCTGGTGGTCGTGACTTGGCTGAAAAAGTCATTCAACTGGCTCAAGAAGAAAACCACTTCTCTTATGTCTATGACGAAGAAGACAGCATTGAAACAAAATTGACTAAGATCGTCACAAAAGTCTATGGTGGTAAAGGCATCAGCTTAACACCAGCGGCCAAACGCGAACTCAAAGAATTGGAAGTTCTTGGCTTCTCAAACTACCCAATCTGTATGGCCAAAACCCAATATTCCTTCTCAGACGATGCGAAGAAGATGGGAGCACCAAAAGATTTCACAGTTAAAATCAGTAACCTTAAGGTGGCTGCCGGAGCTGGCTTCATCGTAGCTCTCACTGGTACCATTATGACCATGCCTGGCCTACCTAAAGTTCCTGCCAGTGAAAAGATTGATATCGATGCCCACGGCAATATCACTGGTCTCTTTTAAGAAAGAAGGCGTCCTATGGTGACTCTCCTTCATCTTACCCCCGCAGATTATCAAATTTCTACCTGGTCCGGTGGCCAAACCACCCAACTCTTTCTCTCCCCAGAGGGAGGAAGCTATCCAGATCGGACCTTTGACTTCCGCCTCTCTACTGCAACGGTAGAGGTTGAAAAAAGTAACTTTACCGATCTCACGGGCTACCACCGAATCTTGATGCCCTTGAATGCCTCCATTAGGCTCACCCATCACCATAAAGAAGTGGTTTTGAACCCCTTTCAAAGCTACTTCTTTGATGGGGGAGATCCTGTATCTAGCCAAGGGACTTGTCAAGACTTTAATTTGATTTACAAACCTTCTTATCAGGGGCATATGAGTGCTATATCCCCAAAAGAGAGTGTCAAAAGTCAGAGTCGCTATCAATTGATCTACGCTCTCTGTCCACTAACACTCGAATGGGGAAACAATCATTCTCAAACTCTCCAAACTCACGAGCTCCTGGTGATCGAACAAGCATCTCCTCTTCAAGAGATGACAATCACGTTTTTACCCCATCAGTCTGGGGAGCAACCGATTGCTATCTGGACTGGACTACAATAATGTTCACAAAGGAGAAACATTATGAACGGAGCACATAAACAGTCGATTGAGGAACAAGAAAAAGCGAAATTCAGCTTTAGCGGTGCCACTCTTTACGGTATCAACGCCGTAATCGGATCTGGTATCTTCCTCCTTCCTCAAAAAATTTATTCTGGCCTCGGACCAGCTTCTCTAGCTGTCATGTTCGGGGTTGCCATTCTCGTCATGCTACTATCAGCCTGTCTGGCTGAAACAGCTGGCTACTTCGACAAAAACGGTGGAGCCATGCAATACTCAAAAGCCGCTTTCGGAGACTTCGTTGGCTTTAACGTTGGGATTCTCGGTTGGGCCGTTACTGTTATCGCTTGGGCTGCCATGTTAGCCGGATTTGCTAAGATCTTCATCATCACCTTCCCAGCATTTGAAGGCTACAACCTTCCGATCAGTATCGGTATGCTGATTCTCTTGAGTCTGATGAACATTGCCGGTCTGAAAACCTCTAAGATGTTTACTCTGACAGCTACTGTTGCAAAATTAATTCCAATTGTCCTCTTCTCACTCTTTGCCATCTTCTTCATTCCCGGTGGCGTGAGCAAGGGCAACTTCACACCTTTCCTTCAATTGGAAAGTGGAACAAACCTCTTCAGTTCTATTTCTAGTACAGCCGTCTACATCTTCTACGGTTTCATCGGATTTGAAACCATGTCTATCGTTGCAGGGGAAATGCGCAACCCTGAAAAGAACGTTCCCCGCGCTATTCTAGGTTCTATCAGTATTGTATCTGTTCTCTACATGTTGATCATCGCAGGAACAATCGCCATGCTTGGTGGTCGCATTATGCAAACTGGTGCACCAGTACAAGACGCATTTGTCGAAATGATTGGCCCTATCGGAGCTCCACTCGTTTCTTACGGAGCCCTCATTTCAATCGCCGGTCTAAACATCGGTGAATCCATCATGGTCCCTCGTTTTGGTGCCGCATTAGCAACTGAAAAACTCTTGCCAGAAGGGCTTGGAAAAACAAACTCTAAGAATGCCCCTGTCATTGCCATTATCATTTCTGGTATCTTCGCCTTCTTACTCTTGTTATCTGGCTCTTTCGAAACATTAGCAACCTTCAGTGTTGTCTTCCGTTTCTTCCAATACATTCCAACTGCTTTGGCAGCCATCAAACTCAGAAAAATGTACCCAGACAAAAAGGTTACCTTCCGAGTACCATTTGGTCCTGTTATCCCAGTTCTAGCTGTTGTGATCAGTATCTTGATGATTGCAGGGGACAACATGATGAACTTTGTTTGGGGTGCCATCGGTCTCGTGATCGCAAGTGGACTCTACTTTGTTTTCCACGGCGATAAACTACATAAATCGAAAACCCTTCCTCACTAATTTTCTTTACACACTAGATGGGAACAGAGACGGGAGTGAAGCTCGGTTTTGCTCCCTAACCCATCTAGGACTCCACGAATGTCAAACCTGAGCCCTTTTCTCTATGACTCCTTTCAATTTTTTTAGATCAATAGACAATGGGCCCATGTTTGGTATTCAAACCGAAGTAAACAACACTACTTCCACAGAACAACTATTCATAATCGGAGGTTTTATATGACTCAATTGATTCATTTAGATGGTAATAGCTTAACACTCGAAGAAGTCATCGCTGTCGCTCGGCACGGTGCCCAATGTGAGCTTGATGAACAAGCCAAAGAAGCCGTTATCGCATCCCGTAAAATCGTTGATGACATTGTCCGGGAAAAACGAGTCGTCTATGGTGTAACCACTGGCTTTGGTTCCCTCTGTAATGTCAGCATCTCTCCAGAAGATACTGTTCAACTGCAAGAAAACCTGATCCGAACTCACTCATCTGGCTTCGGTGATCCACTTCCTGAAGATGCCGTTCGTGCCATCATGCTGATCCGTATCAACTCACTCTTGAAAGGTTATTCTGGCATTCGTCTGTCAACTGTTGAAAAACTGTTAGAATTGCTCAACAAAGGAGTCACTCCTTATATCCCTGAAAAAGGCTCTCTCGGAGCTTCTGGAGACTTAGCACCACTTGCTCATATGGTTTTACCAATGTTGGGTCTTGGACGCGCCTACTACAAAGGAGAACTTCTCAGTGGTCAAGAAGCCTTAGATCGTGCTGGAATTGAAAAGATCCAATTGGCTGCCAAAGAAGGACTTGCCTTGATCAATGGTACGACTGTCCTAACCGGTATCGGTGCTCTTGCGACTTATGATGGTATCCAATTGCTCAAACTCTCTGATATCGCTGGTGCTCTCTCAATGGAAGTTCACAATGGAATTACCAGTCCATTCGAAGAAGACCTTCATTCCATCCGCCCACAAAGTGGACAATTGGCAACTGCTCGCAACATCCGTAACCTTCTTGAAGGAAGCAAGAATACCACTGTTGCGACTCAACAACGGGTACAAGATCCTTATACACTTCGCTGTATCCCTCAAATACATGGAGCCAGCAAGGATTCTATTGCTTACGTAAAAGAAAAAGTTGAAATCGAAATCAACTCTGTCACAGATAACCCAATCATTACCAAAGAAGGACACGTCATCTCAGGAGGTAACTTCCACGGTGAACCAATGGCGCAACCATTTGACTTCTTAGGCATTGCCCTTTCTGAAATTGGGAACGTATCTGAACGTCGGGTGGAACGCTTGGTCAACAGCCAACTCAGTAAATTACCATCCTTCTTGGTTAAACACCCTGGACTCAACTCAGGCTTCATGATTACCCAGTATGCTTGTGCATCCCTTGCATCGGAAAATAAAATTTTGGCACACCCTGCTAGTGTCGATTCTATTCCATCTTGTGAAAACCAAGAAGATTTCGTCAGCATGGGAACGACTGCCGCTCGTAAAGCAGCAGAAATTCTTAAAAACTCACGTCGCATCGTTGCTACTGAAATCATGGCAGCTTGCCAAGCCTTGGATCTCAAGCCAGAAAATCATGAACTTGGTAAAGGTACAAAACCAGCTTATGAGCTGATTCGTCAAAAACTGAACTTCATTGAATTTGACAAAGATATCGAAATCTTTGAAGAACTTAATAAAGCATCTGCTGTTGTCGAAAGCGAAGAATTCTTAGCAACCATCGAAAAAGCAGTTGACTTAAGCATTCAATACTGATACAGTAAGAATAAAGCAAAACAGAGGCTGGCGATCTTCTCAGCCTCTGCCTGCTTTCAGAAAAATAAGGGAGGCGACAAGCTTGCTCACAAACTACTATCCAATGACCTACAGCTACTACCAAGGTAGCATCGAGGACAATCCCTACACGGCCAAATGGGGAATGGTCACCAAATTTTTAGACCTAAACGACGAGACCCTCACTCCATTTGAGGGTATGACCTTTGGGATCATCGGCTTTAAGAGCGACAAAGGAGTCTATATCAATAATGGGCGTGTAGGAGCAGTCGAGGGTCCTACAGCCATCCGTTCTCAAATCGCTAAACTTCCATGGCACTGGGGAACCAATGTGACAGTGTATGATGTGGGAAATATTGACGGGCCTAACCATTCACTAGAAGAACTCCAAGAAAGTCTCTCACAAGCGATCCAGCGCATGTACCAACTAGGGATCCAACCCATTGTCCTAGGAGGCGGTCACGGAACTGCTTACGGCCACTATCTAGGGATTCAATCCAGTTTAGAAAAAGATGAACAACTGGCTGTGATCAATCTGGATGCCCACTTTGATTTGCGACCTTACGACCAAACCGGTCCCAACTCTGGAACAGGTTTTCGTCAAATGGCTGATCATGCGAAAGAAAAAGGTCAGGACTTCCCTTACCTCATCCTGGGGATCCAAGAGCACAATAATAACCTCTTCCTCTTTAATTACGTTGCTAAAACACCAAGCATTGATTTTTTAACTGGCCAAGATCTCTTCCAGATGAGCCACCAAGCCATTCTGGATCGAATCGATCAATTTTTAGAAAACCAAACCGCGATCTATCTGTCTATTGATATGGATTGCTTTGCGGTCGGCTCTGCTCCTGGTGTTAGCGCCATCCAATCGCTTGGTGTCGATCCTAAACTAGCCCTCCTGCTTCTCCAACACATTGCTGCTAGTGGTAAGCTAATCGGATTTGATGTCGTGGAAGTTTCTCCTCCTCATGATATTGACAACCATACTTCAAACCTTGCTGCGACCTTTATCTTTTACTTGACCCAAATATTGGCGCAACAAAAACTGAACTAAGAAGATTTCTACACACATAAAAAGCATAGAAACACCCATTACTAGGGTATTTCTATGCTTTTTCTTCGTTTTCAGGCACAATGATCTTTGCCTGAAAGGAGAACAGGCCACTTAGCCCTCTCTTATGATTTAGGCAAGAGCCTCTACAGGTCTTTTAATTTTTTAAGAAAATGACGATCTCTGTAGGGATTCAAGTGTTGCTCTGCCACCTTCTTGTAGTAATTCTTATCTTCTTTCAAGAAGGTGCTCAGGGCAGGAGCGAGCTCTTCTCCTTTCTCCTTTTGATCAGATAAGAAAGCTAATAGATAATGAACCATCCCCTTATCCCGTGAATTAGCAGATGGTTTCATCGTCCTTTCTTTTCGAGCCAGATAAGCCGCAACCTTCTCCTGATCCCCTTGCTGACAAGCAATCAAGGATTGGTAAAATTCGAGCAATTCTTCCTTCCAAGGGAAGCGAACACTGGACAAAATCTTCTGAGCTCTGTCAAAACAGAGGCGAGCTTGGATCAAATCTCCCTTCCAATAATAGGCGATCCCAAGATCAATATCAAAGACGACACGGACGGAATCAACAGCTTGATCTCCCACCAAACGCAGAACCTCTTCTAAGTGGGTGACAGCTACTTGGAAATGGCCCCTAATTTGCTCGATTTCAGCGAGGTAGGCCAAAGAAGCCGCAATTTGAATGGCATACTTGGCCTGCATGCTATTGGTCAAACTAAAGCAATCAATGGAGCGATACAGATGCCGGGTTGCCTGCTCCTCATCCCCAACCATCAGGTGATACAAGCCCTTCAAACGCAACTGGATCGCGATGACCTCATGATTATTAGCTTGGATGGCATCTTCCAAAGCCAAATCTGTATAATAGGCCATCTCAGAGATATTTTCCGTTTGAATGCAATAATAAATGATTTGCCGGTAACCCTCTAAGAGGAAGTCGGATTGCTTGAGTTCCCGCGCATAGGAGATGACTTTTTGGATATCATGAATCCCCTTTTGATACTCCCCACTCCGAATAAAATAGCGACCTTCTAGGTACAAGTAACGCAGTTGTAAATGCTTGTATTCTCTATCTCTTTGGTGCCTTGAAAAGAGGTTATCTAATTCTAGGCGTAGACGAGATAACTCCCCAAAAATGTCCAAACGGCTATTTGTACCATCTGATAGGATGCCCTCATCTGCCTTGGAATAAATCGGAAACAGCTCATGCTCCAGCTGAAGGATTTCTTCTAAATAGGTCAACTCAAAAGATATGGAACGCAAAAGATATTGGGATTGCTTGTATTGGTAGGCAATTTCCTTATAAAGAAGAAGGTCCGTCGAATCTTCTAAGCTTTCTTCCAATTTTTGCGCAATTTGTTGGTGGAAGAGCCGCCGTCTAGCTGGCGAAAGAAGATGGTAAAAGTACATGGCTACCAATTGCTTGCAAAATTGAACCAAGAGAGCCTCGCCTTCTTCTACGATTGAGACGATCGCTCTTTCAGATAAAGGCTCGATTAATTCTGTCAAAACAGGAAGCTCTGTAGCCGTCAATTCCGCCAAGATAGACAGAGAAATTGGCTTATGAAAACAAGATAGGTAGTGTAGAAGAGCCTCTTCCTCACTGCTCATATCCCCAAGCTCCTGAGAAAGATAGGCTTGAATGATATCAGGCAAGGGTTCTAAATTTTCATTTTCTTTCCACTCTTCGATATAGCTGGACAGCAAGAACGGACTGCCTTCACTCCATTCGACCATCTGCTCCATCACTGCCGGCTCTATTGCTCCCAGTTCCCCTTTCAAGAGAGCACGACTTTCACTTGGATCAAAATTGGTCAACTCTAGTTGAGACAACCGTTTCTCTACCTTCAAGCTCCCCAAGAAGTTGACGAAGGAAGCTGGCAGAGGCTCTTCCGCTGTAAAAATCAGTTGCCATTTCTCCTGGTTTCTTCTCTCCTCTAGTTGTTTCACTTTTTCTAGAGACACTGCATCGATCCACTGGGCATTTTCAAGCAGAATCAGGAGCGGTTTTTCTTTGCTCAGGACCTGAAGCTGATTCCATACCGAAATGAGATCATCCTCCTCTTCCAGAAGGGAAATCCCCATCTCATCCCCCAGTTTCTCTAGCGCTTGTCTGAGATCATTCCAGCTGCTTTCTTCGTAGCGTTGACTAGTAGCTCTTCCTTCTACCTTAATAAAATTAAAACTGCGATTGGACATCAAGACCAACTGCCGTAAGAGACGTTTCTTGCCTGTTCCAGATTGCCCCATCACGAGAAAAGGACCAACCGCTTCACCCGTCTCGACTAAAGAGAGGTATTCCTCGAGTTGTGAGAGTTCTTGTTTCCGACCAAAAAAGGGAAGTTCATGGATATTTAAGCGATGACTCAGTTTATGAGTTCGTTTGGCTTCCAAAACCGAGTGATAAAGTTCCTCAATTGCTCGACTGGGACGCACACTGAGCTCGCGATCCAATAAATCGACTAGCTTATAATAGGTTTCAAAAAATTTTCCTAGCTGATGATGGAAGCTATAATACTCCATCAAGAGCTGGTAGTTTTTCTCTTCAAATTCATCCAGCTCTACCAAATGATGGAGCAAGAGTTCTATACTAGGATCTCCGAAACCGATCTTTTTAATTTTTTGATAGCAGCTTTCGACGTAGAGCTTCCTATAAGCATCCCGTTTGCGAGAAGCCCACTGATCAAAGTCTTCATCATCCTTGACATAGAAGCCCTCTAAAAAGTCTCCCCGATAAAGATCCAAGGCACTTAGTGGATCTCTTTCAAAGAGCTGGACATCCAAAGAAAGACTCAAATCAGGATTAAGAGCCAAACTGCTCCGGCTTGGAGAGACAATGATATCTCCCTCAAAGATTTTATTGGCTTGGTAAACCGTATTCCGTAAGTTTTTGCGGGCTACTTGGTTTTCCTTAGCTCCCCAAAGAATACCGGCGATTTCATCACGGTTGACCTGGCCCATAACTGCTAAGTAATAAAGTAAGGCCTCCATCTTCGAAAAAGAAAACCGAATAGTTTTCTGATTGAAAACAACCTTAGGGGGTCCAAATAATTTCAGCTTGAGCTCTTTTTTCATTGCAAGCGCCTCCAAAAACTTCATATTAATACTATAAAAAAAAAGTTGGTTTTTAGCAAGTGATTGACCCGAATAAAAAGAGACTGAGAACTATTCTTTCTCAATCTCTACACTTCCTACTAAAAGTGTTGATTAATTCACTTCAAAATTCGGTTGATGAGCAAATAAAGCCTTTGTTGCTTGGTAGACGTGGTAAGCGACATCTTCATTGTTCATGGTGTAAAGATGGACACCTGCCACATCTTGAGTAACCAAATCAACGATTTGATCGACTGCATAAGCTAAGCCAGCTGCGCGAAGAGATTCTGGATCATGCTCATACTTGTCTAAAATGGCTTTAAACTTCCGTGGGATATGAACATTTTCACAAGTTTTGAGGAGACGAAGGGCCTGGTTTCTGTTAAGAATCGGCATCACTCCTGCATGAATAGGAACATTGATCCCAGCTAAAGTACACTTATCTTGAAAATCATAGAAACGCTCATTGTCAAAGAAAAGTTGAGTCACTAGGCTCGAACATCCAGCATCCACTTTCTTTTTCAGATTTTGAATATCTGAAATTTGGTTTGGAGAATCTGGGTGACCTTCTGGGTAACAAGCACCAATCACATCAAAGTGAGGAGCTTCTGTTTTAATAAATTCAATCAAGTCCGTTGCATAACGAAAGTCTTTTAAAGGTTCCACACCAGGGATAATATCTCCACGAAGGGCCAAGATCCGGTGAACTCCTACTTGATCCAATTCATGAAGGGTATCTGCTACCTTTTCCTTACTGAGATAGATAGCCGGTAAGTGGGCAATGGTCGGAATAGACAATTCATTCTGAATATGATTGGCTAAAGCAACTGTCGTCTCTTTGATATTGTATTTATTATTGCTAGCGGTCACACTAATGAAGTGAGGGGCTAGCTCCTGCATATTTGCCAAGGCCCGGAGGAGCTTGGCATTGCCTACTTCAGGATTTGGAGGAAAAACTTCAAATGACAGAGACGGTGTGTGTTGTGACATATTCTATCCTTTTCTTTTGTTTCGTTGATCAAGAACTCTGAGCCACTGTTTCTAGGATAAGGGATGATTCGAAAACCCTCTACACGATGATAGAAGGTCCTCGAAACATTTTCTTACAAGTGTTCACGCGCTTCTTTAGCAGCATTAACTAGTTTGATCAAGCTTTCTTTTGTTTCTTTAATTCCGCGAGTCTTCAAACCACAGTCAGGGTTGATCCAAACTTTGCCACTTGGTACTTTGGCCAAGATCGCTTCGATAGTGTGATCAATTTCACCGTCTTGTGGGACACGTGGTGAGTGGATATCGTAAACCCCAGGTCCAACTTCTGTTTGGAAGTTTTTGGCTTTCAACTCATCCAAGATTTCAAGGTTTGAACGGCTAGCTTCAAATGAGATGACGTCCGCATCCAAGTTATCGATCGCTGGGATGATATCTGTAAATTCTGAGTAACACATGTGCGTGTGGATTTGTGTATCTGGCGCTACAGTTGAGTGTACCAAACGGAAGGCTGGAATCGCCCAGTCAAGGTAATCTTCGTACCAGTCGCTACGACGAAGTGGCAATTTCTCACGAAGAGCAGCTTCGTCGATTTGGATGATTTTCACGCCTGCAGCTTCAAGGTCAAGAACTTCATCCTTGATAGCAAGAGCGATTTGAAGAGTAGAATCCTTGATAGAGATGTCTTCACGTGGGAATGACCAGTTAAGAATGGTAACAGGTCCAGTCAACATCCCTTTAACAGGTTTATCTGTACGGCTTTGTGCGTAGCTAGACCATTTCACAGTGATTGGGTTAAGACGAGTAACATCTCCCCAGATGATTGGTGGTTTCACCCCACGCATACCGTATGATTGTACCCAACCGTTTTTAGAGAAGAGGTAACCAGACAAGTTTTGACCGAAGTACTCAACCATGTCGTTCCGTTCAAATTCACCGTGTACAAGCACATCAAATCCAACTTCTTCTTGCCATTTGATCCATTCATCAATTGTTTCAGCAAGGAAGGCATCGTATTCTTCTTGAGTCAATTCACCCTTACGGAAGGCCAAACGTTTAGCACGAACTTCTTTCGTTTGAGGGAATGAACCGATGGTTGTTGTTGGAAGCGCTGGAAGTTTGAAGGATTCTTTTTGGATTTCTTCGCGTTCTGCGAAAGCTGGCAAACGAGTGTAGTCTGCTTCTGTCAACGCTGCGATACGAGCATGAAGTTCAGCATTTTCTCCGACACGTTCGGTTGCAAAGAGTTCTTTGTTGGCAGCAAGAGCTTCTGCACCTTGACCATTGCGGATGGCATCCAAGTCACGCAATTCACCCAATTTTTCAACCGCAAAGGCGAAGTGGTCCAAAATAGCTGGTTCAAATTCTTCATTAGCAGTTGTAAATGGCACATGAAGAAGGGAGCAAGAAGTCGTCAAGACAACCTTTTCAGCTGGAACTTGATCCAAGATTTCTAAGCTCTTTTCATAGTTGTTGCGCCAGATGTTTTTCCCATTCACAATACCAGCATAAAGGGTCTTATCAGCTGGGAAGCCACCTTTAACCAATTCAAGTGTTTTCTTTCCTTCAACAAAGTCAAGACCAATACCATCTACTGGCAAGTTCACAAGGTCATTGTAGACATCACGAACATCACCAAAGTAGGTTTGAATCAAGACTTCAAGGCCTTTCTTGTCCGCCAAGAGTTTGTTGTAGAGGTTCAAGAAGAGAGCTTTTTCTTCAGCTGACAAATCTTTGACAAGAGCTGGCTCATCGAGTTGGATACGAGTAGCGCCAAGCTCTGCCAATTTTGCAAAGACTTCTTGGTAAGCAGCAGCCAGGCTGTCGACGAAGTCTTCCGCTTTCACACCATCTTCAAAGTCAGATAATTGAAGGAATGTGAATGGTCCAACGACAACTGGTCGTGTGTTAAGGCCCAATTCTTTAGCTTCTTGGTACTCATCAAAAATCTTGTGACCAGCCAATTTCACTTCTGTTGTTTTTTCAAATTTAGGAACGATGTAATGGTAGTTCGTATTGAACCATTTTTTCATTGGAAGGGCACGCACATCCCCTTTTTCACCTTGGTAACCACGCGCCAAAGCAAAGTATTGTTCAAGGTCTGTCAAATCCAAGTTTTGAACAGATGCAGGCACAACGTTGAAAAGGAAGGCTGCATCAAGGAAATTGTCGTAATGTGAGAAGTCATTTGAAGGAATCTCTGAGATGCCTTGCTCTTTGACAATGTTCCAGTGTTTTGCACGCAAGTCTTTGGCGGCTGCCAAGAGCTCATCTGCTGAGATTTCTTTTCTAAAGTATTTTTCAGTTGTAAATTTTAATTCACGGAATTCACCCAAACGTGGGAAACCGATAATTGTAGTTGACATGTTGTGTCCTCCAAAAATTCTAATTGACACTATCATATCAGAAGATAGCCGTCTTGTATAATTGCTTTTACACGAATTTTGATATAGGCAAAAACTATAACACAGATTTAATAGGCCTTGGGACCCGCTATCAAAAGCAAAAACTAGGACTCCTTATAAATATTTCCTATAGCCCATGCATCACCGAACCATTTTTGAGCGGATTCTGCTAGAAGAACAACCCCTAAAAAGCAAAACAGGCCTTCTCTATTGAGAAAGACCTGCTTTTATAAGGAAGTTCGTTCCTTAATTTTTTTATTTGCTTCATTAGGCTAATTTGACACAGAAGGCATCCCAAGGGGCTAACTTGCCCGATTCGAGGACTTGCTCCACCTTGGTATTGGCAATGAGAACCTCTTCAACTCCATTGACAAGCGGTAAGTCTTGCTCTTGACTTGAGAGATTGACAACGACGAGGTAGGCTTGCTCTCTTTCTACCCGCTTGTAAGCAAAAATCTTGTCTGCTGCGTCCACCAATTCATAATCAGCAGTCACAAGCCAAGGGTACTCTTTTCTCAAAGCAATGAGGGCTTGGTAGGTATAGAAAATAGAGTCTGGATCTGCTAGGGCAGCCTCCACATTGATCTCTTTGTAGTTTGGGTTGACCGCAAGCCATGGATGACCTGTCGTAAAGCCAGCTTCTGCTTCATCATTCCACTGCATCGGTGTCCGGGCATTGTCCCGACCAATATGGCGGATTTGATCCATGATCACTTCGAGCGGAACCCCTTTTTCTAAGGCTTCATGAGCATAGTTGATCGACTCAATATCTTCTACGTCCTCAAGGCTCTTAAATGGATAATTGGTCATCCCGATTTCTTCCCCTTGATAGATATAAGGAGTTCCCTCCATCAAGTGAAGCAGAATCGCTAAAGCCTTGGCAGATTTGACACGGTAGTCGCCATCATCCCCCCAAGTTGACACAATCCGTGGGAGATCGTGGTTGTTCCAAAAGAGGGAATTCCAGCCTTCGTCTTTTCCTAATTCCGTCTGCCACTTGGTGAAAATTTCTTTCAATTTTGGCACATCCAATTCCTTAGCGTAGTGCCATTTTGGTTGACCCGGTTGGTATTGAAGACCAATGTGTTCAAATTGGAAGACCATGGACAATTCTTGATTTTTTGGATTGGAATATTGCTTAGCAATCTCTGGAGTCGCTCCCCAAGTTTCTCCCACGGTGAGCAGATCCTTATCGCCAAAGGTAGCTTGATTCATTTCCTTCAAATAAGGATGGAGCATGGGACCATTGCTGATGATTTCCTGATCTGGGATCTTACCGATCATATCGATGACATCCATACGGAAGCCACCAATCCCCTTGTCAATCCAGAAATTCATCATGTCATAGATCTGATGACGAAGCTCCTCGTTTTCCCAGTTGAGGTCTGGTTGCTTCTTACTGAAGTTATGCAGGTAGTATTGGCCTGATGCTTCATCCAATTCCCAAGCAGAGCCACTAAAAGCAGAAATAATACCATTGGGCTCATCGCGCCAAATATAGAAATCCCGCTTTGGACTATCTGGATTTTCACGTGCTTCGATAAACCAAGCATGCTCATCAGAGGTATGGTTGACCACCAAGTCCATGATGATTTTGATCTTGCGTTTATGGCCTTCTGCGATCAATTCTTCCATATCTTCCATAGTCCCAAAGATGGAGGCAATATCCTCGTAATCCGAGATGTCATAGCCGTTATCATCCATGGGACTCTTGTAGACTGGTGAGAGCCAGATCGCTGTAATCCCTAATTTTTCCAAGTAGTCTAGCTTGCTCGTGATCCCCTTGAGATCCCCGATGCCATCGCCATTACTATCCTTGAAACTCTTTGGATAAACTTGGTAAATTACGGCATTATGCCACCATTTTTGTTCCATTTTTTCTTCTCCTTTATGATTGTGAAATCACTTTCATCATACAAAAATAGGGATGAAATTGCAAGAATTTACAAGTCTTCATTCTCTTCACTTGAATAAATCACTTCAAAGAGACGTTGGCGCAAACCTTCCTCTAAAGGCGTAATGACCTTCATCAACTGTTTCCAATTCTTGGCTGTTGAACAAGCCGCAAATAATTCATTCTTTCTATCGTAGGCCAGGTTGGCAGATTTCAAGAGCTCAAACATCCGATCTTCTTTTGCAGTAGGACGCGATTGCAGCTCACCCATCGCAATCTCCTGACTGTGATTGTCCACTAAGATAGGGGCTGTCTCAAAGGTATGGAGGAAGAACCGGTGCTGTCTCTTTTCAGGAAGCAGCGTTCGATCACCTGTTAAATCCAACCTAATCTTTCTTTCATCCCAATTGACAGTTAGGCGGGTTTCAACCCTGTTATCTCCTTCTCCTTCAAGGAGCACGAAGGAACGATTGTCACCTGGGAAAAGATGCCAGTCCAGCATTTCTGGGAGCTCTACCCCTGTCTGCGGGTGTGCATCCATAGGGATGACGGCTCCTGCACGCGCAAAGACCGGAATATCCTGGCTAGCTCTAAAGACTGTAAGCTTGCCTTTTCCTTCGTACTTCCAATCATGGAAGAAATCATACCAAACTCCGTCTGGGAACCAAACACTCACAGAAGCACTATGATAGACAGGATCCAGAGCCTCTGAAATTGGGGCCACCATGAGTTCACTACCAAAGAAATATTGATTTTTACCCTCATAAGCATCTTCTTCGTTTGGATAGTGGTAATAGAGGGGCTGAACCAAAGGCAGTCCTTGTTCATGCGTCGCCACATTCATGGTGTAAAGATAAGGTAGTAAGCTGTGACGCAGGCGTAAATATCGCTTCATCCAGCGACAGGTCTCAGACGAGTAAAACCACGGTTCCTTGCTGTTAAAAGCATTACAAGAACTATGGAGACGATTGATCGGGCTAAAGACCCCAAATTGCAACCAGCGAAGAGCCAAGTCTTCATCATAGTAACCCCGCATATGGCCACCAATATCGTGACTCCACCACGTATAACCGATATTTGAAGCTGTGCTGGTAAAATAGGGTTGAAAGGCTAGGGATTCCCAAGTCACAATGGTATCCCCTGAAAAACCGATCGGATACCGGTGGCTGCCAGGACCTCCATAACGCGATAAAATAAGACCAGCTTGACCTGTACGACAATTGTCTAGATAATGATAATGATTTAACAACCAAAGGGGATCCATCTTGCCATGACTTCCCTGTTGCCAATCAATCCACCAAAAGTCGACTCCTTGATCTTCCAAGGGATGATGGACATCTTCGAAATAAGCTTCGCGAAAGGCTGGACTGTAAAAGTCAAAGCTAGCCGCTTCTTCTTTTTCCGCATCTAATCCCAAGCGTTTTGCGACCATGGGGTAAGCATCCTCGAAGGCACGAATGCCATCTGCTGGATGGACATTTAAGGTCACCTTTAAACCACGCTCATGAAGACCATGTAAGAAGGCAGCTGGATCAGGAATCAAGTCCCGGTTCCAACTATAGCCCGTCCAACCACTTCCAAAGCGAGCAGGAATCGCTGTCTTGTGCCAGTCCATATCGATCACACTGACAGCCAAAGGCACCCCTTCAGCCTTGAAACGATCCATTAAATCTGTGTACTCCTGACTGGTATAAGGCCAATACCGACTCCACCAGTTTCCCAGAGCATAACGTGGCAAGAGAGGGGGTTGTCCCGTCAGATGGTAAAAATCTTTCAAGGCCCCTAGATAATCGCGCCCATAACCGAAGAAATACAGATCCACTTCTGGACATGGCCGTGCTCTAAATCCGCTTTCGACATCATACAAGTAGGAGCTGGAATCGTCTAAAAGAGCATAACCGGCCTTGCTCAAGATCCCATCTTCCAACTCCATAGCTCCATCGACCTCGTCAAGCGTCCGACTGGTCCCTTTCAAGGTCTCAGGCTGATCACCATAGTGCCACCGGCTACCATAGACTGCATACTGACCCTTGAGCTCGATAAAAAGCCGATCCGGTGTAAAAGGTCCCTTTTCAAAATGAAGGTGGAGATGCTCCGTATGCAGATCGAGGACCTCTTCTGTCTCTACGACCTCACAGGCAACAGGTCCAAAATCACGATTTTGCACAACTTGCGTCTGACCATCTTCAAAAACACCACCCTCTGAATATTCCAAGCGCACCAAAGATTCCGTTAATACGGAGATTCGGTAGTTCTCTCCCTGTATCACTGATCCTGCCATTTGTCTTTCCTCCTCTTTTTATGGAGCATCTGACTGCCCGCTTTTTATCTGCTTCACCTCACCGTGTAAGCGCTTACGATTTTACTATAGCACTCAAAAAAAGGCCTGTCAACACCTGACAGAACCTTTCCTAAAATATTATAAGATCAACTTCCCCAATGGATCAAGAGATACATGAGACTCGATCCAAACATATCTGCCAAGACATGCACGAGGAAAAATGGCAAGAGATTCTTGACGACCTTGAGGACGGACGTTAGGTGAAATTATCCAGTGGATGATTTCAGCAATTCAGGAAGTTCCATGACTAAATTAAGATACAGAGGGCATCTGCGGAGTAAAAATTAAAAATCATATTTCTGCAGAATCATTTCACCTATTTTAGTTAAAAAATAGGTTATCAACATTCTGAGGCTGGGACAAAAGTCCTAGCCTCTTAATTGTTTTTGTACTGTTGAGCAAGACGCAGTGGTTGAGTGGGCTCTACTACGCTGATTTCATCAGCTTTTACAGCCCTACTCAACTATGCGGAGGTGGGACGACGAAATCGAATTCTAACGAATTCCCGATTTCTGTCCCACTCTCTCTCAGTTTGTTTCCTCTAAGAGGTCTTGGATTCTATCCAGATACTGGTTGTCTGTCACCGCCATCACGCGCACCCCTTCTGGCCAGATAAAGTCGGGACCAATCTGACTTCGCAAAGGCTGGTCTTCCGCATCTCGATAGCCAATAATATTGAGTTGAAATTGGTCTCTGATTTCCAAGTCTCGGATGCTTTTTCCTACCCAGCTAGCTGGAACCGTAAACTCGACCACCACTACTGCTTCATCCAACTGGAAAACTTCAATCCCATGTTGGAAGAGGATCATCTTAGCTAGAGACATGCCCGCTTCTACCTCTGGTAGGATGACCAAATCAGCCCCAATCCTCTCAAGGACTTCCTTGGTCACTTCATTTTTAACCTTGGCAATGACGTGCTCGACTCCAAGGGCCTTACAGTGCATGACCGCCAGCACACTGGACTCCAGGTTTTCACCCGTCGCGATCACGACTGTGTCACAGGTACCGATATCAGCCGCATCCAAGAGGTCCATTTCTGTAATGTCTCCAACAATTCCAGTCGTAATCATGGATTCATATTGGTTGATCACATCTGCGTGATCGTCAATTGCAATAATATCCACATCCTGATCCTGTAAGGTTTTCAGGACACTCTGTCCAAAAATTCCCAATCCTAAAATTCCAATGGTTCGATTCGCCATGAGTTTCTCCTATCCGATAATGATGTCTGCCTTGGCATACTGCAAGGTATCTGCTTTCTTGGCTTGGTAATTGTTCAAACTGACCATAAGGGTCAAAGGACCAATCCGTCCGATAAACATGAGGACCATAATAATGGCTAGTCCCGCCCCATTTAAGGTCGAGGTCACATTGGCTGTCACGCCTACTGTCGCTAGAGCGGATACCACCTCAAAGACCAAATAAATAAAGCGTTGGCCATCCGGCGTCACCAAACAGATTCCTAATAGACCCACTAAGAAGGTCAACTGGAAAATCACCGCCGTCCCAAAGGAACGTTGAACAATGTCTGGTGAAATGGTACGTTTTCCTAAATTGGTATGTGGTAGCCCCAATAGTTCCTTCCGAGCCAGGAGCAAGAGGACCAGGAAGGTGGTGATCTTCATGCCCCCTGCTGTCCCACCCGGTGCTCCACCTAAAAACATCTGCAAGAGATAGACGAAGAGCGTCACTGGCCGGACTGCTGTATAATCTAAGGATGCAAAACCAGCTGTCCGCATACTGACAGTTTGGAAGAAGCTGACCAAGATCTTCTCTCCTAATGGAAGGGACCCAATCGTTGCTGGATTATTAAACTCGGTCAAGAGACTGGTTACTGTCCCAAAGAGAAGGATCGCAGCTGTTAACCAGAGAACCACCTTGGTATGGAAGCGAAGAGTTCGCCGTCCCGATTGATTGCGGGCCTTGGTGGCTAGGTCAAACCAGACCATGAAGCCCAAGCCCCCAGTAATAATAAGGGCAGACAAGGTCAGATTGACCAACCAATCGGTCTGGAAGCTCATCATACTATCGCCTCCAAAATTATCAAAGCCTGCATTACAAAAGGCCGAGACCGCAACAAAGATGGAGTTAAAGATCCCATGCCCCCAGCCAAAGCGAGGGATAAAGCGGGTCATGAGGAGCAAGGCCCCCACCCCTTCGATGGTAAAGGTGGTAATAAAGATGGAGCGGACAAAACGGGCCAAGCTCTGGTTATTGCTAAAACTAAAACTGTCCCGAATGGTCTGCCGGTCCTTGTAACTAAGTTTTTGGCGACCTTCCATAAAGAAGAGACCGATAAAGGTCAAGATCCCTAGGCCTCCGATCTGGATCAAGAGCATACAGATCAATTGCCCCAAACCATTATAGGTCGAAGCCACCGACTGGGTAAAGAGCCCCGTCACACAGACCATGGAGACCGCTGTAAAGAGGTGGTCGATATAGCCTGCTGTTGAGCTCGCTTGCTGGACAAAAGGCAGACTCAATAAGAGCGAGCCCACCAGGATAACCAAGGCAAAGCTGAGAAATATTCGCCTTGCCGGAGACAGGCTTTTAATTTTGGCCTGCCATTGTTTAAAAAATAATTTGACTAACATAGCTTCATTGTATCATAAAAAGTGAAAAGACTTACAAGTGATGAACCATCTCTAGGCACAATTCTAGGGCCTTCTCAAAAGCTTCAGCCCCCCAGTCACGCTGGTCATAATTTTCCAGGTCTGCAAGAGAATCCGCGGTAAATAGGAGCAAGCCCCAAACTGCATCACGAAGCTGGGCGACTGCTGCAAGTGAGGCACACTCCATCTCCACAACACGACACCCTTCTTCAATGCGATAGGCCACCTTGTCAGGTGTTTCTCTATAAAAACCGTCCGTCGACCAGGTCATGACCTCTTGATAAGGAATGGCCTGCTGTTTTAGAACTGTTTCAATGGCGGTCAGTGCACGACTGTCCACTTCGATATAACGAGAAGGTGCTACATAATGGTAACTAGCTCCCTCATCTCGCAAGGCCTTGGTCGGGATCAAAAAGGCATTTTCTTCTATATCTACCAAGACGCCACAGCTACCCGAGGAAATGATCTTCTTCACCCCATAGCCAATCAACCAATCCATGAATTGGGCAGCAGGTGCAGATCCAACTGGCGCTTGTGCCAAGCAGACTTCCTCCCCTTGGTGCTTCAGAACATAGACTGGATAAGCCTTGGTCGCTGAGACAAAGGTAGCCACTTGCTCAGCTCCAACAGTTTTGGCAAAGCGGTCAATCTCATCCTCTAAGAAAGCATAAACGCATTTTTCAGGCAGGTGCAGGTCTAACCCCTCATGGGTCGGCATCAGGACTGCCTGCGGATTGTCGTCAAACTCTAAAATCGGAATTTCATGTTTATGGATCATCTCTTCTCCTTTTTGACGGGTATTTCTTTGATAACACGGGCTGGGTTTCCTGCAAGGACCACATTGTCACCGAAGGACTTGGTCACGACTGCCCCAGCGCCAGCGACCACATTATCACCCAGCGTGACACCAGGAAGGATGGTGACCCCTCCTCCCGCCCAGAAGTTGTCTCCTATCGTAATCGGCGCCCCGTATTCGAGACCAGAATTGCGCTCATCTGGATCCAGTGGGTGCAAGGGCGTCAAAAATTGGCAATTGGGACCAATCATGGCATTATTGCCGATCGTAATGGGACAAATGTCCAACATGGTCAAATTGTAATTGGCATAGAAATTTTCTCCCAGATGGATGTTGACCCCATAATCCACAAGAACCTGACGATTGAGATAGAGGTTTTCACCGGTTGATCCAAACCACTCTTTGATGATAGCTGCCCCTTTTTTAGGATCCACCTCTTGGTTAAAAGCTTCTTGTTTCTCCCGAGAGGCTTGGGCCAAAGCCCGCAATTCAAGGTCCGCAGGTTTATAAAAATCACCTGCAATCATTTTTTCATATTCACTGGCCATAAGGAAACCTCCACGTTATTTTGACATATTATAGCAGAATTCCCCCTTTAAAACAAACGTCAGAATAAGGTTTGTAAGAAAAAAGATCATAAACACTTAAAAACACTTAACAAAACTTGCATCCGCTTACAAAATAATGTACAATAAAGACAAGAACAGAAATAAGGAGCGAATTCATGTACCAGGAACAACGGCTCGAAAAAATCCTAGAACTTTTAGAAGAGCGAAAACAGCTATCAGCTAAAGAAATGGTCGACTATTTCAAGGTCTCAAAAGATACTATTCGCAGAGACTTTGCTCTCCTTAGCCAACGCCAGCTGGTTCGTAGGACCCATGGTGGACTCCTCCCCTTAAACAAAGAACCCGGCCCTTCTTACCTAGACCGTAGTCAGAAAGCCAACAAGGAAAAGACTGCTATGGCTCAAAAGGCCCTGCAATTGATACAAGATGACCAAGTAATCTTTCTCGACGTTTCCACCTCGATGACCCTGCTTGCTGGCTTGCTTAACAAGGAAGTCACAGTCTATTCGCATTCCCTTGACAATGCCATCCAGCTCAGTAGCCATTCTCAGGTTGACTTTCATCTTTTAGGAGGAAAATTCTACCCTAAAAACCGCTTTTACTATGACGCGAATCAAGCACAAATACTGGACAATCTTCGCTTTGATCTCGCTTTTTTTGGAGCGAGTAGCTTAGCCAATGGTGAAGTCACCTTTGAGGATGCCGAAGACGTTGCCGTCAAGTCTCTCGTTTTTGAACGAGCTCGTACCAAGGTGCTGGTGGCAGAAAGCATCAAGTTCTCCCAAAATGCCAACTACTATCTCGCTCATCTCAAGCAATTTGACTATTGGATTACCGACCAAAAACCAAGCCCGGAAATCCTAAAACAAGTTGGCAACGAAACCACTATTCTTTACTAGGAGGTAATTTTATGTCTCACATCCGTCTCATCATCAGCGATATCGATGGCACCATCTTAAATGATCTACACCAGATCGATTCTGATTTACTGACTCTCATCCCAGATTTGAAACGCGAAGAGATTCCTTTCGTTCTGGCCTCTGCTCGTTCTCCAAAAGGGATGGCTCCTATTGCCAAAGAGCTCGGTATAGAAGACTGCCCCATGGCCTGCTACAACGGGGCCTTGATTCAAAAAGGCGAGCAGGTTCTGTTTGAGCATCCCTTAGACAAGAATGAAGCTCGTCAGTTTATCGACTGGGCCAACCAACACTTCCCTCAAGTTTCGATCAACCTCTATAGTGGAAAAGACTGGATGACCGATCATCTTGACCAATGGAGCCAAGAGGAGGCCCGGATTACAGGAGAAAAACCTCTCATCCTCCCCCTATTGGATCCTTTGCTGGATACGACAAAGCCCCTCCACAAATTGCTCTTAATTGGAGATGCAGAAGAGATCCAAGCCCTCTATCGTGCTATTTCTGCCGATGACTTCCCTTCTACCGCCTTTTATCTCTCCAAAGCCAACTACCTAGAAGTCACTGCTAAGCACGTCTCTAAAGAGGATGCTCTGGTTGAACTCGCCAACCACTACCACTTGAGCTTAGAAGAAGTCCTCACCATGGGGGACAACTTCAATGACCTTCCTATGCTCAAAAAAGCAGGCATCGGTGTCGCTATGGGCAACGCTCCTCAAGAGGTGAAAGACGGAGCAGCAGTCGTGACAAAGACCAACAATGAAAACGGGGCTGGGCAAGCGGTTGAAAACTATGTGTTGATTTAGAAACATAAATAAAGTGACTAGCTAGTATTTTTTACGACTAAAAAATATAGTAGAAATGCCGATAAAATAAGGATTCCTGCAAATTTGTGGGAATCCTATTTTCTTTCACATATATTGTATAATTAAATTGTTTTGTGTATATTTTTATTGTTCGTTTTTTTATTAATAACTAGAGATTTAAAAGCCGACGAAACCCTTGATTATTATACCGTTGACAAGCTTTTCAAAAACCTGTATGATAGAAAAAAGTTTATTAAAAAGGGGACGTATTTTGAAAAAATATACTATTTCACGTAAACAAACTTTAACTTTAGCTTCCGTTGTTTTAGGAACGGTCTTCACAGGAACGACTATTGTTTCAGCTGATGACGTTGCTCCTAGCACAACCCAAGCTTCTCCTGCAGCTACTACAGCCGCAAAATCACCTATCACGGCTGCAACAGAAGAAATCAACGCCAAAGCCAATACACCAGTTGTTCCTGCTGATAAAGCAAAAACTGGAGATATTATCGCTGTGGACGTTAAAAAAACTGGCCCATCTGCTAAAACAGACGGCGCAGACACAACCACTACTTCAACAGCAACCATCAAAACGACTAGCTTAGCAGATCAAGACACACCTGTTGGCACTTCAAAACCAGTCTCTTCTACCAAGACAGCTACATCAACCAAGGAAACAGCGGACTACACTGAGACAACAACTGAAACAGTCAATAAAACAACTGTGGTCGAAGTTACAAAAGAAGCCGATATCGTCAATAAAAAAGAAGTTCAAGGAACATCCGACATCGTCTTTGTCATCGACAAATCAACTTCAATGGATTCTCACATCAGGGATACGATGAAGAATGTCGAGACCTTCGTTCGCAATCTATCGGCAAAAAATATTCAAGCTCGTTTAGGATTGGTTGAATACGAAAGAGCTAGTGAAGTTAAATACCATGATTTCAATGGATCTAAGTTCACAAGTGATACAGAAAGTTTCATTTCTGCTTTGAAAACCATCAAAACTAAAGGCTACTATGAAAATGCTACTGTTCCATTGCATCATATCGCTACTTCAGGAGACTACAACTGGGGGACTGGGGCAAACAACCATCGCTTTGCTTTCTTGATTACAGATGAGGACATTGATCTTACAAAGGATACACCAACAAAAGAAGCGACACTGAAAGCCCTTAAAGATGCTGGTATCTCTTTGACAGTGGTTGGTGAAACACGTGAAAAAAAAGACTTTGATCCATTGGTCAATGGAACAAATGGTCTCTACTTAGATATCGACAAAAACTTTGCTAACTTGTTGAACGTTCAATTTGCCAATAAAGTCGTTGAAACTGTCCAAAAAGGTCGTGTCTTCAAAGTCCAAACAGACAAGTATGAGTTGATCTCAAAAACTCATCGTGTGGCGAAAGTAAAACCACAAACTCCTAGCATCCAAACGCCTGCAACACCGACTCCTACTCCTCAAAAACCGGCTGTTGTAACCCCTGCGAAACCGACTGTATTCACACCTGCTAAAAACGAGCCTGCCAAAACCGCAGTCTATATCGCACCTGCAGCTCTTCCTCAAAAAGAAGCAAGTCTTCCAAATACAGGAAGCAAAAACTCAATTGCTTTGACGACTCTAGGTCTTGGTCTTCTCAGCATGGGTGCTGCCTTTGGCCTCTCTCGTAAAACAAAGAAAGACTAACATGAAAAAGCCTAATCAAATGATTAGGCCTTTTTAGCTCTGTACGAATGATTCCTGTTTGCCATTTTCATCAGGAATGTTAAAATCTTCAACTTCAACCAAGGATTCTTGTCCTCCGCTATGATATAATGGGGACAGTACAAGGGAGGAAACCTATGTTACAAGAACTAGCCTTTACAGGCCAATGGAGACACTATCAAGAACGCGTTCTCGATAAGAGCGACGCTTTTATGGCGGATGGCCACCTGCATTTGGTGGCAGCTCCTGGCTCTGGAAAAACAACCCTGGGAATTGAATTTATCAGACGCTTTGGTCAGCCAACCCTGATCTTAGCTCCTACGGTCACCATTCGTCAGCAATGGGTGGACCGGATTATCCAAGCATTCTTGAAAAATGAAAGCCAAGCGGAGCAATTGATCTCTCAGGACCTCAAACATCCTAAGCTGATTACAGTGGCTACCTATCAGGCCCTACACAGCGCCATGAACCAAGTCGTCGGTCAATCGCAAGCTGAGGATACCGATGACCAGGCAGAGATTGAAACATTTGATTTCAAAGGCTTTGATATCTTTACTACTTTCAAAGCCATCTCACTCGGGACCCTTTGTTTAGATGAGTGTCATCACCTGCGCAATGAATGGTGGAAGAGTTTGGAAGCCTTTCGTCAGGCCTTCCCAGACTTAAAGATGATCTCCCTTACCGCCACCCCGCCCTATGAAGGGGATCCTGCCCTTTGGGATCGCTATATCCGCATGTGTGGGGAGATTGATGAGGAAATCACGGTTCCCGAATTGGTCAAGGAAGAGACCCTTTGTCCCCACCAGGACTATGTTTACTTCGCCTTTCCAACCAAGGAAGAGCAAGAGCAGTTGGACGCCTTTAGCCAACAAAAGAATGCTTTCTTGCAGCAACTGACTTCCGATCCCCTCTTTTGCCAATACCTCCAAAACTGCCAAGCCTTATCGGGTCAGATCAGCGATGATGAATTGCTCAATGATCCCAAGTATCTCTCTGCTACCCTGATCTTTCTTCGAAGCAAGGGAATCGCCTTTCCCAAACGTTTCCAGGAGCTTTTAGGAGCCAAGAAACTACCTGCTTTCACCATGGACTGGCTTGAAATTCTCCTGCAAGGTCTGCTCTTTCAGGTACCTCATTGGTACAATCTACCAGAGGAATACGAGAAGCAAGTCCTCCATGAACTAAAAGCAGCCAGCTTGATCGATCGAAAACAAGTTAAACTAATCCGCAACAAAAAACAAGACCTACTGCTCAACCAATCCCTCGGAAAACTCAATGTGGTTCGAGAGATTTTCAAGGCGGAATACCAAGCTCTTGGAAACCGACTGCGCCAACTGGTCTTAACAGACTATATCCGCCAAGATTTTGAAGTTCATCTCGGGGATAAGGACGCCCAATTTACTCAATTGGGAGTACTCTCGTATTTTGAATCCATTCGCAGGGAAAGCTTAGAGCAAGCAACTCCTCCTGCCATCGCTGTATTGACCGGTAGCATTGTCATCATCCCTACGATCGCTAAGCCAAGACTAGAGGAGCTGCTAGGAGGGAATAGACTGACTTATCAAAGTGTTGGCCAATTATCTCCTGATGACTTTCTCAAGGTTCGTTTGGTCGGTTCTCAACATGATTTGGTGACAGCTGTGACCCAGCTCTTTCAAGAGGGCCTCATCCAGGTTGTTATTGGAACCAAGTCTCTTCTAGGAGAAGGCTGGGATGCTCCCTGCGTCAATTCCCTGATCCTAGCGAGCTTTGTCGGCAGCTTTATGCTCAGCAACCAAATGCGAGGTCGTGCCATCCGAGTGTGGCCTGAGGATCCAGACAAGACCAGTAACATCTGGCACCTGGTCTCCATCAATCTTTCCCTAAAGAAATGGTATGAAAAGTCCGATCTTGAAAAGGAAGAGATCGAAGCCCTCACTGATCAGTTGAAAGAATACAGTCCTGATCTGGAGCTCTTAGAAAGACGGATGAAGCAATTTTTAGGTCTCCATTACAAGGAGCCCTTCATCGAATCCGGTATCGAACGTCTAGCCTTTGACAATATCCGCTATACCAAAAAACAGTTGCAAAAACTCAATGAAGAAACCTTAGAGCGCTCCACTCATCGTCAAGAGCTCCGAGACGGCTGGCAAAAAGCCCTGCCAATTCTGGAGAATATGGAGATTGCAAATGAGGTCCAAGTGGATAAACACTTCCTGCCCTTGGCCCTATTTTTTGACGCTAGGAAGCTAGCTCGTTGGCTGACGGCCGCCACTTTGACCGATGCTTTCGCCAACCTTTTTTACTATTCACATAGAGGAGGAGGGAATAAAGCGTCTCTAATTCTTCTAGTCGTTTTAGCTGTTCTCGCTCTCCTTGCTTGGCTCCGCTACTATCTCTATAAGAGCCCTTATAAACGGCTAGAAGTCTTTGGTCAGGCTATTCACCAAGCCCTACTCCTCTTTGGGCATATTCAAACTCAGGAGACCCGCATCCAAGTCGTACGAGACAGAAAGGATGCCATCAACACGCTGATCTATTTGAAGGGCGGAACCATGCGGGAGAAGGAACTCTTCTCGCAAACTATGATCGAGTTTTTCGCACCGATTGAAAATCAGCGCTATATCCTGAAAGCACAGGAAAAGGTGTCCGATCAGACAGAATATTTCGCAGTGCCAAGCCTCTTTGACAAACGGAAAGAGGATGCCCAAGCCTTTGTGGCGCAAATTCGAAAGAGTCTGGGCAAGTATGACCTCGTCTATACCCGAAGTGCCGAAGGCCGTGCCATTCTCCTAGATGCGCGCATTAAGGCCCTAGCCAACAAACAAGAGCGCACCTTCACCAAGAAACAAGTGATGTCGAATTTGAAATAAGAATTTATTTCACAATAAAAGAAAAGTCTAGTAGTTTCATTTCTACTAGACTTTTTCATTACTCAAGCACAATCATAGCCTTAATAGTCTTGCGTTCATCCATATCTTTGTATGCCTGATCAATCTCGTCCAAGCTATAACTATGAGTGAAGACGCGACCTGGATTGATATCGCCATCAAGGACAGCCTTAAGCAAGAACTGTTTGTCGTAGGTAGTGACCGAGGCTGCTCCACCTGCCACCGAGATGTTTTGAGCAAAGGTCGAACCAAGGGCACGATTATTGTAATGAGGCACGCCGACAAAACCTAAACGTCCTCCATTGTGAAGAACCCCAAGGGCTTGATCGACAGCTGCTGAGGTACCGACACATTCAAGGGCCGCATCTGCTCCACCTCCGAGGATTTCACGAACCTTGGCAATGCCTTCTTCACCACGCTCAGCGACAACTGCTGTCGCGCCTGACTCCAAGGCCATCTGTTGACGGTCTTGGTGACGGCTCATAAGGACGATTTGTGATGCTCCCCGCATTTTGGCTGCGATCACTGCACATTGACCAACGGCACCGTCCCCGATGACCACTACTTTGTCACCAGGCTTCACGTCTGCTACACGCGCCGCATGGTAGCCCGTCGGCATGACATCTGCCAGCGTCAAGAAAGATTTGAGCATGGCTTCTGTATAATCTGATGGTTGCCCTGGAATTTTGACAAGGGCCCAGTTGGCGTATTCGAAGCGCATGTACTCCGCTTGCACCCCATCAGACCAGTTGGTGCCGATATGACGGTCACACGTCCCATCGTAGCCAGCACGACAGGCATCACACTCCCCACAACCATGGGTGAAAGGTGCGATGACAAAGTCTCCTGGTTTGACCGTTGTAATAGCTTCTCCGATTTCTTCGACAATCCCAATGGCTTCGTGGCCACTATTTTGATGCCCTGCTTCAATATCTGGATTACGGTAGCTCCAGAGATCGGATCCACAGACACATGTGCGGACGATGCGGAGAATAACATCATCCGGCGCTTCGATTTGCGGACGTTCAACTTCTACTAGACCCACTTGCCCAGCTTTTGTATAAACTGTTTTCTTCATAGGAACAACCTACTTTCTATTGCTTCCTTATCTACAGTATACACTTTTTCTTAGGCTTCTGCTCGTACCAACTCGTCATTAATGATGGTGATGATCATGCCCATGACCTTGATCCACTTCCAGTTCTTCGATATTTCGCTTGTGGGCGCGGTGGGTCGCCAAGTCTTCATCCACTTCGATGGTAACATTTTGAAATCCACTCTCTTTGAGCAAGGTGCGGATAGACTCTTTACAGACCTCCATATGCTTGACATGCTCCAGACAAACATGGACAATGGCGTTTTTTTCCAAACCATCCATGGTCCAAAGATTAAGCTGATTGATACTAGCGACATTGTCCAACTGCTCTAAATCATTCTTAACTTGCTTGATATCTACCCCTTCTGGCACAGCATCCAGGAAAATCTTGAGCGTGCTCCAAAAACGTGGAATGGCTTTGGACAGAATAAAGAAGGAAATAGCAAGAGACAAGAGGGGATCTAGGATATACCAGTCGGTAAATCGGAGGACAATGGCCATCAGGATGACAGCCAACCAACCTAAGGTATCTTCCAAAAAATGCAGGCTGAGAATGGATTCATTCTTGGTTTGCCCCTTGCGAATGACCAGACTCGCCAGCACATTGACACTGATAGCAATCATTCCCAACCAAAGAAGCCCTTCGTCATTGACGGGCTGAGGGTGGAAAAGCTTGCTTACATTTTCTAAAATCACCATACCAGACCCGGTCATCAGAATGACTGCCGTTACTAAAGCCCCTAATAAGCTAAAACGCTTGTAGCCTAGGGTATAGCGACTATCCTCTTGACGATTGGAGATCGTTTCTAGAAAGGCCGAGAGGCCAATGGCTAGAGCATCCCCCAAGTCATGGACAGAATCAGCGAGAACAGCACTGGAACCAAAGATTCCCCCTGCAATAAACTCAACAATGGCAAAACTCAGATTCAAGAAAAAAGCCAGCCAAACAGCACGTTTTGAACTCATTTTTTTACCTTCCTTTGGTATAATAGTAATAGTATTATCTTCTCACTAGTATTATCTCTAACTCTAAAAAGAAAGGATAGGGGCAAACTGTTTAGGATGTACGTTACTGAACAATTTGTTCAAAGTGTCCATATGACAACACAGGATCGTCGTATTACCAAAACTAGAAAAGCTATCTATCATGCTTTTTTACACTTACTTAACCAAAAAGATTATGAGACCATCACCGTTCAGGAGATTATTGACTTGGCTGATGTGGGACGTTCGACCTTTTACAGTCATTATGAGAGCAAAGAGTTACTACTGGATGAGCTCTGCCAAAAGCTCTTTCACCATTTGTTTGAACGTGCTCAACACCTCTCTCCACAAGACTACCTAGCCCATATCTTTCAGCATTTCAAGAAAAATCAAGACCATGTGACCAGTCTCTTGCTTTCAAAAAACGATTATTTTATCCGGCAGCTACGAAAAGAACTGGAACATGACGTCTATCCAATGGTAGCCGACGAACTGATTCAAGCACACCCCAACATTCCTCACTCCTATCTCAAGCACCTAGTTGTCAGCCACTTTATCGAAACCCTCAGCTGGTGGTTGAAAAAAGGCAAGACTTACACCGAACAAGAAGTGATTCAGTTTTATTTGGAGACACTGAAAGTTGGTTCAAACTAGAAAGAAGTTTTTTTAATGACCCTCACTCAATTTTATTTTCTCTTTCCAGCCTTATTCATGCTTCACGAACTTGAGGAAATCATATGGATGCCCTCCTTTGTCAAAAAACTATCAGCACAGTTTCCAGATATTCGATTCCTTTCTTATTACACTCCTTTTACTTTCAATGCCATTGTCTTGGAGCAGTTTCTGATCCTGCTTCTATCACTTTTTCTTAGCTATCAGTTTAGCAACTATACTATTTACGCAACCATTGTAATTGCTTATATCTACCATATTTTCGGACATCTGATTCAGACAATTGTCCTTCTAAAATATGTTCCTGGCTTGTTAACGGGCATTTTTACGAGTTTATTTTCTCTATTCTGTCTCAAAAATAACGTACCCATCAATCTTTATTGGTACTCTTTTATCACTTTAATCCTTATCATTGTTAATCTTGTGCTTTCATTCATGTTTCTTCATAAGAAGACTCTCAAACTAAGGTAAGTTAAAGTCTTAAGTTCTTAACACTATCACATTACATTTACTTTAATTATCCTAGAAAGAAAACAAATATGCCACTTTATTACATTTTTAACATTATTACAGCCTTCTTAGCCCTTGCTTTTGCTCTTCTTCATTTATTAGTCAGCCTTTCCGAATTAAAAAAGAGCAAGAAGACCCTTGGAATTTACCTACTTTTTCTAGGAAGTAGCCTTGCGACCTTCTCTCTCATCCTCTACTTCCTTTTGCCGATTGTTGCTTTATTCATTTGGCTGATCGGAGTTAGCTTGATTTGCTACGGAGCCTATTGGAATGGCAAGCACAAAGAAAACTTCCATCTAGCCCACCACGTCATTCGATTGGGAATCGCTCTGATTCTTACCATTTTGTTAGCCCTCATCTAAGAAAAACTCAAGTTTTATCAATGAAAACTTGAGTTTTTGTATTTTCTATTTATCAAGCCATCAACACCATGAGTATCGGAATGACCACCATGGTAGCAAGGGTCGTCTCTGTCACCATGACCGCTGCGTAATCACTATCAGCTCCGTAGAGTCTGGCAACGACTGGGGCATTGGTCATCACTGGCATAGCGGACTGGATGATAAAGACTTGCTTCATCAAGCTTGGAAGAGGCGCCCAGTAAACAATGGTCGCCATTAGGAGTGGAGCAACCACGAAGCGTCCTAGTAGAATGAGGAGCTGATCTTTTCCAAGCACCAACTGCTTCACGCCTACATGAGATACCGACAAACCGATGAAAATCATGGATAAGGGGGTTGTTAAATTGCCCAGATACTGCAAATCACTGGCTAGAAATGCAGGGAGCTTTATCTGCAGCATCACCATGACTAGTCCCAAGATGAAGCCCATCAGAGGAGGTGAAAAGACTTTTTTCACACTCGTTTTGAGATCAAACTGAGCTTCTCCCTCACCGTCTCGCTGGATCAAGTAGGTCCCCAAAGTCCAGAAAAAGGTCGTATTACACATGTAATAGATCAAAACATAAGGAATACTATCATCCCCGAAGAGAGCTTGGTTAATGGGGAGTCCCACGAAAATCGTATTGGAGTTAAAGAACATAGAAATAAAGAGGCCACGGCGGTCCTGTCTCACTGCAAAGATCCTGGCTACTGCTGTCGCTATTCCAAGCAAAACAACCATAGACAGGGCAGGAAAACGCAAGGCTGGCAACATTTTTAGGAGGTCAGCCGCTGTAAAACGCTGTGTGATGGTGTAGAGCATATAGCAGGGAAGAGCAATTTGAGTGACTAGCTTTGCGATCAAGCCACGTGACTTGTCATCAAACCAGCCTTTCTCACCTATGACAAAGCCCACTAATATCATCCCCAGAATGACCAGGATCCCCGATATGCTCTTAAGAAAGATATCCATGTTCTCTCCTTTTCTTTTTATAAATTTGAACTAGAAAACCCATTATTTTCAAGTCCCAAAAACTACTCTAGTATATCACAAAAAGAGGTGGCGCAAAATGCCCAACCTCTTGTATTTTATTGATTGTTACTAGTAGCCTTTCTTGGCCGCCTTCGTCCATTGGTACCAACCAACCAGACTATTGATCAAGTAAATAAAGTATTTCCCTTGAATTTGAAGGCTTTTTCCCCACCAAAGATAGATGGAGAATACATTAGTAGCCGCCCAGAAAATCCACTGTTCGCGGTAGACAGCCGTCATCAAGAGTTGGCCGACACCATTGGTCGCATCTGTAACGGAATCCCGGAAAGGCCGATTGGCTCCAACTGATTGGTAAATATAGCCAAATACCAGCCACCAAATGGCACTGATCGACAAGTACTTGGTCCAGCCTACCGCATCCAGCTTACGAGTAACAAACTCTTGCTCTTCCTTTTTGAACTGGGCTTGGTAGATCAAAAAGTGTTAAAAATAAGACAGTAACCTCAGAATAGATACTGTCTTATCTCTTTTTTTTACTTAAAGCCTTGATAGACTTGACAAATGGTAGAAAAGAACCGTGAGTTCTTGCCAGAAGCTGAAGTTAATCCTTCAACCTGGAAAACCCGCAGAGGTGACTTTTTCTATACATCTCGATTTTTCTGGCAATAATCATCAACCGATAAATATGTCTGTGAATCACCCAGCGACTCCGCTATGTCCATAATCCGCGGTGGTAGTAATCCCACTCGCTGGACAAGTTCGTGATCGCTGAACAATTCCCGTGGACTGCCGGCGAAGCCAAACTTCCCGTGTTCCATAACATACACCGACTCAAACTCGGCGGCGACCCAATCCATGTCATGGGTGATGGTCACAACTTGGTGGCCCGAATCAGCCAACTGATGGAAAATTGCGGTCAACTTGCGCCGGCTTTCCCAATCAAGCGACATCATCGGCTCATCAAATAAATAAATCGCCGGATCCACTGCCAAAACTGTGGCAACGCTCAACAGCTTGCGTTCCGACAATGACAGGTCATATGGACTTTCAGCTGTTTTATCATCCAAGCCAACTCTTTTTAGAGCCTCTAAAGCCCGCCTCGTAATCGTGTCGTGGTCATCCATGACCTGCGCAACACTCCACTCCACCTCTCGTTGAACGGTCGGGTTGAAAAGCTGATCGTCAGGATTCTGAAAAGTAATCCCAACCTTCAGTAACTTTTCGACTGGTTTAAGATCATTAAAATTTTCTCCATCGATCTTAATCACACCGGTTTGTGGTGTCAGCAAGCCCGTCAACAATTTGAAGAGCGTTGATTTGCCGGCACCATTTTGGCCGACAATCGCCACCATCGGATCGGCGAAGTGTTTGTCTTCAACATCCAAGCTAAAGGACCGTTCCGGATAAGTGAACGTCAGGTGGTTCAGTTCAATTGTGGGCATAACGAACCTCCTTCAGATCAGCGTCATTCACCGGATACCGGCCATCAGCCAAGTGCCAATCCATTTTTTGAGCAAGTTGCTGGATTGTCGGGGCTGGAATCTGCCAGTCAGCTGCCAAATGATTAAACACCTCACCCGGCCTGCCCTGGGCTACCATTTGACCCTCGTGCAGCACCCACACAACGTCGGCGACCTCGCACAAATCGTCAATTTCACTGGTGACAATGAAGACAGTCGTCTCTTTGACTTGGGCCAGCCATTGGAAAAATTGCCGGCGGCCAAGGGGATCCATCTGACTGGTCGGATCATCCATAATCAAAACAGCCGGATTAGCCACAATCGCCGTGGCAATTGCCAACCGCTGGACCTGACCACCGGAAAGGCTCTCGGGACGCAAATTCAACTGTTCAATCAGCCCCATTTGCGTGGCAACTTCTTCAACCCGTTTTTGAATCAGTCCTTCAGCCATTCCCTGATTAATCAAGTCAAAGGCGATTTCATCGGCAACCGTTTCTGCCAACCCGCTTAGTTGGCCAGCTGGATTTTGCAGTACAACTCCATTCATGGCATTATAAACGGGCCAATTGTCGGACACTCGCTGGCCAAACATGTGCCAGTCGCCCTCAATCTCAGCAGACACAATTTTGGGAATGACCCCTGCCAGCACACGGCACAAAGTCGATTTGCCGGAGTGGCTATTCCCGATAATCCCAACCACCTGGCCGGTATGAACCTCCGCGTTAATCTGACGCAGTTGTGGTTGCTCAGTACCCGGATAACGGGTGGTCAAATTTTCAATTACAATCCGTTTATCTTCGTCCATATCTTCCACCCAATCAATAAAATTGCCAATCCAGTCAGACCAATGTGCAGCGTCCGCGACAGGCGATACACGCGCTGGGAGGTTCTGACAGTCCGGTTGGGATTATCAAAACCTCTCAGTTGGAGAGAAATCGACCGCGCCATCGATTGATCCAAGGTCTTAATCACCAATGGAATTAGAACCGGCAGGACTGACTTTAATTTCTGAATCAACGTTTTTTGCGGATTGGTTCCGCGAACTTTTTGTGCCTGCTGGATTTTCCGCATATTGCGCATCATTTCCGGCAAAATATAACACACCGACATCAGAACGTAGACGGTTTTATAAGACAATCCGGACAGTTCCAAATAGGCCGCGTTTTCTGAAATACTCGTGGTCACCATAAAAAAGCCACTGGTCAAAATAATCACCAATACTCGACAACCCAGAGTGGTGGCGTAAATCAGGCCTTCTTTGTAGAACGACACCCCAAGCACAGAAAACAGCACAGTTTGATTCCGACTGTAAAATAACCCTTGGATGATCAGCATGGTGCAAATCAGAAACAGGCTGAATCCCAGCGCCTTAAAGATGGTAGAACTCAATTTGGAAAATAACAATAGCAGTGTTGCGACAAGAATTAATCCGGCCTGAAGCAATAAATTCATACTGGCAAAGCTCAACAACGTCATGTCCAAGATGAACAAGAGCTTAGTAATCGGATCGATCACCTGGTACCACTTGAGCTTGACCCGTGGCGCTCCAGAAATCAATGTTTGATCAGTCATCATTTATCACCGCTAAAGAAGTGCACCATCCGCTTCGGCAACTGACGATAGATGAAGAATGCCAGGTAGGCCACGCAGACTTTATCCAAAATATCCAAGACAAACTCATCGATAAATGAGGCCAGCCACACTGGTGCATGATTGGCGACCATTACCGCAAACAATGAGTCACCCCAAGCGATACCGGTCTGACCACCCCAAAAGATGACGTTGAGTGGCGTTGAAATGACAGCTGAAACGATGGCAATAATAATAGCAGAAACAAATACTCGTCGCGCTGACGAGAACCACCCATTGGCGTGCAAAACTCCGACAGCAATCCCAATTCCGATGCTGGTAATCGCATATACGGTTGAAATTGGCGATAAGGTCAGCCCATAGATCACGTTGTTGATGAAACCACTGATGGCACCGGCAACCGGCCCAGCCAACATGCTGGCAAGAAAGGTTCCCAAAGACCCCAGCCAAACGGGCAACTTTAACCCCTCCGCCAAGGCTTTGGCAACATAGTTAATCCCCACGGCAGCGGGAATCAAAGTCATGGTGGCAGCACTTAACTTAAATTTCCACATACTGGTACGATGAATCGGTTCTGTTTTCATAATTTTCTCCTTTTGTTTTTAAAGAGCCGTGTCTGTTTAGACTTTCGGACGCAACGCTCTATAGATTTTTGATTTGAACCGCTTCTCCTTTCACAGATCCCTTAGTCGACATCAGGGATTTTCTTGAAAATAATTGTTCAACAGTTCACAACTAATCATACTCCGATTTTCATAGAAGTCAAGAATTTTCTGAATTTTTTTTTGAAAACGTTCGGGAATTAAAAAATAGAGCAAGCGCCCATGAGAACGATCGCTAGACAATTATAAGAGGCCACTATAAAAAAACAAACACCATTTCTGGTGTTTGTTGTGAACAGAGAAAAACTGTTCTTTTATATAAATCTAATAACTTCTATAAAGTTTTATTTATTAGTATTATTCGACCATCTTCTGAAACTTTCCTCTGTGAGAAAAGTGCTAGAAACAATAATGTTTCTAGCACTCGGAATTATTGAGACCTTAGGCTCAATAATTAGTCATGGAACTTCTTCGAAGTTCGCTGACGTCCGCACTCACCTATGGAAAGTTTCTAAGATGACTTTGTCTTTAATATGAACAAACACCATCTCTGGTGTTTGTTCATATTATAAAGGAAGCACTAGCTTATTTTTTCTTTTTCTTCAAAATATAAGCTGCAATGCTTGCCAAGAAAAAGGCTAAAACTAGGCTAATAATAGAGATGGTCGTACCCGTATTTGGTAAGAATCCTAAGATCTTGCCTGGTTTCTTCGGCTCTGGTTGGCTTGGTTTTTTAGGTTCAGGTTGACCCGGTTTCTTTGGTTCAGATGAACTTGGAGGAGTTGGTTGTTTTGGAGTTTCTTTTGGAACATGCTTGTTAGTAATCACAACATTTCCTTTACCATCCTCGTCGTTACGAGCTTCATAGCCCTTTGGAACACTGACTTCTCTCACTGTATAAGTGATGGTGTTTCCATTTGCTTTTTCATCTAAATCTGCAAAGGTATGGGTCCACTTGTTTTCAGCTGACAATTCTACTTCTTGACCGACTTTTTGATCATTGGCATAGAGTTGAATGCGAATACTCTTCGGACGAATTCCATCCTTGTCATTCTCATCATCCCACTTCTTAGTGACCGTGACGCTTGTCTTACCAGGTGCATGGGTATTGGTAATGGTATAAGCAGCCTGATCAATTGTAGTCGTATATTCAGCTACCTTCTCTTCTTGAAGAGTATAGACGATTTCTTTTCCATCCTTGAATTTTGGTAGACCTGTGAAACTTTCTTTCCAATCTGTCGCATTCGTGAGTTCTTTTTGAGCAACTTTTTCACCATTGGCAAGAAGATTCACAACGATACTTGCTGGACGAAGACCATCTTGATTGTCTTGGTCATTCCAAATCTTGGTCACTGGAATATCGATCACCGCTGGCGTATGCGTATTGGTCAAGATCGTATGAGCAGCGTCAGAGGTATCGGCAGTGACTTGGTAGCCTTCAGGAACAGAGACTTCTTCCACACGGTAGCTGATAGCTTGACCAGCTTTCTTTTCAGCTAATTTGCTAAAGGTATGAGTCCATTGATTGTCCGCTGACAATTCAACTGGGTCTCCTACTTTTTCATCCCCAGCATAGAGTTGAACCTTAATGGATTTTGGACGAAGACCATCTTGGTTGTTGGCATCTTCCCATTTCTTAGTGACTTTCATCTCTGTAAGAGCTGGTTCATGCGTGTTGGTCAAGACAACATTAGCCTTGTCCTTATCATTTACCGTTACTTTGTAACCATCTGGGACAGTTACTTCTTTGACTGTATATGCAATTGCTTTTCCAGCTGCCTTGGCATCAAGGTTTTCAAATGCACCTTTCCAGTCATTCGCGGCTGAAAGTTCTAATACTTGGTCTGTTGGAAGGCCATCTTTGTACAATTGAACTTGAATGCTGGCTGGACGGAGACCATCTTGGTCGTCTCCATCTTCCCACTTCTTGCTCACTTCTACTTTGGTCTTTTCTGGTTCGTGCGTGTTGGTCACGACTACTTGACCTGGATTGCTTGCTTCGACGGCTTGTGTGTAGCCTTCTGGAACATCGATTTCTTTGACTGTATAGTTGATAACTTGGCCAGCTTTCTTCTCATCTAGGTTTGAGAAGGTATGGGTCCATTTGTTATCTGCTGACAATTCAACAGCCTTACCAACCTTTTGATCACCAGCATACAATTGAACCTTGATTGTTTTTGGACGAAGGCCATCTTGGTTATTGGCATCCTTCCAGTTTTTCGTAACAGTCAGGCTTGTCTTACCTGGTTTGTAAGTATTGGTAATTGTAGTGCCATCAATCTTAGTGGTGTAATTGTCCACTTTGTCTTCTGTCACTGTGTAGACAACTTTTTGTCCATCTTTATAGACTGGTAGATCTGAGAAGGTATGAGTCCATTCATCTCCTTCACCAGTCAGATCAAGAGCTTGAACCTCTGTTCCATTTGCCAAGAGGTGAACTTTGATGGTAGATGGGCGAAGACCATCTTGGTTTTGTGCATCATCCCAGACTTTCTTGACTGTAACCGTCGTGGTCTCAGGAGTGCGCTTGTTAGTGATGGTGGCTTTTCCATCTGTGAAGCTAGCTTCTTCTGTATCGACCGTATAATGAGTCGGTACTTTCACTTCTTTGACAGTGTAGGTAATGAGCTTGCCATCACTGTCTTTATCCGGAAGATTCGTAAAGTGGGCTTTCCAGTCTGTTGCGGCTGAAACCGTGACTGGTTTTCCTTGAGCTTTGCCATTCTTGTAGAGTTGGAATTCCACACTTTCTGGGCGAAGCCCTTCTTGGTTGTCTTGGTCATCCCAAACTTTTGAAGCTTCAAGATCGAGATACTTGATATCTGCTTCATTAGCGATCTCAACTGGGACTGCTTTTGATCCAACCGCTTTTCCATCCACCGTGACGTGGTAGATTTGTTTGTCCGCATCATAGGTGACAACCACAGCATGTTCTGTTTCATCCAACTTGTAGTTTTCAGGTGCTTTGGTTTCTTTGAGCGTATAGGTTCCTTCTGTTAAGGTGTTAAAGGAAAGTTCCCCTTTTTTATCAGAAGTTGCCGTCGCAACAACCGCGCCATTTGCATCAGTTAAGGTAAATTCAGCACCTTCAAGAACTTTCTTAGGATCATCCTTGTCCACCTTCTTGACGTGGAAAGCAGCCGAGAAGATTTGTGCAGTGACGGTATTAGACTCACGATTTCCTTCATGACCTTTCGCCTTGTAACCAAACTGGTTATGGGCTTGAACAAGACCAGAACGACCGCCGTTATCTTCATTATCTTTGGTGCGTTTTTGCATCAAGGCCTTGACTTCATCAGTCAATTCACTTGGATTTACAACTGGGACACCAAAGCTTGCTTCTCCACGCGCAGGAATCGTAGTCCCAGCATTTGCAACTAACTTGATTCCTGTTACTTGACTGTAATCAGCCACAGCTGTCGTCCAGATATCCTTGTCAGCAGCTTGCGCCATGGTATCTGTCGTAACGCCTGTATCAGTTGTATAGTAGACCGTCCATCCTTCTGGAGCTGTCACTGGTCCACGAAGGCTGACCGTGTATTCTGTCATCCGACCAGATCCGTCTAGTGTGTTAACGTCTTTTACTTTTGGTAGGACATCATAGACGACTCCGTCTTCTACTGCCTTATCCGTATTATTTTTAATGGTGAGTTTGTAGTTAAAGGTTTCACCTGGTTTGAAGGTACGTGTCACAATCGAAGCGTCTGACAGGTCATCATTTTTAGCGATGTATTTGCGGGCATAGATTCCCTCAGCAGCCACAATTGTATAGTTTGATTGGGCATATGGAATCTTATCTGTTGTTGAACCATTCCCGTTCAGATCGTAAACGTCTTCCGTGACCCGATCAGGGTTGGCATTTTCAAGATCGTGGATGCCGTTTCCAGCGACATAAACTTTATTGGTGAAAGTCCCACCATCGTCTTTCCCTTTCAGATCGGCCACGATAAATGGTAGACGCACGCGATTAATATCTTGAAGAGAAGCTTTAATAAACTCTTTTTGGTCCAAATGCATGATGAGAGCTGTCCGTCCAGAATTGTGGTAGTTTTCAATGACATCGTAGCTCTTTAAGAATTTCATCCCTTTTTCATTAGAGGCAAGGTTTCTCTCAAAATCTTTATAGTCGACTTTAAGGGTATTTGGATCATAAAGATCAATGATTCGCAGGTCTCCATAATCCTTATCAGGATCTAAAACTACTTTGGTTGCCATCAAACCAAAACGAATATTTTGTCCATCAGTATAACGAACATCATTGTAATCCGTCGTTTTTGAAATCTCAAAGCTTTCCTTCAAAGGAATCAGCTTAAAGGTCCAATCTGATGTTTGGTCTTTAGCAATATTTGATTGTGTTTGATAAGTGACACGACCTGTATTCTTGAATTCATTCTTGGTCGCATCATTTTCATCGTAACGAGTCTTTTCTGGATCTTTGAAGCTTGTATAGGTATTGAGGCGAATTCCTTGACCAGATTTTAGGACAAAATCATCCTTCATTTCCATCCGCCAACCGACAACGGTTCCATACTTGCTTAAATCAATCAAGCCATTGCCATCTTTGTCTGTTTCCGGCTGAATTTCTTTTTGGCTACCATCTTCTAAAGTAAGGGTCAAGCGTTTTACGTATTTACTGATATGCTCACCAATACCGTAATTTCCTTGCATAAGACGAGCGTAATCAATCTTGGTGAATTTTAACCGAGAGTCCACTGTCTCATCATAGAAAACAAAATTCTTTTGTGTCGAAGGAGTTTTATTATCAAAAGCGATGATCCATTTATAGTTTGCTGCCTTGTATTCAGTTGAATCATAGACATCACCATCTGCTTTTTTGGCAAAACTTCCAGCCCCTTCCAGGTCACGAGAGGTCAAGCGGAAAATGAGGGAATCTTCAGCTGTAATATCCGGTTCTCCTTCTCCACGATTGGCAGGAATTCCCACAATACTTCCTGAGTTTGTCAAATCCTTACTAAGGACGTCTTTGAGAGTCTGGTCCTTTTCCAAAACTAAATCAGGAAACTTCAAGTAAAGGTAACTTGTATTCTTGATTTTTGCCATGAATTCTTGGTGATAAGCTGCTGGATTACCGTTTGCATCTGCTGCAAACGTCTTAGAAACGGTGCCATCTCCATTATCTACCCAGCCTTCAGACTTAGCTGTATCTAAAACTGCTGTCCGGGTATTGCCATTTTTATCTGTATAGGTTGGCAACTTATCGGTAAGCGTTACTGATTCTAATTGACGATATTGTCCCCCATACTGTCCTTGCATTCCCTCCAATTGAAATGCAAATGGAACAGATGATGGGGTTTCAATATAATTTTTTCCGTCAGCCCCTTTGACAACACCAGGCATGGCTTCCGCATAGTCCTTGGACATGGCTTCGTTCAAGTTTTGGTTGATATACTTGGTTAAGCGATAGTCATTGTACTTGGGTTTCCAAATGATATCATTGAGTTTTGCTTCTTGACCATTGATATTCAAGGTACCCGTAATATCCAATGAATAATTGGTCGGTGCATAACCGACTTTAAATTTTCCAATAAATGGTAAAGTCAGGACCTCAGACTTTTGGTAATTGTTAAAGTGAAGTGTGACTTGATAATCATCTCCAACTTTTGTAACCGTTGGTTTGTCATGCTCTGAAGCACTATTGAAGTCAGGGAAACTAACTTCTCGTAAGTACTTTCCAGGAACCTTCAAGGTCACCGTTACTTCATTAATATCCGTTGTCAAATTCTTAGGGGTGATCTGGATATAACCAGACATGGTATCCCCTGTATAATAGGACATTCCACCTGGATGATCTTGTTTATCCCCATACATAAGGGCAACATCCAAGGCCCCATTATCCCCGACTGCTAGCTCATTGGCAAAGGCTGTGATCGCCCCTTGACCAAGCTGGCCTAGCATCATGAAAATTGTTAAAATGGCAAAACCTTTTTTCAAAAAGTCTTTCCATAATGAACGAAGCTTTTTCATGTCTTATCTCCTTTACTTTTGTTAGCCTTCCAAAAGGCCCTCCCTTTAATTTTATCATTTATTTTTTAAAATATCCTTTGCTTTTCAAATTAAATCATCACTATTCAATAATATAGACATTATTTGCAATGATGTCTATATTATAAATCACTATCTGGTACTGATTTCCCCTTTTTTCTATCCAAGGGCAAGAAAATAAAACATTTATAAACAAGGAGGAGCAGTCTGCCAATTCTTATTCTTCCTTGATTTTCTTCATACAAAAAAACTCAAACACATCTGCTTGAGTTTTGTACACCCTACTACTGGTTGGTTATTTTATCTAACTCTTCACCATTTGAAGGAATCTTTTGTTTTTCCCTTCTATCTCGTACCCACAGCATAGCTAGTCCAAAAAGGTAGCTGCCAAACAAAGCCGTTACAAAAATCAGCTTGCCCTTATCCGGATAGGAAAGAGGGAGAGTTCTAAACCCGTAGCGAGCCAACTCAATAAAGATCGGATGCGAAAAGTAAAGGGCTATACTCATTTGCTTTAAATACTGTAAATCATAGCTTTTCAAAAAGGACGATCGCAGGCAGGCATTGACCAAATAAACGGTCACAAAGGGAAGTAGAAAGAAAAAGTTCTTATCAATTCCTTCGTGTTGAAAAATGATGATGCCTTCTAGACAGAGCAAACCAAATGCAAAAGCTACTTTTTGCTAACAGTGAACCTTAAAGGTTTGTGCATGAAAATGATCATACAGATAGTACCCCATATAAATAAAAATGGGCGTGTAAAAGAGACCATTTCGCGCTGTGAAAAATAGGTTGCTGTAGAGCTGGTAACCCTTGAGAAGACTTGTGGTGTCCAGATAAGCCGAATAGGTCTCGATCAAGCCCCAGCAGTAAAGAAGAAAGGTGATCAACCCCGTCCAAACCATACCTAGGCGTTTGACCAATTGATTGACCAAAAACAAGCCCAGTAGAAAGGCCGGAATATACCAGAGTTGGTAGCACATTCCCAGATAGATCAGTGCAATGAGAACACCTGCTGGAAAGAGATAAACAGGAAGATGGAGACTAGAGAAAAAGAGCCAGGCATAAGGGAGGTAAACAAAACTCCAAAACAAATAGGTTTTTACAATTTTGGCCAGATAGGCTTTCATTTTCTGAGAATTCCCTAGTGATTGTCTGAGGAAAAAGCTGGCACTGACGATAAAAAATGGCACCGCTAGTCGGCCGAGCATACTCTTAAGACCAAAATGCAGTGGCTCATAAGAGGTCAAGCGACCACTATGCACCAAAATCACTGCAATCGCAAAGAGATATTGAAAAAAGCTGATACTAGAGGTGTTATAGAGGGGATTCTTTTGCATGGTCCTACTCCTTGCCCAAAGCAGTTTCTATGGTTATTTTAGCATGAAAGGGAAGGCCAAGCAAGGAATCTTACATCCTTATCTACCTTTTTTCCTCTATTTTTGATATACTCAAAGCATGCATAAACAAACGATTATTGATTTTAAAGAGCTTGGATTGCGATACCTTTTCACCAAGCCCATAAAGGAATTAAAAACTAGAAACCTCGACCAGGTAGAGGTTCTTCTTCAAGAAGTCGAAGCCTACCAAGAGAAAGGCTTTTATGCAGTCGGCTATGTCAGCTATGAGGCTGCTCCTGCTTTTGAGAAGAAGTTTGCTGTCCATCCAGCCCCTCTCATGGGAGAGTATCTCCTCTATTTTACGATCCACGAGGAGGTCGAAACCCTTCCTTTTCCAGAGGACTATGAAGCTGTGGATCTTTCAGCCAATTGGAAGGAAGAGGTAGAGGCGCCTGCTTATCAAGAAGCCATCGAGACCATCCATCACCATATTCGCCAGGGTGATACCTACCAGGTCAACTACACCGTCCAGCTTTCTCAAGAGCTAAAGTCTGACCCTTTGGCCATCTACAACCGCTTGGTGGTTGAGCAGAAAGCCCATTACAATGCCTTCATCCAGCACGATGATGTCTCCATCCTCTCCATCAGCCCTGAGCTCTTTTTTGAGCAAGACGACCGGCTACTGACCACGCGTCCTATGAAGGGAACGACGCACCGTGGTCTCACCAACCAAGAGGATCTTCAAGAGGCTGCTTGGCTAGAAGCCGACCCGAAAAATCGAGCAGAAAACATGATGATCGTCGACCTCCTCCGCAATGACATGAACCGGATTTCGGAGATTGGAAGTGAGCAGGTGACCCATCTCTGCCAAGTCGAGCAATACTCCACTGTTTGGCAGATGACCTCGACCATTGAAAGTCGCTTACGAGCTGAAATCGACCTGATCCAAACCTTCCGAGCTCTCTTTCCTTGTGGCTCGATTACAGGAGCACCGAAGATCTCCACTATGGAAATCATCCAAAAGACGGAGAAGTCTCCTCGAGGTGTCTACTGTGGAACGATCGGCATCCTTCTTCCAAAAGGGAAACGGATTTTTAATGTAGCCATCCGGACCCTTCAAATGCAGGGGAATCAAGCCATCTATGGCGTGGGAGGAGGCATCACTTGGGACAGCAAATGGGAAGGTGAATACCAGGAAACCAAGCAAAAATCGGCTGTCCTCTACCGGCAAGAACCTCGCTTTGAGCTCCTGACGACTGGCTGCATCCACCAAGGAGAGTTGACTTTCCTCGACCAACATGTAACACGCTTGAGAGAAGCTAGTCGCTACTTTGCATATCCTTATGATGAGTCGAAGCTCCTGAAAGAACTTCAAGAAGAACTCGCTCATTTAGATCTCAACCTTGACTATCGTTGTCGGATTGCCTTGCAAAAAAACGGGACCTTCCACCTAGAGATCACGGAGCTGACCGACTTGCCAGCTAGCTATCTACAGGCCCAACTGACCGAGCAGAAGCTTGATTTAGCGACGCCATTTACTTATTTCAAAACGAGTCAGAGAGACCATCTAGGCCAGTCAGATCACGAGCAAATTTTTCATCTGCCAGACGGAAGCTTGCTAGAGACGACGATTGGCAATCTGGTGCTGGAGATAGAGGGACAACTCTATACCCCACCAGCTCACCTCCCCTTACTCGATGGCATTTATCGGCGCCATCTTCTTGAGACCCAGCAGGTTGAAGAAAAACTCTTAACTCTGAACGATTTAATAGACGCCGATCGTATTTATGCCTGCAATGCTCTTCGTGGTCTCTACGAACTCGATTTTCAAAGAAAGGATTCCTGATGAAACTGATTTTTTTACATGGACTAGGACAGGATGTCCTCTCTTGGCAAGGAGTCCAATTTGCACTTTCACCCTTGCACTCCAAAACTTTTGATATTTTCTCCCATCCAAAAGAAAGCTATCAGGAAGTTAAAGAAAGGTTGATGGAGCGCCTCCAGCAAGAAAGCGAACCCTTTATTCTGGTAGGACTCTCACTAGGTGGCGTGCTCGCTCTTGATCTCTCCAGACAAGACTTCCCGCAACTCAAGGGCTTGGTCCTTGCAGGAACTCAATACAAACTCAACACCAACCCCCTCTATCGGCTCCAGATCCTTCTCTTTCGTCTACTTCCCAAGCATGTCTTTGAAAAACAAGATGCCAATAAACAACAGATGCTTCAAATCTTGACCGAATTAAAAGGACTCAATTTAACCAATACCGTTAAAGCTTGCCCTCTCCCTAGCTTGGTTATTTGTGGTAGCAGAGATTGGGCCAATCAATCTTCTTCTAAAAAATTGGCCAAGCTCCTGCCAAAAGGCCGCTATCAAGAAATCGCAGACGGAGGCCATCTACTCAATACCGAGAAACCCTATGAACTGGCCCAAGCCATCAAGGAGTTTGTCGCTGGGTTCTAAAATGAAGAGGCTAGCTTTTAGAACAGTTGTTCTTAATATATATAAAGTCATTTTTAAAACTTTCCTTAGGTGAGGACGGACGTCAGCGAACTTCAAAGAAGTTCCATGACTTAGTTTTGGACCCAAGGTTCCAAAACTCCCGAGTGCTAGAAACATGATTGTTTCTAGCACTTTTCTCACAGCGGAAAGTTTTAATATATTTTGGATTGAATTTCAACATTAGAAATTCTTTTTATTTCTTTGTAGAGTCACCTATTCAACATTTTTATTTTATAAGAAGTCTTTACCGCAATTTTTTAGAAATATTTGAGAATTGCTTGATAGTTATTTTAAAAGCAAGCTGTATACTAAGAGTGTAAAGAAAACAACTAGTCATTTGGACGAAGGAGAAAACCATGGAAAAAGTATTAGAAATTTCCCATTTGAGTAAAAAGTTCGGTCAACAATACGCCTTAAATGATGTGAATCTCACCATTCGCAAAGGCGACGTCTACGGACTCATCGGTAAGAACGGGGCTGGGAAAACCACCCTCATCAAGGTCATCACCCAACTGATTCAAGAAACGGACGGAAGCGTCTCTCTCTTTGCTTCCACGAATCGCTCCCAGTGGACGCAAGCCCTAAAACGGGTCGGATCCGTCATTGAAAGTCCCGTGGCCCACAAGCATATGACCGCTTATCAAAACCTGGTCTACTATTGCAAGGCTCGCCATATCCCCAATCCCGACCAGGTCATCAAAGAAACCTTAAACTATGTTGGCCTGAATAATACGGGTAAGAAGAAATTCCGTGATTTTTCACTAGGGATGAAACAACGGTTGGGAATTGCGATCGCGCTGATTGCCAAGCCCGACTTCCTCATTCTAGACGAACCCATCAATGGTCTCGATCCTGTCGGAATCAAGGAATTCCGTCAGATGATCAAGCGCCTCAACGATGAACTCGGCATGACCATCCTCATTTCCAGTCACATCCTCTCCGAACTTTATCTGGTTGCCAACCGCTTTGGCATTGTCGACCAAGGACGCCTGATCAAAGAAATTAGCAAGGCCGAATTCGAAGAACAAGGAGAAGACTACATCATCCTCAAGACTAGCCAGCTAGCCCTTGCCAGTCAACTGATTCAGGATCAACTCCATCACCGCATCAAGGTCATCGATAAGGATGGAGAAATCCATATCTTCGGACAGACTCACGATATTAAAGTCATTGTCAAAGCCCTCGTTCAAGCAGATATTGACGTGGACGAAATCTACTATGCCCGCCAAGATCTGGAAAAATTCTTTACGGACTTGGTAGACTAGTCAAACCACCGTCTTGTTTTACTTATCCCACATATTTCATTTAGGAGATTTATCATGTTGCATACCATTCAAGCAGATTTTTACAGACTTTTTCGCTCCAAAGGTTTTTGGATTACAGAAGCCATTCTCGTTCTCAACATCCTGTCTGGAGTCATCTTTGGAGCTACCGGCCACGTCGGCGTCAATACGGAATCCAAATTACCCCAAGCGACCGAAGTTTGGACAGGCTTTAAAGCCTTGACCAACTACTCTTCCAGCATCAGTGTGACCATCCTCTTTACCATTATTGTCATCACATTAGTCCTGGGGACAGACTTAACGCAAAACTTATATAAAAACAGCCTAGCCTATGGTGTTTCTCGCACCAGCTACTACTTTGCCAAAAGTGCTGTTGTCCTGACCATTGCGCTCTTCCAATTTCTCGTTTCTTATGGTCTCGTCTTCTTGATCGCGACCCTCTACAATGGACTTGGCACCATGCCAGAGCACTTCCTTGCTCATTTTGGACTGACCGTGCTGATTCAGTTCCTTTCCACCCTGGCTTGGGTCAGCATTATTTCCTTCCTCCTTTATGCCAGCCAATCCATCACCTTGGCCTTCGTTGGCTACTTCATTGGAAATATCTTCTTAAGCCTTCCTGCGCTCTTCTTTAAAGATATTGATATTCTCCACTATCTAAACTTGGAATTCCAATATTCCATGGTCCAAAGTACGACAGCGACGACCAACATCCTCTCGATCGCCCTTGGCTTCATCCTTATTTTCGGATTCCTAGGACTCGCTACCTTTAAACACAAAGATTTATAACAATAAGGCTTGACGATTGGTCAGGCCTTATATTGAAGACAAAGTAATTTTAGAAACTTTCCATAGGTGAGTACGGACGTCAGCGAACTTCAAAGAAGTTCCATGACTTAGTTTTGAGTCTAAGGCCTCAAAACTCCCGAGTGCCTGAAACTATTGTGTTTCAGGCACTTTTCTCACAGCGGAAAGTTTTAAATTTTCTTAAATGACTATAAATAAAATTCTTTTTTGAAAAGTATCTAGCTGTTTTAATGTAAAATAATAGTTTGTCTACATCTAAAGGCTTGAGCAGTGCTCAAGCCTTTTTTCTTAGTGTAATGGTCAAGATAAACCAGTCTGCCTCCGTTGCCAGTTGCAAGTCTCCCCCTAAGATCTCTACAAAATTTTGAATGATGTAGAGCCCTAAGCCAGAAGACTCTTCTGTATCCGACAGATTTTCAGAGTAGAAGCGACTAGCCAGTTGGTCTAAGTGCTGAATCGGTTGTTGCACAATATTGCGCAGCTCGACCCGAATCATGTCCGCGTCCGAGGTCAAGGTCAAGCGAGCCTGATCCTTTCCATGCTTGAGGACATTGCTGAGCATATTTTGCAAGAGGCGCTCCCAGAGCTCTGGATCCGTAGCATAATGAAGATGCTCCTCCATCTCCACTTCTAAGTCAATCCCCGCTTCAGACAAGCTATCATAATACTGGAACAACTGCTGGGTCAGGACTTGGCTGAGATCGACGTCTGAAATCCGAGGCTGAATGGCTCCCTCCATCAAGCGTCTGTATTCCAAGAGAGATTCCAGGCGTTTTGAGACGACTTGAAGATTGGAAGCAATTTTCTTCAGCTTTTCCTCCTCCTGCGTCCCACCCTTGATGATTTGTTGGGTATAGCCAGATGCAATGGTCAAAGGCGTCCGAATATCATGAGCAATATTACTGATGGCCATATCCAAGGTCTTTTTCTCTTGAAAGGCAATCCGATTGGTCCGCTCGATCTGATCAAAGAGATCACTGACCTGCTTGGTCAAGGTGACCAATTCTTTTTTTGAGACCTGAGAGGTCAGCCGTACCCCACTACCGCTTTGGAGCTTCTTTTGAATCTGCTCCTGCAAATCTTTGAGAGCAGAGAGTAGGCGAAGGTAGGCCAGTCCCAAGAGAAGGACAAGGACGACAAGAATTAGAACTAAAACCCACATTACTTGTCTCCTTTCAAGCGAACACCCAAGCCCCAGACCGTTTCAATATAGTCCTCATCTGGATCAATCTGGGCAATTTTCTTTCGGAGATTGCTCAGTTGGGCATTGAGGGTATTGTCACCAGGCAGATAGACTTCTTCCCAGACCGCCTCATACAATTCTTCCTTGGTAAAAATCTTCTTTGGATGCGCCAGCAAGGTCTCAAAAATTTGAAATTCTTTTTTGCCCAAGCGAAGCGTCTGTTCGCCGGACTCCAGTTCAAAGGTTTCTGGATTTAAGACCAAATTCTTAAAGGATAGCTTTTGCGACGCTTGAGATTCCTGTGCTACCGTCGTTTGATTTCTCAACTGCACCGTCACCCGAGCGGCTACTTCGTCCAGATTAAAGGGCTTGACAATATAATCATTGGCACCTGCAAGGAGATACTGGCTAATGAGGTGTTTGTCTCCAAGAGCCGTCATCATGATAACCGGTGTCTGACTGTGCAAACGGATCTCCTCCAGGACCTGGTCCCCATTTTTTCCTGGAAGCATGATATCCAGAAGGACTAAATCAACAGCTTCTTGCTGGAAGAGCCGTAGCCCTTCTGTACCCGAAAAGGCTTGAAGCACCTCATGGTCTTCACTTAAGAGACTATACAAAATTTCTTGGATATCATTATTGTCCTCGATTAATAAAACCCGTGCCACTTGCCTCACTCCTTTTTCATTTGAACTCCAAATCATTTCTATTCCCCTAGCCTATCAAATAAAAGCCCCTTCGTCAATGAAAATCTGATAAAATTCTATTGTCCCCAGGTAGATCTGCATGTTAGGTCATCACAAGATGAACTTGACGATCCTTTCTTTCAAAGGGTATAATAGGACCAATGACACAATAGGGAGACTCATCTATGAAAAATAATGCTAAAACTAAAATCAGTCTTGTATCCATCCTTGTCATCCTGGGCGTTGCTGCAAGAATGATGCGAGTCATCCACCGCCAGCAAATCAGGGAGCAAAACAGACAAACCATTCAAACGACTAAAAAGGTTGCAGAGTTTCAGAAAACACTAGACGAGGAAGAAACGAAGAAACGCAACGAAACCTTCAACAAGATTTATAATGAATCCCTTGTTCGGAATAAGTTTGAGAATTGGCAAAAAGTCGATGAACTCCATGGTTTGGGACAAAGAACTGGGCAATTTTATATCTATAACTTTGAAAAAAAAGAAGAGATTCTCTTAGAGAATACTGATCAAGCATTTGTTCTACCTATTCGAGACAAGAGTGATAACGTCACATTTCAGGCTATCTTTGCCCACAAGGACGGTCAGTGGCACATCATGAAGCCAGACGGAAGTTCTCAGTTGCAACTAGGAGCAGCCAACATTTCCGCTGAATCTAAGTTTGTCATCGAGAACAATGTCTTAGATTACGACCAGTAAATCCATAATGACTTGGCTTAACTACATACAAAAAGCTTAGGACCCCAGCTTGTGGTTGGGATTCTAAGCTTTTTCGTTTATAGGAGAGAGTCGGCCAGCAAGTACCGAAAACTTTTATTCAACAGAAGCCCCATTGGTCGCAATGACTTCTTTGTACCAATAGAAGGATTTCTTACGGGAGCGATCCAAGCTTCCCTTGCCTTCGTTGTCCCGGTCGACATAGATAAAACCGTAGCGCTTCTTCATTTCTCCTGTCCCGGCAGAGACCAGGTCAATACAGCCCCAAGTCGTATAGCCCCAGAGGACAACACCATCTTCATGGATGGCCTCCCGCATGGCCTTGATGTGGGCAGCCAGGTAATCAATCCGGTAGTCATCCTCAATCTCCCCGGCTTCATTTGGGGTATCAACGGCACCTAGTCCATTTTCTACGATAAAGAGAGGTTTTTGATAACGATCCCAGATGGTGTTCAGCGTAATGCGGAGACCAAGAGGGTCAATCTGCCAACCCCATTCTGAGCTTTCTAGGTAGGGATTCTTCAGAGAGGCAAAGATATTGCCCGCTGTTTTTTCCCTTTCAGCTGGATCCCCTGAAGCGACCCGACTGGCATAGTAGGAGAAGGAAATAAAGTCAACTGTATGGTCTTTCAACAATTGAAGGTCCTGTTCCGTCATCTCGACCGTGATCCCCTGATGCTCCCACTCTTTCTTGGCATAGTTAGGGTATTCCCCACGCGCCTGCACATCGATAAAGAAATAGTTCTTGCGGTCTTCTTCTAGACCAGCCCAGACATCTCGCGGAGCACAGGTATGCGGATAGTTTTGCCCAGCTGCCAACATACAGCCCACCTTATTGTTCGGATCAATCTCATGGGCTAGCTTGGTAGCAATGGCTGAAGCGACCAACTCATGGTGAGCTGCTTGGTATTTGACTTGCTCTTCATTCTCCCCTTCTTCAAAGCAAAGGCCCGCTCCCATAAAAGGCGCATGAAGGATCATATTGATCTCATTAAAGGTCAGCCAGTAGTTGACCAAGCCCTTATAGCGAGTGAAGAGGGTTCGGCAGAGACGTTCATAACATTTCAACATCTTGCGACTACGCCAGCCACCATACTCAGTAATCAAATGCATGGGGCAGTCAAAGTGGGTAATGGTCACCAAGGGTTCAATGTCATACTTGTGGCACTCCTTAAAGAGATCTTCATAGAACTGTAAACCCGCTTCGTTTGGCTCCAATTCATCCCCTTTTGGGAAGATCCGAGACCAGGCAATGGACAAGCGATAAGTTTTAAAGCCCATTTCCCCAAAGAGGGCAATGTCTTCCTTGTAGCGATGGTACATATCAATGCCATCTTTAGCCGGGTAAAAATAGCCCTCTTCAAAGTCGAACATCTTTTTCTGACCCGTAATAATCGCATGACGATCAGGCCCAATCGGTACCACATCCACATTGGCCAAGCCACGACCATCTTCATTATAAGCTCCCTCACACTGGTTTGCAGCCGTCGCTCCACCCCAAAGGAAACCATCTGGAAATTGAAGTTTGTCGGTCATCTCTCTACCTCACTTGATTTGATAGTTCTATTATACCCTTCTCTAACCCAAAAGTCTTACAAGATCCTAGGAAAAACCGAACCTATTCTAAGGTAACGATCGCTTTCATGCAACACAAAAAGACCGGATGACTCCGATCTTTTAATAGTTCATATTCTGTTTTAAGAATAATTATGGTTAACTTCAAATGACTAAGCGCCCTTATTTCATTCTATAAAAATCAATGACTAGACCAGCAGGGCCTTTAACTAATAAGGACTCTGTTCCCCAATCCGTTTCACAAGGACCGTTTAAAACCTGAATACCTAGCTCTTTCAATCGTTTGTAGTTCTGGTCTACATCTTCAACCTCGATATGAAGAATGATTCCTGACTGAAAGTTTTCCAAAGGAACCAAATGATTTTGGGACAACATGAGACAGTGACTGCCAATCGTGAACTGAGCAAAACTGTCGTCAACATAATCGGCTTTTTTATCCAAAATACGCTCCAAGCTAGCACAAACTTGGGTAACATTTGAAACGATAATATCTAATTGATTTAAATTCATTTCTTATTCTCCACAAAAAGACCGGATTACTCCGATCTTTCAAGTTTCTCTCTATGAAAATCAATGAATAAACAAGGCATCGAACCGCAGGCAGTACTGGAGTACGGCAAGGTGAAGATAACGCAGTTTATTCTTTGATTTTCGACGAGAAGAATTATTTGATTGCGCGTGATTGCAACCCTTCTTCTTCCAAGAAGAGGCGGAATGGTACGAGTTCTTCTGCTTCGTATTTTTCCTTGAAGGCTTTGATAGCTTCTTCTGAGTGTTGTTTTGGATCCAACTCAAGAACTTCTACTGGAAGTGGACGATGTGGAGTGATGCGAGCATCGATGACAACTGTCTTACCTTCTTTGTTCAATTTAACAGCTTCTGCAACAACAGCATCAATATCTTCGATACGGTCAACTGTATATCCAATAGCTCCTTGAGCTTCAGCGATTTTCGCATAGTCAGCATTAGGGAAGTCACAACCAAACAAGTGTTTGTTTGTGTCTTCGTATTTGTCCTTGATGAAGGCATATTTACCATTTGAGAAAACAACGTTGATAACTGGAAGGTCGTATTGAACGTTTGTGATAACGTCTGGGTAGCACATGTTGAAGGCTCCGTCACCCATGATGTTCCATACTTGGCGATCTGGATTGTCTTTCTTAGCAGCAATACCACCAGGAAGGGCAATACCCATTGTCGCAAAGAGTGGAGATGTACGCCACATGTTCTTAGGTGTCATGTGAAGGTGACGAGTAGATGTTTGAGTAGTGTCACCTACGTCGATTGAGTAGATAGCGTCTTGATCAGCATGTTTGTTGATTGCATTGTAAACTTGATACAATTGCAATTCACCCTCAGTTTTACCTTCGAGTTTGTTCATATAATCACGCCAGTTTTGGTTGTTCTTCACGTTTGCACGCCACCATGGAGTAGACTCAACTGGATTCACTTTATCAAGGATTGCTTTGGCTGCTTGACCTGCATCACCAAGGATTGAAGCGTCTAGGGCATGACGTTTACCAAGTTTGTAAGGGTCGATATCCACTTGGATGAATTTTTCAGTGTTCTTAAATGCTTCGTATACTTCAGCAAATGGGAAGTTTGAACCAAGGAAAAGAACTGTGTCTGCTTCAAAGACCACTTCGTTGGCTGGTTTCCAACCAACACGGTAAGCAGAACCTGTCAATCCTTCATAGTTCCATTCGAAGGCTTCAAAGTTTTTACCAGTTGTAATGATTGGTGCTTTAATCTTGCGTGACAATTCAGTGATGACATCACCCGCACCAACTCCACCGAAACCAGCGTAGATCACTGGACGTTCAGCGTTGTTCAAGATTTCAACAGCTTTATCGATTTCCACTTCGTTCAAGGCAGGAGCGATAAAGTGACGTTCATAAGAACCTGATCCGTAGTAAGAGTTTTCGTCAATTTCTTGGAAACCAAAGTTTACTGGAATTTCAACAACGGCTGGACCTTTTTTAGAAACGGCAGCACGGCAAGCTTCGTCGATTACTTTTGGTAATTGTTCTGCGTAAGCTACACGTTTGTTGTATACAGCGATACCGTTGTACATTGGGTTTTGGTTCAATTCTTGGAAGGCATCCAAGTTCAATTCGTTAACTGGACGTGATCCAAGGATAGCAAGGAATGGAGTGTTATCCATAGCTGCATCGTAAACACCATTGATCAAGTGAGTCGCACCAGGTCCACCTGAACCAACTGCAACCCCGATAGAGCCACCAAATTTAGCTTGCATAACCGCTGCAAGAGCACCTGTTTCTTCGTGGCGAACTTGCAAGAAACGGATATCTTTGTCTTCAGCCAAAGCGTCCATGAGTGAGCTAAGTGTTCCTGATGGGATCCCGTAGATGGTATCTACGCCCCATGTTTTCAATACGTTAAGCATTGCTGCAGATGCAGTAATTTTCCCTTGAGTCATTCTAACTCTCCTTTAAATCTATTTTGATCCTTTAAAATGCAGCATAGCGCTTCTACTTCATCTTTGCGATCATCTCGCCTTGAAAATGAGTTTTTTCTGACTTTTCTCATGAAAACGATTTACAAAACGATTACAGTATTAATTTATCACAAAGAGATTCACATGTATAAGGATCTGCTCAGAGATGCTCAATCCCTATTCCATAACAGATGCTCTTTTTGAGAAATTTTCACAAACTATCCTACAATAGGGTATTATACTATATTTTCTTACCCTCTATTTTCCCTTAGAGCTGTAAGGAATGATAAAAAAGTACTACAGCATGCTGTAGTACTCAAATTGATGGCAAAGTATTTTTAAAAAAACTTTCCTTAGGTGAGTACGGACGTCAGCGAACTTCTTCGAAGTTCCATGACTTAGTTTTGAGCCTAAGGTCTCAAAACTACCGAGTGCTTGAAATGATAATGTTTCAAGCACTTTTCTCACGGCGGAAAGTTTTCTGTATTTTCTTGATTCAATCTAAAAATTGGAACTTATTTTACTTTATTCGTTGAATCGCTTAACTTATATTACTTAAAAAAGTTTGACTACGTTCTAATCGCTACTGCATACTGTATCACTTCTTATTTTCATTAATCAATCTTTGCGACATTGAGGAGCAGCGAGCTGGTCAAAACAGACAAAGAACTAAGGGCCATGGCAAGACCTGCTAGTTCTGGATTGAGGGTCAATCCCAGTCCTACAAAGACTCCAGCAGCAATTGGAATCCCAAGGATATTGTAGATAGAGGCCCAGAAGAGATTGAGTAAGATGCGACGGAAGGTCTTTTGACTCATGTCAAAGGCGCGCACAACGCCAAGCAAATCATTTTGCGTGAGCACGATGCCACCGGACTCGATCGCAATATCCGTTCCAGATCCCATGGCAATTCCAACATCTGCAATAGAGAGAGCTGGAGCATCATTGATCCCATCTCCAACAAAGGCTACCTTACTACTTTCTTGCAGTTTTTGGATGGCGCTAGCTTTTTCTTGAGGAAGGACATCAGCAATGACGGTGTCAATTCCCACTTGCTTAGCAATAGCTTGGGCCACCCGTTCATTATCCCCTGTTAACATGACCGTTTTCAAGCCCCGTTCTTTGAGCTTTTTGATCGCTTCTTTTGAGCTGGCCTTCGGAGCATCTTGAATGGCAATCAAGCCAATCACTTGCCCATCCACAGACAAACTGATCACTGTTTTGGCCTGCTCTTGCAAGTCTACCATCCGTTTTTCAAGCTCCGGATCCATCGCTGCCCCGTCATGAAGTTTGCCATTTCCCAAGGTCACCAACTGCTGGTCGATCTGACCTTGGACCCCTTTTCCTTCAATCGCTTGGAAGTTTTCCACAGGGGATAACACCAAACCTTTTTCTTCTGCTTGGGATAACACCGCTTGGGCTAGTGGATGTTCTGAAAAAGTTTCAAGACTAGCAGCCAGTGTCAAGACACGCGCTTCATCTCCTACAACATCGGTTACAAGGGGTTGGCCAATGGTAATAGTCCCTGTCTTATCAAACACAACGGTTTGAATCTTTTGCACTTCTTGAAGAACTGTTCCATTTTTAATCAGAACCCCCATCTTGGCACTACGGCCGGTTCCGACCATCAGGGCTGTTGGGGTTGCTAAACCAAGGGCACAAGGACAGGCAATAATGAGGACAGAGACTGCATAGAGCATGGCCTCTTGGAGCGACGCGCCCAGAAGCACGGACCAAACCCAGAAAGTCGCAATGGCCAAAATCGTCACCACTGGAACAAAGATACCTGAAATCTTATCCGTCAAATCTTGAATAGGAGCACGACTGGATTGGGCCATTTTGACAAAGTCCACAATTTGAGATAAGAGGGTCTCACTACCGACTTTTTCAGCCTTAAAGAGAATGGTCCCATTGCTGTTGATAGTGGAGCCGATAACTGCATCACCAACTGATTTTTCCACAGGCAAGCTTTCACCTGTCACCATCGACTCATCAATGGTCGTACTTCCTTCTACAATCGTCCCATCAACCGCGATCTTTTCCCCAGGACGGACCCGAATCAAGTCACCAATTTGGATATCTTCTGCCGCCACCTCGACATAGTTCCCATCACGGAGAACTTGAGCCGTTTTTGCCTGCAAATCCAACAACTTTTCCACAGCCTCGGAGGCATTGTTACGCATCCGTTCTTCAAAGATTTGCCCTAAGAGGATAAAGAAGATGATAAAACCCGCAGCCTCGAAGTATACCGGTTGACCAGTAAAAAGGGCAAATACACTATAGACATAGGCTACCAGGGTTCCAAGAGCTACCAAGGTATCCATATTGGAATGGTGCTTCTTAAATGAGGCCCAGGCACTCTTGATAAAAGGAACTCCTGCTACCAACATGATCGGCGTTGTCGCTAGAAAAGTCCCCCAGCGACTGACTGAATGGGAGACAAATCCTGCCATCATCCCGATCATCAAGATCAATAAAGGAAGAGTAAAGATACTAGTAATCCAAAAGCGACCCAGTAAACCTAAGACACGACGGCGTTTTTCCACAACCGTGTAGGAACCCTTTTGCATCTTCATTCCACATGAAAACTCGAAGTCCCCTGTTTCTGTCGGGGTAAAGGATATCACCTTATCCACACCGACTTCCAAAGGCTCTAAAATCCCCTGATCTTCAAATAAAATTTCCTTGTAACAGCCGGAAGGATTGACCCGATGGAAGGTGATTTCAGCAGGGATCCCTTTTTGAAGTTGAAATTCCTTTGGACTATAGCCTTTTTCTGCTGTAATACGGATCTTTTGCACTCCGTTTTCCACAACTGCTTTTTGTTTTTCTACCATACCTACTCCTTTATTCCACAATCATGTGACCATGCATCATGTTCATTCCACATGAATACCCATATTCGCCCGCTTTTTCTGGCGTAATTTCAATGACATGTTTTTCACCTAAAGGCAAATCTTCATGAACGCCAAAATCTGGAAAGATCACTTGAGCCAGACATGAAGATGGATCCTTGCGATTAAAGATGATCCGGGCTGGAACATTCTTTTTCAGGACAATGGTTTCAGGCGAATAGCCCCCCATGACTTCGACTTCAATTTCTTGATAACCTGATTTCTGACGAGCGTGGCCGCTTACCTTTTCATGCTCTGCAAAGAACCACCAAGCAATAAAAGCAACCAAAAGTAAACAAACAATACTAATCAACAATCCAAACATGGAATTTCCTTCTTTCTATTACATACAATTGCAAGGGACTGTTTCGACAGCCTCTGCTTTCTTTTCTTCCAGGACCTGCTGCAGCTGATTAAGATCTGCAAGCGTAAAGTCACTCTCCTGAATCAATTTTTCAAGCACCTGGACAATTCTTTTTGAGCAAACCTTGTCTTTCACATCCTCAACCACCAAGTCTAAACTCTGGTCCTGCTTCAACAAAGCCGAGTAGACAAAGGCTTTGCCTGATTTTTCTCTGGTCAGACAGCCTTTCTCCACCAAGCGGGTCAAGAGGGTCTTGATAGTCGACTTCGACCAGTCAAAGCGCTCGGACAAGACGGCGATCAAATCCGTGCTGGTCTGCTTGCCTTCCATCCAGATAATCTTCATGACGCGCCATTCCGCATTGGAAATTTGCATGGCTTCTCCTTTCTGAATCTACATTTGTAAATCTTATGATGCTATTTTACACCTAAGATTTACATTTGTCAACCAAAAGTTTTTAAAAAAACAAATCTTCCTTTGAAGATTTGTCTGGTTGGGCTTTTTTCGCTCCTATTTTTGTCTCTATAATGTCTCCTGCAGAGCTTGGGCTAGGATGCGGTAACCTGCTACACTTAAATGGAGGCCATCAGTCGTATAGGCTTCTGCCAACTGCCCCTTTTCATCCAATAAAGACGAATACACATCGACATAGCTGACCTGGTGGTAGGCCTGGGCCAATTCTTGATAGGCTTGATTGAGGGCTTGAATTTTTTCATTGGTCCGCACATAGACCTTTTGCTTGTAGCGCTCTTCTTGACTCACCGGTAGAACCGAGATCAGGTTGATGTGGGTCAGCGGAAAGTCCCGCATGATCGCTTGTAAGACCGCTTCTAGATTGTCCAAGGTTTCCTTTTGAGGAATTTCTTTTCCGATATCATTGGTCCCGATCAAGAGAAAGATCTGATCCACCGCCGTTCCAAAGACATGGGCGTCTAGATGCTCACGAAGGAGATCCGTCTTATAGCCTCGCACTCCTCGATTGACCATGTGTTTGGGACTTTGTAATAGTTCATGAATGGGGAAATACTCCACGATAGAGTCTCCGATAAAGATCAAACCAGGCTCCTTCAGAGGGGCTTGATTGAGCTCCCGATAGGTTGTTACGATCTTCTCCTGCTCCTTTAAGAGCCAGTCTTCTAACAGTTGTACCGCCATCTATTTCTCTCCCTTCACTTGTTCCCAGGGGGTCAATCCTAGATACTCTTCGATCACCTGGTAGACACCGCCTTCCTGATGGCTCGGTGCTAGGTGTTTGGCAACAGCCTTGACAGCTTCTTCTGCATTGGCCACCGCATAGGAGTGAGCAGCCATTTCAAGCATTTCGATGTCGTTTCCACTATCCCCAAAGGCCATGACCTGACTAGCATCAAGCCGCCATTTCTCCATTAATTGAGCCAGTCCCCAAGCCTTGTGAATACCTGCTTGTAAGAGATCCATGCTGCCGAAACCGCTCGAAACCGCCATGAGCTGATCTCCAAAAGCCTGTTGGACTTCCTGACTCACTTGATCAAGACGATCCAAGCCAACCACCAAGCTCATTTTAAGCACCTGGTCAAACAAATCGGCTGTCAATTCCGGAACAAACTTCATTCGCTTGTACAAGGCTTCAATCACTTCCGGCTGCATGAATTTTTCAACTTCTGTAAAGACCGTTCCTTCCTTGACAAAGCCACCATTGACAGCTGATACAACCAACTGATCTGAAATTTCCCGGCCCTTAAAATAAGCAAGGACCGCCTCCACCAATTCCCGATCCCAGAATTTTCCTAGAACCATCTGGTCATTCTCAAAAATCCGAGCTCCGTTGGCGACGACCAGGGTCACCCGCTTGACCAAGGGACCCAAGAGCTGGCGCATGCGATGGATTTCATTTCCCGTCGCAATGACAAAGCGAATCCCTTTTTGATCCAAGTGGTCCAAAAGCCTTTCCAGACGCGGAAGGTCCACCTCTCCTCGTTCATCTAATAAGGTTCCATCCATATCTGTTGCAATCAACTTAATCATACAATCTAACCTTTTCCCTTTCATAGGGTGCAAACTATCTGTTCCCATTATACCACAGATCAAGCAAGTCAAAACCACCCGTGAAAACAGGTGGTTTACTTTTAGTCTGAAAGTTGCTACTAAAGACCAAGTGATATCATAAATATAATCCCTTTTCTACACTTTCCTGAACCAACTCTTCCGTCAGTTTCCATAACGCTTTGGACTCACTTTTTATAAATTTTTTCTTTTCTAATACCATCTCTGAACGGATATGATCAGGATTATAATTTACTTCTGACACTTCCAAGTGATTGATCAGTGGTACCAAAGCGTCAATCACTCTTGCATATCTTGCCTCAGGACTCTGCCCTTTTTCAAACTCCAACCACGAATTTTTCATATTCAAATAGGTTGCTTCTGGAAGGAGGCTCATTGTTTTTTCTATAGATGCTAGCTCTCTATCATGAGCATGAACCTTTTTTTCATCATCAAACACCCAAGTATCTCCGGCATAAATCTCACCTAAATCATGAATCAATAACAGAAACATGACCTTTTCCATATTCAATTTTTCAGGATAATAATCTTGAAAAACCATCGCAGCTACCGCACCCTGCCAGGAATGCTCGGCACTATTTTCAAACCGTCCATCAAGGGTTCTATTAAACCTTGTTACCGACTTTAATTTCTCGATTTCTTTAATAAATTCAACTGTATGATTCAAATCACTCATGGCGACTCCAACCTCCCTATTCGAAATTATGACTATCATACCAAAAATCAGGGCTTCCATAAATTACTTCCCATATTTGCAAAAAGAAAATGTCCCTCCTTTTCGGAGCATCTTCATTTTTCTAACAAGACTACATGGGCAAGCAAAAAAGCTAATCATTCTTTACCGGTTAGCTTTAGAATGAGACAAACTATTTTAAAGTAAAATAAGTCAATCGATTCTAAAAGTAAGTAAAAACGAGTTCCTATTTTTAGAATGAATCAAGAAAATACAAAAACTTTCCGCTGTGAGAAAAGTGCCTGAAACAATACGTTTCAGGCACTCGGAATTATTGAGAGTAAAACAGTTTGGGAAACTGTTTTAGCCTGAGCCCAGAAATTAAAGAGCGAAGGGGCTCAATACAAATTGAACAAGGGCTGCGGATTGTGTCAAAAAGATAAGTTCTCCTAGAATCGAAAGATTCTGCGTCAAACTTCCTATTTTGACTTTATCCGCAGACGCCCTCTGTATCTTAATTTAGTCATGGAACTTCTACGAAAGTTCGCTGACGTCCGTATTCACCTAAGGAAAGTTTTTAATATGACTTTGTCTTAAATCTGAAGCTACTGCTTAGCTTCTATTTTTCACCCAACAAAGGCCCAAATAATGGCAATCAGCACTGCAGGCAGGAGATTAGCGACCTTGATTCGTTTGCCCCAGATGAGGTTGATCCCAACACAGAGAATGAGGCTGGAGCCAACCAGTGAGAGATTAGACAGGGCTTGTGGGGTCATGATCGGTGCGATCAAATGGGCCAACAGCGTAATCACCCCCTGAAAGATCACGAGTGGAACCACCGCAAAGATCGCACCCTTTCCTTTTGAAACGGTCAAAACCAAAACGATGACCATATCCAGAATAGCCTTGGCCAACAAAGTCGAGGTGTCGCCTGTCAGGCCATCCTGGACAGCTCCGACTACCGCCATAGCCCCGATACAAATGGTCAAGGCCGTGGTCATAAAGGCATCAACAAAGCTGGAATCGCCTTGGTTGCCCGTCTTTTCCTTCAGCCAGCTTCCCAGGCGCTCAAAACCCTCCTCAATCTTCAAGAGTTCCCCGATAACGGTCCCGATTACTAGACTCAGAATCAACATCATACTGCCGTGACTCTCCACATGACTTCCATGCACCACCAGCATCTTTTCCAAGGTCCCTGCGATGCCCAAGACAAAAACAGCAACTCCTGTCACTTTCAGAAGGGTCTCATGAAAATCTTCTGATAAACGTTGACCGATGAGCAGTCCTAAAAGCCCACCAAATACAACTCCTAAGGCATTATAAAAGGTCCCTAAACCGATCATTTACAAACTCCTTCGTTCATTTTTCATTCTTTTTCAATTTCTTTTAAAGACCAGTGTCCCGTCTCTTCATACTGGTCAATCAAGTCCTTGGCTGTTTGCGTAATCTCCTCTGGATAATGCAAGCTTTCTAGAGTATTGACCGCATTTTTGGTCACCGCTGACCCTGGCTTGATCTGGTAGTCAAAGACGATCTTGCCATCCACATAGCGACTGTCAAAATGGTAATTATCATTGACTTCACCGGAGGCTGCGACCAGCTCAATATCGTGACTGGAAATCATGTAGAGGCAGTTTTGGGCAGCCAACCAGCGGACAATCCCAAGACCTGATCCGATCCGCTCGATGGTATTGGTCCCCTTAAAGAGCTCGTCAATAAAGAAGTAGTGAAAGCCAGACTTCTTCAGATGCTGAATCATACGTAAAATAGCTTTACTTTCAGTGATGAAGTAACTATCTCCAACTTCAATGTCATCGCTCACATCCATAGCCGTTAGCACATGACCATAGGGAAGGGCTAATTTTTCTCCATAGGCAAAGCCTAATCCTTGAGCCAGAATGGCATTGATGGCGACGGTTTTCAGGTAGGTCGATTTCCCGGACGCATTGTCCCCACTGATGACCATATTTTTTTGAAAATGCACATCATTCGCAATCGGATTGGATAGCAAGGGATGATAGAGCGTCTCACCCTCAATGCCACCCGTTTCCGTAAAGACTGGCTGGCAAACCACTTCTAGATCCCGCTTATGGCGCAAGAGGCTAATAGCGACTTCCATCTCCCCTAGCAGATCCAGAAGCTTCTGGGCCTCTTTTTGATGAGCTTTCACCTGATTGTAAATATAAACCTGAGCGATCTGTGGGAGTAAAAAGAGGACGTTTAGGTAGAGGAGAATAATTTCCATCTCAGAAGTCCCCGTTGGACTCTGCAAGACACTGGCAAGGATCCGCGTTTTCTTAAAGGGTTTGACCGCTTGCTTTAGTTCTTCTTGTTGTGGCAAGGCTAGATGGCTCAAGCGTTCTGCCGAAGCAAAGATGCGGACCAAATAGCTAACATTGTCCAGACGGATTTTATTGGACCAATTGCGCAAACTCGAAAAGACGATATTAAAGACCACACTGATCACCAAGAGGGTAATGGCCCCGACTGGCTCAAAGGGGATGGCAAAGAGACAGAAGATTGGAAGACAGGCCAAGGCTAGATAGAGGGGCAAACCTGCATAATGCTTGCCTGGATTTGCGACAATGCTACGCGCCATGTTGTGGTTCTTCTTGCCCAGTTGGTTGAAAATAACCTGGACCTTGAGGCGCAAATCCGGATGCTCTTCAAAGAAGGCTTCTAAGTCATGAAGCTGGTCCTGAAGCTGGAATTCCAGCAGGCGCATGTTTTGATAGAGAGCTTCTGCCCCAAGGCTCGATTGGGTATAGTTGAGCTGATCAAAGACCGCTTCCAAAGCCAAATCATGCCAGGTCTGATCATCCACTTGGCTATCGATCGTCTTTCCCTTAGACGGATAAGCCAGGCTGTCTATCAAACTTTCTTCTGTATCTTTCTTGCGAAAGAAAGGCGCTCCATCCCAAGCCTTCTTCAGCTTTTGCTTGAGACGGATGGCCGTAAGAAATTTGGTTGCCCAAATCACCACGATCAATCCTAGGATCCCAAGCGAGATCCAGTTCACATTTCCTTCCATGCTCTATTCCTTTCCACTCTGAGGCCAGTCCAAGTGAACATGTTCCTTCATTTCTCGGTAGGCCGTGTCCACTCTCTCCTTGGTCTCCTCATCCAGCTTGTCGCGGTATTTGCCACCCTGGATAAAATCTTCCAAGATATAGGTCTGGTACTTGTACAAGTCATAGCCTTCAGGAGAATAGGTGCCCTTCGGAGTCCGACTGACCCAGGTTGGATGAGCAGTAGCTGTCTTGATCTTTGTCTTGCGACCAACCTTTTCGATGGTCACATCCATCAAGACCCCTCGCTCTGTCCATTGGGCAGTCTCCACATCTCCCATAGTTTCCAGACGCTGATTGGACAGGAAATTCCCCATCGAGTAGATGATAAGCTTGTTTTGACCATCTTTATTGACCACTTCAGCAGGCTCTACAACATGGGGATGCCCGCCAAAGACGATATCAGCTCCCCAAGAAACCATCTTGTGGTAGAGCTCTTTTTGCTCTTCTGTCGGCTCCAACTGGTACTCGATTCCCATCTGGGGCATGACAATGGTGATATCGGCCTCTTGCTCCGCCTTTTGGATCTCCGCCTTCATCCGCTCTTCATCCAGATCAGACAAGACATCTGCTTGCTCTTCTGGAGTAAGGGTCGTTTCCATCCCATTAAACCCATAAGCGTAGGCTAGAATAGCAATCTTGATGCCATTCACTTCCTTGATCACCAAGGGAGCCTGGCCTCTCTTTTCATGCGTGTAGACACCGACAGGTGTGATGCCTGCATCTTCAAAGGCCTTGGCTGTCGAATAGACCCCATCTAGGCCTGAATCCAAGATATGGTTATGTCCCAAATCCATGACATCATAACCAGCATCCTTGATGGCTGGTACGACTTCGCTCGGCGCATTAAAGAGAGGATAACCTGACAAATAGTAATCCGGGTTAATGGTTCCCTCAAAATCGCCCAAGGCTAGATCCGCTTTTTGTAGCCAGGGTTTGACATACTCATAATTTTCATGAAAATCATAGCTTCCGTCTTCCTTTTGTGCACTCATATAGACCAGATCATGATAGAGCTGATCTCCATTGGCCATGATCCGAGCTGTATGAGGAATCTGATCAGCCGGTGTTTTGGCCTTGTACACAACCTCTGGCCGTTCCGTTGCGGTGATCGGAAAGCCTTGGAACTTTTGCACCCACAAGATGGCATTGGCCACGATAAAAACAATGGACAAGAGCACATAGACAAACTGTTCATTGGTCAGCTCAATCCTTGAAAAGAGACGATCAAAAGCCCAATCAAAGGCCGCTGACAACTCTTTTCCCATCGTTTTGATGGTCCCTTTCACATTCTCCCACTTCTCTATCATTTCTACCTCTTCTTCATATCCAGTTTCTCCAATGATCCGCCAACAAATTGAGCTGTCATTGAAATACTTTCTCTTCATTGTATCACAATTTTTAAGAAGAGAAAAAAGAGAGCAGGACAGAAGCGCCATTGTTTAGAAACGCTTCATCGTCCTGCTCTTGCACAGTTGATTGATTCATATAAATGGTCACAAATCACTTCTTATCGTTTGATTTGGACAAGCTAATCGCAACCATGACAAGACTTAGGAAAAAAGCCGAAAGCAACCCTTTTGTCGTCCGATTCATAAAAGGTTGATGAAATACAAAATGATTATAGGCAATAAATCCTAATCCAATCAGAGTTACCATAGCCGAAAGCGCAAAAATCGTTCGCCATAAATTTCTATTTTTCATCATAAACTCCTTTTCTCTAAAACGAATGTTTGGGAAATGAATCAACTAAAAGATCGTCCTACAACATCCAAAATATACCGATTCAACAAACAGTTATATATCCTACTGTAGGAAATAAAGTTTTCTGATATCTTTGCCTTTTTTATGATTTCAGTCTAACATAAAATGAAAAAAGCAACATGACTTAAACGTCGGGTTGCTAAAAATCGTTCTTTTTTTCTTCTAATAATCTTTGTACCAGCACTTCATCATCCAATAATTCAGCAAATGTAATTGCCTTTCCATACAACTCCTCAGATTTCTCCTTGCTCTTTTCCACATGGAGCATATATTTTGCTTTAAACATATAAATAAGAGGTTTGTAATAAACATGTCTCGTCTTATCAATTACATCTTCGAAAGTTTGAATATATTTAAGCGTACATTTTTCTTCCAACTGAGCTAGCAAAACAAGCAATATTTTTTCCAACTGTGTCAGGTATTCCTTGTCCCTATAATCTATGTCAAGCATTACTTTATCAGCCAACTCCTGAAAATACCTTTTATCTTCTAATCCTACAGCACAGCAAAAAAAGTAGAGTTCAATAATTAACAAATCATTAACCGTATAAATTGTTTTCTTTAAGATTTGTTGAAAGTATTCTTCTAAAAGAGCAAAACCATATCTCACATCAGAACTATTATAAATATCTAGACGCGCTTGAATCACATCTATAAGTAATTGTTCATCCTCTGGAAGAAGATCGTAGTAACATTCCCCAATTTCTTCTAAAATCGCTTGTTTCCGCTCAATTCGTTCTCGATCCGCATAGGTCGGACTATCTACCAATTCTTTCTTTAACCTTAGATAATCTTTTGGTATTTCAATTTTGTCAATATCAACAAAATACTGAACTTCGACATTCAGTTTTTTCGCTAAATATATTAATTTGGGTACAGTGGGCATAGCCTGACCATTCTCAATTCGGGCTAATTGCCGAATAGTCAATTCAGTTTCATCATCGCAAATATCTGCTTGTGTAGATTTTCTATCTAGTCGTGTAGATTTTATTTTTTTCCCAATCTCTTTTTTTAAATCTTTCATCATCAGTACATCTCTACTAATTACATCTTATACTAATTTTAACACATACTTTGTTAGAATAACGAAAACCTTTTCATATTTTCCTTAAAAAGCACCCTAACTTGAAAATCATGCTCCTTATTTATAAAAGTGGCTTCTGTCTCTCAGAATGTGGATTTTTTTCTTACCTAAGGCAACCCAAGTGGTATTGCAGAAAACATCATCACAATTTTCAACTGATGCAAGCATCTACTGAAACTTTCCGATGTGAGAAAAGTGCCTGAAACAATGATGTTTCAGGCACTCGGGAGTTTTGGAACCTTAGGTCCAAAACTAAGTCATGGAACTTCTATGAAGTTCGCTGACGTCCGTACTCACCTAAGGAAAGTTTCTAAGATGCTTTTTCTATTATTTCAAAGCTTTTAACAAATAACCATAGCCTTCTTGCTCCATTTCCTCTTTTGGAATAAAGCGCAGAGAGGCCGAATTGATACAATAGCGAAGACCTCCTTGGTCTTTTGGTCCATCGGTGAAGACATGGCCGAGATGGGCATTGCCTGAGCGGGAACGAACTTCGATCCGCTCCATTCCGTGGCTATGGTCCTGGTAATAGTGGACGACGTCTTTGGTAATAGGACGAGAGAAACTTGGCCAGCCACAACCAGAAGCAAACTTATCCTTGGCAAAAAAGAGAGGTTCCCCCGTCGTAATATCCACATAGATGCCCTCTTCAAAGGTCAGATCATAGGCATTGTGGAAAGGACGTTCTGTCGCGCTTTCTTGAGTGACTTGGTACTGCTCTGCTGTCAGTTTCGCCTTTAGGATTTCTTGATCTGGCTTCTGATAAGCTGCTGGATCAATCAAGGGCTGCTCAGCATCTGTCACATCGATATGGCAATAGCCTCCAGGATTCTTCTTGAGGTAGTCTTGGTGGTAGTCCTCAGCTAGGATGTAGTGGCGCAAAGGTTCTAGTTCAACCGCTATTTTGTTGCCCAGTTGCTTCTCTTCTTCCGCAAACACTTGGGCGATCACCTCACGTTCTCCTTCATCTGTATAATAGACACCCGTCCGATATTGGCGACCTCGATCATTTCCCTGTTTGTTAACGGACAAGGGATCGATCACACGGAAATAGTAGAGCAGAATTGCGCGTAGAGTGATCTTGTCTGGATCGTAGATAACCTGAACTGTCTCTGCATGATCCGTTTCCTTGATCAGTTGGTAATTGGTCGTTTCTACCTGGCCATTGGCATAGCCTACCGTCGTCTGTTCTACACCGGGGATCCGTGAAAAATATTCCTCTAAACCCCAAAAACAGCCACCTGCTAGATAAATCTCTGCCATCTTTCTTCCTCGCTTTCCGCATTCCCTAAAAGGAACACTTCTTATCTATTAGCTCCATCATAATCCAAGAGCCTCATATTTTCAAGGATTCTGCATCAAAAATCCCTTCTACTACATGTAAAAGGGATTCAATCCTTCTTATTTTTCAAATAAGAAAAAGAGTGAGTAATAGAAATTCCAAAACGATAGGGTTAACTGATGTAGAAAATCATGAAGGACTACCATGACCAACACCTCCTCTGAATATCTGTGAACAAGCACCAGGCTAGTATCAACTACAAAAGCACCGTCGGTCCATAGACCTGTAACTGAGGCTTCACAACCTCGTAATGCCAGTGATCATAAGCTCGCCAAGCTTGAAAGGCTTCTTCGTTCAATGTTAGCCCACCCAAACCAATCAATAAACTGGCGGTCTGATAAAACTTTTCCAACTCAATCAACAGACGATTGTCTACCCGCCTAGCCTTTCGTAAGCCTTTCAACATCTGATCTAGATTTTCTCGAAATCGAAGGACATCTGGACTGGGGGTGCATCCTTTCAAAAAGGCTGTTTGAAGAAGGCTGACCGTTGTTTTTGCCTCTTGAATCACGTCCCTTTCTTCCATCGAAATCACCTTCCTTTTCACCTCCATTGTACACCCTTTTCCTCTATAAAAATGGAAAATTCCTAAAACTAGGAACAGAATGAGGCTGGGACAAAAGTCCTAGCCTCTCAATTGTTTCTAGATTGTCGAGCAAGACGCAGTGGTTGAGTGGGTCTACTACGCTGATTTCATCAGCTTTTACAGCCCTACTCAACTGTGCGGAGGTGGGACGACGAAATCGAATTCTAACGAATTACCGATTTCTGTCCCACTCTCATAAAAAACTTCCCCAAGTTTCTACTTGAGGAAGTTCTTTTCGAAAGATTAGTCAATGTAGCGCAATTTGCCACGGAAGTCTTCCAGGCTTTGGTAGCCTTTTTCTTCCATGATGGCTTTGAGCTCCGCAGTGATGCGTTCAAAAGCTCCTACTCCTTCTTTATGAAGCGTGGTTCCGATTTGCACCATACTAGCCCCACATAGAATATGTTCAAAGGCATCACGACCGGTCAAGACACCACCTGTCCCCACAATCTGAATTTCTGGATTCAGGCGTTGATAAAAGGCATGGACATTAGCAAGGGCAGTTGGTTTGACATACTCTCCACCAATCCCACCAAAGCCGTTCTTCGGACGAATTACTACGGATTCATCTTCAATGTAGAGACCATTCCCTACGGAATTGACACAATTGACAAACTTAAGCGGGTATTTGTTAAAGATTGCTGCTGCTTGATCGAAGTGAACAATATCAAAGTAAGGTGGCAATTTAATACCAAGCGGTTTTGTGAAATAGGCAAAGACCTCGGACAAGATCCGATCGGTCGTATCAAAGTCATAAGCAATCTGAGGTTTTCCAGGGACATTAGGGCAAGAAAGGTTCAGTTCTGTCAAGCCTTTAAAGTCGCTGTCTTGCACCTTTTTCAAGATGGTATGGGTCTCTTCAGGAGACATGCCGACGAGAGATAAGAAGAAGGTCCGGTCAGGATCTGTTTTTTGCAACTCTAATAGGTAATCCAAATAATAATCCAAGCCTTGGTTGGGAAGGCCCATCGAATTGATCGAGCCAAGTGGCACATCATGATAGCGTGGTTCGGGATTTCCAGCACGGAATTCTAAGGTCGCTGTCTTGGTCACAAAAGTCCCAGCAGCCGAATTCTTCACTTCTTCCAACTCTTCCTTGGTCATACAGGCCACTCCTGCCGCATTCATCAGGCAATTGTCAAATTCAAAACCAGCAATTTGCGTTTTTGTCGATACCATCTTGTACTCCTTTTTGAAACACCCATCAACAGAATCGTTCGGGATGCTCTCTATTTTCTTCTTTCATTATACCATCACTTGGAAGCTTCCGGACAAACAAAGCTAAAAATTCTTGCAAACATTCGGACTTTCCTAGCCGCAATAAAATTTTCAGAAAATTCAACTTTTTTCTTTACAAGCCAAAAAAAGTCTGCTATAATGATCCATGTAATAAAACGTGACATTGTTTGTCAACTGTCTCAAAGCCAATCCCCTAGCGGGTTTGCTGGTTTTCGTTTCATTCACAAAGGAGAATTAACATGACAACTGCTAAAGAATATATCCAAAGCACCTTCGAAACTGTAAAAGCTCGTAACGGCCATGAGGCTGAATTCCTTCAAGCTGTTGAAGAGTTCCTCAGCACTTTGGAACCTGTTTTTGAAAAACACCCTGAATACATTGAAGAAAACATTTTAGCTCGTATTACAGAACCTGAACGAGTGATTTCCTTCCGTGTTCCTTGGGTTGACCGTGAAGGAAACATCCAAGTAAACCGTGGATACCGTGTTCAATTCAACTCTGCTGTAGGTCCTTACAAAGGTGGTCTTCGTTTCCATCCAACTGTTAACCAAGGGATCTTGAAATTCCTCGGATTCGAACAAATCTTCAAAAACGTCTTGACTGGTCTTCCTATCGGTGGTGGTAAAGGTGGATCTGACTTCGATCCTAAAGGAAAAACTGACGCTGAAGTGATGCGTTTCTGCCAAAGCTTCATGACTGAATTGCAAAAGCACATCGGTCCTTCTCTTGATGTCCCAGCTGGTGATATCGGGGTTGGTGGACGTGAAATCGGATACCTTTACGGTCAATACAAACGCCTTCGCCAATTCGATGCTGGTGTCTTGACTGGTAAACCTCTTGGTTTTGGTGGTAGCTTGATCCGTCCAGAAGCAACTGGTTATGGTTTGGTTTACTATACTGAAGAAATGCTCAAAGCCAACGGTGACAGCTTTGCTGGTAAGAAAGTCGTGATCTCAGGTTCTGGTAACGTTGCCCAATACGCTCTTCAAAAAGCAACTGAACTTGGTGCAACTGTTATCTCTGTATCTGATTCAAACGGTTACGTGATCGACGAGAACGGTATTGACTTCGACCTTCTTACAGACGTGAAAGAAAAACGTCGTGCTCGTTTGACTGAATACGCTGCTGAAAAACCAACTGCTACATACTACGAAGGTTCTGTATGGACTTACGCTGGTAACTATGACATCGCTCTTCCATGTGCAACTCAAAATGAAATCGATGGCGATGCTGCTAAACGTTTGGTCGCTCAAGGTGTGAAAGTTGTCTCTGAAGGAGCAAACATGCCAAGTAACATCGATGCCATCAACGTATACAAAGAAAATGGTATCCTTTACGGACCTGCTAAAGCTGCCAATGCTGGTGGAGTTGCTGTATCTGCTCTTGAAATGAGCCAAAACAGCCAACGTCTTTCATGGACACGCGAAGAAGTGGACGGACGTTTGAAAGACATCATGACCAACATCTTCAACACTGCTAAAACAACTGCAGAAACTTACGGACTTGGTAAAGATTACCTTGCAGGTGCCAACATCGCTGCCTTTGAAAATGTCGCAAACGCGATGATTGCACAAGGTCTTGTATAATCAATCGATATTTTTCTTTGAGACCTTCGGGTCAAAGCCTCTCAACTCCTGAAATCAGTGTGTTTCAGGAGTTTTTTGTAGCTACTGATCTCTTTAAGGACAATTGGTCTCAAGGGAAGACAGTCATTTTTAAAGAAAGGAATCTTATCCATCATTAGTGATGAGAGATTTGAGCCATCTCTTTTTCTGTATCTTTTTCTAAAAAAATTTTATTTTTTTTACTTTACCCCCTTGCATTTTTAATAAATTAGTATTAAACTATAGCAAAAGGAGGTGCGCTTATGTTTCATTTTGCTCAAGACAAGTCAACTACCATTGAATTCCTTAAGTCTGAATTGATGCAACTGCTTTCTGATATGCGTCAGGAGATTGCAGCAAGCCGTCAAGCACAGACTTGTACTGCTTGCCAGCATATCCAACACTGCATTAACAAGATCCAAAGGGCAAAAAGTTCCGTAGCCATAGCCCTCACGATCGAATCATTGGATCTCGAAATCACCGCCCTATTGCGCAAGCAATTATTGATCTTGCCACCTGAGGCTCGAAAGACTTGGGATCAGATTAAATATTTGGATGACAAATACTGCCACTTAAGATCGTAACATCGATTAAAAAAGCTCAGAAAAATATTTCTGAGCTTTTTTACATGATTCCGTTATTTCCTGTTGGAAGGTTGATTCCTGCTTCCATCAAGGCATCATGATAGAGTTTATAGTAAGTATGGTAAACAGTAACCTGGGTTCCATTTTGAGCGGTCATAGCAATACGGAAGGAATAGCGACCATTTTTTTCAATCTGTGGGCCTAAAATGGTAGGACCTGTCAACACTTCTGGGTGTTTGTCTTGTTGAGACTGGTTGACCTGAGCGATGACCTGGTAGATCTTGTCAAGATCGGTATTCGCATCTAGTGGGATATCTACCAGCACGCGCATATCTCCACGCGAGAGGTTGCTGACGACAGTGATATTGCGGTTTGGGACAAAGTGGAGAGTCCCGTCAAAATCACGTACTTGAGTTGTCCGAATTCCCACACTGCTAACGATGCCGGCAATATTAATAGAACCATTGGTAAGTCGGACATTGTCCCCCACATCCAGCTGGCGTTCTAAAAGGATAAAGAAACCATTGACCAAATCGGAAAGGAAGCCCTGGGCTCCCATCCCGATCGCCACCCCAGCAATCCCAGCACCAGCCAATAAACTAGAGACTGGAAGACCGAGGATCGACAAGATCCAGTAGATCAAGATAAAATACAAGCAGTAGTTCAAGAGACTCTCTACTAAACGGAGAATGGTTTTTTTACGGGCTTCATCCTGCACCGTATACTTAAAAGAAGGGGTTAATATCCGCTTGACCAGGCTATGGATGACCTTTTTAGCGATAAAAAATAAGAGAAAGACAAAAATCAGAGAGATGCATTTTGAAATTAGGTCATCAAAAATCTTTGTCCAGTCTATTTTACTGAAATAACGTTGGAAAGCTTGACTCATTTATTCGGGCCTTTCTAACAAAGAATAGTATGATTATATCAAATATTCGGAAATAAGGCTATTTTTTAAAAATTTCATTGCTATTACCCCCTAACTATCGTATAATATTCCTTAATTATTTTTTAAGGAGGCCTTACATGATTCATCGACTGATTACCACTTGGAATAAAACCAACCTTATGAAAAGGATCGCAATCGGGATTGTACTTGGTGTCGTTCTAGCACTTGTATTTCCTAAAGCAACTGGGATTGGACTCTTAGGAGAGTTCTTTGTCGGGGGGCTCCGTGCCATCGCACCCCTTCTGGTCTTTGCACTCGTCGCAAATGCTCTCTCCCAACACCAAAAAGGAACAGAGACCAATATGAAAAAGGTCATCGTCCTCTATCTCCTAGGAACCTTTGCAGCTGCCTTCGTCGCTGTTTTGATCAATTACATCTTCCCAATCACCATTACCCTGACTGGAAAGGCCGCTGAAGGATCCTCTCCAAATGGAATTGGCGAAGTGATTAGTAACCTCTTACTCAAGATCGTCGACAACCCGGTCAATGCCTTGCAGCAAGCCAACTACATTGGGATCCTTTCTTGGGCCACTGTGTTTGGAATTGCCATGAGAGAGGCGAGTGAACATAGTAAAGACCTCCTACAAACCCTAGCAGACATCACTTCAAAAATTGTCGAGTGGATTATCAACCTAGCTCCATTTGGGATCTTAGGTTTGGTCTTCACGACCATCGCTGGCCAAGGACTCAGTGCCCTTAGTAACTACGGGATTCTCTTGGTAGTATTGGTGGGAACGATGGCTTTTGTCGCTCTGGTCATCAATCCATTGATCGTCTTTTTCATGATCCGCAAAAATCCCTATCCCCTTGTTTTTAAATGCCTCCGTGTCAGTGGGGTAACAGCCTTCTTCACCAGAAGTTCTGCAGCCAACATCCCTGTCAACATGCGTCTCTGTGAAGAATTGGGGCTGAATCCAGATACCTACTCTGTTTCTATCCCTCTTGGATCGACCATTAACATGGCAGGTGCAGCGGTAACTATCAATACCTTAACCCTTGCAGCAGCCAATACTTTAGGGATTCAGGTTGACTTTGGAACAGCGCTTATCCTCAGTGTTGTGGCAGCCATCTCAGCCTGCGGGGCATCCGGAGTTGCGGGAGGATCTCTCCTTCTCATCCCTGTTGCTTGTAGCCTCTTTGGCATCACCAATGATTTGGCCATGCAAGTCGTCAGTGTCGGCTTTATCATCGGGGTCATTCAAGACTCTTGTGAAACAGCCCTCAACTCTTCGACAGATGTGCTCTTCACTGCCATCGCCGAAATGAGCAGTTGGCCAAAAGAAAAACGCTATTAAAAGATCTTATCTCAAATAGACAAGAAAACCTAGACCTCGCGATCTGGGTTTTCTTATTTCTTAAAGTAGCGCTTGCTTTCTTTGATAATGACAGGTGACAGAGCTAGTAGGGCAATCAAGTTGGGTAGAGCCATAAGCCCATTAACGATATCCGCAATGACCCAGACCAGATCTAATTTTAGGAAACCACCTAGTCCAACCATTAAGACAAAGAAAGTCCGGTAGAGGTTGATATGTTTGACACCAAATAGGAATTCGAAACACCGTTCTCCATAGTAAGACCATCCAAGAATGGTCGTTGTCGCAAACAGCACCAAGCACAGCGTTAAGATAATGCCTCCAACTGGGCCAAAGACACCTGTAAACGTATCCTGGGTCAAGGTGCTCGTGCTGCCCTTGGCCATCCACTCATCTGAAACCAAGAGCGAAAGTCCTGTCAAACTACAGATGATAATGGTATCAATAAAGGTTCCTGTCATCGAGATCAAGCCCTGCTCGACAGGTTCATTGGTCTTTGCAGCAGCTGCTGCAATGGGGGCCGATCCGAGACCCGATTCATTGGAGAAAACCCCACGCGCCACCCCTTTTTGGATGGCCATTTTGACCGTTGCTCCTGCAAAACCTCCCATGGCTGCAGTCCCTGTGAAGGCACCTGAAAAGACCGATTTTAAGGCTGGAAGCAATTGGTCTAGATGCAAGGCAATGATCATGACAGTCGCAAAGATATAGGCAGCAGCCATAAAAGGAACCACTTTTTCAGAGACTTTGGAAATCCAGTGAATCCCTCCAAAGATGATGGTCGAAACCACTAGAGCAATCACTACACTAGCCACTTCTGGAGCCGTTCCAAAACTAGCTTGAAGGGATCCCGTAATGGAATTAACCTGGGTCATGGTTCCGATCCCAAAGAGGGCCACCAACACTCCTGCAACCGCAAAGAAAATAGCCAGTGGTCGCCACTTCTCTCCCATCCCGTGAAGAATGTAATACATAGGACCACCTGAGATATGACCGTTGTCATCCTTGGTCCGATAACGAATGGCTAAGAGCCCTTCTGCATACTTGGTCGCCATTCCAAAAAAGGCTGCCATCCACATCCAAAAGAGGGCACCTGGGCCACCTGTCTGAATCGCTGTAGCTACCCCTACAATATTCCCCGTCCCTACAGTAGCCGCTAGAGCTGTCGCAAGGGCTCCGAAGCTCGAGATATCCCCGTGTCCCTCATCTTCTGTAAAGATCAAGCGAAAAGCTTTTGGAAGGTAGCGTATCTGAAGCAATCCCAAGCGAAGCGTCAGGTAGATCCCTGTTCCTACTAAGAGCACCAATAAGGGGGCGCCCCACACTAAATTATCGACCTGCTGAAAAAACTGCAATACATGATCCATTTTCTGTCTCCTTTTTCATCGACCGCTCGACAGAAAAGAGAAAAAGAAAGAGCACATGTCAAACATGTACTCTGGTCCTGCTTAAAATAGGGGACTTCCCCTATCTTTCGCTCTGTCCTTTTACCTGAGAGTTTGAGTAGATGCATCCTCTACCTTGCCCCTTCGGTGCCATTTCTGGTCTCTCCAGAGTTCCGTCCATTCACAGTCACTCACGCTCCTGCAAACTTCATTCGGTCGTATGTAATTTTCTCTATTTTAATCGATTTTCAAAAGTTTGTCAATCGTTTCTGAAAATATCTTGTAAATTACCTGAAAATACAAAATTTTTAATCACTCAAGGAGAAGTGATTGGTCATGAGGTTGCTAGCATCGAGCAAAATCTTGTCCAAGAGTTGATCTGTCGCTTCCTGGATTTGATCACTCATAGCTTGGTTTTCCGCCTCAAAATCAACGGTGTCACCTGCTGCAAGTGCACGATCGACCTTATTGATGCGCGCATGTCCCCAGGCCATTGTCGTTTCTTGGTAATCGTCCAAATCACCAACATGGTGAGCATAGTGAGGGTCAGCTAGTCCCGCAATAATCCGGTTGGCCCAGTAGAAGGAATCCGTAGTTACCTTAGCCGTCGTATTGGCAAAGTAGTCTGGCGTTGTATCCACTTGGGTAAAGAAAGGAACAGCTGTATTGTAAGGCATGGAGCCATAAGAAATCCATTGGATGCCTGTCGTTTCTTGTGGTTTATTGGGACGCAATTGCAGAATCGCTGTCTGGCTAGTCCGGTTGATCCCGATCGTCCGGAAGGTCCGTTGACTCACGTGATCTCCTTCAGGACCATAAGGATCGTAGATAGTGTCTTGGTAGTGGTTGCTCAAGACATATTTGACATCTTCAATCGTCACCTTGCGATAAGATTTTTGACACCAAGGAATCTCAAAGCTCCGTGGATCCTGCTCGATTTCAGGATTGAGGAAACGCTGGATGGCCCAAGCCCGCGGTGTATTGTAGTGGCGGTCCTTGTCTTTTTGGCTACCAAAAGCATAGCGTGGATTAAAACCTTTCCCTTCTTGATCTAAAATCAAATGGTGCTCTGTGACAAAACGTTCAAGATCCGGGTCACAAAGAAACTCATCGGGATTGCCAAATTCAAAATAATCACTTCCCAGTTGGTTGGGGTTGGTCACATAGGCATCGTCAGGGACACGACGCGCCATCCAGTGGTGACCTCCGATGGTTTCCAACCACCAGATTTCATTCACATCTGAAATCGCGATCCCGTTAGACTCATAAGTTCCATAATCTTCCAAGATCTTTCCGAGACGCAAGACCCCTTCACGGGCTGTCTTGACATAAGGCAAGACCAAGGTCAGCATGTCTTCCTCACCGATGCCGCTCTCTACAAGAGGATCTGCCCCTAGCACACGGCTATTGGTCGTAATGGTCTCTGTCTCACTCATAGCTACATTGTAGACATTGATCCCAGCTTCTCCCCAGATTCCGTCTTTAGCAATCGCATCTGGAACCGCTGTATAGCGAACTGGATTATCTGGCAAGTCGATTTCAAAAGTTGATAAAACTGACTTGTAATGACGCGGTTGATCTTCCGGTTTGACCACGATCAATTTCTTGGGCGTAAAAACGCCATTTTGAGAATCCTCTGTTCGTGCTACAATGGTCGAACCATCATAGCTAGCATTTTTTCCGACTAGAATCGTTGTACACGAATCTGCACTTTCACGTTTACGCATGCGTATCCTCCCAAATCATTCATTGCCTCTATTATAGCACTTTTAAAAGGAAGGACCTACTGAAAATCCGATTTGAAAACGGATCGTTTTCAATTTCTTTTAATCCGGTTCATTATGTAAAATTTAAAAAAACCTAGCTGATAAACAGCTAGGATTTAGATTGAAGAAAAAGTTATCTTAGAAACTTTCCTTAGGTGAGCACGGACGTCAGCGAACTTCGAAGAAGTTCCATGACTAATTATTGAGCCTAAGGTCTCAATAATTCCGAGTGAGACTGGGACAAAAGTCCTAGCCTCTTAATTGTTTTTGGATTGTCAAGCAAGACGCAGTGGTTGAGTGGGCTCTACTACGCTGATTTCATCAGCTTTTACAGCCCTACTTAACTTTGCGGAGGTGGGACGACGAAATCGAATTTTAACGAATTACCGATTTCTGTCCCACTCTCACTTTTCTCACGGCGGAAAGTTTCGGTATTTTCTTTATTCATTTTAAAAATGGGACAGATTTATATTTTTTTGCAGAATTTCTTAACTTATTTTTCTTTTTAAAAATTTAGTCTACGTTCTAAACCCTAGCTAATGAAAAGCTAGGGCTTAACTTAGCCTTTAAACGTGACAATGGTTGCGCCGCTTCCACCTGCATTTTGTGGGGCATATTCAAAACTCTTGACGTGCTTGTTGCGGCGGAGGTATTTGGTCACCCCTTCACGGATGACCCCTGTCCCGATCCCGTGGATGATATCGACTTGGGCCATGTTGTTGAGCAGGGCCTGATCGATAAAACCATCTAGCTCTTGCATGGCCTCTTCATAGCGTTTCCCACGGAGGTCCAGACGCGCTCTCGGACCGCTCGTGTTTGAGCGCTTGACGACATTCACCTGGCGTTTCTTAGGTTGAGCCGCCTCTTTTTCAACCTTGATAAGGTTGAATTCTTTTTCTTCCAAGGTCATCTTGATCAAGCCGACTTGCGCCTCCCAGCGTCCATCTTTGAGTTGCTTGACTAGGGTTCCACGTTGGCCATAGCTGATAACCAGGATCTCATCTCCTACCTTAGGAGCACGCGCCTTCTTGGCTTTTTTCAAGACCTTATTTTTAGAAAGATCGACGGTCTCAGGAGCTAGTTTTTTCAACTGAGCCTTGGCCTCAATGATCTCATGTGGTTTCAACTGGGATTTAGCATGAAGACCTTGAAGGATGCGGTCACTCTCTGAAAGTGCCATGTCCACAATTTCCTTGGCTTCTTCTCTTGCCTTATTTAGCTCTGTTTCCCTCTCCCGAGTCAGTTCATTATAGAGTTTTCGAAGAGCGCGATTGAATTTGAGATTTTCTTGCTCCACTTCTTGAATGGTATCCAAGCGCTTGCGACTCTCTAAGGTCTGCGCCTCCAGTTTTTCAATAATCTGATTGACATCATTGTCCGTATTGGTCATCTTCATGGCATCCTGGATAATGGTCTCAGATAAGCCCAAACGACGGGCGATCTCAAAGGCATTGGAGCGACCAGGCACCCCTTGCATGAAGCGATAGGTCGGACGAAGACTCGCTGTGTCAAACTCCATGCTGGCATTTTGCACCCCTGCAGTCTCAATCCCGTAGGCCTTGAGCTCTGGATAGTGGGTCGTCGCCATGGTCTTAATCCCGCGTAAGCGCAGGTCTTCTAGGATAGCAATAGCAATGCCAGCCCCTTCTTGAGGATCGGTTCCAGCTCCTAACTCATCCAGAAGGATCAAGGAGGCGGTATCTACTTGATGTAAGATCGATACGATATTGGTCATATGACTGGAGAAGGTCGACAAGCTCTGCTCGATCGATTGTTCATCTCCAATATCTGCAAAGACTTGTGAGAAGATGCCCACACGACTACCTGGATCCGCTAGGATGGGAAGACCAGACTGGGCCATAATTTGCGCTAGTCCCAGCGTTTTTAGCATGATGGTTTTCCCACCTGTATTGGGACCGGTAATCACGATTTCAGTCAAGTCCTCGGTAAAATGCAGGTCATTCGCGACGGCATTTTCAATCAAGGGATGACGTAGTTGCAAGAGCTGAATAGAGCGATTACTGCTAACCTCTGGTACCACTGCCTTGAAATCACGCATAAACCGATACTTGCCCTTGATCAAGTCCAAATGACCGATAATCCAAGCATTATTTGCAATCTCTGCCGCATGGGGGCGCAGGCTGTCAGACAATTCCTCCAGAATCTGAATGATTTCATACCGTTCATCTGCTCGGTGGTTGGCGATTTCTTCATTGAGATTGACCACTGCACGAGGTTCGATATAAACGGTATTCCCACTGGCTGAGATATCGTGGACCACCCCTGCAATCCGGTTGCGATAGGTATTTTTTACTGGTAAAACATTGCGTCCATTCCGGCTAGCAATCACAGCATCCGCCAACATATCGGCCTTGCTTTTCAGCAGGTCTTGTAGAATCTCTCTGACCTGGTGTTCATTCTCTTGGATGCGGCGACGGATTTTAGCCAATTTTTCGCTGGCAAAAGACTCGACAAAGCCTCCTTCGTTGATAGCTTGAAGCCCACCTTGTAGGCGAGGAAGATCCACCAAGTTGTCAAAGAGGCGATGGAGCCTTTCCAGACGAACATTTTCCAAGTTGTCGTAGAAATCCTTGAGCTCATGTGTTACCCGAAGGACTGCTTTTAGCGCTAGTAATTCATCGACATTGAGGGCCGCCTCCATCTCCAAACGCTTGGCCACTGGACGGACATCTTGAATGGTCGACACGGCAAAGCGAGGCTCTTCCAAGAGGATCTGCTCCATATCTTCTAGCTCAATAAAGGCCGTTTCGATGGTTTCTTTTTTATCGGTTGGAGTAAGGACTGCTAGCTCCATCTCCCCTTGTTCTGTCTGTAGATAGGGTTCAAAAAGTTGCTTGACCTTGTCAAACTCCAGAATATCTAAGATTTTTTTATTCATGTTTCTCCTACAAAAAAAGTGAGCGTCCTTCCTTGAATCGGACTTGTCTCACTCCTTTCTTCATTTTTGCTCCTTAAGCTCCGATAATCGCAGTCACCCACAAGTTGTGGAACAGGCTGGAACTGATCGGGGTATGAAGGATGATAAAGCGGATCAATCCACTTGCATTTAGTCTATTTTGGATGGAAGCCATGGGAACTGTTGAGAGAATAGTCAAGCCCATCTGGATCACCAAGAGGGTTATCACGACGGCGATCACACCCGCTCCAATTTGATACTTGCGATCCTCTAATTTTTCTGGCTGGGGAACCAAGTGCATAAAGATTCCAATCACGCGGCCGATCAAATAAACCAGCACAAAAATCAACACATAAGCTAACCCTGCATAAAAGATGTCATCTAATTGAAACAGGTAGCGGTTGGCATAAAAATAATTCACCGATTGCTGAGTGGGACTCGAAAAAGGAACCCATAGAGACAAAACCTTAGCCAGTCCCTTGTAGCTACCACCTGCAATCAAGAGGGCCACCAAGGTCACTAGAAAGTAATAGGACTGGAGGATGATGCCTCTTGCATAGCCAATATAAAAGCTCCATGCCAAAATCAATAAGATTAAGAAAGTTAACATGTATCTCCTCTTATTTAGATGATTTATCCTTTAAGTCGTCTAAAGCTTTGCGACGAAAATCATCTAGTTCTGTTTCCTTGTCGTCAAACTCAATCTCTCGATTCAGTTGCATGGACAAACTATTTACTGCCAATAAGATCGCGATGGTTTCATCGTCAGCCTCTGGCATTTGTTCCTTAATTGCTTGGTATTTTTCTTTCGCAACACGTTCGACTTCTTCCATAAACAAATTATCATGGTTGGTTGTTAAAGTGAGCGCTTTGTTTCCAAATGTAAATTTATATCTATTTAAGCTCGCCATAAAAATCACCTCACGGTATTATACCAAAAAAGGCTAGCTTTGTCAGTAGCAAAGCCCCTCTTCACAGGGATTTTCCAGTGGATTCTTTCTTTCTTTTTGCTCCCTCTCTCCCTGAATTTGTGGTACAATAGTGGTTATGGAAAGTATGACACTCACTCCAACACAGGAGCAAATCCTTGATTTTGTCCATACCTATCGCAGTTCTCTCACTCAAAGCAAGAACCCTCATATGGATTATTTCTTTCGACTAGAGGGAGCGACCGTTTCGATCTACAAGTCTGGAAAGGTCCTGCTCCAGGGCAATGACCTCACTCCTTACCTGAACTTTTTCGGACAAGATGCTGGGAACCTTAAGCGTTCTACTTCATCTGCACGACAAGATCTAGCCATGATCGGAACCGATGAGGTCGGAAACGGCTCTTATTTTGGTGGACTCACCGTTGTCGCATCCTTTGTCACACCTGACCAGCACGACTGGCTCAAAAAGCTTGGTGTTGGTGATTCGAAGACCTTGGATGATCGAAAAATTCAGCAATTGGCTCCTCTCCTTGAGGAAAATATCCAGCACCAAGCACTCTTATTGTCTCCAAAGAAGTACAATGAAGTCATCGCTTCTGGTTACAATGCTGTTTCGGTCAAAGTAGCCCTGCACAATCAGGCCATCTACCTTCTGTTAAATAAGGGAGTCCAAGCAGAGCGAATTGTGATCGATGCCTTTACAACTGCTAAAAACTACCAAAAATACGTAAAAGCTGAGAAAAATCAGGTCACGCAAGCCATTGAGTTGGAAGAAAAAGCCGAAAGCAAGTATCTAGCTGTGGCAGTTAGCTCCATCATCGCCCGCAATCTCTTCCTTCAAAATCTGGAAGATCTGGGCAAGGAACTGGGTTTTAATCTTCCTAGTGGAGCAGGAGCTAAATCAGACCAAGTGGCCGCTAAATTGCTTCAGACCTACGGGATGAAAGCTCTGGATTATTGTGCCAAACTCCATTTTAAAAACACAGAAAAAGCAAAGAAATTACTAGAAAGATAAGTCATGTCAAAAAGAAGTTCAAAACATACATCGAGCTCACCTGTGGTGAGATTCCTTAAAGAATGGGGCCTCTTCAGTATCATTGTTGGTCTCATCATCGCCTCTCGCATTTACCTCTGGGCTCCGGTCAAGGTAGATGGCCATTCGATGGATCCGACTCTGGCCGATAGCGAGTACCTCCTTGTGGTCAACCACCTCTCAATCGATCGTTTCGACATTGTTGTTGCCAGTGAAAAAGATGACGACGGCAAAACCAAGGACATCGTCAAGCGGGTCATCGGTCTTCCTGGAGATACCATCCAATATGATAACGATACCCTCTATATCAATGGGAAAAAGACCAATGAGCCTTATTTGAAAAACTATATCGCTCGTTTCAAAAAAGATAAATTGCAATCGACCTACACTGGAAAAGGCTTTGAAGAAAACGGAGAACTCTTCCGCCAATTGGCCAATACAGCTCAAGCCTTTACAGTGGACAAAGATGGCAATCCTAAATTTACTTTGAAGTTGCTCGACGATGAATACCTCCTACTTGGAGATGACCGGATCGTTTCAAAAGATAGCCGTCAGGTCGGAGCTTTCAAGAAAGAACAAATCAAAGGGCAAGCCGTCTTTAGACTATGGCCGATCTACCCTTTCAAAACTTATTAGTATAGATTAACAGACTGAGGCTGAGACAAGTATGTCCCAGCCTCGCTTTATAAAAAGGAAAGAAATGATGGAATATTATTTTTCTGGTACTATTGAGCGCATTATTTTTGAAAATCCTAGCAGTTTTTTTCGAATCCTCTTGCTCGACATTAGCGATACAGACGCCGAAGATTTTGATGATTTTGAGATTATTGTGACGGGCACCATGGCAGATATCATGGAAGGCGAAGACTACACCTTCTGGGGGGAGCTGGTCCATCATCCTAAATACGGAGAGCAGCTCAAAATCAGTCGTTATGAACGTGCCAGACCCTCTAGCAAGGGATTGGTGAAATATTTTTCCAGCGATCACTTTAAAGGAATTGGTCTCAAAACAGCCCAAAAAATCGTGGACCTCTATGGGGACGATACCATTGACAAAATTTTGGAGGCCCCTGAAAAATTAGAAGAAATCATAGGTCTCTCCAAGAAAAACCGCCTAGCTTTTGTAGAAAAACTCCGTCAGAATTACGGAACGGAGCGCATTCTCGCCCAACTAGCCAACTATGGCATTCCCAATAAATTGGCCTTTCAGATCCAAGATTTTTATAAAGAAGAAACCCTCCAGATCGTGGAGCAACAGCCCTACCGATTGGTGGAAGATATCCAAGGTATGGGCTTTAAAATCGCGGACCAACTAGCCGAAGAATTGGGGATTGCAAGTGACGCCCCTGAGCGTTTCCGCGCGGGTCTGATCCACAGCCTTTTTAGCTACTCTATCGAGACTGGAAATACCTACATCGAAGCCAAGGACCTCCTGCGCTATACCATTGACCTTTTAGAATCCGCTCGTCCAGTAGAATTGGATCCTTCCACTGTCGCCCAAGAATTAGGACGCCTCATCGAGGAAGACAAGGTCCAAAACGTGGACACCAAGATCTTTGACAACAGCCTCTTCTTTGCGGAGGAAGGGATTCGCAGTCATATCGGTCGATTATTGGAAAAAGGAAAGTCGACTTCATTTGACCCTGAGAAAATCAACCAGGCGATTGAGGCGGTTGAAAAAGATCTGGGAATTCGCTACGATGCGATTCAAAAAGAAGCGATTCACCAAGCGATCCAAAACAAGGTCTTTATCCTCACAGGGGGTCCTGGGACAGGAAAGACTACCGTTATCAATGGGATGATCAGTGTCTATGCCCAACTCCACCAGCTGGATCTTCGGAAGAAACAAGACCTGCCGATCCTCTTGGCTGCCCCAACAGGACGGGCAGCTAGACGCATGAATGAGCTGACAGGACTTCCGAGCGCCACCATCCACCGCCATTTGGGGATGACAGGAGATGATGACACCAGCCACTTAGAGGACTATCTGGATGCAGACTTCATCATTGTGGACGAATTTTCCATGGTTGATACCTGGCTGGCTAATCAATTACTCAGCAACATCGCAACAGATACCAAACTCTTGATTGTGGGAGATGCCGACCAATTACCTTCCGTCAGCCCTGGTCAGGTCTTGGCTGATCTCTTGCAGATCCCAAGCATCCCTCAGACCAAACTCGAACATATTTTCCGTCAGAGTGAAGATTCGACCATTGTCTCACTTGCAGGAGACATTCGCCAGGGCAAGCTTCCTCAAGATTTCACAGAACGAAAAGCCGACCGCTCTTATTTCGAAGCCGGAAGCGAACACATCCCTAAGATGATCGAACAGATCACCTCAGCTGCCCTTCGCAGTCAGATCCCGGCTCGAGATATCCAAGTCTTGGCACCTATGTACAAGGGCCAGGCTGGCATTGACAACATCAATACACTCATGCAAGACCTTCTCAATCCAGCTATCAAAGATCAGGTCGTCTTTGACACGCCAGACTGCCAATACCGCGATGGAGACAAGGTTATCCATCTGGTCAATGATGCAGAAAGCAATGTCTTTAATGGAGATATTGGCTACATTACCGATCTTCTCCCCGGAAAATATACAGAATCGAAGCAAGATGAATTGACTATCCAATTTGATGGCAATGAAATCGTCTACCCGCGCAATGAATGGTACAAGATTCGCTTAGCCTATGCGATGAGTATTCACAAATCGCAAGGAAGCGAATTTCCTGTGGTGATTTTACCCATTACCAATCAAAGCCACCGGATGTTGCAGCGTAATTTGATCTATACCGCCATCACGCGCTCAAAGAGCAAGCTGATTCTCTTAGGAGAATACAGCGCCTTTGATTTCGCTACTAAAAATACAGGTACAGCGCGCAAGACCTATTTGGTTGAACGTTTCAAGGACCTGGACGGAGGCGAAGCAACCACAGACTATTCTTCATCCCTTGCAACGGCTTCTGCTACAGTCGAATCTGCACGAAGCAAGGAAGAAACTGTTGAAACGAAAGCAGAGACGTCTAAGCCTACTATCTATCGACTAACAGAAGACAATCTCCACACCATCTCGCCTATGATCGGACTAACAGAAGAAGAGATTGCAGCCTTCTTTGATATCAAAAAAGACGACTAGTGAACAGACTAGTTGTCTTTTTCTTCCTCTACCAGAGGTAGTTCAGTATGATCAACAAAGTTGGTCATGGTGACACCCAAGAGGCGGATTCCTGTATTTATCGATTCGATTTCTTGAAAAATGTGACGCGCTGAACGATTGATGCGCTCAGCATCTCGCGTTGGCTCCGTCAAGGTGATACGCTTGGTCAGGGTGGTAAAGTCTCCATAGCGCACTTTTAAGACCAAAGTTTTTCCTTGCTTGCCGTGTTTTTCCAGCGATTGGGCTACCTTACTGGACAGATTGGCAATTTCTTCTAAAATATCATCTTCAGCATAGAGGAGCTTGCGATAGGTCCGCTCTTTTCCGATCGACTTGCGGATACGATGGCTCTTGACAGGGCTATTATGAATCCCTCGCGCCTTTCGAAAGAGATCATAGCCAAATCGCCCAAACCGATCAATCAAAGTCATCTCCGGGATGGCTAAAAGATCCGCGCCAGTATAGACACCCATCTCATGTAGTCTCTCTACTGTCTTCTTTCCTACTCCATGAAATTTGGCAATGTCCATTTGGCTCAGGAAATCCTTAGCGTCCTCCGGTAAAACCACCGTTAGGCCACGGGGTTTTTGGTAGTCACTTGCCATCTTGGCCAAAAATTTATTATAAGAAACACCCGCTGAAGCTGTGAGATGCAGCTCTTCCCAGATAGCATGCTGAATCAAGCGGGCGATTTTGACAGCTGATTTGCTCTGGATTTTATTTTCCGTCACATCTAGATAGGCTTCATCAATACTCATCGGCTCGATGAGATCTGTATAACGCTTGAAAATCTCACGGACCTGCTCACCTACTTCTCGGTATTTCTCATAATTTCCAGAGATAAAAATGGCTTGAGGACAAAGGTCCAGCGCTTCTTTAGAGCTCATAGCTGAATGAATGCCATATTTCCTTGCTTCATAGTTACAAGTCGAGACCACACCTCTCCCTCCTGACTGACGAGGGTCCTGGCCAATCACGACAGGCTTGCCCTTCAAACTAGGGTTGTCTCTTTCTTCGACGGCAGCAAAAAATGCATCCATATCAATATGAATAATCTTGCGACTGGTATCATTCACTAATGGAAATATCAGCATTTTTCACCCTCCTTTCTTTCTATTATAGGAAGAAAATTTCAGAATTGCAAAAATCGACTCCCCAGAAAACATGAAAATTGATGAAAAACTGTGTTTGTTTTCAAAAATATAGTACAGTATCACAGAGGATTTGAAACTGTATTACAAAAGAATCTGTTGTTTTTCGCAATTCGCCTTTGTGTAACCGATTTCTGTATGGTATACTACTATTGTAAGTGCAACAGATATAGTTGCTAGAAAGACAATAGAGGAAAATAAAAATGGTTGTTAAAACAGTCGTTGAAGCACAAGATATTTTTGACAAAGCCTGGGAAGGCTTCAAAGGTGAAGATTGGAAAGAAAAAGCAAGCGTTTCTCGCTTCGTTCAAGCTAACTACACACCATATGATGGAGATGAAAGCTTCCTAGCTGGTCCAACTGAACGTTCTCTTCACATCAAAAAAATTGTTGAAGAAACAAAAGCTCATTATGAAGAAACTCGTTTCCCATACGATAACCGTCCAACATCTATCGCTGATATCGCAGCTGGATATATCGACAAAGAAAACGAAGTCATCTTCGGTATCCAAAATGATGAATTGTTCAAATTGAACTTCATGCCTCGTGGTGGTATCCGTATGGCGGAAACTACTTTGAAAGAAAATGGATACGAACCAGATCCTGCAGTTCATGAAATCTTCACAAAATACGTTACAACTGTAAACGACGGTATCTTCCGCGCTTACACTTCTAACATCCGTCGTGCTCGTCACGCTCACACTGTAACTGGTCTTCCAGATGCTTACTCTCGTGGACGTATCATCGGGGTTTATGCTCGTTTGGCTCTTTATGGTGCTGACTACTTGATGGCTGAAAAAGCAAACGACTGGAACTCTATTACTGAAATCGATGAAGAATCAATCCGTCTTCGTGAAGAAGTAAACCTTCAATACCAAGCACTTCAAGAAGTTGTTAAATTGGGTGACCTTTATGGTGTAGACGTACGTCGTCCTGCCTTCGATACAAAAGAAGCGATCCAATGGACAAACATCGCCTTCATGGCTGTCTGCCGTGTGATCAACGGTGCTGCTACTTCTCTTGGACGTGTGCCAATCGTTTTGGATATCTACGCTGAACGTGACTTGGCTCGTGGTACATTTACTGAATCAGAAATCCAAGAATTCGTTGACGATTTCGTTATGAAATTGCGTACTGTTAAATTTGCTCGTACAAAAGCTTACGACCAATTGTACTCAGGTGACCCAACCTTCATCACAACTTCTATGGCTGGTATGGGTAACGACGGACGTCACCGTGTTACTAAGATGGACTACCGTTTCTTGAACACTTTGGACAACATCGGTAACTCTCCAGAACCAAACTTGACAGTTCTTTGGACTGACAAATTGCCATATAGCTTCCGTCGCTACTGTATGCACATGAGCCACAAACACTCTTCTATCCAATACGAAGGTGTAACAACAATGGCGAAAGACGGATACGGTGAAATGAGCTGTATCTCATGTTGTGTATCTCCACTTGACCCAGAAAACGAAGAACAACGCCACAACATCCAATACTTCGGTGCTCGTGTTAACGTGCTTAAAGCTCTTCTTACTGGTTTGAACGGTGGTTACGACGATGTTCATAAAGACTACAAAGTATTTGATATCGATCCAATCCGTGACGAAGTTCTTGAATTCGAATCTGTTAAAGCAAACTTCGAAAAATCTCTTGACTGGTTGACAGACACTTACGTAGATGCTTTGAACATCATCCACTACATGACTGATAAGTACAACTACGAAGCTGTTCAAATGGCCTTCTTGCCAACTCACCAACGCGCTAACATGGGATTCGGTATCTGTGGATTTGCCAATACTGTTGATACATTGTCAGCAATCAAATACGCTACTGTTAAACCAATCCGTGACGAAGATGGCTACATCTACGACTACGAAACAATCGGTGAATACCCACGTTGGGGTGAAGATGACCCACGTTCTAACGAATTGGCAGAATGGTTGATCGAAGCTTACACTACTCGTCTTCGCAGCCACAAACTTTACAAGAACGCTGAAGCAACTGTTTCACTTCTTACCATCACTTCTAACGTTGCTTACTCTAAACAAACTGGTAACTCACCAGTCCACAAAGGGGTATACCTCAACGAAGATGGTTCTGTGAACTTGTCTAAATTGGAATTCTTCTCACCAGGTGCTAACCCATCTAACAAAGCTAAAGGTGGATGGCTGCAAAACTTGAACTCACTTGCTAGCCTTGACTTTGGTTATGCAGCTGATGGTATCTCACTCACTACTCAAGTTTCACCACGTGCTCTTGGTAAAACTCGTGACGAACAAGTTGATAACTTGGTAACCATCCTTGATGGATACTTCGAAAACGGTGGACAACACGTTAACTTGAACGTTATGGACTTGAACGATGTTTACGAAAAGATCATGTCAGGTGAAGACGTAATCGTACGTATCTCTGGATACTGTGTAAACACTAAATACCTCACTCCAGAACAAAAAACTGAATTGACACAACGTGTCTTCCACGAAGTTCTTTCAATGGATGATGCCTTGAACTAAGATTCAAATAGATCTTAAAAAACCAGTCGGAAACGGCTGGTTTTTTTCATCCCCATCGCAAGAGTATTCTGAATTTTGAAAGAGTTTAAGAGCTTACTATATAGGGTTTGACAGCGCTTTCTCCGAGTGTTATAGTAGAGCTGTAAATAAGATAGAAGGGGTGATCCTATGTTTTTAACATTTATTTTCGCTATTATTTGGCTCTTTATCCTGATTGCACTGATCTTTTTAGCAACCCTTCTCGTCCAGGATAGCACCGTGCAGCACCACCACCCGAGTTAACGAATGATAAGCCTAAACAATAGCTATTCTAAACGAATTCAGAAAGGATAAGAAACAAACTAGAATTGTCAAATTTTAGTTCTGTCTCTCGTCCTTTTTTGCTATAATAGAAACAGATTATTTAGTAAGAAGGAAATTATGGAAGAGTCAAAACAGATCAACCAAGTGATCGACGTCCTGATGTTAGCTGGAACCCTCCTGATAGAGAGCGGTTCTGAGATTCACCGGGTCGAAGATACCATGATCCGGATCGCCCATTCACAGGGAATCGTCGATTGCAATGTTTTAGCGATGCCAGTCGCTATTTTCTTTTCAATTGAGAATGCCAATGTCACGCGCATGAAACGGATCTTGCGGACCAATTACAATATCGAAAAGGTCTGTGATGTCAATCAGATCTCTCGTCAACTCGTCTCTGGAGAGATCGATCTCGAGCAAGCCTACCAGGCCCTGAGCGAGTTGAAAATGAAGCGCGTTCCTTATACCAATCTCCAGTTGACCATTGCGGCAACCCTCAGTGCTCCTTTCTTCTCCATCATGTTTGGAGGAAATTTCTATGATGCGATTGGAGCAGGTATTGCGACTGTCTTTGCCTTTGCTTTTTCTCTTGTCGTTGAGAAATACGTTCGCATTTCTTTTGCCACTGCCTTTGCGGCCGCCTTTGTCTTTGGTTTTTTGGCCCATATCTGGACGCGCTATAGTGGTTTTCCTTCCAATACCGATCTCATTATCGCAGGCTGTGTCATGCCCTTCGTTCCTGGAATCGCTATGACCAATGCCGTCCGCGATCTGATGAATTACCACCTCAACTCTGGGATGAGCAAACTCTTTGAGACTCTTCTCATTACTCTTGCACTTGGTGCCGGTACAACCGTTGCCCTCGTCCTTATGAAATAAAATCATGAACCTAACTGAATTTTTAATCCAAGCGGTGGCCAGTTTGATTGCCATCATCACCTTTTTAATTGTCCTAAATGTGCAGCGCTCCATGTTGATTCCTGGAGGAATCCTCGGTATGGGCATCTGGCTACTTTACTATATCCTGAAAGGGCCTACCAATGTCATCGTTGCAACCTTTATCGCCGCCATTGTCGGCTCCTGTATCAGTCAGATTTTAAGTATTATTCTCAAGACGCCTGTCGTGGTCTTTATGTTGTCCATTCTAGCCCCATTGGTTCCTGGATATATTTCCTATCGAACCACTTCCTTCTTTGTCAGTGGGCAATATCGCCAGGCAGTAACCAGCGTGACCCTGGTGGTTATTCTTGCCTTGGTGATCTCCATCGGGATGGCTAGTGGATCTGTCGTTTTGAAACTCTACCATTCTTATCAACGCCATCAAAAAAGAAAAATGACCAATGCCAACTAGCATTGGTTTTTCAAAACTTATCTATGTAATCGCTTGTATTTTTGTTTAAAAGGAGTACAATGATAGTGAAATAACAAATCCTTTAAAGGATGCGAGGTGCTGTAGGATGGTAAACAAGTATATCAAGTATCTTCCTTGGATGATCCTAGGAGCCCTCCCCTCCTATCAATCAGCAACTATCTATGCCCGTAATTCATTTGACTTGTTCTATCTGACCTTGAACTTTCTGATTGTGTACATCGCTTTAATCGTCTTCTACGAAAATGTTCTAAGAGACAAATGCAAAGAACTCTTCATACGAATCATGAGCAATCCTAAAAAAGATAAGCAAGGATAAGAGTTGAAAAGCCATCTGAGGATGGCTTTTTCTTATAGATTTTCTATTTTTTATTTGAAACATTGCAAAATCGGTCCCGAGAATGATTTCCTTGCTGATCTAGCTTTTTCAAGGGAGTTTTACCCTTAAATATGGTAAAATAGTAACGAAATATACTAGTAGATATCAAATAAAAAAGAGGTTAAGAATGACAATTGGGATTGATAAGATTGGTTTTGCGACGAGTCCTTATGTCTTGCGTTTAAAAGATTTGGCTGCTGCTCGTGATACTGATCCCGAAAAACTGAGCAAGGGTCTTCTCTTAAAAGAACAAAGTGTTGCACCGATCACAGAAGACATCGTCACATTGGCTGCTACTGCAGCAGATGATATTTTAACAGACGAAGATAAAGAAGCGATCGACATGGTGATTCTTGCGACAGAATCTGGAATTGACCAGAGTAAGGCTGCTGCTGTGTTTGTCCATGGCTTACTAGATATCCAGCCTTTCGCCCGCTCTTTTGAGATGAAAGAAGCCTGCTATGCTGCGACTGCTGCCTTGGATTATGCTAAACTCCATGTTGAAAAATTTCCACAGAGTAAGGTTTTGGTCATTGCCAGTGACATTGCTAAATACGGAATTGGAACTCCTGGAGAACCAACACAGGGGGCTGGAGCGGTTGCTATGCTGATCAGCCAAAATCCTCGTATTCTATCTTTTAACGATGATAATGTTGCCCAAACACGCGATGTCATGGATTTTTGGCGTCCAAATTATGCGACAACTCCCTTCGTGAATGGGATTTATTCAACGCAACAATATCTAGATTCTCTGAAAACAACCTGGGCGGAATACCAGAAACGGACTGGCCTTACCTTGACAGACTTTGCGTCCGTCTGCTTCCATTTACCTTATCCAAAATTAGCTCTCAAGGGCTTGAAAAAAATCTTGGATAAGTCAGTATCAGAAGAGAAAAAAGATCAATTACAATACAACTTTGATCAATCGATTCTATACAGCCAACGCGTGGGAAATATCTACACTGGATCTCTTTTCCTAGGCTTGCTATCACTACTGGAAAATCGTCCCCAACTCAAAGCCGGGGACCGAATCGCCCTCTTTAGCTATGGAAGTGGAGCAGTTTCTGAGATCTTTAGTGCCAATCTCGTTCCTGGTTTTGAGCAACTCCTAGATCACAAACGTATGGACAAACTAGATCAACGGACGGTTCTTAGTGTTGCTGACTACGAACGACTCTTTTATGAGGAAGTAGATCTAGACTCTAGTGGCAATCAAGTGTTTGAACCTGCTACGCTTCAAACTTATGCTTTGACAGAGATCAAGGAACACCAACGCACTTACCAGAAAGTAGAAAAATAATGGCACGATTACCAGGTTTTGCAAAACTTTCTCCCACAGAACGCATAGAGGCCTTACTGAAGGAAGGCCTCTTAACTTGGGATGAAGCACAGATCTTAAAAGAACAAAAGGGACTTCCCCTTTCTATTGCAGATCAATTGACGGAAAATGTCTTGTCGACTTTTGACTTGCCTTTTAGTCTCGCTCCTTATTTTCTGATCAATGGTCGTGACTATGTCCTTCCTATGGTCACAGAAGAGCCTTCCGTGGTTGCAGCTGCCAGCTTTGCGGCCAAGCTCATCCAACGTTCGGGCGGTTTCACCACCCAAGTGCACCAACGCCAAATGATCGGTGAGATTGCTCTGACAGATGTTACGGATGTGAAAATGGCTAGCAAGCGCATCCTAGAAGACAAGGAAACTCTTCTTCAGCTGGCTAATGAAGCCTATCCTTCTATCGTCAAGCGTGGAGGCGGAGCGAGGGATCTTTGGGTCGAAAACAAGGGGAACTTTCTCATTGTCTACTTGGCTGTCGATCCTAAAGAAGCCATGGGAGCCAATATGCTCAACACGATGCTGGAAGCTCTGACTGATCGTATCCAGGAACTCTCTGGTGGTCAGGCCTTGATGGCAATTTTATCCAACTTGGCCACTCGCTCTTTGGTGAGTGCACGGTGTGCCATCGATTTTAAAGCACTGAGTCGAAATCCTGAGGAAGCCATTGAGATTGCCCACCGGATGGAGCTAGCTAGCCAACTGGCTCAAGTGGATCCTTACCGTGCAGCCACTCATAACAAGGGGATTTTTAACGGGATTGATGCCCTGGTCCTTGCGACAGGTAATGACTGGCGGGCCATCGAAGCAGGAGCCCATGCCTATGCCGCACAAAGTGGCCCATACAAAGGCTTGAGTAGCTGGACAAGTCAGCCAGAAGAGAAAAAACTCTATGGAGAGATCACCCTACCAATGCCAGTTGCAACAAAAGGAGGCTCCATTGGCCTCAACCCTACAGTTCAAGTCAGCCACCGTTTACTAGGAGAACCTTCTGCTATCGAATTAGCAGGTGTCATCGCGTCGCTCGGTTTAGCGCAGAATTTCGCCGCCTTGAAAGCCCTCGTGACTACAGGGATCCAAGCAGGACACATGAAGCTCCAAGCACGCTCTCTAGCCCTGCTAGCAGGAGCTAAGGAAGAGGAAGTTCCCCGTCTGGTCAGCCAACTCCTTGAAAACAAACCCTTCAATTTAGAAAAAGCACAAACACTCTTACAAGAATTGAGAAAATGAAAGAACTAAGACGCACGTCTTAGTTCTTTTGTGTTTGAAAAATTTGCCTTATTGTTTTAAAAATGGCAAATCGGGCTCTTTCTTGGTATAGAGCACCACTTCGATAAAAGTCCCTACTTGGACGGCAAAGAGCAGTCCGACGAGAAGATTAATCCGATGGTCTGTTTCATAAAACGGAGAGTTCCATAAGAAGTGATTGGCTACTGTCGAGAGAACACACCAAAGCCCAAAGAGTTTTTCCTTTTGCTGGGTTACTTGAGACAACAAGAGGAAGATACCAACAGATACAACAGCTGTATAGAGGGCATGTGAAGCTAATCCACCAGAAATCCGGTTAATGGCCTCAGTAACGGCAGCTAATTGGCTGGATTTTGTTTGGCGGGCAACGTACCCTAAATCCTCAATGATTTGAAAACCAAAGCCAGATCCCAAACCTGCAATTAGAATCGCTTTTAGATCTTTCTTGCCAACCATCAAGACAACCCAAAAGGCAACCAGAGCCTTAAAGAATTCCTCTGAAAACGGGGCCGTCAAAGCATCGGTCCACTTGTTAAAGACAGTGGCATCCTTGATCACATGGCTATTCATAATATCAATCAAGCTATTGCCTGAAAAGCTCAACCAGCCTGCTACGAAGGCTCCTCCAAACATGGCAATCCATAGGATGTAGGTCGGTACAGACAACTGCTTGGTCAATCGTTTTGAAAAGAGATAGAGTGGGATAATAATAGCAGCTAAGACCGACAAGTTTAAGACCAAATCTCTGCCGGCAGACTGGCTAAATTCTTGTTGAGAAAGATGACCGAGTTCAAACTCCAAGCCAATTCCTGCAAACAGTAGAAAAAGATAGATTGAGGCTCTTTGAATTTTAGTCATCTTGTTTTCCTCCCTTTTGTTTCTTTGAGCGAATCAGGTAGATCACAATCGCTAGAAGGGTTGCCCCGAACAAGCCTGCTGCTAGAATGTAATCATAGTCAAAATCAACGAGATCAATCTTCTCTTCATAAGCAGCATCTTCTTCGTCATCTAGATCCTGCAGGGCACTTTTTCCGTGTTCATCTGCTACCTTTTGTTCTGCTTCTTTTCTGATTTCTTGCAAGCGTTCGAAGGTTTTCTCAGCTCTTGCCAAGCTTTCCTCTGTTGCCTTCTCACTAGCTTCTTCAGGCTGAGAAGCAAGGGCAATTTGTTCCTTATCACTCAGATCTTGTTCGACCATCCACTGAGACTCCAACCGTTCCATTTCAGTACGAATCGCCCCATCTTCGAATAAATCTGGATACTTGGCCACAAGGTCATTGATTCTTGAAATGGTCCAATACCAAGAGCGATCATTGTAATGATCCCCTAATTCTTGGTAGGCTTGATAGGTGTTGAGAATATTGCCATAGTAGGGTAGATATGGAGCATTTCGTGGACTACCCATCGACAGCCACATGGTGCCCCCACCCGCACTCGCTGGGACATCGTCTTTCAGTTGGAAAATATGGGCCTCCATGACATTTGGATTGGAAATAGGGTATTTATAAACCGCATCAAACTCCCCTTTTTTCGGAATACCTTTTCCATCCAGCTCCATTTGATCCTGTGGTTTATATTTGGTTCCTTCCAAACGATTGCGTTGGAGATTCATAGCATCGCGGAGAGTTAATTTCCGATCGGTTGTATGAAGAAGGTCAAAGGACGCATCGTCATATTTAACAGGAGAGCTTGGGTCTAGCGATTTGATTCCCGACCAAACCCGAGAGCGATCTGCTTCTTGCAAAGGCGGATTATAGGATTGAGAAACGTGGAATTTTCCGTCCACTTCCTTATAGCTATTGGCTTCTTTGGCGACTTTTTCAAGATCTTTTGAAGCGATCGTGCGTTCGGTATCCGACAGATCTACATGCCCTAAGAAGAAGGTATTTGGAAAGACAGCAAATCGATCCTCTGGGAAGAGAATCGCTGCATATTGATGGCCAGATAGGATTTCCATATACCAGACGCCTTCTTTATCGGCAATGGTCACAATATTTCCTTCTGCAGCGCCTTTTTCTTCGACGATTTTAGCAATGAGTTCAACCCCTTCTCTTGCGGTTTTCACACTAGGGAGAACGATACTAGTCAAGCCCGATTCTGCGAGGCCATCCTTGACATAGGGATCCACTTTTTGGATCTTGTCATTTGCTGAAGCAGATACAGTGGCAGAAATGGAAACCCCATATTCATTGAATCCTGCTTCGTCAAAAATCCCCTGATCAGGAGTGACATCTGGGACTGCTGTGTACTTATAGCTAATTTCTGGCAAGGGATATTGAAAACCGTTGGCAGCATCCTCAAAGATGGCTCCCTTTTTATTGTAGACACGCTCTCTGACCACAAAATTTTTATTATGGTTGGGCTCTAAATCTTCGGTACGACCTACCAAGGTCGAACCGTCGGCAGTCAGTTTCTTCCCGATGATGAACCCCGTACAAGCCTCAACAGGTTGAGCAATCAACAAAAGCGGAAGCAAGGCTGCTACAGCTGATCGAAAATAGTGCTTCTTCATCCTAAACTCCTTTTTAAAAATGTTTTTCCTTATTTAGTATACTCTTTTACAAGCCTGTTTTGCAAGCGATTCCAGTAACCGTAAACGATTCGTAAACTATCAGAATTTTTGAGGAGAACACTTTTTAAAAAAAGAAAGGATTGGCTTATTTTGCCAATCCTAAACGAATAGGAACTAATTTTTAAGTAAAATAAGTTAAGTGATTCTTCAAAGAACTATAAAAGAGTTCTAATTTTCAAAATGAATCATAATATACGAAAACTTTCCGCCGTGAGAAAAGTGCCTGAAACGTTTTTGTTTCAGGCACTCGGGAGTTTTGAAACCTTAGGTTCAAAACTAAGTCATGGAACTTCGTAGAAGTTCGCTGACGTCCGTACTCACCTAAGGAAAGTTTCTAAAATGATTTTTCTTCATTTTTTCTGTTGCTGAGCTTGCCACAACTTTCCATAAAGGAGATAGTCGACTTCACGGACCTCTTTCAGGTTCTGACAACCGAGCGCACAAAGGAGCAATCTGAGGTCTTCTTTCCAGCCTTGGACAATGGCGATCACTTCTTCAATGCTCTTAGTCTCTACCATCTCAAGAAAAACGCGGGATAGTCCTACGCCACGCGCTCCAAGGACTAAGGCCTTGACCATATCAAGGGGATGACGGATGCCCCCGCTTGCGAGGATCTCAATCTGATCCATCTGATCCTGTAACTGTAAGAGACACTGCGCAGTTGATTGTCCCCAATCATCCAGATAAGCACGATTGCCACCACGACGATTCTCAATATAGGCAAAACTAGTGCCACCACGACCAGAAATATCGACGGTTTTGATCCCAGCTTCTAACGCTGCCTGAACTGTTTTGGGATCCATACCAAAGCCAACTTCCTTCAGGACTACAGGTACAGGAAAGCCCTGCCCATAGCTCTTTAGATGGTCTTTCCAAGTGTGGAAAATCCGCTCCCCTTCGGGCATGAGCAACTCTTGCATCAGATTTACATGGACTTGAAGAAAGAGAGGGTGTAGCTCCTCCACTGTTCGCAAGCCCAGATCTGGCTCTTTATCGATGCCAATATTGGTCGCTAAAAGAAGACGAGGATGGTCTTTTTGGACCGCATACGATTGATCGTTCGGATCCTTCAGCCCTGCGCTGTAAGAGCCAGTCACAAAGAGAATCCCACAGGCTTCGGCTACTGCTGCCAACTTTTGATTGATCTCTTTGGCTCGTTTACTCCCGCCTGTCATGGCATTGATGTAAAAAGGAAACTCCCAATCACGCCCTGCGAAATGGGTTGTCAAATCAATCTCCGCTAGATCCACAAGGGGGAGGGATCGGTGAATCAGCTCGATCTCATCAAAGCTATTATAGGAGGAGCTTTGCTCCAAGGCATAACGAATATGCTGGTCTTTTCGATTTTCGCTCACGAATCTCCCATCCTTTCTTGGTAAATGACTTCAATATTCTTTTCCTTCCAGCGCTTTATCAAGATCTGAGTCTCAACTGGATCAAAACTAAGGGCGATCCCACAGTCGCCTCCTCCAGCACCACTGGATTTGGCACAGGCAAAAAGGCCCTCTGTCGCTTGCTGTAGAACTTTCAGAGCCGGGGTATAGATCAGATGGTTCAAAGACTTTAGGTTCTTATCGGCGCGTTTGATACTGGTCTCAATGTCCTTTTGGTTCCCTTCACGGAGGCCTTTTTCAAGATTCTTCACTGCGCTCTGGCTCTCCTGAAGAAATTCTTCCTTGATCGCTCCCTTGACCTGGCGGATCAAATCACTTGAAATCGCTGGTTCCTTGGTCCAACCAACCAGAAAATCATAAGAGATGGCTGGCTGGATCGAGCAGATCTGGTAGTCCCAATCCAGGTCTAAAACTTGTGAAAGAGGCTGAGAAGTCAAGACTTCATGCAACCAAGCCCGATCAAAGGATTGGTAATAAATCAAGTCCTCGTAAGCGATACAAGCCAAATCGCCCATGGAACCATTGTCCCCTCTTTGCACCAAGACCACTGCTGCTAGTCGAAAGAGCAGATCTGGATTTAAGTCTAACTCATACAGAGCAGCCATGGCCTTGATCACGAGCAAGACCACACTTCCGCTGGAACCAATCCCATACTTTTTCCCCTCTTCGCCCAGTGTTCCTCTAAGGTAAAGATCAAAGGGTTTAGGGGCTATCCCCTGATCTTTCAGCCACTCTTCCATAAGCTGAATAGTCTCTTGAATCAAGGCGTAGTCCTTATTTGGGGTCAAATCTACCTTGTAACCAAAAAGGTCTGAGGCTAGCTGGTAGGCTGTTGCTTCTTGGATGGTAGCTGATAGATAAATGGGGATAAACTGAATCACTGCCCCATAGCCAGGCGTTAGCACCGCGTATTCTCCAGCTAGATAGAGCTTGCCTCCGGTCTGTACCTGATACTTAGTCTTCATCTTGAGGATCCTTTGTTTTAGATACGATGGTCCGATAGCGGTCGTCAAATAAAGGCATCAGCTGATCCAAGTCTTCTTCTAAACAGAGAACCTTAACGTTTGGCCCTGCATCCATGGTGAAGTAACAAGCATGGCCTGCAGCGCGAAGCTCACGGACAAAGTCCATAGCTTTGTGGCTTTCTTCTGTCAAGTAGCTAAAGGCTGGAGTGGCTGTTCTAGTCGTCGCATGCATAGCAAGGGCATTGCGCTCTGTCAGCTGACCGACCTGTTCAAAATTATTGCCAGCTAGATAGTCCAGCATATCCTTATAATCTTGTCTAGACTCTTCGATCCATTCTTTGAAATTAGTCGAAGTCTCCATGCAGCGTTTCATCCCTTCCCGGCTGGAAACGGGCTTTTGCTTGTCATTGAGAACCAGCATGATCATAGCCAGTTTCAGGTCTGTTTTAACCTTATAAATCTCTCCACTTTCTTTGTCCCAGGCCGCTAAAGGGCCAAAGAAAGACCGTGAAGAGGAACCCGAAGCAAACTTGGCTTTTTGAGCTAATTCCTCCTGGCTCAAGCCCAAATCATAGTACTGATTGCAAGCCTTGACGAGAGCAGAGAGCCCACTCGAGCTAGAGGACAAGCCTGCTGCGGTTGGCATGTTGTTGCTGGTATCCACTCGAACAAATCCCGCTTCATTTGCTGGCTTCAAGCCATCAATCACAGCTCCAATTTTGGCTTGCTCAGCTGGATTTTGGAATTCCCCATCGATGTAAAATTCATGCGCAGTCGCATCTGCTGGTAAGGGAGAGAGACTGGTCTCTGTATACATATTTTCTAAGGTCAACGAAATCGAACTGGTCGAAGGGACCATCTGTTTGGCATCTTCTTTTCCCCAGTATTTGATAATCGCGATATTGGCATAGGACTTAGCCTTTACAGGTTTTCGATCCATGTATGGTGCGCTCCTTCTTTTTCTAATGCATGGGCAATGGTTGCTGCTTCACGAGAATCCTTGACGAGGGCAATCACACAGCCACCAAGACCGCCTCCGCTCATTTTAGCGCCTAAGGCCCCATTTTCAAGGGCAACGGCGACCAGATGGTCTGCTTTTTCACAGCTGACACCGACGGCTCTCAAGTGCTCATGGCAAGTAGTCAAAGCCTGTCCTAGGTTCGTTAGATCATTCATTTTCAGAGCCTCTTCCACCTGCTGGGTCAACTGACCAATCTCATGGAAATGGGACAAAACTTCCTGCCCCCTGGCTTCAACCTTTTGAATCGCCTCACGGGTATTGCCGTGAATTCCCGTATCCGCAATCACCAAGCTCGCTTTTATACCCAGCTCTAGCGGGTAAAAGCCGACATTCCGGATGAATTTAATGGCTTGATCACTCAAACAAGTCTTGGCATCGAGCCCGCTTGGATTCATATGGGCAATGGTTTCTGCTCGATTGACCAGGATTTCTAAGGTCTCATCATCCAGCTCCTCTTGATAATAGTCAAAAACTGCACGAATAGCTGCGATACTGACCGCCGCAGAGGACCCCATCCCCCGTTTTTCCGGTACCATAGACTGAATCCGGCAGCGAATCCGGGCCTCTTTAATCCCGAGGTGCTCAAGAGACGCAAAAACCGCCATGGACAAGGTGTCGTCTTCAAACAAAATCCATGGACTGTCTGCTGGGATAATCTGGCAGGTCACTTCGATATGATGGAGAGGCAGGGCAATAGCTGGATAGCCATAGACCACCGCATGCTCTCCAATTAAGATAATTTTACTATGCGCCCTTCCGACGCCTATCTCTTTATGCATATTCATCTCGCTCTATTAAGGTCATTACTATTTTAATATAAATCAGCCAAAAAAGCGATGCTTTTGAAGGAAATCCAACCTAAGACGGAGTCCAAAAATGGATCACCCAGAAGAGCTCCTTCTTATGGACAGACAAGAAAAGGCCGGGATCCGTCATCCCAGCCATCCATTTCTATTTCTCACATTCTTGTTTGATCAAGTCCATCAAAGAGTTGCGGTCCAGGATCCATTGGGCCCGTTCGTCCTTCTCATAGGTCCGGTTGGACAAAAAGATCACAGCTTCCTGCTTCTTTCGATTGTACATGATAAAGGTTCCTGTATAGCCTGTATGATCCAACCAGTCCCCCTCTAGATTCCATCCGAGAGCGCGGGTCTTGCCCTCTTCACGCGCAAAATTCTGAGACAAGTCACGCGCAAAATCATCCTTCAGATAATGCTCTAAGAAGCGCTCTAGATCAGCAACAGTTGAAAAAAGTCCAGCACTTCCCGCATGACAGCCCAATACTCTCGCTTTGGGATCATGAACACTTCCAGAAGCAAGGCCACGGACCGTTGGCACCGCCTTTTCGACCGGTCCAAACCGTGTCTCTGTCATCTTCCAAGGTGTAAAGATCAGCTCTTCAAATAAACGATCCAAGGGCTGGTGAAACCTGTCTTCTAACCAAAAGCCCAGCAGAAGAAAATTGACGTCGGTGTAATGAAAACTCTTGTCTTCTTTCAACTGCAAATTTTCAAGAGCTGTTTTCAACTGTCTCGCATCCAATTGATCCCGGTTGGGGATAAAAGGATCCAGCCCAGAAGTATGGGTCAACAGTTCCCGGATGGTCGTCTTCTCATGAGCAAAACGCGGGTAAAACTCTTTAAAGGGACGATCGAGCGGAAGCTCCCCTTTCGCATACAAAAAAGCACAGATGGTAGCGACTCCGACGACCTTACTGACACTGGCCAAATCATAGACCAGGTCAGCCACTACTGACTCTCCTTTTTCAGGATCCGCTAGTCCCAGATAGTGCTCACTCCACTGACCCTTGCGGTAAAGCGCAAGAGAGGCACCTGGATAGATGCCTTCTTGGATTTGTTCGGTAATTTTTTCGATGATTGCATTCACGCTCATCACTCCATTCTTATTCTTCATAAGAAATATGGACCTGATCTTGATTGGCTTCAAACCAGAGTTCTATCTGGCTTGGATCCTTGGCAATCAAGAAAGTTCCCTTACGGTGCACAAAATCGACAGTTTCTCCCAAGCGTTCTTTCACGACTTCCACATCAAAAGATGCCAATTCGACCTTGATCATGCTCAAATCCCAAGTCACCTTGTTCTCCACTTGGAGATCTTCTCCTTGAGCTTCCTGCAAATGGATAAAGTGGGCCAAAGCTGGCAAGTTGCTATAGAACTTCTCAGCCTCAGCAAGATCGGCCACATTGACCTCAAGAAAGTCCACATCAAAGCTGGTCAAACCTTTGAAATCTTCTGGAAGCTCAACAAGAGGCGCTTTCTCCAAAGGTTCTAGGCTTTCAAGATTTTCTTCCGCATGCACGAAAATGGTATCTCCTTGAGGAGACACAACTTCAAAGGCGCGACCATTAGCTCCTTGGTAAAGGGCGCTTGTCTCTGGCTGGCGGGCCAACAAATAATCAATTTCTTGAGCTTGTGCCACTTTCACCACGATGCGACCCAATTTCTTTGGACCTTCGACCTTACGCGAACGCATACTCGGTGACTCTTCTAAGACGATTTTTTCTACTTTTGAGGCATCTCCTAAAGACAGGAGAGCTCCTTCTTCCACTAATACTTTCATTCCCAATGTCTCTTCATAAAAGCGTTGATTGACATTTCGGTTATTCACTTTCAAGACTGGGATCACTCTTACGATCTGATTTGCTGTCATACTTTCCTCCAAGCACTTTTTATTGTAAAAGATTTTCTGGCTTTTTACAAGAAATCTTGTGCAAAAAAGACAGATTTTTCAAAAATAAAAATCTGTCTTTCTTTTTTTAGTATACTGTTCGTGTATGGACCCGCCCGTTTGGAGCTTCAAATTCGTATTCTAAGTAATCCTGATAGGTCCCTGGTGCAATCACTCCACGCACATCTAATACAGCCGTTCCTGCCTGTCCCACAATGGAATCTGCTAACAGGCAGCAATTAGTAGACAGAACAAAGTAAGATTTAAAACGCGAAGAAGTAAATTTATATAGCTCAGCCCCTAAATCATATTTCAATTTGTAAGCGTAGGTCGGCTGACCGTCTTCCAGTAACCTCCTAGGTGGATCCCAAGGTTCTAACAACTGATCAATTTCAGCTAGACGCTTCTCTACTGCCTGATTCTCTTCTTCGGTAAGGGATAGGCTGTAGCCAAACAGCGTCTTTTGACTCTCTTTTTTACATAGTTCGATGTATGGTTCCTTATCCACTTTAAACAGTACGCCATCCCCAATCGTCCCAAATAGACGCTCTGAAAAGGGATCGTAACTTCCGTAAGAAATGACCTTCCCCTGATAACAAATATCTACATGCCCAATCGCTCCAAATAAGTTGCTGTCAGAAGTATGAACCAAAATTTCTAATTCCCTTGCCTCTTCTTCTTTTTTCACCAATCGATAAGGGCCTGTGTGTCCCGCCGAGCTCCCTTTTTGAAGAAACTGGTTAAACCGTTTTAACTCCTTAGCAGGGATAAAGGCTGCAAAGATAACCGGTAGGCTAATACGAAAGCGACGTTTTAACTCTTGGCCTTGTTGGTCTTTGTCAAATAAAATACCATCTCGAATATTAGAAATCCCCAACAAGACCAGATAAGCCCCCAAGAGGATAAATTGGAAGTGCCCATCTGAACCAGGTTCCAAGACAGTTGCTAGACCAAGCCCACCGTTTAAAAGCGCATCCCATAAATAGAGCCAGCCTCCTTTTACCCGATTGGCCTTATAAAGCCAAAATGTGATCCCATAGACAATGGCACTCCCCAACTGATATGCCCCTAAACAAATCACAACTAAGTTTACGGGCAGACTACTCAGTCGATTCAACCAGATCAACGCAAGTGAAAGAAAAATAAACCAAATAGAGTGGCTATAGGAAATAGACTTGCTACGTAACAAAAAGCGAAGAAGAAAGCTTCCTAGTCCATCAACTAAAAAGTAAATGGCTAATAGATCCAAGGAAAATTTGGTGAAACCAACGCCGTTTCGAAAAATGAGAATCCCAAAAATGACGGCAAGAACCCCAAACAATAAGGTCCGTCTTCTTGCAACTTGTTCAAAAGATATTTTTTTCAATATTCCTTCTCCTTATAGACGAAAGGTCTTTAGACAAATACTATTTTATCAAGTATAATATAAGAAGTAAAGAAAAAAGAAACTGATAAAAGGAGCAGTCTATGAAATACAATCAATATAGCTATCTATCTGTTGACCAAAAAGACATTCTTAAGGAACTAAAAGAAATTGGGTTTGACCTTCCCACCCACCTCCCAGAAAAAGAACTGTTTGAATGGTTTGTCCGCAAGGTTTACTTCACCTATAAAGATACAGATTATCCCCTCTCTAACCTAGTGGTGGATTCTAAAACAGACTTTTTAACGTATATCCAATCTGACTGCGAATGGTCTCCGAACATTTTTTACACAGTAGCCCTCCAATTACTCGGTTTCCGCTATTTTATTGATTTTGAAGATACGGATAGCTTCTTGAAAGAAGTCCAATTTCCGATTGAGTATGGAAACTTGGTAGAAAACCTCTATCACCTTCTCAATACTCGAACAGTAAAAGGAAATTTACTCATCGATCAGTTGGTCAGCGATGGCTTGATTCCTGAAGATAACCAGTATCACTATTTTAACGGCAAGAGCCTCGCAACCTTTACGAGCCATGATGCCATCCGCGAGGTCGTCTATGTGGAAAGTCGGGTCGATACCGACAAAGATGGTCTGCCAGACTTGGTCAAGGTCAGCATTATCCGTCCTCGCTATGAAGGCAAGATTCCAGCTGTTATGACCGCAAGTCCTTATCACCAAGGGACCAACGATAAGGCCAGCGACAAGGCCCTCTACAATATGAATGTCGACCTCGAGGTCAAAGAACCTCATACCATTCAAGTAGAAGTACCTCAATTAGAATTGGTGGATCCTGTCGGTTCAGCTGAGCTAGTCGATGAAGCTGAAGAAACCCTCACTCATATCAACAGCAGTTATACTCTCAATGACTACCTGCTCGCTCGTGGCTTTGCCAATCTCTACGTCTCCGGTCTTGGAACCAAGGATTCCCAAGGCTTGATGACCAATGGAGATTATCGTCAAATCGAAGCCTATAAGAATGTCATCGACTGGCTCAATGGCCGTTGCCGGGCCTTTACAGATCACACACGCAAACGCCAAGTCAAAGCTGATTGGTCTAATGGAAAGGTCGCAACCACCGGGATCTCTTACCTTGGAACCATGTCTAACGGCCTTGCGACCACAGGTGTGGACGGTCTTGAAGTCATCATTGCAGAGGCTGGGATCTCTTCTTGGTACAACTACTACCGCGAAAACGGCCTCGTGACAAGTCCTGGTGGCTATCCAGGTGAAGATTTCGATTCCCTTGCCGAATTGACCTACTCGCGCAACCTTCTAGGTGGAGACTATTTGCACCATAATGCAGCCCACCAAGCCGATCTAGACATCGTGAAAAAAGAGCTGGACCGCGCTTCTGGAGACTACAATCAATTCTGGCACGACCGCAATTATCTCTTACATGCTGATCAGGTGAAGGCTGAGGTGGTCTTCACTCATGGTTCGCAAGACTGGAACGTGAAACCTCTTCACGTCTTTAATATGTTCCAGGCTCTTCCAACAAGCATCAAGAAACACCTCTTCTATCACAATGGTGCCCATGTCTATCTCAACAACTGGCAATCCATTGACTTCCGCGAAAGCATGAACGCCCTCCTCTCTAAAAAATTGCTGGGCTACGATTCAAGCTATGAATTGCCTACTGTCATCTGGCAGGACAATACAGGAGAACAAAGTTGGACTTCCTTGGATGATTTTGGCAACCAAACAAATCAGCGGACCTTCTCCCTGGGAGACGACGAAAAAGTCATCCAAAACCGCTACGAGACAAAAGATTACGAGCGCTATGGCAAGGCTTATCCGACCTTCTTAACGGACCTCTACCAGGATAAGGCGCAACAGGTGACCATTGATCTTCCAATCGAAGAAGACCTACACCTCAATGGGAAAGCTCGCCTTCACCTGCGACTTTACTCCAGCACCAATAAAGGCCTGCTTTCAGCCCAACTCTTAGAGCTTGGAAGCAAGAAATACCTCCAACCCTATCCTGCTGTCTTGTCGGTCCGTACGCTGGATAACGGTCGCTACCATATGCTAGACAATTTGACTGAGTTGCCTTTCAAAGAAGCTGGCCAACGAGTCATTTCTAAAGGTTATCTCAACCTCCAAAATCGTCATGACCTCTTAGAGGTTGAGGCTGTGACGCCAGGCGAGTGGATGGAATTTGACTTTGATCTTCAACCAACCATCTACAAGCTCGAAAAAGGAGCGACCCTTCGCCTGGTCCTTTACACAACGGACTTTGAAATCACTGTGCGCGATCAAACCGATTACCAACTGACCATTGATTTAGCACAATCCAGCCTCCATCTTCCTGAAATGACAGAGACCCGCTAATCGTGGTCTCAAGGCTTGCCCTTACTCGGCTTCATTTGACAGCTTAGCCTACTTATGTTACTATCTAATAGAGTATTTCATAGAAAAAGATATTAGAGGAAGTTATGGCGATTGAAAAAACTGTCAGCGAAATTGCTGAAATTTTAGGAGTCAGCCGCCAGGCGGTCAATAACCGTGTCAAAGCGCTGGCTCCAGAAGATACACAAAAGAACGAAAAAGGGGTTACCGTTGTAACCCGTAGTGGCTTGATCAAGCTCGAAGAAATCTACAAAAAAACTATTTTTGAAGATGAGCCCGTCAGCGATGATGTGAAACAACGCGAATTGATGGAAATTTTGGTAGATGAAAAAAATGCTGAAATCGTCCGTCTCTACGAGCAACTCAAAGCCAAAGACGAGCAACTCGCTAAGAAAGATGAACAGTTGCGCGTGAAAGACGTTCAAATTGCTGAAAAAGACAAGCAATTGGACCAACAACAACAATTGACTTTACAAGCAATGAACGACCGCGATACCTTGAAACTTGAACTCGAACAAGCCAACGAAAAAGTTCAAGAGCAAGAAAGCAAAGGTTTCTGGGCACGCGTTTTCCGTCGATAATCCGGGGCTGGATCCTACCAGTCCCTTTTCTTTTCTACCACAGGAGATTTCCCATGAAAGCATTAGAAGATTATATCGCCTTTGACCTCGAATTTAACCAATACGAAGGCGCCTATCAGATCATCCAGGTGTCTGCCGTACGTTTTACGGACGGTAAAGAAGTCGACCACTACGACTCCTACGTCTACACCGATAAGCCTCTAAAAAGCTTTATTAACGGCCTCACTGGCATTACCCAGGACAAGATCCAAAATGCCCCACAACTAGAACAGGTCCTCAGCGAATTCAAGGCCTTTGTAGGAGACCGGCCCTTGATCGGATACAATGCCAAAAAGAGCGACCTACCCATCCTACTTGAAAATGGCTTGGATTTAGAAGACCAGTACGCTGTCGATGTCTTTGACGAGGCTTTCGAACGTCGTCCATCTGACCTCCACGGCATTAAAAATCTCCAACTCCACACCGTTGCAGAATTTTTGGGAGTCGCAGGAAAATCACACGATAGCTTGGAGGATGCCCGCATGACAGCCCTTGTCTACGAACAATTCCTCGAATTCGATCAAGGCCGTACCCTCCTTGAAGAGCAAGAGAACTTCTCCACCAACCCCTTCGGAGGCTTGGACCTATCCGGATTCTTTGATGAATAAAAAAAGGCTCAAAACTGAGCAGTACTCCTAGAGTTAGATGTTTTCATATCTTTCTTTGGGGGTGCTTTTTATTTCATTTCTGTAAAGATTGACTAAAGTAAATTTTCATCCGACAGACAAATAGAGCATTTTCAAAGGCTTATCTTAAAATATTAGTTATTAAAGTTTTAATCATTTCTAATTTTTTGAATATTCATTGACCAGACTTATTCTTAGATGTATAATGAGCATGTAAAATATATCACAAAGAATAATATGTAATAAGATTTAATGATTACATCTGATATTTCTCAACCATAGGGTTCTATTTTCTAGGAGAGATTTATGATTAATATCTTTAAATATCTTGATAAAAAAACAAAATACCTAACCATTATTGGAGCACTGGCAAATGGGGGTCTCGCATTAGGGCAACCCTTGGTTGTTGCCAAAGCACTATCGATAGATCAAAATAACCTTACCTATTCCTCTATTTGGAAATTTGCTCTCTTTGGTTTTTCTGTCTATTTCGCTTTGTATAGTCTAATGTTATTTTGTAATCATGCAAATAATGTCTTTAGACGTGAAATTCACATGAATATCCGAACGGCCCTTTTTCAGAAGTTAATGGAAGACAGGGAATATAGTGAAGATGAAAAGATTACCATGCTGACACAGGATATGGAATTTCTAGGAGATAACTTTTTTGAACGCTATATGTCTATTTCATGTTGGGGATTTGGAGCACTGATTACGGCGATCTATATCATTGCCCAAAATGTTTTATTGGGTTCTATCTTTGTTTTCTTCACAATCTTACGTCCCATTCCACAATTCTTGATGAATAATAAGCTAAAGAATTCAGGGGATGAAATGTCTCAGGGAAGAACAGCTGTTCATAACCAAATCTCTGATAGTATTCGAGGAGCTCAGACCTTGCGGATGAATCAAGCCTTGCCTGAAAATTCTCAGCGCGTCTGGAATATCAATCTTCGTTATCAACGAGCTATTCAAAGGTTTGCTTTTACCCATAATATTGTTTTCTTTTGTAATGGTTTTATGGTCTTTCTGAGCCAAGTACTCCCCTTGGTATTAGGGTTCTTCCTTGCTATGCAGGGTCATCATGTTTCAGTGGCTAGCCTGGTTGCTATGTATATTGCTGCTGGTCAACTGGTAGGTCCTATACAAAATATTATGTATGATGTGGTTGAAGTACAAGGAGCCAAAACAACGGCAGAAAAGATTTTCGGAATTTTAAATCGAGCAGATGATAGTGAAACGGACAATCATTCGATCTCTCAAGTAGAAGAACTAGAAATTTCTCATTTAAGTAAATCTTATAATGGTAGAGAGATTATTCGCGATCTTAATCTATCCATTCGACAAGGCGAAAAAGTCCTCATCAAAGGGCCAAGTGGCTGTGGGAAATCAACCCTCTTCCGAATGATCACAGGAGAAGAAAAGCCGGATGCCGGAACGATTACTTGTCGGACAAGGGATGGAGTTAAAACAAGTCACTTTGTTCGTCAGGTAGGCATTATCAGCCAGCATCCTTTCCTCTTTAATGATACTATTCGCTACAATCTCAGTTTGGGACAAGAGTTTTCAGATCAAGAATTGGAGACTGCTTTGAGACAGGTCAAACTCGACCATGAACTCACTGATGGACTTGATTTTGTAATCACTAATAACGGAGAAAATATTTCAGGCGGACAACGAGTCCGGATTGAACTAGCCCGCTTCCTACTTCGTAAAAAGGATATTTTATTAGCAGATGAGGTAACTGCAGCTCTTGACGCAGAAAATAGCCAGATGGTTCGAGACTTGATTTTCTCACTACCGATGATGGTGTTAGAAATCGCTCACCATATTGATAATGAAAGTCGATACGATCAAGTCATTGAACTAAGAAAAGAATAAAATTGCTGACATAAACCTAAAAATATATCGTTAGTGTTTCAAAGAAAGAAAATACTAAAACTTTCCGCCGTGAGAAAAGTGCCTGAAACAATAACGTTTCAGGCACTCGGAATTATTGAGACCTTAGGCTCAATAATTAGTCTTGGAACTTCCTGGATTGCTGAAATCATCCACTGGATAATTTCACCTAACGTCCGTACTCACCCAAGGAAAGTTTTTAATATGACTTTGTCTTCAATCTGAAAAAGGCTCAAAACTGAGCCTCTTTTGAGTTAATGAAAACTTCCTTAGCTTAAAATGGTAATTTCCCTGCGAAAGCACCGAGTTTTTTCTTGGTTGCAGCATCAATTTCTTCAATGGCAGCATTGATGGCTTGCACCGTCATATCAGAAAGCGTTTCTGTATCTTCTGGGTCGACCACTGCAGCATTGAAATCAATGGAAACAACCTTCTTATCACCTGTAAGAGTTGCAACAACCAAATCCTGAGCAGATTTCCCTACAAATTGAGTTGCGGCTAATTCCGCTTGGCTTTGCTCCATTTGCTTTTGCAATTTTTGAGCTTGCTTCATCATATTTTGCATATTCATCATAATATTTTCTAGATTCCTTTCGTATCAAGGGTTTAGACCCTTTTTCTTAATTTTTACTGCCCACTTCTGCCCATTTTTCTAAAAATCGTCGAATGCGTTAGCGACTTCTTTTTGTTGTGATGGGAACAAATGTGAGTAGATATTTATTGTAGTATTGATAGAACTATGTCCTAGTCGTTTCATTAGAGTGAAAAAGATATAATCCTTTCCTTCTCCTCTCCTCAGTCCCTGATTTATTAAAAAGGCTACATGTGAATGCCTAAAATCATGGTTTCGAATCAATTTGAAATCTTTTGGCAATCGTTTCTTGAATGATGCTCTAAAGTTAGAGACATTCGGAGCAGTCATAGGCTCTCCTGAAAATTGGAAAATCTGCAAATCATCTGTTGAATCAGTTAGCTTAGACAGCTTCTGACTTTGAACTGATTTCCAAGTTCTCAACTCATCCACAAAAGCTTTATGGATGTAGATTTCTCTATTTGATTGAGTTGTCTTTACAGATCCAATATGTGTTTTCCCATTGCGATAATATGCTGACTTACGGATCTTAATATATCCCTCGTCAAGAAAAACATCTCTCCAAGTTAAGGCAAGTGCCTCTCCCATACGAATTCCTGTAAACATGAGTACACGATATAGAAGTTTAAAAGGATATTCACTTTCTTCGAAATAGGACTCAAACTCCTTGAATTGTTCAGGAGTATAATAAGACATTTCTTTATGCTTTTCTGGAAGTTTCCGAATAGCATTACATGGATTGTCCTGTCTAAAACCTTTTGAAATAGCGATATCAAACAATTTATGAACAAAAATCATTTGTTGGTTAATATGCGTTGCTGTAAGTGTGCCGCCTTTTACACTAGGCTGTTCGATTAACCAATCTCGATATTTTTTTACATCTTGAATGGTAACTGAAGACATATCAGCATTTTCAAAGAATCGCGATACATATTGGGTATAGTATGAGTCCTGGGTATCTACTGTACTTCTTTTATTTCCACGAAGCTCATCTTCTCCTTTTAACATTACATAAAGAGTGGAAATGGTGAGTTTTTTTGTATTCTGTATCTGATTTAACTTATGGATACGGTAATAAGCCTCATATTCCTCTGCTTCTTTTTTCGTTAAAAAATTAGATTTGCGGTGTCGTATACGTTTGCCAGTTAAGGAACTTTTACCATCACTAATATCAACTAGCCACAGTCCATCGTCCTGTTTAATTACCGCCATGCTATTTTTCTCCTTCAGTCATGACAGCGCTTTGAAGGTTCCCCTCAATTATATCATTTTTTAATTGTATTTGAAAACCAAGAATGGATTCAACTGTAATAATTGGTACTCGTCCAATACGTTTATTCTTATACCATTCAAATCCTTCTTGTACAAGCTGGCTCTTAGCCTTTCGTATTAATTTACTAGCTTGAGTTTCAGAATATCCAATCAATTCCATTAAATCATTTTTATCTACAACTTGAATCATATATATTCCTTTCTAATGTCCTATGACATAGGTAAATTGTCTTGCAGTTTCCGCATCAAATGTGCGGTAACTAATGATTCCTAATCCTTTAACATTACATTCTGAGACGAGAATTGAGCCGTCTGATTTAACTTGTTCCACAAATGAAATATGCCCGTATATCGGATCAGCACCAGCTTGTCCAGGGCTAAATGATAGTGCAGAGTGCTCAGTTGGTGTATGGGTTGTTGTGAATCCTGGCTTATTCATCCATTGACCACCATTTCCCATAAATGGATCAAAGTTGACTCCAACTTGTTTTCCACGGTTGAAGACATACCAGGTACATTGTCCCCAAGGATAGGTACTAGTGATATATCCTGTGGTATCAATAGCTGTTGTTAAACTATAGCCTACAGGTATATCATTTGAAGTGATGCCACCACCATCTCTAGTTTTTCCTGTAGTTTGTTCAGGAGCTTTTGGTGTTCCTCCATGTTCATCAATGAAGGCATCCAGTTTTTGCATGGTTTCTGCACGTCTTTTTCCTGATCCAGTGGTATCTGTGAAATAGACCCCACCATCAGTTGCTGGATTGAGTGTTCCATTCGCAAACTTTTTAGCTTTATCATCTTGTATTTTAAAGGTTTGGTTTTTATTCCCAATGATGGTTTGCTGGGTTAGGCCGACAACAGCAATCTCATCATTAAAGTTATTGGCATATTCTGGGTTGGAGTCATAGGCTCCAAAACCAAACATATTAGCTCCAGGATTGGTGGCTACTCCAGCAGTTCCAAGAGAGCTTTCATTTAGTGCGATCGCAACGATTCCACGGACATCAAGATTAGACTTAGCTTCCCATTCGAGGAGTTTCTTTCCATTAATTCGATTCTTATCATAGGAGATTCCTAACGTATCTAAAAAGCCGTCTAATTGCTCTGCTGTGATACCGAAGCGATGAACAAGTAAATTGTGAGTATAGGGATCTCCATCTGACCAGTGATCCGCATAAGTCACTCCATTTTGGGATTGTGGTGAGCCATTTGTTCCGCCACCTCCGACAGCTCCCATAAGGATAATGATAATGAGGACCGGTAGAAAGAGAGGAATGAGACCAGCTAATAGAAACCATTTTAGTTTTTTCATCGAATCTCCTTTCTAGTTAATGTCTTATATAAGCAGTGAACAAAACAGTCCCAAAACGCCATTTTGCATCTAAGACGACCGAATAGGACTTAGTTTGTAGGATGATTTGGTCTCTTTCTTGTTCTGAGACTGGAAACAAAAGAAGGAAATCGACTGAGCGTTTTCCTTCTTGGTAGGCCTGATAAAGAGTTTCTTCAAGAACTCTTGAAAAAGAAGTTCTTGAGCGTATTTTGGTATTCATATCATTCTCCTCTGAGTTGTTTTAAGCGTTCTGTTAATCGGTCTCTTCGTTCAATATTGGCTCTTAATTTATCATCTCGTGTCATAGTCTTTCTATAAGCACGAGTGAAAGCATTCGATCCTTGAGCTTTGTACATGGCTTGAGGATCTTTATATTCCTCTAATTTGCGTTCAATACTATTAATGCGGAGTTGTTTAAATGGAGAAATCCATTCTTCTTTAAGGGTTTGGAATTCCTCGCTTGAACTTGGTGTTGGCTCCACTGTGATTGGAGATTCTATTGAAGGAGTTGGTGTTTTTTCTTCAACTGGTTTAACCTTCTCAGAAATTGCCTTGGTTTTCGGAATGTTTGGTTCAGGAGTATCTAGACTTGTTGGCGTCTCAAGTGTTTCCGTTGGGAGCACTTCATCAGGTTGGTGCTCTGATTCCTTATTAGTAAAGAAAGAACCAACATTTTGGAAGTGACTCTTAGCATTCATCACCATTCCAGCTCCGAAACCAGCACCTGCTAAGGCAAAGTTCCCAAGGTGTTGAGCAGATGAAAGACTTCTCGATGGTACTTGCGAAGCCACCTCTCTGGTCTTTGTGACCCCTTTTTCAACTTTATTTCCAATGTCATTCGCAACCATTCGTGCTTTAGAGCCAAGAATGAATTGGATCAGTTCAGCTTTGTATTTCCATAGAAGGAAATATACGAGTCCTTTTGAGACAACTGAAATGAGTAGTTTAAAGACAAGGCCAAAGATAATCAAAGATGGAAGTGTTTTAAGGATGCCATCAAAACCTGTAATGACAATGTTTTCGATCATTTTTTCAATATAGAAGACTAAAAGCGTTAATAGACTTGTGATAGCTGGAAAAAGCAGTCCTCCAAACATGACTTTCAGAACTCCAAAAATCAAATCTTGCATTCTTGGTACGAAGGACATCAATAGCACAATTGGAAAGAGCAGGATCATCATCAGGACGAGTGTCTGAGCAATGACGTTTAACATCTGAATCAAGATAACGGGTATAGCTAATACAAAAGCTTCACAGATTTTGAAGATGACATAAAACATACGAGTGAAAATGAAATCAGGCATAGCTGAAACCCATCGGTTCTTTTCACCATCATCATTGGCTCCATTTCCTAGTTCATCTAGATATTTATTACGATCTTTCGATTTAACCGCTTTAAAGTTTCCATTCTTATCGCCTGTTCCTAATACCTTACTATCGTCAAAAGTTTCTTGTTTCCCATCTTGGCTATTCTTATATTTCCCGTTTTCTTGTCCTGTATTGACAAATACATAGGCTTTATAAGAGGTTTCTGCAATATAGCTATCTGCCATGGAATCGCCAATTTTAATGGATTTATTATTGCCATACTCTACCTTGATATTCGTGATATTTTTAGTGACATCTTGAGAGACATGGTTGATAGTATCAAGTAGATATAGACCACCTGATGTTCCAGCGATTGTTCCAAAGTAACCAAAGCCAAGGATGATAACTAGAAAGACGTGAAGGAGAGTTCTTGAAAAAGCTCCCTTAGAAAAGAAAAACTGAAAAAAGAGATAGAACGCTAGAATCAGAAGCAACATTGAAACGAGTGATTGTTTTGCGACTCCGCCAGAACTTGAACCAATAAATCCTTTCCAGATATTCATCGCTCCATTAAACACATAGTTCTTGTAGTTGGAGTAGAGATCAATCTTTTCAAGAATTCGAATCAGTAAAGAAAAGAAGCCCACCACTGCGTTTAGAATGAAAAAGAAGAAGTTGACGAAAAGCTCATTAATCAGAACCCAAGCCCCATTAAAGGAAGCAAACCCAGTAGGCTCCATGTAGGACTTAAGAGAAAATATATCGACTCCCCTTAGTTTGTCAAAAGCTTCTTGCATGGATTCACCTCCTAACTAGCGTATTTATTTTCAAGGCTTGATGACACTGTAGCTTTCATTGGTTTTAGAAGCATATCAATATCTTCAAAGATGTTGTGTACGGAAATCATATTGAGATTGCCATACACGTCATAGTACAGGCATTGACCAGAAATCATATTATCAATCCATTCGAGATTGCTTTCAGTGACTTCTAGATTGACATGTTTTAGGATATCTTCTCGTTCAGACTTTTCATAAAAAGCAAAGATGGTTCCGAACCCAGTTGTATCATCGTCATTTTCTGCATCATGTACAGATTGAGTAATCAGTGCCAAGGTATTATTTTTGGAGCGTCCAATCCGACGCATATTTTTGATAACGGCTTTTCCTTCTGCGGACTTCATAAGAATCCATGCTTCATCAAAGAACTCAATGGTATCTTCATTTTCATTTCGTTCTCCAAAGTGGGTACAGAAGGCACCAAGCGCAAACATGAGGGCAATAGAGTTGCGTTCATGATCTGAAATTTTTGTGGAATCGTCCTTGGGTAGTTTGAGGTTATTGACCTCTAGGATAGTTACTCGTGATTCATAGTTAAGGCCTTGAGTGGTCCCATCTGAAAAGGCTAGTTCCAAGATAGAGTTCGTCACAATTGATGTCAAATAACGACCAACTGAAGCAATTTCAGAGGAAGAAGAGTCTCTCAGCACTTTTAAGACGTGTTTAAAGCCGACTTTCTCACCAGCGACTCGTTTTTCTACAATCGCATTAATAGCTTCTGTGATAGCTGTTTTCTGATCCATTGTGACATCATCTACGGCTTGTAGCAGAAACTCAAGCATGTTTTTTGCGACCTCTACAGCTTGTTCTTTATCTAGAACGACAATAGGATCTAAGACTCCGTGGTTTGATGGTAGTGAGCTATCCAGTGTTACAAAGTTAAAGTTCTCAATCTGTTTCTTGCGTTCAGGATAGAGACGTGCAAATTCAGGTGAGTTGATCACTTCTTGGTAGTGATTTCTAAGTTCACGTTTGGGGTCAATGTAGAGGGTCTTAACATTCTGTAAAGCCACACTTAAAAAGATGATCTGAGCAAGAAAGGATTTTCCTTGACCTGTTGCCCCTGTAATAATGATGTGTGGGTTCTTAGTGATCTTCCCAGCTATATCTTCTTTATTTCCGACTGTCGCATTGTAGAGGACAATGTTCTTTGAGGAATCAATGGCTTTTGCAATATTATCCCAACGTCCTGTCCAGTTATCTACTCGGCCGATATACCAACCGATACGGTTTCCAGAAGAGGTATTGGTGAAGGGCATAAGTTCTGAAAAACCACGAGCTGTGACCATATGTGTCCAGGTGCGAGTTTTCTTTTGAAGATTTTCTCCATAGAGTAGAGCTTGAAAGAGATAAGGTCCGTCTTGAGAGGCTTCACTAATTTCAACCCCCATATCATCAAAGTAATTCAAAACTACTTGCCGTCTTTGTCGTAGTTGGTTCACACTAGAAGCAGAGACGATAAGATAGGCCCCATATTCGATGATATCTTCCTTGTTTCCGACTTTCTTCATTAAGTCCTTTAAGGAGATGGACCCCATGATGATCTCGTCTTGTTGGACAGTATCGGTATTTTCTGCCTCTTCCATGATGTTTCTATAACGTGTATTTGATCGTCCCATTCTCCCCTTGATTTTACCAGTATCAATGAATTCTGCTTTGATTCGTAGTTCAACAGGAAAGTTCAAACGTTGGATAAATTCGCCCAGATGAAAACCGTTGAATTGAACAGGAAATTTACCTACCGGAAGAATCGTCACAAAAGAAGATCCATAAGGGCTTTCTAGCTTGAGGAAACCACCTTTTAAGACTTTAATCAAGGTATCAGTGATATTGAATTGAGCACGATTGGCCAGTACCTCCTTCTTGTAGTGAGGGATATAGCGTAGGTATTGCATTCGCTGGTAATAAAAGAGTTCTTCATTGGATAAACGTTTTGCCCGAAGGACAGAGAAGGCTTGGAAAATGGTGAATTCATCACTTTTATAGTCTTCATACCAGGTGGGACTTAATTCATATTCATAGCCAAGGCCTTTTGCGATTTTTTCAGTGAACTCATTAAAGCTCTCATAGGCCAAGTCTTTGACGGTAGCTCCATGATTTTGTTTGCGTAAGGTCACGCCCACGACCCAGTCAAACTGATAAGGGATTTCCATTTCATCTGTTAGACGATCCACCGTGTAAAGAAGAAGTTCTTCTCCTAGCTCACGACTGTCATCTGCTAGAGCATCTGAGAAGTCTCGCATTTTCTCTTCTAAGAGATAATCTTTAGGGATCAGAGATATTTCAAAGAACTTGTTTTTCTGGAGCTTCTTCATCATTTGAGCAACAGTGATTTTATGTTTGCCCTTTTTTTCATCATCTGTAATGGTGATAGGAGTGTTTGGAATACGATAATAAGCAACGACTGTTTGATCTTTTTTGAGAGCTAGATTTTCATGTGTTTCCCTTATAGGATAGGTTAAAGTAATACTCATAGGTCCTCCTTTTCTATAGATTTGTTTTTTCAAAGACAATTTCTTCTACAGGCTCTATTCGATCTTCATGGTAGATAGCTTTTTTGTTTAGCTTAAAATCCCAGAAGTAAATCAGGTAATCTACAATAAAGACATGCATCTTTTTACCGTGAGGTTCGTATTCAGTATAGAACTTAGCTAATTTGTAAGGGAGATACCAATAGAGCAGCAATGAAATTGAGTGAGTGATTTTTGCGAGTGGCACAAAGATAAACCCTCCAAAGAGTAACATGGCCACAAAGACGATGATAAAGACAATGAAAAAGGACAACTGCATCGGTGTCGCAAAGTACCATAGTCGAGTGCCCTTTTTTGTCTTGATTTCTTGGATCCAATAAGGAGCATTTAAACCCTTACTGTAGTCATAAAGTCTTTCTTCATTCATACTTAAAGTCCTGATTCAATACCGAAGAGTCGCAGGAACCAGCCGACTGCTTTTAGGATATCTTGTCCTTTGGCAATTGAAACAATAACGGCATAGAAACCAACGACAGAGAAGAGTTGAAGCCAAGAACTGTTTCGCCATGCCTTGATCGCTAAGAGCACGGCAATGGCTGTCAGGATCCAAATTCCATCGCCCTGGAGGAAGGTTCGTAGATTGTCTGTATTCATAGAGTTCTCCTATTCTTTATCATTTGCATAGTTCAGTGGAATGGTGTGTTCTAGTTTTGTGACATAGTAGGTCTTTTCTTTTTCTGAGAGGGTAAAGGTGAAGTTTTCCGAGTGAGTGGTTCCTCCGACCTCAAAGGTTGCTTGGACATATGCGATGATGTTTTTTCCATCTTTTTTAAGATAGGTATAATCAATTGTTTTGAAGGTGGTATTGGCTATAATATCCACATCCTTAGCAATCAGATTGAGGTTGTCTTGGTTAGTAGTATAGTTGGTAAAGAAGACCTTGAGGAACTTTTCAACTTTCTTACGCTGACCATCTGAAAAGTGATCATTCGCGGTTAGTTGGAGCTGATCGTCTTCGCTAAAGTGTCCAGCTTGTGAGGATTCAATAGCAGAGAACCAAGGAAGACCAGAGATATAGTATTTTCCATCTTTTTCATCAAATGGAATATTGAAACCTGTCACAATTTCTTTTTCTTCCGTGTTATTATCTCGGCGGATCGTTTCCTTGTATTTGATCTTATAGGTCGCAACTTTTCCTTCTACAGTGACTAACTGAGAATAGAGAAGTTCACTAGGATTTCGAACTTGACCTTGAGCTTTCACATCAGGAATGAAGTTGTAAAAGCTATTTAGGTAATCTACTTGAGCTTGTTGTTTGTCTCCTTCTTGTGGAAGGGTGAAATAAGCGTAGACATAGTCGTTCAAGTAGTACTGGAGTTTGTAGTCGTATTTTCTACTCGACTCCATTGGTTGTGCCTTTTGTTTTTTAGTAGCCTCCACTTGAGCTTGTAGTGTACCTACCTTATTTGAGAGTGTGATAGCACGAATAGAACCCAAGAGACCAACAAAAAGGAGGAAAGAAATTCCTCCTATGACTGCAATATTGACGGTCTTTTTATTGGTGACTTTTAGTTTTGGTGGGCCTCCTTTTTTCTCCACCTTTTTGAAGTGTGAGAGATATTCTTTTGCTTGAAGCAAGTAGCGTTTGGCTTTATCCATAGATCCTCCTTTTAGAGACTAGCAAGTTCAATGAGCTTTGAGCCCTTTGCATAGAGTCGCTTATTGGCTTTTTCGATCTCGCTATTAATGTAATAGTAGCCTCGTAACTCAGTATGGAGTTGTTCGATCAAGTCAGGTTTTAGGTCTTTGGCTTCTTCTTTTTTTAGAAGACTATTTAATTCTCCAGCTTTGGTCCAAGCCTCTCTGTGATCTTTCTTTTTAAGTAATTCTCCCAGTTCATTCGTAACTTGAGAGACTTTCTTTTCAAAAATAGTTTTAGTGGCCATTTCAATTTCCTTTCTAAATGTTTCTTGGTTTTCTTTGATGGTCTTTTGAATATAAGCAATCAGTGAGGCGCGCATTTTCTTATTTACGCTCAACACTTGACCATCTAGCGTGAAACAGGCATGTTCATAGTCATAGAAACCTTTCGCATCTGGTGGTTTTTCGGTAGATCTTCCAGCGCATTCATAGTAGAAGTCCTTTCCTTTTCGTAAGAGAACGTACATATGCCAGAATTCTTGTTCTGGAAGAAGCAGAAAATCTGCTTGATAAATCTTCTTCAGCATCTCAAGAAGCCTCAAGCAGATCATCGTAGCCTAAAGCTTGGTAGATAAAATCTGAATCAAACCAGAGCCAGTCATTGATTTGTCCTTCTGTTGGTGTATCACCAGAGAAGATATCTTCACAAATGACGGTTAGAGTATCTACTCCACCACGTTCACGGACAGTGTTCAAGGTGGTTAGTCCCCCAGACCAGGCTTTAAAGTTGTCTAGTGAATTGATTTGAACTTTGTATTCCATATAGTTTTTCCTTTCTAGTGTTCATAGTGTTTATTGGCTTTGAGAAGTCGTAACATGGCTTTTCCTCGATCTGTGATCTCTCCGCTGTTTTGAATCATTTTCATGTATTCTGTTTGCAGGATTTTATCTGCTTCAGTGACTAGTGCAAGGGAGTTAGCAACTTGGTAGGTCAGCCAGCGAATCGTTCTCTCAATACTGTAAGGTTGAGGGTTGGTTGAGAGTTTTAAGGGTTCGACTCCTCCAAAGAGCTGTTGCCATTTCTCATCGGGTTTATAGGCTCCAAAGCGAGTGAGACCATCATAGACTTGGATTTCTTTGTTTATGATGCCTCGTGCAATTTCTCCGAGGTCTACACCGTTGATATATTCCTCCACAATACCTTGAGCCTTCTGATCTGAAAAACGCAATTCATAGCGATTCCAGATACCAAAAATCTCCAAGGATTCGTCCAAGGAGATGTTTTCCATTCGAGCTATTTCATAGCGCTTTTCATAAAAGTTGAAGTAGAGTTGACTTTGACGGCTCCCAAAATAAATGGACAAGCCGTGATTAGCTTCCATATCTTCATTATCAGTGAAAGATCCACCACCTGTGATATTCCATTTCTTGATCGTATCTAGAACAATCTCTTTGGAATAGAGTTTATCAATCAATTTAGGAATTTGAATTTGTTCGTCCTCGTGACCATAGCCTTTATAGAGTTCATCTAGAGCAATATCGAGACGCTTCACCCGAACATCTTCATAGGAATAAAGAATGTTTTGAAGAAAGATCTGCCAAGTGATTCCCTTGTCTTCTAGAAGCAATTCCAGCTCACGGCATCCTTGACCAGATAGCTGAAGACAAGTTTGGTAGTCGTTGGTCACAGACTTATCAAAGAAATCAAAAATCCAGATGTTTCCTCGTTGCCATAAGTGGGTATAATTCATGAGACGAGTTTCTTGGTCTGTAAATTCGCTTAGATGACAGTGAAGGAAGTTTTCACAGAAAGCGTCTAAATCCTTTAATCTAGGAAAGGTCAATCGTAGATAGTCGATCTGAGCTCGAAGACTGTTTTTATCGCAATCTTGATAGTAACCAAGTTTTTCTTTAAGTTCTCTAAACTTATCAATCGTCAGTCCTCTTTCGCCTGTTTCATAGGAGCGATAGGTTCTTGTAGGTAGATCAACAGCTTGTGCAAATGCTTTTTGACTAAGTCCTGTTTGTTTTCTGAAATTCTTAATATGAAAAGGACTAATTTTGTCCATTCATCGCAACACCTCTTTCTAGCAAAGTGACACACTTTTTTGACGAAAGTGACACACTTCATAAAAATTGAAAACCCAACTCCCATAAGGAATGAGGAGGGGTGGACTTGGCGTTTTTGCCAAATGTAACCCCCCTATTAGAAAACGGGGGTTGAAGTTTCATCATGGCCTAGAGACTTCGGGCTACGGTCTGCGCCTGACCTGCGGTCAGGCTTGCCCTTGCCCTTGTCCTAGCCCATGATGAACTATCGTCGCTTCAACTGCTTTTGGATAAGATCTGCGTCCTCCCTCTTCAAATTGAGCGAGGATTTCAAGAAGAAGTTTTTCTTGAAAAGGATCCACTAGAATAGCGGATACAGTCCGTTCAAAGATGATCCCTTGTTCTGTTAAGAGATAGATAATCTTGCGCAAGGTTGGCATTTTAAGATTTTGTTCGTCCGAAAATTCCTTGAGCGTTCTCTTGTTTGGTTCGTTTTCTATAGTCTCCTCTTCCTCTATAGGGTCAATTGTTTCAACTGGTGGTTTGTATTCTTCAAATACTGAGAATTCTTCTCCTTCAAACTCCATGATCGGAATGTTAGAGTAGGCATCATAGAAGGAGAAACCTTGATCGAGCGGTACATAAGGAGAGAAAAACTCACCAGCCAACTCACCATTATTTGCGATATAACCCCGTCCTTTGACCTTTACTCCATTGATTTCATCCAGCTTTTTAAACTCTTTAGTCTTATTAGCATCTCCAAACATCATGTCATATCCTGTTGATTCTAAATGACCGACGGAGAGACGTTTCATAAAGTTATCCCGAAGAGCAGTTTTGATAAATTCCCCATCGGGCCGTTGCATAGCAAAGATGATAAAGACACCAGCTTGACGACCTTCTAGAACTAACTGGGAGAGGTATTCCATAAGTTCTGACTGTTGGCTATAGTCACGATCAATCTTGGCCATGAGAGCTGCCCACTCGTCCACTAAAATGAATTTTGGTTTCATGTCATAGTGAGTAAAGTTCTTTCCAGCTTGGAATTTTGGGGAAGTAGACATCCGTTCATAGCGTTTTTCCATGAACTCTACATTGTCTTTAAAACAGTTTATGATATCTTCCTTACTTGTATAGACTCGACCATGAAAAACTGGAATCTTCTTTAATCCAGATAGATCCGAATTTTTTGGATCACAGATATCGACAAAGCCGATTTTAGCTAGTGCATAGATAATGGTCATGAGAACAACGGTTTTTCCTCCACCTGTTCCACCGCCAATGAGAAGATGAGGTTCTTCAATATAATCCCAAGATACATCTTTCATGAGCTGGAGTTTTGAGCCTTTGACTTTTACTTCATCGATGGTGATTCTGCTATCAATTCGGTTGATAGCAATTTCATATTTGATAAAGCGATTATCAAAGGTTTTATTGCGAAAGTCCCCGTTAAACATGACTTCAAGCGTGGCCCCAAGATTTAGAAAACGATCTTGAAATTTATTACCTTCTAAGATGAGACTCACTTCAATCTTGTAGCGAGACTGTTTGACATACACTTGAGGTAAGGTGATTTTTTCAATGATCTTGTTTTCACGTTTAACCTTTTTAACGAGATAGAGGTTATTCTCTAGCAAGAAACGAGATAGAATTCGAAGGCCGTTGAGCTTTTGAAAAAAGAGCATCTTCCTGTAGCAAACCCGATTGATAAACCAAGAGAAGATTAAAGAAAAGAGAAGCCCAGCTCCTAGAAAATATCCTTGGGGTAAGGGATGGACTTTTAATTCTTCTAGATGTAAGTAGCTGTAGTAACTAATAGCCAACAAAAAAGGAAACCACCAGATAAACCATGTGATTCCCTTTAGTTTACGATGAAAAGCGTGAACTCTTTTCCCGCGATAGGTAAAGAGTTTCATAGTGTATCACCTCCTAGTTGTCCTTCTTATTTTCTACCGGTTTGTTTTCTTTAGTTGGTGTACCACCAGCTTTTTTCTTGATTTTAGAAGCAAAGAGCTTATAGATATCATTACGATTGACGTGGGTATGCGTGATAACAATATCTTCTAGTTCAACCTCTTCTCGGTATTTAATGCCCAAGTCTTCAATTTCAGACTCAGACATATCTGCGATGGTGAAAAAGAGGGTTTCATGCTGTACAGAAGAGTGAATCCCTACGACAATTCCACGGATCTCACCTGTATTGACTTGTACAAATGATCCATCAGGATTACGTTGTGAGCGATCCACTTCAAAGATGATATCAGGACCTTCAATGCCTCGGAAAGTCAGTTTTCCAAGGACAGCTGGAACATCTAAGCCGTCTGTAATAACACGATAAGTTTTATCCGCAATTTGTAATTTTTCTCCGTAGTTTAATCCAATTTTAGCCATGTGATTTTCTCCTTTTATTTCTTATTTTTTAATTACCAATTTTTCCGCAAAGACATTGAGATAAGGTGCAACAGTATTGCCATTTAGAGCAGTATCTGGGAAAAAGATTGGGTTAACAGTTTCTACTAGAGCATCTTCTGGGAAGACCGTTGTAGAGGCTGGTGTGATGACATGAAAGGCACCGTGCTCTGCACTGTTTAGAATGTGACGTTGGTATTTGCCTTCTTTTCCAAAAATAAATTTAGGAGCATTTCCTAAACGTTCGTAGTAAGCAGGGCCAATAAATTCTGGTTTCATTTTAAGTGTTTCTGAGATCATAAGATTTTCCTTTCTGAGTGTAAAATAAAAAGAGTTAAGCTAGTTGCTTCACTCTTGAGTAATAGTGTGTAAAAAGTTTTCGTTTAAACATGCGACTATAGAATTGAATATCTCCATGAGCATAGCCATTCCTACGAGCATCTTGAGCCAGATGATCTAGATCTACTTGAGCTTGAGCATAAAGTTTAGCCTGTAGTTTATCAGATTCACTAAACATACCATAGGTAAATTCATAGTTATCATAGAGTCGTTTACACTGTAGTGCGAAAAAAGTTTGTCATATCATTCTCCTTTATTGTAATAAGTAAAAAAGCTACTAAGTGAAAAAAGGAAAGAACTTAGTAGCTTGAGAGTAAGTCTATCTTAGTAGATAGACAGCAGTAAAGAAAAGTTATTTGGTTGGAAAGATCCCTCTTTCCACGGTGGCAACGTTTAGCAAGGTGCTTTGCGTGAATTACCATCGCTTTCCCAGCCAATCTCTTTAGGTAGTCTTGATCATACCCAAGAGATTCTCTTACGCCCTTTGGCGAAGCCAGTTCACTTTACTATTCGGAAAAGTGCGAAAGTCCGAAATGCGTGGAAGCCCACAAATACTTGTTTTATATCTTCGCTTCAACCATAAAACGGACTTGACTTTTCTTATCAAAACATTTACAATAAAGGTACGAAGTTTATGTGTTGTTCTGATGATCAGTCATCTGGTTGTCAGACGCACTTTTTATTTAATTGTCAATGATCTCAATTGGTAGGGATTATTATTTTGATCTCTAATATCGCTACCAGCTATATTTATATTTTATCGCTGTTGGCGATAAATGTCAAGGGTTTTTAAAATTTTTTTGAAAAAAATTGAAGAGGAATAACTATGGCGTTTGCAGAACGTTTAAAAGAATTACGAAAACAAGCTCACCTAACTCAGGTTGAACTCGCTAAACGATTAGGGATAGGACAATCTTCCTATGCAGACTGGGAGAGAGGCAAGAAAAAACCAACCCAAGAAAATCTTGTTAAGATAGCACAAGTTTTAAATGTATCAATTGATTATTTAGTTGGAAATTCAGAAGAAAAATCAGATGAATTAGATAATATTGAATTGCTTTTCCGTATGAATTCAAAGGGTTTAACTGAGAAAGAAAAAGAAATCTTCAAAAAAGAACTGATTGAATTTATGGAAAAGAGAAAAGAAGCATTTGAAAAAAACAAGTAAACTTAAAATTAGACTTTTTTGTTAGATAATTACATTGAATAAAGGAAGTGTTTTAAGAATGGATGTAAAAAAAGAATTTTTGAAAATAATGTCTGAACAAAAAGAAATAGCCTTAGCGACATCTGTAAACAATATTCCAAATGTAAGAATAGTCAATTTTATTTATGATTCAACCAATAATATACTCTACTTCTCATCATTCAAAGGTAATGATAAGATTAAGGAAATGGAATCAAACTCTCATATTGCATTTACTACAATTCCACACTCTGGGAATGAACACGTAAAAGCTAAGGGTTTAGTTCAAAAAAGTACCAAAACTATTTTTGAAGTGGCGGAACAATTTATTGCTAAAGTACCAGGTTACAAAAATACTATTGAATTTGCAGGGGAATCTTTAGTTTTATTTGAAATACGATTTGATACTGCGATCGTTACCAAAGATCTAGAAACAATACAAACTATAAAACTTTAAATTAAAGTTCCAAAAATGGGGATTAAAGTGAGGATATATATCTGAGTACGGTAGTTAAGTTGGCGGATTTCTATAAAGTTGCTATTGATGAGTTAGTAAAGGGGAGTACAGAAGTTGGATTATAAAACAGAATTTTTAAATATTGGGGACTTACCAAAAACACTTTTAGTATTGGGTAATGGCTTTGATTTAACATGCGGAGTTCCTTCTGATTATAAAAAGTTTTTGGAGTATATATTAGAAAATAAACTCAATTATAATAACGAAGAGCTTCAAAAAGATGGTTATAGTAATATTTTTGAATATACTCTTTCTGAAATTGAGCGATACTTAAAAGATATCAACTTTGCGCATGACGAAGGCATAAGAAAAAGCGAGATAGTGCCTGAATTAAATTCATGGTATATAATTTTTCTATATAGAAAAATGACCAACGATACGGATTGGTTTCAAGTTGAAAATCAAATTGCAAATCAGTTGACTACTAACGATAATAGTATGAATATTGTGGAGAACATCGGTGATAGTTTGCTTTCAATTTATCAAAATGGCGAATCTATGATACGTACTCAAAGAATTAGTCATCTGAACAATAAAGAAATCGAAAAGATATATGAATTGTTGTCATATAATTTACTGAATAAAAAGCTTGATTCTTTTAAAGTTAAAGGCACTAAAGATTTATTTATAGAATTTAGAAAAAAAGAGAATGAATTATGGAAAGAGTATTATGAATATAATGAAAAAAACATTGGTAGTACAATCGATAGAGAAAAATTTGAAGACACGTTTGAAAGTAAATTAGAGAAAGAATTATTTCCGATGGTTGCTCAAGTTCTTTTAGCAGAATTAAAAGAGCTAGAGATGGATTTTAGAGAATATCTTACTTTAAGTATTTACGAGATGAGCTTTGCCTATCAAAAAAATGCAGGGGATTTGATAGAATCTATTTTAAAAAAAATTAGAAAAGACACGGAAAATTCAACTTATAACGTTTTAACGTTTAACTATACAACGCCCTGGGATATGTCTGAAAACAGAGATAGAGCGGAATACCTTCATCCAATTTTTAAAGGAAATCCCATCAAAACTTTAAATTTACATGGTCGTCTTGATTCGGAGACTCAAGAGATTATTTTTGGTGTGGATGATGAGTTTTTATCTCCATTATCAAACGAGTATATATTTACAAAGACATCAAGAACTCTTGATTTATATACAAAAGAAATGTTTGAGGAATGGTTTAGAAACAGTAGTATGTCTGAAATTCTTAGTCCATCTATAAAAGAAATAATTTTCTTTGGACACTCTCTATCCAAAGCTGATTATGGTTATTTTAGAAAAATTTTGGATAGTTATGTTGACAATCCTGAAGTACATTTTATCTTTGTTTATAATGTCTACAAGGGAACAACTACTGATAAGAAAAGGAGGGAATTGATTCACTCTATTTCGTCCTTATTCGGAGAATATTCAATAAATAAGCAATCGAATACAGATATATTCAGAGATCTTATTCAAAACAATAGAATTAAGATTGTAGAATTGTAACTCTGATTTCTAGTGGACACTCGTCCACTTTTTTTATACAATAAACTCAACCAATTTGATTTAGTTTTGTGAATAATACTTAAAGGAGGTATCATTCTTTGGATGAATTGTATACAAGAATAAGTAAGTCTACAAAACATGTGTTATACCAGTACATGAAGGACAACGATATTTCATTATTAAACTATAATTTCAAGTACTTCTTTCAACATTGTATTCAGGAATATCAGATTCAAGTGATTAGTCACCATTTCTCAAATCATAAGATTGAAGGATTAACTATTATCGATGACTTAGGCATTAGTTTTTCCTATGAAAAGGATAATCCCATTGTGAAACAAAATTTCACTCTGTGTCACGAGCTAGGACATTTTATACTAGAGCATGAAGGTAATTATTTTGCAGAATCTATTGATAATCAGGAGAGCCTATTAGAGCGAGAAGCGAATATTTTCTCTGCTGTTGTATTAATGCCTGACATTGTTTTGTTGTCAAAGATTTATTATAGTTGTGACACCTTTCAACATATTCAAAATAGCCTGAATGTTTCAAAACAGGCATTGTTCTTTCGACTTTTAGATCTTCTTAGAGAATATTATTCTGGAAAAGAAAGTACCATTAAGCAGGCTATCGATGATTATATTGATGGACAAAATGCTCCACTACTCCTTTTGTTTCACGGTGTCAAAGATCAGATTATAAAGGAATTCAACAACTATCAGACTTCTCTAATCAATAAGATTGAGCAATCAGTAATCAAAAAAGGCTTCGTGACTAGTCAAGAATATCCCGAACTTCTGAATCAAGAGAATTGGAAAACAATAAAGACTAGCTGTGACAATTTAAAAATATGGCTCATTTATGACAAAGGAAAATCTATAGCTTATGTTTGGGATAAAAATAAGCTAACGGACAAAGAGGCAAAACAAAAAGCTGAATTGAAATTACTATTAATGTGAGGGAAACGATGTACCAACCAGAAAAACTAAGGGCTCGTAGAAAAGAGCTAAAAATGACTCAAAAAGATATTGCAGATCAATTGGGTATTACCTACCAAGCCTATTCTGCATGGGAACGCGGAATAAAACAACCATCTAGAGAAAAAATAAAGCTTTTGGAGCAGATTCTAAATGTTCCAAAAGGTTATTTTACAGAGGTCGAAATCGTCCGACTATATAATACTTTATCGGATGAAGGTAAGAATAATGCACTTAGTTATGTCAGAGGCCTAGTTCAAAAAGAAAAATGTAAGAATGTTGTTTCGATATCGGAAAAACTATACGAATACCATGTTTACGAACAAATGTCTGCTGGTATCGGCTCATCGGTGTATAACGATCAAAACTATGATACTGTCTATTTTGATGAAGAACTAGCCCACGATTTCGCCTCATGGATTTCTGGTGACTCAATGGAACCCAAATATCAAAATGGTTCTGTGGCTCTCATTCGTGAAACAGGGTTTGATTATGATGGTGCAGTATATGCAGTAGTCTGTAATAATCAGACATACATTAAAAGAGTTTACCAGGAAGAACAGGGTTTACGATTAGTTTCTATCAATCCAAAATATCGAGATATTTTTCTTTCGTATGATGAAGATCCTAGAATTGTAGGGATTATTGTAGGGAATTTTATGCCGTTGGAGCTGTAGTTTAAAAATTTGAGCTTTGAGATATTGTTTTTGTGTGATCATTTCTATGATTAGCGGATAAAATAGTATTAAAAGATTAACAAAGTTTTAAATTTTCATAATTCCCAATTTGTAATCTTTTATCTTATATTTAAAAAAGTAGTTATTATACTACTTTTTTTTTGATTTAATTATCAGGTTTTGCAATGCAAATTGCAATGCATCTATTAAATGAAAATTGTATTAAAGTGTATTTGGAGGTAGGTATGGAAAAATTTGTATTACAAAAGAAGAAAAAAGAAACAGAAAACAAGACAATTAGATTTCCAGTGGAACTAATTTCAGAGATTGAAGAGTTTTTGGTTGGTACAGATGAAACATTTTCAAGTTTTGTAATTCAAGCTTGTCAATATGCTTTAGATAATAGAGAAAAGGAGTAAAAATGACTTTCACATATAATGGTACGGTATATAGTTCTAAAAAATTCCCAGTATTAGAGGCCATTTTCAACAAGTATTATGATCAAAATAATCCTAATCAAAATATCGTATTCACTCTAAATGATGTAAATGAAGCTTACGATGAGTGTAGAATTGATAAACCTGCCTCTATTTCAAATACTATTCTCGATTTAACTAGAAAAGACCGAGGGATTCAAAAGAGGTTGCCACAAAGTATAATCAATTTAGGGTATGATATACGGAAAAAAACTGGTAAATCGGATAGTGGGAATCTTGCAGGAGAGTTTGTTTATGTTGGACTGGGTAATGCATTAAATTCATGGCTTGTTTTCCCACCTGTACCTGATGAGACTTTAGACATTGCGAATACGGTACCAAGTTTAATTCAACATGGGGATTTGCTAGCAAATGATGAGGCTGCCTTGTTTTCAGTAATGGATTATTGTGATATTTTAACAAAAGTTATTTATTCAAACGATATTGATACAGAGTATCAAGTAATCAGAGTACAGAATCCTAAAAAATGGCAACCTAATGAGATAGATGGGCTTTATATAGACATTAATAATGATATACTCTACCCATGTGAAGCAAAAGCTTTGACCACTAATGATGATATTAATTTAGAGCAAATGTGGGGAGGGTATAAAACGGTGTTAAGTAAGATACCTAATAAAACAATTAAGCCACTTGCTCTTGTGATGAGGAATTATGGTTTAGATATCGGAATTATGGCTCCAAATCAAACCAATAATTTTCTAGTTTTAGAAAAATATGTTAGAGTGAATATTTCTCCTACAATTCCATCATGGAATTAATTAGAATAATTTGATATAATCTAATTTACTATTAGTAGTGTTAAGGAGAAGTTTTTTGGCATTTAAATATAATCCACCAACAAGGAAACATTGTGAGATTTGTGAAGATTTACATAAATTGGATCATACACCAATAATATCGACTTATGATGGGAAAGCTTCAAAAGCAAATGATTTCCCCATTCATAATTGGTATAATTTTGTATTAGGTTATACACCAGAATTTCCTAAATATATGTTTTCAAAACTAGGAGTGGATCATAATGATGTAATTTTAGATCCATTTATGGGATCTGGGACTACACTTATTTATGCAAAATCAATAGGTGTTAAGTCAATTGGTATAGATGCAAATGACTTCATGTACAAAGCTGGAACAATAAAACTTAATTGGGACAGAGATGTGCAACAAATAAAACAAGAGTATAGTTTACTTAAGAAAGAAATTGAATCTCAGATTTGTGATTATGATTTTGATATTGCTGAAAATGATAATTCAATATCCTTATTTGAAGAGGATGTATTTAAAAAGAAATATAAAGATGTTGTAAAAAAATATCGTCCAGATATGTTGACAGAAAGATATATCAGTGATAAACCTTTTGCAAAAGCTATCCTAATTCGTCAAATAATTGATAATTTAAAGTTAGTTAATAGAGATCTATTTCAATTTGCTTTAACTTCAATTTTGGTTCCTATTTCAAATGTAAGTTATGGTCCCGGATTTGGAATTAAGAAACCTAAAGATGATGTTGATGTAGTAAACTTATTTGATTTGAAGATCCAAAGAATAATATCTGATTTAGATAATATATCTGACAAACAAAAAGAGACAGGACATCAGCTGTTTTTAGGTGATTCCAGAGTAATGACAAAATTTGTCAAGCCAGAGTCGATTTCTTTTATTATCACATCCCCTCCCTATCCTGGGGATCATGAATATACCAAACATACTCGACTGGAGTTAATTTTTGATGGAATTGCTACAGATTTGCAAGAATTTCGTGAGATAAAAAAAAGGATGATTCGAGGTTCTACAACAAATATTTATAAGGATGATAATGATAGGCAAAAAGTGTCAAAATTTGAAAGCATTCGGCAAGTAACTGATGAAATTCAAAAGAGACTTGATCATGATGGTGCAACCAGTGGTTTCGAAAAGCTCTATACAAAATTAGTTTGGGAATATTTTGGTGGCATGTATAAGACTTTAGAGGAGGCTTATAAGGTTTTGAAACCTGGTGGATCTATAGCGTTATTGGTTAGTGATTCCCATGCTTTTAAAATGGTTCATATTCAGACTGCAAAGATATTAGGTGAACTGGGATTAGATATTGGTTATAGAAAATCTGAGATACTGCTATGGCAATTTAAAAACAGCACTTCTCACAAATATGATCTCAGAGAAGATATTCTAATTTTAACGAAATAGTAGCACCTTGAAGAAGTGAAGTGCCTCTTTGAAAAGAAGATTATTTTCACATCACAATATTTATAGCTTTCATCAAGTTTGTTAATTTAATTTTAAAATACTTCATCCCTATCCATTGGCGGATAGGGGTTTTTCGTTGTTCATTACACGTTCTAAACAATCAATACTAGATCTTAGATGAAACATTTCATGTTTTCTATATTTTTCATCTTGTGAATTCAATAGTTCGTTTAGGTGACGTCTGATATGCCAGATCGCTCTTCTAATATTTTCTTCTTTTAAATTATTCATGAATACATTATATAATAAAATATAATCAATCTCTTTGATTAAACTAATTTGCATGAAATATAAACTATTCGGTTAAGAATAAGCTTAAAAGTTTTTTGAAGTAATCTATTCAGCACAAAAAAACACCTATTCGGTAAAATAGGTGTGAATGATGTTATTTATATCCATATTGTTTTAGTGCATTTTTATATGCTTCGCTACCTTTAAGATAGTAGTCGTGCTTAACTCCACTAATATCAACAGAAAAGACCCCATCTTTAAATGAATATTCTTCTGTTCGACTTGCAATATTTTGTCCAGTTAATTCGATCGTATTCTTTTGTTTGTTAATGGTAAAGCCATCGGCTTCTCCATGCTCAATGGAAGCATTATTTCCTTTAATAATAAACGCTAACTCGTTTCTTTCACTTGAGATCCAATAATACTCACCATCTAAAGATTGGTAGTTGTTTTTAGAGCAAGCAATTAACGTAATTATTGATAATGAAAGTAGTAGTATGCCTATTATTTTTCTCAAAATCTTTACCTCCTTCTGTGATTTTAATTATACCAAAATAATATTACAAAAGTATGTCATTGTCTGTTATAACGGAAAAATGAAGAAATGTCTATTATAACAGAAAATAATTAACTTTAGGGGAAGTATAAATTTTTCGAAAAGTTTTTTCGATACTGTCAATAATTATGTATAAACACTCAAGTAGAGTTACGGAGTGTTAATCAAAATTATTGACAGTATCAACTAAAAACTTACTAGTATTTACCAGAATAAAGAGGAAATTGAAATCCTATATTTCTTGATATAAAGCGACTCTAAAAGATTTAGTTTCACCTTAATTTGTCAGTGACCTTTAAAAGTTTTTTAATCTATATACTTACTTCCTAAAATCATAGATTATAACATTACTTTATAGTTAAAAACACCTTGAAAGTTAGAAAAAAATCTAACTTTCAAGGTGCTGATCAATTAAGGTATATTGTTAATAAGAGAACCTCCAGAATCAAATGTGTATGAAATACCGTCTATTATTAAAGTTTTATTTGATGCAAATGCACCACCATCATTTGGATCTGCATAAGATCTTAATCCGTTTAAATCAAGCCAGCCTGTTTTCAATTCGCAAGTAACTGGATCAAAATTATAAAGTTTCCCATCTATAGTATAAGTATAACCACAATATGCCCCTTCTGATGTAAGGTAATACTTCTTCCCATCTATGTCTTGCCAACCTAACAGTCGTTCTCCACTTTCTGGGTCATAATAATACCATTTTTTAACATCAGATTGTCGGGATATCCAACCTGTTTTCATATCGGCATTAACTGGATCGAAATAATATTCTTTTCCACCTATATTATTGAATCCTTTTAATGCATGATTATGAACAGAATAGTCTGCAAAGTAATACCATTTACCATCTATCTGTTGCCACCCCTTTAATGCGGCTCCACTTACTGGATCGTAATAAGACCAATCTGTACCATTAAGACCTGGTGTAGATATCCAACCTGTTTTCATATCACCATTAACAGGATCAAAATAATATTTTTTTTCATCAATAATCTGCTTACCTCTAGCTATCCAATATGAATACAAGTAATACCATTTACCATCTATCTGTTGCCACCCCTTTAATCGGGCTCCACTCACTGGATCAAAATAAGACCAGTCTTTGAATAGTCTACCATTAGGCTCCCTATACTCCTCTAAATACCAGCCGGTTATCATATAACCTCTTTCATCAAATCTATAAACATTTTTGTCAATATAAGCTAATGTATCTTTATAATAAGATCCATTATTTGTTGAATACCACCAGCCAATATTATCTTGATGCCAATCAGCCTTAACTTGAGATGATAGAGCTAAAAGCAATATTACTAATACACCACCTAACAAAAGCTTAGTTATTTTTTTCATTTTTTTCCTCCTTATATCACCAGATGTATACGCTTTCATTGTAGCATCTTTATTACTTTAAATCAAATAATGTGTGGATAGAGTGAGGTCGTAATCACCAAATAAAATATAAAGTCTGTCACTGTACGTTTTTAAATAAAATAAGAGAAAATGTCATCTGGAAGAGAACTCAAAAGCTAGTTTTAAAAATAACGTTCCCTACGTACTTAGAAATTATCAAAAGTTTAGCAACTAGTTTTATCAAAGACTAGCTATAAGTAAGGATCTAAATGAAGCTTCTTAACTACCAAATAACTCACTCTGATTGTATAATGTAATTCTTTTTCATAGTTAAAAACACCTCAAAAGTTAGAAAAAATTGACTTTTGAGGTGTTGACCAGTTAAGGCGCATTATTTGATAAGAATGCTATTGTAATCGAATGTGTATGAAATACCATCTATAACTAAAGTTTTATTTGTTGCAAGTGCCCCACCATCGTTAGGATCTGCATAATATTTGTTTCCCAACGCCTCAATCCAGCCTATCTTCAATTCATAAGTATCTGGATCAAAATAATACATTTTTCCATCTATTTTTTTATGCCGTTTCAATGCCCCATTCCAACCAAAGTAATACCTTTTCCCATCTATTTCTTGCCAACCTTCTACTTTGGCTCCACTTACAGGGTCGAAATACAACTTTTCTGTCCCATAATTGTATTGTTTAGATACCCATCCTGTTTGCATATCACAATTAATCGGGTCGAAATAATAATCTTTTCCATCTATACTCCAGAAACCAGTTACTGCATGATAATATTTAGGAAAGTAATACCATTTACCATCTATGTTTTGCCAACCTTCTACTTTGGCTCCACTTTCAGGGTCGAAATAATTCCAAATTGTATTTGAATTTTGTTGTTCGGATAGCCAACCCGTTTTCATATCACCATTAACAGGATCAAAATAATAATATTTCCCATCTATGTCTTGATTACCCATAAGTGCCCCGTCTTTAGTAAGGTAATACCACTTTCCATCTATATTTTGCCAGCCCAGTTTTTTATCACCATTTACTGGATCAAAATAAGACCAGTTTTTGATAATCCCATAATTACTATCATTACGCTCCCATATTAGCTGCCAGCCGGTCATCATATAACCTCTTTCATCAAATTTATACCACTTCTCGTTAATCTTAGCTTCCGTGTTTTTATAATAAGAACCATCATTTAGTGAATACCACCAACCAACATTATCTTGATGCCAATCAGCCTTAACTTGAGATACTGGAGTTAAAAACAATATTACTAATGCACCACCTAGCAAAAACTTAGTTGTTTTTTTCATTTTCATTTCCTCCTTACGTTTTGTATACGCTTTCATTGTAGCATGTTTATTACTCTAAATCAAATGATGTGTGAATATAAGGAGGACTTTATCAATGTATTCAAGGGGAAACAAAAAAATTTGCACAATTTGCTTATAATAAAAGAGACGCTTAGGCCTCTATTTATTTTCTTCAAAAACACTGTCAATGTCCATTTACTGTCCAATATAGTGTAATACATCTAAAAATTGTTAATTATGTCGAAGACTAAATCCTTTAAAATCAATATTTCTATGTATAACAAGACTTAAAGAATCTTAAATTAAGTCTTGCATATTCATCATAGTAATGACATTCCTTCCAACTTCTGAAATTTACAGTTCATTATACCATTTTTTAGACGCTTGGAAAAGCTTTGGATAGTAATCATGAAAAGCTTCTTTCACTCCGGATTGATTTTTAAGCTTTCACTACAAAATGAAAGAGAGCCTTTTTGAGCCTCTCTCAGAAAAATAATAAATTGTTTTAGGATAAAATCATCGAAGCCACAATTGGACTAATGAATACATACAAAATTCCTGTGATCCCAATTGCCAATCCTGCCATAGCACCGGCCACATGACCATACTTAAACGCTGTCCCTGTTCCTACTGCATGTCCTGTTCCGCCAAGGGCTAAACCAATAGCCACTGGATCTTTTATTTTTAACAGTTTCAATATCGTTGGGCCCAAGACACTTGTTAATAATCCAGTTGCTACAACTACCACAAGAGTGATGGTCGTAATTCCTTGCATTTTTTCAGTAATCCCAACTGCCATTGCAGTCGTAACTGATTTTGGAAAGAGCGAAATGGCTAGAAAGTACTTCATTCCAAATGCTTTCGCGATCAATGCTGTAAAAATCGTATTCACAATAACTGCCACTGTCGAGCCGATCAGAATACTCCGTGCATGATGCTTCATCAAATGGAAACTCTTATAGAGAGGAATCCCCAAGGCGACTGTCGATGGTCCAATCAACTGATTTAACAGGGAACCACCGACATAGTAATCTTTATAAGAAATTCCTGTAATCATTAAGAATAAGATAACGATAACTGTAGCCACTAAAAGTGGCGTTGTTATTGGATGAGGATACCTGCGGAAAATTAACATTCCAATCAAATAAGCCCAAATAGATAAGACAATCCCAAATAAAGGATTACTCGCAAAATTAGCCATGCTTGCGTCCCCCTTCTGGATAATCACCTTCAAAACGATTTTTTATAAAACTAACCACAATTGCAATTAAAGCCACATTGATAACCAAGGCTCCAACTAGAATCAACATGATCGGAAATAGATAAGGAGCAATCACATGAAATTTATCCATGATACCGACAGCAGGGGGAAGAAATAAAATCGTCATGTTTGCTAATAAAAAATTTCCTACCATATTGACGTGGCGCATGCGTAGTAACTTAAACTGCAATAATAAAAATAGGATCAACAGCCCGATCATACTTCCAGGAATTGGTAAGTGCAACCCATCCGAAATGATTTCACCAATTAATGAAATCGTGAATATAATCGTCAGTTGTACATATAATTTCATCTTCATCTCCCTTTTTTTGGATCATTTCCAATAAGGATTCGTATCCTCGCTTCTGCTTACTTAGAAGTAAACATCCATTTATCCCTATCAGTTTACTCCTTTTCGGAAAATTTGCAAGCTTTTTTCTAAAAAAATAAAACAAATTACCAAAAATTGAAGCTACTATTTTGATTCATGACATCCATTTTATGATACAATGAAACCAAAAACGGTTAAGTTAACATGAAAGGATCTACATGACTCATTTTCACACCATTGTCATCGGTGGTGGCCCAGCAGGTATGATGGCGACCATTGCCAGCGCCTCTTATGGCCAACCTACACTACTGATCGAAAAAAATAAAAGGCTCGGTAAGAAACTTGCTGGTACCGGAGGAGGTCGCTGTAATGTCACGAACAACGGAACCTTAGACGATTTGATGGCCGGTATCCCTGGAAATGGGCGCTTCCTTTACAGTGTGTTTTCCCAATTTGATAATCATGATATCATCCAATTTTTCACCGATAATGGCGTCAAGCTAAAAGTCGAAGACCATGGCCGGGTCTTTCCTGCTAGTGATCAATCTCGCACCATTATTCAAGCCTTAGAGAATAAGATCCTTGAGCTAGGTGCTAGCATTGCCACCAACTGTGAAGTGGTTTCTGTCACCAAGCCCGAGGACGTCTTTATCATCAAGTCTTCTGAGCATACGTGGACAGCTGACAAGCTAGTCGTTACAACTGGTGGCAAATCTTACCCATCGACTGGCTCTACGGGTTATGGGTATGAGATTGCCCGTCACTTCAAGCATACCATCACCGATCTCGAAGCGGCAGAGAGTCCTCTGTTGACAGATTTTCCCCATAAGGCCTTGCAAGGAATCTCGCTAACAGATATCACACTGAGCTATGACAAACACATGATCACCCACGATCTTCTCTTTACTCATTTTGGACTTTCGGGTCCTGCAGCTCTTCGGATGTCCAGCTTTGTTAAGGGCGGGGAAATCTTGTCTCTGGATCTCCTGCCAACCACTTCTTCTCAAGATCTAAAAGACTTCCTCGAAGAGCATCGAGAAAAGACCATTAAAAATAGCCTCAAAACCCTTCTTCCTGAGCGTCTAGCTGATTTCTTAGCCCAAGGATTCCCTGAAAAAGCCAAACAGCTGACTCCTAGTCAGACAGAAGAGCTGATCCAAAAGATAAAAGAAATGCCCATTCCAGTCACTGGTAAGATGTCTCTAGCCAAATCCTTTGTGACCAAGGGAGGGGTTAGCCTCAAAGAAATCAACCCTAAAACCTTAGAAAGTAAGCTAGTTCCTGGACTCCACTTTGCAGGAGAGGTCCTCGATATCAATGCCCATACAGGCGGTTTTAATATCACATCCGCCCTCTGTACCGGTTGGGTAGCAGGAAGCCCTCATTACTGATAGAAATTCACTAACTTTATTATTCATCTATTGAAATAAAATTTTTAAAAATTCTTTACAAGTTAGTATTTACTTGATAGAATGGATTGGTATAAAATTTATAAAGGAGATTATTAGAATCATGGATTTTGATTTTAGTGTTAAACTCATGACTGAGTTTTTCGGGACAGCATTGCTACTTATTCTCGGAAACGGTGCTGTTGCAAACGTTGAATTAAAAGGAACTAAAGGTCATCAAAGCGGATGGCTTGTCATTGCGATCGGGTACGGAATGGGTGTCATGATGCCAGCCTTGATGTTTGGTAACGTTTCAGGAAACCACATTAATCCAGCCTTTACTCTTGGACTTGCGGTTAGCGGACTCTTCCCATGGGCCAATGTTTTACCATACATCGCTGCTCAACTTCTTGGAGCTATGTTTGGACAATTGGTTGTCGTTGCAGCTCACCGTCCATACTATCTCCAGACTGAAAATCCTAACAACATCTTGGGAACATTCTCAACGATTTCTAGTTTGGATAAAGGAACTCCTGAATCACGTAAGGCTGCTACCATCAATGGTTTTATCAACGAGTTTGCAGGATCTTTCGTCCTTTTCTTTTGTGCACTTGGATTAACCAAGAATTTCTTCGGTGCAGAAGTTGCAGGCCTTGCACAAAAAGCTGCTACTGAACAAGGAGGAGTCTTCGATGCTACCTCAACAGCAGCGAAATTGGCTTTATCACAAGCACATGCCCCTGGTCTAGGAATTGCTCACTTGGCCCTTGGTTTCCTTGTTATGGCTCTTGTCACATCACTCGGTGGTCCTACTGGACCTGGTTTGAACCCTGCACGTGACTTTGGTCCTCGTTTGGTTCACGCCTTCCTTCCAAAGTCTGTCTTAGGAGAGCACAAGGGTGATTCTAAATGGTGGTATGCTTGGGTACCCGTTGTAGCCCCAATTCTTGCTGCTATCTTAGCTGTACTATTGTTCAAAGTTATCTATCTTGGATAATCTAATGACTAAAAAGACGAACTCGATTTTCCATCGAGTTCGTCTTTTTATTGTTCTTTGGTTAATGAAAAGCGGAAATCATTGTATTTAGTATAGTCAAATTCTGTATTGAGATCCGTTGTGAAAACAATCGGTGTATAGTGTCCTTCTTCCAAGACAAAACCAGGCTCAAATCGGAAGTTTGCTCCACCTAAGCCTGTGATCCCAGGGAGCAAGGCATCAGCCCCATCAAAGCCTTCAACATTCCAATAGTAGATATTTCCAGTTGCTTGGACGGCTCTTGCCGTATAGGTCGCCGTCCGAGTCGGTTCGCTGTCATTTTTGAAGCTTACCACTGTTGTCACATTTCCATTGGCATCCACTGTCATTTTAATCGCATCCGCTTGTGGACTAGATCCTACCCAAGTTCCCACTAGTTCTGCAGGGACAGTAGCTTGCGTCGTAGCAGACGCATTCTCGGTCTTACTAGAGTCTTTTGTACCTGTCGCGCTACTGGCTTGAGTTGAAGAGCTAGCTGTATCTTTTGCTTGAGCAGAAGATGCTGCACTCTTTTTGCTATTACTTTTGGTTTTTTTCTCTACCTTACTGGTAGATACTTTTGCGGAGGAGGAAGCTGTCTTTTTATCCTTAGCACCACAACCACCGAGAGCTAGACCAAGTGAAGCAGCCACCAGAACAGCGGCACTCCAACGGAAGATTGATTTTTTCATAAGATCACCTCTTTATCTTTCTGACTCCCATTATACCTCAATTATTACAAATATCAAGTTTTTTTGTAACAATTGTAATTTTTTTGTAACATATTTTTGCATTTAAAATGTCAATCGTAATAGAGCGATCAAGACAATTCCAAACAAAACGGTTCCCATAAGGTTTTTGTAACGAAAGGCTACAAAGAAGCTAGGAATGGTCACCATGAGGTCCAACCAGTGGAACTGCGGGAGACTTCCCATTTTCCCCTCTACTAAACTCGATAAAACCAAGGCAAAGATAATGGAAATGGGCAGGTATTTGAGAAAGCGGGTCACAGGAGCCGGCAGTCCCTTGTATTTAACTAAGAGGAAGGGTAAGATCCGAGGAATCCAGGTAACGAGGGCTGAGGCCAGAATGGTCATGAAGATAGAACTATTCACACGCATCACAGACCACCCCCACAAAACAGCCGATCAAGGTCGCAGCTAGCACTGCTAGCGGTTGCGAAACAAAAAAGAGGAAGAGAAAGAAACTCACTGCTACTGCTAAGAGCACCATTAGCATGGTCTTGGTCTTTTCTGTCAGTTGCATACCTTGAAACTGGGCTGCAAAAATCCCAATAAACATAGCCACTAAGGCAAAATCAAGCCCAAAAGCCTTTGGATCTGGTAGGAGAGATCCCAGAGCTGTTCCGATAACCGTCGCACCGATCCAGGCTACATAGCCTACTAGATTGTTCCCATGCATCCAAGGAACTGTAATAGTATCCGTCTTTAACTTCTCACTCAAGTAAACCCCATAACTCTCATCGGTCAAGAGGCTTCCAATCCCAATGGTATGAGCGAGACTCGCATCCTTAAAATCAGAGGACGTATGCAGACTCATCAACATATTCCGGAGATTGATCAAACACACGGTCAAGGCCATATTCAAGATCGAAGAGTGGGCCGCAATCAGAGAGATCATCGCAAACTGAGCCGCCCCAGCATAGACTAGAATACTCATCAAGGCCATCTCCAAAGGAGAAAGATAGGGAGACGCCACCACACCGCAAGCCAGGCCGATACTGATATAGCCTAGAGCTGTCGGCAGTGCATCCCTCACCCCCTGCCAAAAATCTTTTTCCACTCTCTCACTCCTTTCTGAATCATTGAGCTCTATTATAACACAAGAAAAAAGCTTGAAAAAGGACCAATGAGAGAGAATGGATAAGCCCTCGATATATTTCTATCTCTCCCCTACTGATTCACTTTTAAATCCGACATTTCTAATGACATCTTTTCTTCTTGTGTCATGCTCTCGACAATTTGTTTTTGCTCGCTGGATATTGGCAAGGTCAAAATCGTGGCAGATTGATCAGGCAATGTTCCACTGTCACTAATTTTATAGCCAATCCGTTGATGTTGATAAATGAATTGCCCATCATATTTCCAACTCAATGAAAACTCAAAATCCTTATCAATTTGAAGTCCAGCTTTGTTAATCAATAGAAATACGGCATATTCTTGTTGATTGGATGAGAAAGTTGCGCCAGTATAGTTGACCGATAGGCTTCCTTGATTTCCTAGTTCTGGATGTTCCTTGGTTAATTTCTTCCCTAGATCAATTAAGTTTGATTCTGTTCCTTCATATTGTGGTCCCACCACAAACTGCAAGCCTTTTTCATTTTTAACAGCTGAGGACTCTTTTGAAGTCTGCTCCGTTTTACTCGGCGAAGAATCTTTTGAGTCCTGTCGAGACTGGGCGCATGCTGTTAATGATAGAAGCGCTACTAACAAAACGATTGTTTTTTTCATGATTTCTACTCTTTTATTCTTGTCCATTCTATTCTAGTTACTTTTTTCAATGATGATCTCTTCTACACTATCAAGACTTAAATTCCCTGTTTTAGCTCCTAAAAGAACTGGAACTTTACCAAATTCGAAGGTCAATAGAAAAGCTGTAAGAATACCGCCTATCACTAAAAAGATACCTTCTTGACCATTATTATTAAATAAATACATAGCTAAACAGGCCAGTAAGACAAGATTTAATAGATGGGCATCAAAAATTTGCTTTCTTTCTGCTATCGGCTTGAAAGTCACAATATATCTCTTCCTTGCTGTAGGAAATAGATTCTTGACCTTTTTACGTGCCTTTTCTACAGAACATCGGAAGAGCACATAAGATATAAGCATGGCAACCACAAATAAGACTATCTTTAGAAAAATTTGTTGACTAATGGCATACTCACTGAATAGCTTTTTTAAGAGACTATAAACCACTCCAACAAATGGCTGGACTATGATAGCTACTGTTCCTCCATTTATTTTATGGATGGGTGTGCCTGGAATTGTAACTTTTTTATCTACTTCCATCATCTCAACAGTGATAGCTTCCGTTGGCAACCCCCAATAATAGAACTTAGGCTTCATGGTACTAGCATCTAACAGAAATTTTTTGCCATCGTACTCTACCAGTTGATGACAGAAAATACTTGTTTCTTTATATTCTAACATCCTATTTACTTCCTACATACTTTCAGGATAGCAGCCTAGACCATGTAAAGCAGTCAAACTCAGCTTCCTTCGACTCCCGTTCTTCCAGATGAGGCTTCACTCACTTAACTCACTACCTATGCTATTTTAGAAACTTTCCTTATCTTCCTTTTCTACTTTTTTGGCAATGATCTCTATCATATCAGGCCATTTGGATAATTGATAATCAAATTTAAACATAAATATCACTATAAAACTAATGAGCAAAAAGAGTACTGCAATGGTTTCATTTCCGATGACAAACAAAAGAATAGCGGCTACAGTTAGGCACCTAAAAAGATTGACCAGAAATGTAAAGTAGACCTTCCGTCTCTTTAATGCCTTGATTAACTTCTTGCACTGATCCACATCCAACTTGGATGGCTGTAATTTCAGACTTGCATGGTAATATCGAATGATCCACGCAGCTAAGAAGTAGGAGATAACACCTAAAATTGGAATCGTTCCAAGTCGTACCAACTGATTGTCAAATATTCCAGCCTCCGCTAATCCATCCGAAATTTTGTTGATAATAAATAATGTAATAGGGAGAAGTACATAAGACCAGTAGTTAGGAGAAGATGTCTCTTCTAGTAAGATTTTTTCCTCCCAATCAAAATGGTAATTCTTGTTCTCCCATATCCCTAAATTAATCATTGTTTGCATAACAACCTCTTTTTCACTCTCCTTGTATGTTTCCTAAAAATTCTCTCAGTGCCAATTTGAAACAGATTTACCATTATAATACTGTTGAATCTCATCGAATTGAGAGATTTTCGTATCTTTATTTTCAATACTCAGTTCTTTAGGCAGATAGGCATAATCGTACACAGAGGAACCTAATGTAAGAAATTCTGTTTCTAGATCAATCAGTTCTTTCCCATTCGTAATGGCACCATTCTCAGAATTGATCACTTTATAAGCAAAACCTTCTGGTTTTGAAAAGAGTTTAAATGCTGTCGGATAAGACGCTCTTAAATTGATATCCCCTTTGAAAGATTTTTCCTTCCAAAATCCATTATCAAACGGAAGAACTCCAGCAGTGTAACCTTTACGGGTAGAAATAAAGAGATACACTCTATTCTTCTCATTTAATTTTTCTTCCGTTGTTTCTTTATCAATTTTAAGTGTTTTAAGATTAAGTAAGAAATAACGATATGTTAGTTGATCATTTATTCTAATAACAACATAATCATTGTTTTCTATCCTTCTTAGAGTTGGCAAGGTTCCAACCAATTCAAAATTATCATTTTTTAAATAGTTAACCATTAATTTCCAAACATTAACTTCTTTCTTAGAGGCTTTTTTATTGGTTAAATCAAAGACATCTAAATACGAGTATTCATCTGACTTCATTTTTTTAGAGGCAGACGCTAGTCTTAATTTCTCCCTCGCTCTAACAAGATAATGTTGATTTACTCTAATCCAATCAGGGGAATTGACTGCTTTTGCTACTTTATTATTTTCAAACTTCCATTCAACTACTATACCATTTTTAGCATGGATAAATTGAAAATCCTGGATATCTGCATTAAGATTATAAGTATTAAAATATTCATTTTCATCTCCATTAGTAGATCTCTTAGTATCTTCCTTCAAATATTTTGAGCAACCAAAAAGAAATAAAATAAACCCCATTCCTAGTAAAATTAAGCTAGAATATACAACTACATTCTGTTTAATTTTATTTCTGTTTCGTACCATCCGACTTCCCTCTCTTCCATCTAGGTTTTATTCCTTCTATCATACCGAATTTTCTTTCACCTCGCAAATCCGCTACTAGTTGGTGAGATCCCAGCAAAAAAGCCATTGGAATCGCACATCCAATTGGCTCCTTTTTCTTATTCAATTCCTTCAAAGGCTAGGCTTGGTTTGGCGTTGAGGTCCCAGCCTGCGAAGTTTTCTTTGTTCCACTCACTGACACTGGCATAGGCGATCATCCCTGCATTATCCCCGCAGAGGCGCAGAGGCGGAATGATGACCTTAACATCTGTGATCTCAGAAGCCAAGCGTTCGCGAAGACCTTGGTTAGCTGCGACCCCACCAGCAACGACCAGGGTTTTGACCGGATATTTTTCTAAGGCCTTCTTGGTCTTGGCCATGAGAATGTCTAGTACGGCTGCCTGAAAACTTGCAGACAAGTCTGCATTGGAGAGACTTTCTCCTTTTTGCTCGGCATTATGGTGCAGATTGATAAAGGCAGATTTGAGTCCTGAAAAGGAGAATTCCAGATTGTCTTCCTTGATCATGGCCCGAGGGAAATCATAGATATCAGCCCCTTGGTGGGCCAGCTGATCAATCTCACGTCCTGCTGGATAGGTCAAGCCCATCACGCGCCCAACCTTGTCATAAGCCTCTCCGACAGCATCATCACGGGTCTCTCCGACGATCTTATAATCACCCGCTTCACTGACGTAGACTAGTTCTGTATGTCCTCCACTCACCAGCAAGGCCAAAAGCGGAAACTCTAAGGGCTCGACGCTTTGAGCGGCCATCAAATGCCCTGCCATATGATTGACAGGAATCAAAGGAAGTCCATGCGCCCAGGCAAAGGCCTTGGCTGCAGCTAGGCCGACTAAAAGAGCTCCAACTAGGCCTGGACCGTAGGTGACAGCCACAGCTGTGACATCTGCTTCTGTGATACCGGCTTCTTCCAGGGCTTCTTCAATACAAGCGGTGATGACTTCCACATGGTGACGAGAGGCTACCTCAGGCACCACCCCACCAAAACGCTTGTGACTTTCGATTTGACTGGCAATGACATTGGACAAGAGTTGGTCGTCATTTTTCAAGACAGCCACACTGGTCTCATCACAAGATGTCTCAAAAGCCAAAATATATCTATCTTTCATTTGGGTTCCTCTTCATGATCACAGCATCCTCTATGGGATCGTGATAGTAGTTTTTCCTCCGTGCAATTTCTTCAAAATGCATTTTTTTGTATAGGCCTTGGGCCGGTTGATTGGACACGCGCACTTCTAAGAAAATTTCTTTATGGTCCGGCAACTGCGCGAGTAACTGCTGAGCTAGGCCTTGGCCTTGAAAGGCGCGCTTGACCGCAATCTGTAGGACCTCTGCTTCATAGAGAGTCTCTTGAATGGCGACAAATCCAAGGACTTGTCCTTCATCCACAGCTAGGAAATAGGAGGTCGATTCCTGCTCTAAATCGGCTTCAATCTGCTCCAACTTCCAGGGACTCGCTTCATAGACATCTTCCATGACAGCGAGAATGGCAGCCGCATCCTGGCTGCTCCCTTTCTTGATTGTTCCTTTCATCATAGACGCTTGATGTAAGAGGTCGTTGTTTCCGTGTGGTCTTTGAGCCAATTTTCCTCTGCTTCGACCCGTTTGAGATAATGAGGGACAAAATCATGGAGGCTAACAGGCGCTTGTTTGAGACCGAGACGTCCGATTTTCACTGCATCTGGCAAGGTTTCATAGTAAGTAGCTCTTGGCAGGCTGGAGGCAATCTGTTCCTTAAAGGCAGTGACTTCTCCGACAAAGGTGACCTGCTCACTCGTTGCTGCACGATCTAGGACTTCCTCAAATGGAAAATGCCCTTCTGGTGCAACCAGCTGATCTTCTTGGTAAAAACCTGCATAAACGTTGTTTCGACGGGCATCCATGATAGGAACTACCAAACCTTCTAGATCATCTGGCACTAAGGCTAAGAGGCTCGAAACCCCGACCAATTCAATCCCTAAAGTATGAGCCAAGGTCTTTGCGGTTGCGACTGCAATGCGCAGCCCAGTGTAACTCCCAGGACCTTCTGCCACCACGATGCGGTCCAAGTCCTTGGGTGTCAAGTCAATTTGTTGCATCAAAAAATCGATGACCGGCATCAAGGTAATACTATGATTCTTTTTAATGGTTAATGTTGTTTCTGCAAGTAGAGTCTCATCTTCTAAAATCGCTACAGAAAGAGCCTTACTCGAGGTATCAAATGCTAATAATTTCATTTCCTACTCCTCTTGAACTGGATTATATTATACTACAAATTCCCTTCAAATCCCAGCGAAACTCTCCTCTAGAGCGCAGGATTTTCCTATCCAAAACCGCTCAAAAGCTTCTCTATTATAGGTCTTTGCCTCTCTGACTTTTCCAGTCTATCTTTTACTTACAGGCGAATTTATGATATAATGATAATTAATTGTATCGAATCAGGTCCACTGGTTGCGAGTAGGAAACTCTAGTGATTGCACTCCTTCGCAGCTAACAAATGGACCGAAATAATGAAAGGAAAATTACTTCATGATTTACAAAGTTTTTTATCAGGAAACAAAAGACCGCAACCCTCGTCGTGAAACAACGCATGCACTTTATCTCGATATTGATGCACCAAACGAACGCGAAGGACGCATCCAAGCACGTCAATTGGTTGAAGCAAACACAGATTTCAACATTGAATTTATCACACCACTTTCTGAGCAACACCTTGCTTACGAGAAAGAGTCAGGTGCTTTTGAACTAACGGAGTACTAATCCATGGCTTATACCTTAAAACCTGAAGAAGTTGGTGTATTTGCCATTGGTGGACTTGGAGAAATCGGAAAAAATACCTACGGGATCGAATACCAAGATGAAATCATCATTGTCGATGCCGGGATCAAATTTCCAGAAGATGACCTCCTTGGGATCGACTATGTAATCCCAGATTACTCTTATATCGTTGACAATATCGATCGCGTCAAAGCGGTCCTCATTACCCACGGGCACGAAGACCACATTGGTGGGATTCCTTTCCTTTTGAAGCAAGCCAATGTCCCTATCTATGCTGGGCCTTTGGCGCTTGCCTTAATCCGTGGAAAATTAGAAGAGCACGGGCTTCTTCGTGATGCCAAACTCTACGAAATCAACCAAAACACTGAGCTTCAATTTAAAAATCTTAAAGCAACCTTCTTCCGTACGACTCACTCGATTCCAGAACCTTTGGGAATTGTGATTCACACCCCTCAAGGAAAGATTGTCTGTACCGGAGACTTCAAATTTGACTTCACACCTGTTGGGGAACCGGCTGACCTCCATCGTATGGCGGCCCTTGGGGAAGAAGGCGTTCTCTGTCTGCTTTCAGACTCAACCAACGCGGAAATCCCAACCTTTACTAACTCTGAAAAAGTGGTTGGCCAATCCATCATGAAGATCATCGAAGGCATCCATGGGCGCATCATTTTTGCCTCCTTTGCTTCGAATATCTTCCGTCTCCAACAAGCTGCTGAGGCCGCTGTTAAGACCGGTCGTAAGATCGTCGTCTTTGGACGCTCGATGGAAAAAGCCATCGTCAATGGAATCGAGCTTGGCTACATCAAGGTCCCTGCTGGAACCATTATCGAGCCAAATGAGATCAAAGACTATGCAGCCAATGAAATCCTGATCATGTGTACAGGAAGCCAAGGAGAGCCAATGGCAGCCCTCTCTCGGATTGCCAACGGAACACACCGCCAAGTGCAACTCCAACCAGGAGATACCGTGATCTTCTCTTCTAGTCCAATTCCTGGAAATACAACCAGTGTGAATAAATTGATCAATACGATTTCTGAAGCGGGTGTAGAGGTCATTCACGGGAAGATCAACAACATCCATACCTCTGGACACGGGGGGAAACAAGAACAAAAACTCATGCTCCGCTTGATCAAACCAAAATACTTCATGCCTGTCCATGGTGAATACCGGATGCAGAAGATCCACGCAGGACTTGCGCGTGATTGTGGAGTAGAAAAAGACAATATCTTCATCATGAGTAATGGTGATGTCCTCGCTCTTACAGCTAACTCTGCTCGGATCGCAGGAAGCTTCAATGCTCAAGATATCTATGTCGATGGAAACCGCATCGGGGAAATCGGGGCTGCTGTTCTTCGTGACCGGAGAGACCTTTCCGAAGACGGTGTTGTGCTTGCTGTTGCGACTGTTGACTTCAAATCGAAGATGATTCTGGCAGGACCAGATATCTTGAGCCGTGGTTTCATCTACATGCGTGAATCAGGAGACCTGATCCGTGAAAGCCAACGCATCCTCTTCAATGCCATTCGTATCGCCTTGAAGAACAAAGATGCCAATATCCAAACCGTTAATGGTGCGATTGTCAATGCTCTTCGTCCATTCCTGTACGAAAGCACGGAACGTGAACCCATCATTATTCCAATGATTCTCACACCAGATGACGAAAATTAAAAAAACAACCAGTTGAGACCACTGTTTCAACTGGTTTTATAGTGACTTTTTGAGGATCAAAAAGAGAGTGGGACAGAAATCGGTAATTCGTTAGAATTCGATTACGTCGTCCCACCTCTGCACAGTTGAGTAGGGCTGTAAAAGCTGATGAAATCAGCGTAGTAGAGCCCTACTCAACCACTGCGTCTTACTCGACAATCCAAAAATAATTGAGAGGCTAGGACTTTTGTCCTAGCCTCTTTACTCTTGTTTCTTAATAAAGATCTAAATAGTTGTCTACTTCCCATTGAGATACGAAGGTAGCATAGCTTGCCCATTCGATTCGTTTGGCTTCAAGAAAGCTGGTGTAGATGTGCTCACCCAAGGCAGCTTTCACCACTTCGTCTTCTGTCAAGTCTTTCAAGGCATTGTGAAGGGTAGAAGGGAGATCTGTGATTCCAGCGGCTCTACGTTCTTCCGGTGTCATCACATAGATATTTTCTTCGATCGGAGCAGGTGCTTCGATTTTGTTTTCGATACCGTGAAGGCCGACTTCAAGCAAGACTGCTAAGGCTACATAAGGATTGGCCATTGGGTCTACGGAACGCAATTCCAAACGAGTTCCCATACCACGTGATGCTGGCACACGTACCAATGGGGAACGGTTGCGGCCCGCCCAAGCGATGTAAACGGGTGCTTCATATCCTGGAACCAAACGTTTGTATGAGTTAACAGTTGGATTGGTCACTGCTGTAAAGTTGTAGGCATGCTTGATCAAACCACCCAAGAAATGATAAGCGGTTTCTGACAACTGCATTCCACGTGGATCTTCTGGATCAAAGAAGGCATTGTTGCCATCTTGGTCAAAGAGAGACATATTACAGTGCATACCTGATCCAGCAATTCCAAATTTTGGTTTGGCCATAAAGGTTGCATACAAACCGTGTTTACGAGCGATGGTCTTCACAACGAGTTTAAAGATTTGAATCTTATCACAAGCGCGGAGCACTTCATCATATTTGAAGTCGATTTCATGCTGACCAACGGCTACTTCGTGGTGGCTGGCTTCTACTTCAAAGCCCATCTTGGTCAAGACATTTACGATTTCACGACGAGTGTTATCTGCAAGGTCTGTTGGAGCCAAGTCAAAATAGCCACCTTTGTCGTTTACTTCAAGAGTTGGATCTCCATTTTCGTCCAACTTAAAGAGGAAGAATTCTGGTTCTGGACCAAGGTTAAAGGATTTGAATCCAAGTTCTTCCATATGACGAAGGGCACGTTTCAAGTTGCCACGTGGGTCCCCTGCAAATGGTTCTCCTTCTGTCGTATAGACATCACAGATCAAGCCAGCTACGCTACCATTTTCATCTCCCCAAGGAAAGACTGTCCATGTATCCAAATCTGGGTAAAGATACATATCTGACTCGTTGATACGGACAAATCCTTCGATAGAAGAACCATCAAACATGGCTTTGTTTGAAAGAACCTTGTCCAGTTGCTCATCGGTAGCTGGAATTTCGACGTTCTTCATGGTTCCCAAAATATCAGAGAACATCAAGCGAATAAAAGTAACATTTTTTTCTTTTACTTCACGGCGAATATCTGCAGCAGTAATTGACATTTTTGTCTCCTTAAAATAGATTACAAGCTTATGAAATGATCAACGAAATTGACCATATGGCGATGGGGAAGATGTGAAGCGACTTTGCTGAAGAATGTCACGATGAAGAGCCTTACGGATCTCTTCTTGACTGACAACCTTGGTTTGCTCTTGCTCTTTTTCCGCATATTTCTTCTTAATATCCGCAATATTGAAGCCATCTGAGATATAATCTTTGATCTCAAGCAAGCGGTCCATATCGTCCAACGAATACATGCGGCGATTGCCTTCTGTCCGGTCAGGAGAAATCAATCCCTGATCTTCATAATAACGAATCTGGCGAGCTGTCAAGTCGGTCAGCTTCATAACACTGCCAATCGGAAAGACTGCCAGCGAGCGTCGTAATTCCTTTTCCTTCATACCATTCCTCTTTCTATTCTATTATATCGAAAAAAAAATCTATGTCAAGATTAAATGTTACATAATCTTACATAGGTTTTTTGTGTTTCTTGAGAAAATCGCGAATGCGATCCACATCCGAATTGACCAAAATCGCAACGAAAACGCCAATAAAGGTCTCAAATATTCGGGCAAAAACATACAAGAAGGTTTCTCCGTTAGGAATCGAGAGGGTAATGATCAGCATTGCCGAAACTCCTCCAATAATTCCTGCTTTGTTATTCATAGCAACATTTGTCATAATGGTTAACATGGTCGCAATGGGTACAAAAATCAGAGTCACCCAATACGCCCCATGAAAGAACGTTTTTAAAAGGAAGAACAATACAGCATAAAAACCTCCGATACTGTTGCCCATGACACGCGAAGCCCCGAAATGGACACTCTTATCAAAGTCTTCCCTCAAACTAAAAACAGCTGTCAAAGTCCCGATCTGAAGGCCTCGCCAGCCAAATATTCCAAAAATAAGTAGTACAATAAAAACGGCAATCCCTGTTTTAAAGGTTCTCATCCCCAAACGGAATTTGGACCAATCAAATTTGTGTCGTTTAAAGTAATCCATGGTCACCTATCTTTCTATTTCTATTATTCTACCATATTTTCAGAAAGGAGAGAACAGATATCAATAGAAAGAAAAAAGAGAGTGGGACAGAAATCGGCAATTCGTTAGAATTCGATTTCGTCGTCCCACCTCCGCACAGTTGAGTAGGGGTGTAAAAGCTGATGAAATCAGCGTAGTAGAGCCCACTCAACCACTGCGTCTTGCTCGACAATCCAAAAATAATTGAGAGGCTAGGACTTTTGTCCCAGCCTCTTTCATTCTATTTAGATTATTTGTCTGTAAGAGCAGCCAATCCTGGAAGTTCTTTCCCTTCAAGGAGTTCCATAGAAGCACCACCACCAGTAGAGATCCATGAGAATTTGTCTGCACGGCCAAGGTTGATCGCAGCAGCAGCTGAGTCACCACCACCGATGATTGATTTAACGCCTGGTTGTTTCACGATAGCGTCCATCACACCGATTGTACCAGCTTGGAAGTCAGGATTTTCAAATACACCCATAGGTCCGTTCCATACAACTGTTTTCGCACCAGTCAATTCTTGGTCGAATTTAGCGATTGATTTAGGACCGATATCAAGACCAAGGAATCCTGGATCTACTGCTTCACCTTCAGTGTCTTTCACTTCAGTGTAGTCAGCAAATGCGTTCGCTTCTTTTGAGTCAACTGGCAAGATCAATTTGCCGTTTGATTTTTCAAGAAGAGCTTTAGCCACATCCAATTTGTCTTCTTCTACAAGTGAGTTACCGATTTCGATACCTTGTGCTTTGTAGAATGTGTAAGTCATCCCACCACCGATAAGAACTTTATCAGCTTTTTCAAGCAAGTTTTCGATAACACCGATCTTGTCAGATACTTTAGATCCACCAAGGATAGCTACGAATGGACGTTCTGGAGCTTCAACTGCTTCTTTGATGTAAGCAATTTCGTTTTCAAGAAGGAATCCAGCAACAGCTTTCTCAACGTTTGCAGAGATACCAACGTTAGATGCGTGTGCACGGTGAGCAGTACCAAATGCATCGTTTACGAAGATACCATCTCCAAGTGATGCCCAGTATTTACCAAGTTCAGGATCGTTTTTAGATTCTTTCTTGCCATCAACATCTTCGAAACGAGTGTTTTCAACCAAGAGAACTTGTCCATCTTCAAGAGCGTTAACAGCTGCTTCCAATTCAGCACCACGTGTAACACCTGGGATAAATTGAACTTCTTGACCCAATTTAGCAGCCAAGTCAGCAGCTACAGGAGCAAGTGATTTACCTTCTTTATCTGCTTCTTCTTTTACACGTCCAAGGTGAGAGAAGAGGATTGCACGTCCACCTTGTTCAAGGATGTACTTGATAGTTGGAAGAGCTGCAGTGATACGGTTATCGTTAGTGATCACGCCATCTTTTACAGGAACGTTGAAGTCAACACGAACGAGAACTTTTTTCCCTTTCAAGTCAACGTCTTTAACAGTCAATTTTGCCATTAGATATGACTCCTTCTTTTTTTAATACATGATAATTATATCACAAAAGCTGTAAAAGAGGTAGAAAAATCCAATGCTTTTCCCCTCTAATTCGCAGGATCCGAACGACACTTCTAGATACAAGATCAAACCTCTCTAGTTTTCACCAGAGAGGTTTTTTTGAGAGTGACTTTTTAAGTGAACGAAAGAATCCTGTAAAAGACTTACTCTTCTTTCTTCTTACCAGCCAAGAGGAAGCCGCCTAAGGCTGCTAGGAGAACAGCTTCAGCTGCAAAGGAAGCTTCTAGGCTTGCCGTATTTGGTAAGTGTTCCGATTGACTTTCTTTGCTGGCATCTTTTGTTTCTTGCTGAACTGTTGGCTGTGCGTTCCCCCCTTGGTGGGCACTTAACAACTGATGGATCTCTTGATCAACCATATCCTTGTGTTTTTCCTCTTGATGACCCGCTTGAGTAGAAGTCGTTGGGGCCAACTGATCCACTTGAGAAGACTCTGTAGGCTTCAGTGGATTAGCCGGTTCTGGAATCACTGGGACAGCTGGTTGGACTGGCTGATTTGGTTGAGCCGGTTGAGCCGGTTGAACAGGCTGATCTGGTTTAGCCGGTTGATCTGGTTGGATCGGTTGATCTGGTCCTTCCGTTTGTGCTGGCTTATAGACAATCGCATAGTGAGTAAAGTGAGGTGCTGTAAAGATGACTACATCTCCGACTCTCTCAAAGGCCAAGGATTGAGGAGCTTGACCTTCTGGGAAGAAGAGAACTTGCTCCACTTCTTTATCCTTATCCACAGGAATTTTCACAAGTGATGGATGGTGGGTATCGATATCTTGACCGCTTGCATCCACGCCTTCGATATCAAAGACGATTCCTTCTCGACCCTTCAGCTCTTCTTTTTCTGCCTGATTGGATTCAACTTTTGCAACTTTTAGTCCTTTGACAACGGTTGGCTCTAAGTTGGAGAATTGAACTTCGACTCCAGTCGCAGGGTCTACAAAGACCGCTGGCTTATCTTCTTTCAGGAGCGCAATCAAGGTCTCTAGACCTGTCTTAGCTGTTTCAAGCGCTTCAGGAGTGAGCTCTGAAGAAGCTAGGAGCTCTTTATTTTTCTCAACCAGTGCCTGCAAAGCTTCACCAGAAGGGTGATTTGGCTTGCTCGCTAATAGAGCAGTCGCTTCTGTTGTTAGGACAGAGAGAGCTTCTTTTTCTTTTGTTAGATTAGCTTGACCATCCAAGGCTTTCAAGAGAGCGGTCAATTGGTTCAACTGCTCATTGACTTGATCTTGTGTGCTGGTATCATGCTCTTTCAAGACTTTTTCAGAAGCAGCCATTCCAGCTAGCAAGGCTTCTTTGACTTCAGGAGTGGCAAAAGTAAAGTCTACTTTGGCTTTTGCAGCTTCAGCTTCAGCCAATTTTTGCTTGAGGTATTCATCGTTGAGAGCTGGTTTTGGATTGACGAGGACATCAAAGCTTGTGCTAGCTCCTTTGTAATGGACAGTGATGGTTTGACGACCTTCCTTGGTCGTATCAAAGCCAGTTATTTCAACACCTTCATCGGTCAAGGCGTGCGTTTCGGTCGTTTCATCTTCAAAGACGACTGTAAAGCGTCCGCCTTCTTTCTCCAATGCTTCTCCGACGATATATTCCACTTTTGGTTTGTCGGTCAATTCTAGACCAGCAACTGCTTTTTCACCTGCTTCCTCTGCACTGACCACAAAAACAGTGAGGGTCTTATCCAATTTCTGACCAAGGTAAGAGACTTCTAGGTGTTGTTCTCCAAGCTTGCTACTGTCAAATCCATGAATCTCTACACCTGAGTTGGTGAGATTGACCAGTTGATCTGCTTGGCCATCTTTATAATGAACGCGGAGAGTTGCCCCTTTCAAGGAAAGAGCATCCCCTTCCCGGTAAACCTTCTTGGTCAAACCATCTTCAAATTGAAGTCCCGCAATTTCTTTATCATTCTTTGGAACTTCGATCGCCAGAACATTACTGATATCTTTTCCAGGTTCTTGCGCACGATAGTAAAGAAGAGATGGGGTTGATTCAAAAGCGAGCGGTTTAAAGATGAGATTTCCAGCTTGATCGGCTGTCATGGTCGCAATTGGACTAGTGGCTTCTTTATCGGCATAAAGAGTCAGAGTAGTATGAGCTGGGACATCTTTGAAACCGACTTGGACAAAATGATTACCTAGGTTTTGCGCTGCAGCATGTTTCATCGGGATGTTGACCGTTTCAGTATCCAGACTTTCATACATCTTCCAGTTGTAAATCCGGATGGCTTGCCATGGGGTGCCGTTATCGGCTGTAATGACATGGAGACGCCAGTCTTGAGCCTTGATCGGATGATCAAGTGTAATGTCAGATACATGGGCTTTATTGCCACGAACTTCCTTGGCTAATTTCCACTCACCGGCTTCATCCTTGTAGTAAAGGTCGAAGTCACGGGTATTCATCTTGCCATCATCGACAGACTCTCCACCAGCACCAGCATGGTCCATGACCCAACGAACAATGGTCCGAGGTTGTGTCAAGCGGATATCGACGGTTCCACTCAATTGAGCAGAAGACCATTTATCTGAAAGACTGGTAATAGTCCCATTTAACATGCCTTCAATGCCTTCACTACCATCCGCATCTGGGAAGCTTGAACCGATCACTTTGGCTCCGATGACTACGTTTGGCGCTAAAGCTTTTGGAAGACTGGTATCTGACACGGTCATGCCCCAATCAAAGGCCACGGTTCCCGCATCTGAACGTTGACCATTCTTTCCAACTGCCACAACCTTGAGGTCCTGAGTAGTTCCTTCAGCACTTGCTGAACGGCTAACTTTTGGTAGATAGACGGTTGTCGCAGAAGACCCTGTTAAGAGACGCCAGTTATCGCCATCTTTTTCATAGACTTCATAATAATCCGCATCTGCTACCCCTTTAAAATTGAGGACTGCTTCTGCTTCTTGCGCATTTTGTAGGCGTTTTGCTCGAACGGATACTTCTGCTGGAGTCGCTGGTTTCTCTTGGTTTGAAGTAATCGACAATTGGCCGAGATTAAATTTGTAGTCTTTAACATCCGTATCATGGTCAAAGAACATCTTCACAGCATAAATGGTCTTGCCAGCCAAACTTCCCAAATCAAAGGTTTGAGTAGACCAATCCGCACTCGGTGTCAATTCTTTCCATTCGTATTCAGAGTAGTCTTCTTTGGTGGCAACAGCTACCCAGGCAGCTGCTCCGATCCCACCTTTATGACTGACGCTCAATTTTGTCGTTTCTGTCACAGGAATCTTGGTCGAATAGAGCATGACATTTTGACTGCTATTGGCTTTTAAATCTCCTTCAAAAGCTAGAGAATTTCCTCCATTGTAAGCTTGATCAAAATCATAGCGACCTTTTAATGGTGTACTATCTTCACTATGCTCTACCCACCAACGCCATGTTGGAAGGTAGCCAGAAACAGAACGGTAGTTCCATTCCCCTTCTTTAGAAATCTTGCCATCCACAAACCAGTGTTTTCCGTGACCAGTATTGAAGGAAGTATTGAAATCTTCACTAGTGATTGGGGTTTTGTCCACAACCAAATTAGACATTCCGTACCAAGATTGGTCTGCTGGTTTTCCTTTAGTCGGATCTCCTTGGAAACCTGTCCAGAATAGATCTTCATGAGTATGGTAACCTTCTCCAGTCTTTCCTAGACCTGTAATGGTATCTGGCGCATAAAGACCAAGAGATAGACGCAACTTGCCATGTTCATCTAAAATGGCATTCCAGTCTACATTAGTCTTATAAGAGCCACCTTTTTGGAGCTCAAGTCCAGCTAGAACATCATAAGGATTGCGCTTAATCCATTTGGCTGTACTGATGGAATAATCCACTTCTGATTTGCCCCAGTTAAAGTTAGCAAAGAAGGTATCCACTGGGTTTTCCCCATTTTCTGGCTGCATGAAATTGTAGTTGTATTCTCCCAGCGCATTCTCATGGTAACGGCCATATTCATAGGTCATAGCATCATACCAAGAATACTTAATCGGATAGTTCAGACTTTTCGCATATTCCTTGGTATAAAGAAGAAAATCTCTCAATTTTGGACCCAATGGTTCTACAAGATTTCCGGTCGTTTCTTGGTTGATAAAGTAACCATCAAAGCCATAGTACTTGGCAAGTTCGACTAATTTACGGGCGATCGGGAAAGTTTTAGAGCCTTCACTATCTTCTTTCAAGGTTTCTGCAAAATGTTCTTGATCCTTGATGCTGCTAGACCAGTTATAAAAGAGTGTTCCATAAATAGGAACCCCATTTCGGTGGGCTGCATCAATCACATCTGCTGATGGAACCAGTCCTTCCCAAAAGACCATGGAATCCAAATATTGCCAGTAATCAAAAGCATAGGCCTTAAACTCTTCCCCGCCGACAGACGCATGATCCTTGGCTTTGGAGTTCATGTTTGACAGTGCTTGGATCTTCGCTTCAGGGTTGGCTTGTTCATTAATTTGTTTCCCTTGAAAGCGGCTCGCAAGTGGAACGCTTGCTCTGTTCATATCGTCATCCACTCGTTTTCCTGGTTCCCACTTCAAGAGATCATCCCAGGTATCGAACTTAACTTCTTTGGATCTTAATTGTTTTTCTTCATTGGTTGGTAAATCGGCCACTTTTTCTGCAGCAGCTTTCGGTTTTTCAGTCTCTGAAACAGCTGGAGTATCTGTAGTTGTCGAGCTAGCTTCTGTACTTGTAGGACTAGCCTCCGGAGCGACCGCTTCTGCGACTGGTTTTTCCGTTTCTGCAGCAGGCAAGGCCGCATCTGCAGTATAGACGCCAGCTTCTCTCACTAGATGATTGACATCTTCTGTCGCTACTGAAGATGTTTCTAAGGGTTGTTCACTAGTAGAAACTGTCTCATCTGCAGAGACAGCTCCTGTTCCTAAAAATGCTAACCCAATCAATGCGGAGCAAACTCCCACACTGAATTTTCGTATACTAAATCGTTCTTTCTTTTCAAATAGATGACCTTTCATCTTGACCTCCTTGTATGGTTTTTTTCTTTTTCTTGAGCGATTTCCATTGGCTCCTTTCTCTACGAACTGTAATCGCTTTCATTTTATTGTATTAGAAATCTCCAATCAAGAATAGGATACCCTAATCTATTTAGCACTGTCAATCTATTTTGCCAATTCCTATAATATGATGAGAAAGTCCTAAAAAAAGTACAAAAAAAGAGGAGGTTTCCCTCCTCTCATCATACGCATGAATTATTTAGCAATTTTTGCGAAGTATTCAAGAGTACGAACAAGTTGTGCAGTGTAAGACATTTCGTTGTCATACCATGAAACAACTTTAACCAATTGTTTACCGTCAACGTCAATAACTTTAGTTTGAGTTGCGTCAAACAATGATCCGTAAGACATACCTACAACGTCTGAAGAAACGATTGGATCTTCAGTGTAACCGTATGATTCGTTTGAAGCTGCTTTCATAGCTGCGTTCACTTCATCAACAGTAACGTTCTTGTCAAGAACAACTACCAATTCAGTAACTGATCCAATTGGAACAGGAACACGTTGTGCAGCTCCGTCCAATTTACCGTTCAATTCAGGGATAACCAAACCGATTGCTTTAGCAGCACCAGTTGAGTTAGGAACGATGTTAGCAGCACCAGCGCGTGCACGACGAAGGTCACCTTTACGGTGTGGACCGTCAAGGATCATTTGGTCACCAGTGTAAGCGTGGATAGTAGTCATCAATCCTTCAACAACACCGAAGTTATCTTGAAGAGCTTTAGCCATTGGAGCCAAGCAGTTTGTAGTACATGAAGCACCTGAGATAACTGTTTCAGTACCATCAAGAATATCGTGGTTAGTGTTAAATACGACTGTTTTAACATCTGATCCACCAGGAGCAGTGATAACAACTTTCTTAGCACCACCAGCATGCAAGTGTTTTTCAGCAGCTGCTTTAGTAGCAAAGAAACCAGTTGCTTCAAGAACGATTTCTACACCGTCGTTAGCCCAGTCGATTTGTTCTGGATCACGTTCAGCGGAAACTTTAATGAATTTACCGTTAACTTCGAATCCACCTTCTTTAACTTCCACAGTACCGTCGAAACGACCTTGAGTTGTATCGTATTTCAACAAGTGTGCAAGCATAACTGGATCTGTAAGGTCGTTGATGCGTGTAACTTCAACACCTTCTACGTTTTGGATACGACGGAAAGCAAGACGTCCGATACGACCGAAACCGTTAATACCAACTTTAACTACCATTCGTGATTTCCTCCTTATGAAAATCAAAAAAATTTTTTGTGAAAAGAGTAACTTGACACAGCGCCAAACATCTTTTAACAGTCTCTATTATATACTTTATTGCATTAAAAAGCAACTATTTCCCAACGAAAAGCAAGATTTATCATAGATCACCACCTCTTTTATTAAAGTTTTTCACAAAGTCTTGATCGATAGGAAAAGCGCTATTTTACTTGTACTCACTTTTGGAACAAAGAAAAACTCTTCCCAAAGTGGGAAGAGTTTTTTTAGCTTTGGTAAATTAAGCTTCACCTTTAGCTTTTTTAATGATTTCTTCTTGTACTGATTTTGGTACATCTTCGTAGTGGTCAAATACCATCATGAAGGTACCACGTCCTTGAGTTGCAGAACGAAGGACAGTAGCGTAACCGAACATTTCAGCAAGTGGCACATAAGCACGAACGATTTGGCTTGCACCGTGTGCTTCCATACCGTCTACACGTCCACGACGAGCAGTTACGTGACCCATAACATCCCCAAGGTTTTCTTCAGGAACTGTGATGGTTACAAGCATCATTGGTTCAAGGATAGCTGGTTGTGCTGATTTAGCTGCTTCTTTAAGAGCAAGAGATGCAGCGATCTTGAAGGCAGTTTCAGATGAGTCGACATCGTGGTATGATCCATCGTAAAGCTTCGCTTTCACGTCAACCATTGGGTAGCCAGCAAGAACACCGTTCGCCATAGATTCTTGAAGTCCTTTTTCTACTGCAGGGATGAATTCACGTGGAACCACACCACCGACGATCGCATTTTCGAACTCGAATCCTTTACCTTCTTCGTTTGGAGTAAATTCGATCCAAACATCACCAAACTGACCTTTACCACCAGATTGACGTTTGAAGAATCCACGTGCTTGTGTAGAAGCGCGGAATGTTTCACGGTAAGATACTTGAGGAGCACCAACGTTTGCTTCAACCTTGAATTCACGTTTCATACGGTCAACAAGGACATCCAAGTGCAACTCACCCATACCAGAGATAACTGTTTCACCAGTTTCAGGGTTTGTTTCAACGCGGAATGTTGGATCTTCTTCAGCCAATTTTTGAAGGGCGATACCCATCTTGTCTTGGTCTGCTTTAGATTTAGGCTCAACCATCAATTGGATAACTGGTTCTGGAACTTCGATTGATTCAAGGATGATTTTTGCTTTTTCATCTGTCAATGAGTCACCAGTTGTAGTATCTTTCAAACCAACGGCAGCAGCGATATCCCCAGAGTAAACTGTTTCGATTTCTTTACGAGTGTTGGCATGCATTTGAAGGATACGTCCGATACGTTCACGTTTACCTTTAGAAGTGTTCAATACATATGAACCTGAGTTCAAGACACCTGAGTAAACACGGAAGAATGTCAAACGACCTACGAATGGGTCAGTCATGATCTTGAAGGCAAGAGCTGCAAATGGCTCTTCATCAGATGCTGGACGTTCTTCTTCTTCGTCTGTATCTGGGTTTACACCCTTGATTGCAGGGATATCAAGTGGGCTTGGAAGGTAGTCAAGGACCGCATCCAACATCAATTGAACCCCTTTGTTCTTGAAGGCAGAACCACAAAGTACTGGGTAGAACTCAACGTTGATTGTAGCTTTACGGATACCAGCTTTCAATTCTTCGTTAGTGATTTCTTCCCCTTCAAGGTATTTCATCATCAAGTCTTCATCAGTTTCAGCAACTGCTTCAACCAATTTTTCACGGTATTCTTGAGCTTGTTCAAGGTATTCAGCTGGAATATCTTCTTCAAGGATATCTGTACCAAGGTCGTTAGTATAGATTTCAGCTTTCATCTTGATCAAGTCAATGATTCCGCGGAAGTCATCTTCAGCACCGATTGGCAATTGAATTGGGTGAGCGTTTGCTTGAAGACGGTCATGAAGTGTGCTTACTGAGTAAAGGAAGTCAGCACCGATTTTATCCATCTTGTTAGCGAATACGATACGAGGAACTCCGTATTCAGTTGCTTGACGCCAAACTGTTTCAGTTTGAGGTTCAACACCTGATTGTGAGTCAAGAACGGTTACAGCACCGTCCAAAACGCGGAGTGAACGTTGAACTTCGATAGTGAAGTCCACGTGTCCTGGTGTGTCGATGATGTTTACACGAGTGTCTTTCCATTGAGCTGTTGTAGCGGCAGATGTGATAGTGATACCACGTTCTTGTTCTTGCTCCATCCAGTCCATTTGTGACGCACCTTCGTGAGTTTCACCGATTTTGTGAATCTTACCAGTGTAGTAAAGGATACGCTCAGTTGTAGTTGTTTTACCAGCATCGACGTGAGCCATGATACCGATATTACGAGTTTTTTCAAGTGAAAATTCGCGTGCCATGAGGTTTGTTTCTCCTATATTTTTTATTTCTATATTCTATTATAACATGATTTAATAAAAACGGATAGGCAGGACCTACCCGTTCTCAGTGTTTTCATGATTTGTTGGTTTCAACTCGTAAGAAGGTTGAATTGGGTTCAAGAGCTGACGAAGCTTAATTGAACTCGGGCTAAAAGCTCAAGTTAACCGATCTGAGCCGGAACGGGATGCTGTGTGAAAAAGATAAACTTCCTTGTATTCATCGAATACTGCGTCAGTTTCCTATTTTCACTTTGCATCCTTGCCGTTCCTAGCATCATGATCTTACCAACGGAAGTGTGCGAATGCACGGTTAGCTTCAGCCATACGGTGAGTATCTTCACGTTTCTTAACAGCAGCACCAGTGTTGTTCGCTGCATCCAAGATTTCTTTTGCAAGACGATCAACCATTGTGTGTTCACCACGTTGACGAGCGATTGTTACCAACCAACGAAGTCCAAGTGTTGTACGACGTTCTGGACGAACTTCAACTGGGACTTGGTAGTTAGAACCACCGACACGGCGAGCACGTACTTCAAGTACAGGCATGATGTTTTCCATAGCTGTTTCGAATACTTCAAGAGCGTCGTTTCCAGTAGCTTCTTTAATTTGTTCGAAAGCTCCGTATACGATTGAAGCAGCTGTACCACGTTTACCATCAAGCATAACGCGGTTGATAAGACGAGTAACTAATTGTGAATTGTAAAGCGGATCTGGCAATACATCGCGTTTAGGCGCACGGTTTTTACGACTCATTTTTCTTTATCCCCTTTCCTTATGCTTTTGGTTTTTTAGTACCGTATTTAGAACGGCCTTGTTTACGATCGTTTACACCTGCAGTATCAAGTGCTCCACGGACGATATGGTAACGTACCCCTGGAAGGTCTTTTACACGTCCACCACGAAGAAGAACCACGCTGTGTTCTTGCAAGTTGTGTCCGATACCTGGGATATAAGCAGTCACTTCGATCAAGTTGCTCAAACGTACACGGGCAAATTTACGAAGGGCAGAGTTAGGTTTTTTAGGTGTCATTGTTCCAACACGAGTTGCAACACCACGTTTTTGTGGTGAAGAAACGTTTGTTTGAACTTTTTTATGACTGTTGTAACCAACGTTCAAAGCTGGTGATTTAGATTTTTCTACTTTTGATTTACGCGGTTTGCGAACCAATTGGTTAATTGTAGGCATCTACATTCTCCTGTGAAATTTTTTATTTTTGGTGATGGTACACTTGGTGACAGCTACCATCTGTGTGTACTTTTGCAACATTTGTCAGCACGTCCCTGTACACTCTTGAGAGACCAAAAGTAAAAAGTACCGTCTATTATTATAACATGACGGCACTTTGATTGCAAGATGTTTTTTTATTTTTTAAAGAAGTCGAAAAAGTTCATTATTGACCAGCTTGAGCAGGTTCTTCTGCCCCTGCATCTGCAGCCGGAGCATACTGTTGTTGCTGTTGTGGTTGAACTGTCGCATTGGCTCCAGCTACTCCAGCATTGGCATTAGTATTTGCGTTCGCGTTCGTGTTGGCATTAGCGTCTGTTTGAGTCTGCTGTGTTGCCGTTGTGTCGCTCTCATAGGTCAGTCCATAATAGTTAGCGATGTATTGGATACGGGCCTCAAGCGATTGCTTTTGAGTCGCATCTTTGACTTTCTTCACAGCAGCTTGGGCAGCGTTCACAGAATCTTGACTTGGCGTTGTTTCCATTTGAACGACTGCTTTTTCAGCAGCTTCTGTATTTTTCTTTTCTTCCTTCTTTTCTTTTTCTTCCTTTGTTTCCTTTTTCACTGGAAGGGAACCTGTCTTTTTAGCAGGTTGAATTTCTGTCGTTACCTGGGCAGCCGTATTCTTTTTAACGGTATACAAACCAGCTACCAAAATAAAGGATAGAGACAGAACTGTCACCAAGCGAATCCACAAAGGACTATTATCAAATCGATCTAAAATTCTTTTCACTTTTTGATCCTCCTTTGTTGCTCTTAATCAAAGATATTCCCAACTTCGACACTCAATTTATTTTCTTTCACATCGATGTTGGTCACGCGCAATAAGGATTTGTGTTCAAAGAATTCACGGTCGGTTGCAGCATTATCCGCAAAGACAGCTACCCCTGCTAATTCAGAATCGAATTCAGCCAAGAGACTGACCATCCCGTTAATCGTTCCGCCACCTTTAAGGAAGTCATCGACAATCAAGACCCTGCTTCCTGCTTTTAGGCTCCGTTTTGAAAGGAACATTTTCTCAATGCGATCCCCACTTGAGCCTGAAACATAGTTGACACTAACGGTTGACCCTTCTGTGATTTTCAAATCACGACGGACAATGACGAATGGAACATTCAAGACATTGGCCACTGCATTCGCTAAAGGAACTCCCTTGGTCGCTACGGTCATGACAGCATCAATCTTCTTATCTCGGAAGGCTTTGGCAATGATGCGGCCGATCCGATTCAAAATCTTCGGATTGCTCAAAAGATCAGACAGGTAAATGTAGCCACCAGGAAGGATACGATCACTTTCAGACAGTTGCTTGCAAAGATCCTCGACGATTTCTTTGGATTCTTGATCTGAGATAGACGGTGTAAAGATCACGCCTCCACCAGCTCCTGTAATGGTCTCAATATTTCCGATTTCCATCTCTTCAAAAGCCCGCTTAATAATCACGATATCTTCTGAGATGGAAGACTTGGCAGACTCATACTTTTCCGCAAACGTATTGAGGCTAGTCAATTCATAGGGATGGTTGATCAAGTAATTAGAAATTACGACCATCCGTTCACTTCTTCTTAATTTCATTTTCTCACCATGTAGTTTTTTCTATCATTATACCATAAGAAGCGAAAAAAACGAACATTCTGATTTACAGAAGGCCGTTTTTTCCTGATTATTTTATTTTTGGCAGAATCATTCCCGTATTTATCTCTGTTTTTACTAGTCGAGATTCGGTTTATAGAAGGAACGATTTTCCATAGCAAAGATTTTATTGGTCATTTCGCCAGGACCAATTAAGCCAAGTGCTGTTGTCATCATCATCATTTCCGCATCCAAATTATCGATCATATGAATAATCTCTGCTTCCATGATCTTTGGACGAACAGGACTACCGTATTCCAGCAAGCCATGGTGACTCAAGATCACATGGCGAAGGACGATGACTTCTTCTTTTTGATCATCAATCTTCAAGTCTTGCAAGACCTTGGTGATTTCTTCATCGATGAGTGCAATGTGGCCGATGAGGTTGCCCCGAACAGTGTATTCTGTATTCTCAGGGCCCGTCAACTCAATCACTTTGGCCAAATCGTGTAACATAATCCCTGCAAAGAGCAAGCTCTTATTCAACTGAGGATAGATATCTCCGATACTATCTGCCAAGCGGACCATGGTTGCCGTATGATAAGCAAGGCCTGCTTCAAAGGCATGGTGGTTGGTCTTAGCAGCTGGATAACTATAAAACTCTTTCTCATATTTCCCATAGAGGGCACGGACAATCCGTTGCCAGACTGGATTTTCAATTTTGAAAATCATGTTTGACAAGTATTCATGCAATTCTTTAGGATCTACTGGTGGTTTTTCCTTGAAGTCTGCTGGATTGTTGGGCTCTCCTGCTTGTGGCAAGCGCATGTTCAATTGATTGACTTGCGGAGTATTATTGTAAACTTCTCGACGTCCAGACATATGGACCACGCGCCCAGCCATAAAACTCTCTACATTGTGAGGTTGGGCATCCCATAGTTTACCTTCGATTGTACCGGTCTCATCCTGGAAGACAAAGGCGAGGTAGTTTTTCCCGGCCCGCGTTTGACGCACTTCTGCTGACTTGATCAAATAGAATCCTTCAAACAATTCATCTTTTTTCATTTGGTTAATTTTGACCATCATCTTCTCCATCTTCTATATATACATCTAGTCCCAGCAGGTCCTCATCGCTTTCGATTTGGCGGAGTGTCCGCTCGATGGCACTGGTCCGTCTGGTTAGCAAATCATCAATATTATTGGAAGCATTCTTTAAATGGCGCTGAGTCTTGGCCAGAATCCCTCCAAACTTATGAAATTCTGATTTGACCGATCCCAACACCTTGCTAATGTCATCTGCACTCTTTTGGATGTTGAGCGTTCTAAAGCCAACAGACAAGGAGTTCAAGAGGGCTGATAAGGTACTTGGACCAGCCACTAAAATTTGTTCGTCCCGACGCAAGCGATCGAAGAATTCTGGATTGCGAACCACTTCGGAATAGAGGCCTTCAGTTGGCAAAAAGAGAATTCCGAAATTCGTTGTCGCTGGTGGAAAGAGGTATTTTTGTTGGATATCCTTAGCAAAACGCTTGATACTAGCAAGAAGGGCCTTGCGGTAACGCTCGATCTCCTCTTTCTCTCCTGATTCATAAGCTTCTTCCAGACGATAGTAGTCTTCCAGTGGGAATTTAGAGTCAATCGGCAGATAGACTGGTTCCTCTCCTTGTCCTGGTAGCTTAATAGCATACTCCACGCGCTCACTAGATTGGGGAACGGTGACAAACTCCCGCTCATACTGGGCTGGGGTCAAGATATCTTCAATGATTTGGCCTAGCTGCAATTCGCCCATAATCCCACGCGTCTTGGTATTGGAGAGAACTTTATTAAGGGTTCCGACATCCCGCGCCACTGTCTGCATTTCTCCCAACCCTTTGTTGACCGACTCCAATTGTTTTGAAACCGTCTCAAAGGAGGTCTGCAAGCGGTGCTGCAAGGTTTTCTCCAATTTTTCTTCTACCGTTTGGCGCATCTGTTCTAGCCGCACTTCATTGGACTCTTGGATCTGGCGCATGCGCTCATCTGTTTTGTCCCGATTTTTAGTAAAGTGCTCATTCATCTCAGCGCGCAGAGCCGTCGTCTGCTGGTGGATCTCTACTCGCATCTCGGTTAAGCGATCTGTCAGCGCGATCTCTAACTGCTGATTGGCAATCTGGCTTGCTTGTCTTTCTTTTTCAAAACGATAGTCCAACTGGTCTGTCAAATGATCCTCGTGGTCTTCCAGCATCTCTCGTAAAGCCGGTCTGGTATCATCTGACCGTTGCAAGAGATAGATGAGGAGGCCCAGATTGAGCAGGCCAATCAGAAGCAGAATGATATTCATATTAACCTCTGTCTTTACTATAAACAATGACAAGATAGCCACGATCAAGACTCACTTGAATCGGTTGATCCAAAAATTCATTGGAGCCATACATGGCCTTCAAAAAATAATTCTCCTGATGGAGCGGATACTTAGCTCCTGTGATCTCTAAGCGACCTTGTCCGACAGGCATAAAACCAACATAGGACATGGCTGGATCTGGCTGAATCTCATGGCAACCAGCTGGTCTGTAGATCAAGCGATTTTGACCGTCGACTAATTGGATCTGCTCCATGTAGGGAGCTAGGTCTGGATCGGTCGGCAAAAAGATATTGGACAAAAAGTGATCCAAGCGACCGCCAAAGGCACCATAAACGGTGACAGCAGCATCTGGATAGGCCTCAAAGGCTACTTTCAAGGCCAATTCCAAATCCGTATCGTTCTTTTCAGGGACGGATTGAACCACTTGCTTGGCTTGGGTTTGGATCTTGCTCAAATCAGTTTCAGAAATGGAATCAAAATCCCCCACAGCCATATCTAAAGGCAAGCCTTGTTCCAGCAACTTCAAACAGCCTCCGTCGACACCTACGTAAAGCTCTTGATCTTTTGGTAGTAGAGAAGAATCTCCACCTGCCAATACTCCTATATTAACCATTGATGGCATCTCGGAGCGTTTGCACACGCTCATTGACATCTCCATTAAAGACATAAGAGCCCGCTACAAAAACATTAGCCCCGGCTTCCTTTGCTTGAGAAATACTTTGGCCATCAATTCCGCCATCGACTTCGATATCAAAGTCTAATCCTTTCTCTTCACGAAGAGCCGCTAATTCACGCACCTTGTCCATTGTTTCTGGAAGAAAGGCTTGACCACCGAATCCTGGATTAACGGTCATGACCAAGACTTGATCCACCAAGTTCAAGACGTGTTTGATACTGTCTACAGGAGTTCCTGGATTAATCACAACACTAGCTTTCACACCGGCTTGACGAATTTTTTGAAGAGCTCCGTGGATATGAGGAGTCGCTTCCACATGAATGCTGATGATATCTGCACCTGCACGGGCAAATTCTTCAATGTGGTGTTCGGGATTGGTCACCATCAAGTGGCAATCAAAGACCAACTTGCTATGCGGACGCATGCTCTCTACCACTCCAGCCCCAAAGCTGATATTTGGCACAAAATGACCATCCATGACATCGATATGAGCATAGTCGGCTCCAGCTGCTTCTAAGCGTTTCAACTCACTTTCAAAATTGGCATAATCTGCACTCAAAATTGAGGGTGCTATTTTCATTGTTTTCATTCTTCTATTGTCTCCTATTTTGGCATTTTTTTCGAAACTTTTTTATAGGTTTCGCGACGATTTTCAATCTCACTTAGAAATTGCAAGTAATCCTCATATCGGAAAGTCGCAATTTCCTCTCTTTCAACGGCTGGTTTCACCGTACAAGCAGGCTCATGCGTGTGGGTACAGGTACGAAATTTACAAGAGTGGCTCACGTCCGCAATCTCTGGAAAGGCTTGATTTAAATCTTCACTGGTTGTCACTTCATAATCAAGGGATGAAAAACCAGGGGTGTCTGCAATCTTGCCACCATTTAGATAGTAAAAGCTGACAGCTCGAGTCGTGTGTCGACCACGCCCCAGACTATCTGAAATCTCACCCGTTTCAAGCTCCAGGTCCGGAGCGATTTTATTGAGCAAGGTCGATTTTCCCACACCGGTCTGTCCCATAAAGACGGTAGTTTTATGGGTTAAAAGGGGCAAAAGTTCCTCAATCGACAAGACAAAATCATAGCCAATAGCCTGATAGATTCCTTGGTAGTAGTGGATGTCTGCCATATCTTCTAACAAGTCCAGTTTTGAAATATAGACAATGGGATGAATCCCCTTGTGCTCTAGAAGGACCAGAAAACGATCCAAGAGATTGGCATTAAAATCCGGCTCCTTAGCCGACATGATGACTACTGCCTGATCAATATTGACAATCGGAGGGCGCACGAGGCTATTTTTTCGAGGGGCAATACTCAAGATGTAGCCTTCTGAATTCTCTTCAGCTGAAAACTCCACCTGATCCCCCACATAAGGAGTCTGTCCTTTTTTTCTAAAATTTCCACGAGCCCGTGTCTGGTAAATGTGGCCGTCTGACTCCACATAGTAGAAGCCAGCCAAGGCCTTGACGATGGTTCCTTGCAAATCGCACTCCTTTGAGATTAATACTATCTATTATACCAAAATTTTAAAACGATTACCATTAGATATCCATTAAGTGCGGTTAGTTGATTTTACTATATTTTGGGCATGGTCAAATATTGCTTAAATAAATAAAAACGTAGTCAATTACGTAGTCATTCGATTGCTGTTATAATAGACAATCTTTAAAATTGCCGTTATAACAGAAAAAACCACTAGTTGGGGCTAGTGGTTTTCGAGGTAAAGAAACTATACATATTTCGTATATATTATAGCACATTTTAAAATATACTGCTATCTTTTCGCATTTTAAAGAAAATAAAAAAACGTTGATTTTACAGTGTTTTTAGCCTATTTGGAATTTACTTGGAAAATAAAAAAACGGTAGCATAATGCTACCGCTGTTTATCATTTTATAAAGTTTCTGGCCACGGATCATCTGTTGTGTACGACATATTAGTAAATCGCAAATCTCCGATATCCCTATCCGTTGGTACTGGATCATCGAATTGTAAGCGTAGCTGGTTGCCATCGCCCGGCCCGCCTAAATAAAATGTTCCCAAACGTTTGCCCTTGTCATTTGTCATAATACCAAGTTTTGAGCTGGTGGCACGAAAACCGACGGGTATACCACCGACATTTAAGATCACCACGTTACGCTCACGGTCCGACCCTTGGGGAACGTAGCTGGGCGCACCTCGTCTCACGATTCCAAACCAACCCCACGATAGACCACCGAAACCGACCTCTACCGTGGAATTTACACGTCTAAACTCAACATATGCATTAGTTTGATTTGAGTTGATATTTCTTGGTTTAATTTTGACATCTCCAAACAAGACCGACCAAGCGTTAGAGCCGGTTCCGGAGCCTTTCTTGATCCACTTCACCGCTCCGTTTTTAGCTGTCGTATCGGTATATATTGTACCGATGTCAGCGTTTAGATTGTACGGGAAGCCTTGGCCTTTTAGTTCGGTACTTGCACCGTTTCCAGATCCGACTGAGCGTTTCAGCTCTTCCAGATCATTCTTGCTTGCAAGCTGACTTGTGTCAATCGTTGGCAATTTTGAGCGTGTGACAAATGGATCACCACTGTTTTGCAATTTTGTATCAATCAATGCATCCAGACCCAATTCAAGGTGCTTGTCTTTGATGTTATTGGCCATCTGGGATTGCAAGGTTGTATAGGTTGGAAATAGTTCGTATGCTTTAGAGGTTGATAAAAATGAAGCCTGTTGTCCTTGAAGCACACCTATATCAACCCCAATCGCCTGAATAACTTGTTTTAGTTTATCCATGCTTCACCTCCTTAGAGGGTATTTTTAGCGGTATTATAAATCTGTGCAAAATCGGTATTTTCCAAGTCAGTAAATTTTTGACCAAGCTCTGTCATTTTAGACACGATAGCCTGATCTGCTGATCCTGCACCGTTAGCAATACGGTCTGCGATTTCTTTGAGAGTGTCAAGTTCTTCTGGCACACCCTCGCCAAGAATTGCGGTTTTAACCCCTTGAATAGCTGTATCTAACTGCTGCTGAGTGATTCCAGCTTGTCCAAGTTCTGACTTGTCAGCTTTGCTTGCAAGTGTGGTTTTAATCTCTTTGACATCAGCTCCGACAGCTTGAGCGAATTGTGTTAATTTTTCTGTGTTTAAAGTCATTTATTTCTCCTTTTAAATTTTAGCTAGGTTATATAGTACGGTTAGATCTGGGAGTTCTTCGCCTTGCTCACGTTTCCGAAGTTCCTCTAAACTATCTGAGGTATATTCTTCTGTTGATTGTGTCACCTTGATTACCGTTGATTTATCAGACGGAAATACATAGTTACCGCAAGTGATCTCTACTTGATAGATACCAACTGGTAAGATTTTACCAATCGTAAATTTAATCTTGTGGTCTGTGACTGTACTGGTTAACTTGGTTTTACCGCTTCGATTGGCAAGCGTAATTGTCGCTTCCTGCCCCTCAATTTCTGAGACTGGACTATAATTTTCATCTAGCAATTCATAGCCAAAGAGGGAAGCTGTGTCGCCTTGCTTGACGACTTCGCCCCCCTCGAATTGTTTTAAATTCGTTGAATTAATACGCATGGTTCACCTCCTTATGAGAATGATCCAAAACTATTGATACGCTTACCATTCTCCGATTGTCCTACTGCGACATATCTGCGATTGCCAGAGCCTGCGATGTATGTGATCCAGATGTATCCATCATTATCAATCCATCCATCGTAATTGATTTCTTGACCTGTACTGTATACAGCTACAATCTCAGCTCCAAGACCGGCTTCAGTTCGTACATTTAGAGCAGATACTTCAACAGTGAATGTCCCTGTTTCTGGATTGAATCCATTTGATTCAATTGTCAATGGTTCTGATGGTTCTGGCTGTTCAAATGTCACAGATGTGTCATCAGTTGGGAAATAGAACCATCCAACAATTCCATCAAAGTTGCGTGTGTGGTATCGTGCAGGACCACCGACATAAAGAGCATCTTCGTTACCGTCAATGTTTTGTTCAATAGTGCGCATGGTATATCCGTCACTATCTTCGATGACTAGACCTGTGTGGCCATAGCTGTGGCCGTAGATGTACGTCGTATCCATAACGAATACTGCCCCAGCCCGTGGCTTACTATCGAGATTACCCTCTTGGTTGTATTCCACCTCATATCCAATGTCACGGGCAGAATTAAGCAGATCAATCGCATTTCCCCAAAGCGCACGGCCAAAGAAGTTAATAGAAATAGAGTTAGGTAAGTCCACGCACTGCGTACCATACGCTCCATCCGCATCAGCTCCCACCCCTTGGTTTGCTAGGCTTTCTACATATCCTAAAATATCATTTAAAGTAGCCATTACTGCTCCTTTCTAAAATCAAAGGCTACTATCCAAAAATAGATAGTAGCCAGTAAAAATATATTAATCTTCGCTAGGTTCTTCATAACCTAACGCACGTTTGCTATCGCTCAATCCAGCAGTAGTTGGATCATTGACCACTCCGACAAGCACGAAGAATGCAAACAACACATTGACGAATACCAAGATTTTATCAATGGTTTGTCCAAATTCTAGCTTGATGCCAAAGATATCCGCAAACGCTTGAAATAGCAATGCAAGCGCTGGAACGATTGCAAGCCAAAAGTTTTTATTTTTTAAACGTACTGACCAGTTAATTTTATTCATATTAATTCCTCACTTCTAAATTTACATATTTACTATACAGGGCATCAATGTATCCATTGCCACCCAATTTCTTATAACTTTTATGCATCTTATGAATGATATCTGATTCGTGGACTGTGGTATATCCACGCTTGATAGCCGTAGAGATGTCACGCTCTAGCCTCAAATACATTGTGACTAGATGCGCTTCATCATGTACGGCTAACTTATCATTCACTTCATTGATTTTCTTATTATTATCCTCACCCACAACTTTAACGGTCTCTACCGCCTGTTGGATTGTTCCTAGTTCGTCTTTTAATTCGTTAAACTGTTCTTTGTTTAAGTTTGCAGATTTACTAGCTTTCATCCCAAACCAGCCAGTAGCAATCACTCCGAAAGTCGGGGCGAGGTGTGCGATCAAATCAGAGAATGTCACTCAATCACCTCAATTCTATGCCAGTGGTTGAGTTTCTAAATCAGTATTTTCTTTCGGTTTCGTCCACTTCCAAACTGCCAGCTTGCCGTTTTGCTCAAGGCTTGCAAGCTGATCAATAGTTTCGCCATTATAGGTAAAGTCACTGTTGACTTGCACCATCACACGGTTACCCTCACCATACAATGCATTGTGTGTGGCATCTTCAATTGCAAAGATTTCTTGTGACTTGTAGGTTTTACCAGACTGTCCAAGATCGACCAATTCAAGACCACGCTTGTAGATTGTTGGATCTAATGGGTTATCTGTGTCAGTCACCCGCGCCAATACTGCCCAATCTGCTACCGCTTTTACTTCTGCGATTTTTGTATCTTTCTCAGCTAGTTTCTGCTCGTAGCTTTCTGCTTGGACGTGCAAATCTTCTTGTAATTTCTTGACACCATCCGCTGGGTTAAATTCGGTTGCGATCTGACCTAATACAGCCTCGATAAGTGCATCGTCTGACTCGCTTGTACGGTCACCGATTAATACGCGGTCAAAAGCCGTATATGGTGCGTCTTGTCGAATTGCTACGAATGTTTTGTTAGTTTCTTGTAAGTATTTGTTTACTACTTTAAATGTCATATACTATTTACCTTCTTCTAATTTTTGAGAGGCCTCATCAAAGAGGTCCTTGAGTGCTGAGTCACTAGCTAAAACATCGTTAAATTTAGTTAGCAATTCATTTGTTTGTTCGTAGTACGCCTTATAATTAGCGCACTCAATAATTTTATTCGCAAGTTGGACTGCGACATCGTTGATAATTTTGTCTGTTGTGTTCATTAAATTCTGTAACCTCGTTTCCGTAGTACACCAGTAATGTGGGTTTTAGCCCCACCAAGCATATTGTTTTTGGCCATTTCTCCAAAGCAAGTGAGCAAGTCCCAGATGTAATCACCGATATCAATACCACCACTCATGTAAAATTTCCGTGAGTAAATACCCTCTAAGAAAAAGTCACCACGTCCAATAAAATGTTTAACACCATTTTGGTTCATTGGTATTAGATAGGCATTCCCGTCATTTGTATTTCCGTGGAAGTTCCAAGGACTGCGGTATCGACCATTGTTATAAATCAACACACGGTCACCCACGAATTCAGTAAGACTTTCTTCCGTGCCGTTTCCTTTACCAGACCAAAGCCGAATACCTGCGAACGTTTCATTATCATGCCGTTCTACCTCTTTAGGGTCTTTGTTGTGATTCGTGCCTAAAACCATGAGTGCAGCATTGCTATCTCTGAATCGTTCTGCGACAAATCCACTCTTTGTTAATTTAATAAATTGCGAGGAATTGGTATCGTCAATCCGTCTGATTGTGGCTTCGTTGTTTAAAACGTTATATTGACTATTTTGTAAGTCAATATACATCTTGCCATTTAGACCTTCGATCCGACCACCTCGAACGGTCATACCAGTTAGCGTACCAGCTAGTACGTTGCTTGCGTTTACGTTAATCACATTGACTTGACTAGCATCAATCGTGCCACCGACAATTTTATCAGCGTTTAAGTTAGCGATCATACCATCTTTAATCACCGCATTATCAATCTTGGTCTGACCTGTGATATGCGTTAGACTTCCATCTATTCGGTTCGTACCGTTAGCAAGTAGGTTGATAGAGTTGAGTACGTCACCGTTGTTATTTAGGTTACGCACCGCCCAAGACCCCGCAAGCAGACTCATTTGCGTTCTGACCGCTTCCGTACCTTGTGCAACTTGAATCGCTTTTGCTTGCGCGTCGCTAGCAAGTACTTTCGCTTCATTGCTAGCCTTATAAGCGTCATCAAATTGACTTGGTTTGTAAGGCCCTGTGTTTGACCCACGGACCAAAATAGGTTCCTTAAATTCTATCCAACCATTTTTAGACAAAAAGATATAAAATGGATAGTTTTTATCTTCTCCGAAAGTAAAGTCTTCCGTCATGGTAAAAGTTTTTTGGAACTCCTGCCACTCGTTTAGTGGTGGCCTATTCTCGCCGATATTAGACCATGTTAGGGTTTTATTTAGTCCGTGGTTTTTGATGTTAAATGCAAATGATACATCTGGATACTCTCTAATACGATATTTAAATCCTAGCGTGTATGTTTCACCTTTATAAATTTTGCGAACGTAAATCGGGAGTGTGAACCCTGTCCAGTTATAATCAGTAAGCCCTTGCGCCTTTATCGTAAAAATACCATCTGTGACAGATACGCTTGCATTTGGATTGTTGTTCCCGACAAGCGTATTAGTAGCCATTGTCATTGAGTTGACGATCAAGTTATTATCATCTGTGACATACTTCCCAACTTCGGTTTGAAATATTTCACTTGACATAACCAAGCGAGAGAGCTTGTCTGGTGCGCCTGTTTCTGACGTGCCAAGGATACGCTCATAGAGTTTGTTACTTTCCGTCAGCTTGTTAAATTCTACGGTTTGCGTTTCAATTTTTTTAGAAAGGGTTAGTAAATCACGGCCTTGGTCGTTTTGTGCGCGATCCAAATTTTCAAATTGATCTCGTGATGCAAAATTCTTTGCTACCTTGGAATACACCTTGCTATAGATCGTATCCCCATTATCAGCATTGTTAAATGTTTCCGTAACCTTACGGCTCAGATCTGGACTGTTTAAAATCAGCGTTTTAATCCGATCTGATAATGTAGCTGTGTCTGGAATCGTTCCAGCTTTTATAAGAGCTTCTTGAGCTTTAGCGTTTGCCTTTTCAATCTCGATAGCAGTTGACTGCTTGGCTTGTTCAAGCTGTTTATCAACCTCTTTCTTAATCTTATCGACATCTTCCGTATCAATACGCTTCTCCCATTGCGAACCGTTCCAGACATACATTCGGTCATATAGACCGTTCTTTTCAAACCAGATATCGCCGATTTTATGTTCTTTGTCATCTGGTCTGTTGTACCAAACTTTATTTCCCTGTGCATTTAAGAGATAATCTGGCAAGCTATTCTCAAAGTCTTGCTGGGCTTTAGCAATATCATCAACCTTGCCAGCGAGTCCGCTCTGCATTGTCGCACGGACATTTGTACCAATGTCACCAAACTCTACACTCTCGTTTCGCTCATTGACAAAGTCGTAAGTAACAGTCGTTACTTTCGCGGTTTCGTCCGTAAGCCCAATCTGTGGGTAGTAGATAGGTACGATGTCGCATAGTTCTAGTTCTTCAATCCAGCCATTATCTGCATAATCAAGTGTTTTAGCTAAATCAGCATACTCGATTTTGATGTTGATCTTAGGCTTACCGATTGCGTTATGCTCCATATAATCCGTAGCAAGTTTACGCAACTTATCTGGAGTTGGGATATCCTTACTCTTACTATCTGATTTAAACTCGCTAGAGAAGTCTACGACTTTAATTCTGCGATGTGCGTAGAGAGCCTTATACTTACTATCTACATAATTCTCTGGAAGCGTGACGGTAACAGGATCAGGCTGGTTATCGCTAGTGTCGCCCTCTGGTTTGTCTGGTGTGTAAGTCGCGAAAGGCAGTACGCTAGTGTATGCACTCTCGATTGTTTCATCTAATTCAGCCGATAAGATATTTCGACCATATTCAAGCACGGTTGGAGCAGTACGACCTAACTGCTTATGTAGTCTGACCGTCGTATTGTCAAACTCATACTCACCGCCATAGATGTCTAAAATAGAACCTTCTACACCACCAAGGGCAAGACGGGCATTCTCCATTTTAGAGATATCAAATACGCCTTTTCCAGTGGTTTGGATATCCGACCATACATCAAAACGTAGATCACCAATCGTTGCATTGTGCCAGATTGCGAGAGCAGTAAAGGCAGAACCACTAAAGGGCCTGCCATTCACTAGCCCCATGTATTCCAGCTTATGACTGATATGCTGACCGTAGATTTTAACGATGTTACTGCTATCTTTTACGATTCGCGAGATCTCAAAGGTTTGGTTTTTAGTTCGCAGTCCAGCGTCAGCCTTGAGCTTCATTTCTTTCTCAAGGGTTGCAACCATTGGATCGTTCGCGGGAATTTCTGAATATAGCGTATAATTTCCGTTGCGTTCACGGGTTACAGTCCCCTTGGTAACGTTAAGTTCACCAAGACCGTAAGTGTCGAAAGCCGTCTCATTTTTATTAAATAAAATAGGCCTCATAGCTTAACCCCCCAGTTCGGGATTGTAAACACTTCAAAATTCCCGTCCCAACTAATCAAGTTACGGCCGTAGTCAAAGTAAGGCATCTGAAATTGAGGAGAGCGAACCACCTTATCCCAGGCTTGCAAGTTGCCAGAGAATACTTGGTTTGCTTGCATATCCAGCGTGATCTTATTTTGTACAGCCTTTAACTTGGTCTTGCGCCCGTTAATAGTAAGCGTACAGTCACCAGATCCGACTAGTGTTATAACGGGTTTTGCGTTGACGTTGCCCATGCCGTTGATAGCAACCCCATTTGTCAGTTTTTGAGTAGTGCGCCCTTGCTTGTAAAATTTGACTGGATAGGTCAAGAAGTTCAGCTTGACTTTCCCAAACTGTCGCATAAGGCTAGACACTTCAAAAGTCTCAATAAAAGCTGACCGGTAGATAAAATCTGGGTCCCAGGATAGAGTTAAATCTTTGTAGCCGTCAACGTTTAGCCAGTTACTGATCTCGCTTTCTGCATCTGTGAGCTTACGATTAGAAAGGACGGTACAAGGCAGTTCGATAGTCACCGATTTAAGACGGTTCTTTGAGATCAATAGATCACCATCACGACCAGGGACCGCTACTGTTTCCACGTCGCTACCAGTCGAACTAATAATATAGTCGCTGGTCACTCGTAGCCCGTGAGTGGTGCTTGATACACCGTTAAATGTAAAACTTCCCATTATGCCATTCTACCTCCTTCCAAATTCGTATAGTATGCAAGCTCACGCAAGAGCCTGCGCATATTTTCGGGGCTGAAAAAATTATCATTAGCTGTGCCGTTTGCGTTAAGTGTATAGTTGTTTGTAACATTTGAGCTTGAGCTTCCACCGCCTGCATATCCAAAGCGCGTAGCTAGTGTATCAGTCAGACCACTGACAAGATCACCGCGACCTGGCAAGTTAAAACCAAAGCCATCTGTGTACTTTTTGCCAGACTCTACTGTCTTGTTAGCAAGGTCAGTCATTGAGTCGTCTACATAGTAGCCGTATTTTTCAATACCTACTGCCATACCCTCTGGGATAGCGCGACCGACTTGATCTCTAAAAACTTTTGATGGCGAGTTGATCCGCAAAGTAGATCGGGCTGCTGCAACCGCGCTACTTGCGATGCTGGCTGCTGCTGCTGCAACCGATCCAGCCATCGCATAGATACCGCTCATCATGCCCTCGCCAATAGCCGTACCTGCGCTATAACCTCCACTATATCCACCAGACATTCCGCTGTGAGCCGATGATTTCAAGGCACTTGACGCACCATGTACCGCGCCGTTTTGGCTAGCGATACCACTAGTAACACCCGTACCAAATTGTGATCCAGCATTTCTACCGTCGTGGCCTAGCGAGTTAACTGATGCATTAATCATCATCTTCATGGCATTAGATGCACCGGTAGCAATACCTTGCGAGGAATTGATACCACCGCCAATACCTGTACCGAATTGTGAACCGTACTGCTGGCCATTCATCGACATCGCGAGGAATTGAGCAGAAATAGCAAGGTTCATCACAGACGCTGCACCAACTGCTACTTGCTGACCTACACCGATACCGAGTGCGATACCAGAGCCAAACTCCGAACCCTTAGCTTGCCCATCGCTGGCCATACCGTCCATTGTAGCAGTCGCATTTGATTTGAGGGTACTTGCTGCACCTTGCACGACATCGGACCGGCTCAATACACCGTCTCCGACACCCGCGCCAAGTTCAGCACCTTTGGCTTGACCCTCACCGAACAAGTTAGCTAAAACCCCTAGAGATGCGTTTTTAAGGCCGTCAACTGCGCCCTGGACTGATCCTTGGTTGTCCGTGATACCTTGGGCATATCCACCACTTACTTGCGATCCGCTATATTTAGCTTCTGTTGGTAAGTTGTTAAAGGCTTGTTTGGCACTTTCGGTCATGCCATTCACAGCCTGGGCGGCAGCGCCCTTGTTGGCTTCGATACCCTCACCAACCTTTTGGGGAATTTCACGGGCTTTGACATCAAAACCAGCATCTATCAATGCTTGCCTAAATTCATCACCAATCGCTGTAACCATTGCCTGGACTTCCGGAGCGAGTTCGACACCAGTCGCTCTGATACCGCGCAAGAATCCCTCTTTTGCTTTATCACCGGCTTCCGTCCATTTAGTATTAAGTGCGCCTAGCTGTTCATCTGATGCATTGACAAGGGCCTGCGTTTGGTCTGCCATTTTAGGGCCAGCCTGTCGCATTTGTTCGATAAGCCCTTGGTCCAATCCGCGTTTAGCTAGTGTTTCAAGGTTTTGCGACCACTTATCCACTGCATCGATGTTCTTCTGCAAGTTAGCAGTCATCTGATCTGCAGACAAGGCGGTTTGTTGTTCGATCGCCTGAAATGCGTTTTGAACCTCTCCTCTAAGAGCTTCATATTGCGCTTTCATGTCATCGACAAGTTTCTTCTGCGTTTCGTCCATTGTTTGCAATGTTAAAATTTGACGACCTGCAGAATCTTCAGTTGCTTTTGCTTGGGCTTCTAATGAGTTTTGAATGATACCAGTTAAACGTTGTTCTTGTTCGCCTAACTGAGCCTTTGCGTCTTGAAGTTTCTTAGATGCTTCTGCAGCTTCCTCGTCAATCTTCTTACGCATACCTGCTTTTAGACTATTTTCTGCCCACGTCAACCCTAAGTGTGTTTCTTTTGCGTCTACTTCTTCAATGGCTTGTGCGTGTTTCTTTTTGACTTCTGCTTCTTTGTCTTCGATTTCAAGCCGTTTCTTGGCAATTTCAACCAGTCGTTGTTGTGCCGCCTCAGCTTCCGCTGATTGCTTGGAGATTTCAATCTGTTTGCGAATAGCATCCGTGGTCATGTTGATCGTGCCCGTTGCTTTATCGTAGACAAGATTTAATCCGTCAATACGTGAGTTGAGGATTTCAGCAGCCGAAGCAAGCTCTTTCTTTTGAGCTGCAGTCTTGTTCTCGACTGCGTTCAATTCATCGATTTTCTTGACAAGTCGCTCGTTATCCTCGGCTGTAGCTTTGATCTCATTTCTGCGATCTTTGTAGGCTTCATTGCCTTTGCTTACACTATCGTGCAGATCGTCGATGGAGCGTTTGAATTCTTCATTCTCGGCTTTTGCTTTCTTTACTTCCTCACTCTCCCGTGTCAACCATGACACCAGACCAGCGATAGCACCGACAACCAGGAATACTCCACCAGATGAAAGAGAAGCCAAAGCCCCAGCCAGTCCAGTAGTGGCCCCCTGGGCTATGAGCGAGGTGCTGGTTAGAGATACAAGGGAAGTGATAAGCGTACCAATCAGGCTACCGATACCCTTGATAATGGATAACCCAAGCATCGCTCCTTTAAAGAGCAATACTGCTCCTGCGACACCAGCGAATACCGAGATAAGCGGGTCTAATACGGGCTTAAGAAAGCCTAATACACTGACTAAAGATTTAATTACTGGTGTAGCACCACGGATAACACTGATGATAACGTTAAAGGTGCTGTTTACTGCTCCTTTAATGCTATCAAGGTTTTGGGCAATGCTCTTACCAGTGACTGCCTTGCTCATCTTGTCAAACTCGGCAATGACGTTTGCGATCCCTTTTGCTACCGCGTTTACGATGTTACCGAATGAAGTCTTGATACCCTCAGAGTTTTTCTTCGCCATTTCAGCGAAACCGTTCGTGCCTTTATTCAGCTCAATCAGTCGCTTACTGAAATCAGTAAACGTGATCTTGCCGTCTTGTAAGGCTGAGTAGAAGTCTTTCTGGGCTGATGCACCAGCAAAACCAAACGATTCTGCCGTCTTCTGCAATGCGTAAGGCATGGTTTCTTGCAAGGTCTTCCAACTTTGCATATCAACCTTACCAGCAGATAACATCTGGGTGTACTGTTGCAATCCACGGCTTGCATCTTCCGTAGATGCCCCAGAGGCAAGGAACGCATTATTTAAAGCGATTGTCAACTTGGTAGACTGTTTCAAGTTACCAGTCATTGAGGTTAGTTTTTGAGTGGTACTTACAACTGTATCAAGTGTTGTTGGTAAGCCCTCGATACCCTCAGAAAGTAGCTTAGTAGATGCTGCCACATCTTTTGAAGAGTGGCCCAGCGATTTCATGACTTTCGGGAACCGTTGCAAGGTATCGAACCGGTCGATAGCTTTGTCCATTGACTGGCTTACAAGGTTCATCGCTGAGCTGACAGCTTTAAAGGCTACCGCACCGACTGAGAAGTTCTTGATTGCGTCCTTGATCTTGTCAAATTTTGACGCGCTCTTTTCAGCCTGGTCGCCTGTGGTTTTGATGATGTCTTTTAGCTTGACAAAACCGCCCCCACTTTGAGATGCGACTTGTCCAGCTCTATGGGCTAGATCAGCGCTTACCTTAAAGCCATTCCCACCGGTTTTACTGATTGTGCCAGCTTCCCTTACTTTCTCGGCTGCCTGTTTAAAAGCATCACCGCCAGACTTGGAAAGCGCACCGGCTTCTTTGATTTTAAAACTTGCTGACTTAAAGCCCTCTCCGCCTGTTTTGGCTTCGTTGCCAGATGCTTTTACTTTTTCTGCCGCTTGCTTAAAACCATCGCCAGACCGTTGGGCAAGATCAGAACTTTCTTTGACTTTCTCCCCAGCTTGTTTAAAACCAGAACCAGAGCGTCCAGCTAAATCAGAGCTTTCTTTGATCTTCTCCCCGGCACGACGAAAGCCGTTGCTTGATGTTTCTGATAGTTTCGCACCCTCGGCCATACGGTCACCAGCGCGTTTAAAACCTTGTCCAGCTCTTAGAGCTTTATCACCGGTCGCCTGAATACCATCGCCTGCGCTTTTGACACCTTGGCCCGATCTGCGAGCTTCGGACTCTAAACGCTTCAAGGCATCAGATAGCTCTGTAAGTTTGCGTCCATTGACCTGGACGTCAATTACAATTTTTCCATCTGCCATTATTCATCTCCCTCCTTTCCGTCTAATTTATATTTGTTTTGTAGCCGTCTCATTTTGGCCTTATACTCGCTACTATCGTTCTTCGAGGGCTTCCAAGACCGTATCTCCACTAATTGAGATACAGCCGTTCCCTCTGGTAAACCGTTAAGTAGCGCGATAAATTCGGGCCATGTTAGCCGGCCTTGTGCTTCAAAGAGGTTGATATTGTACGCTTGCACGAAGCTCGCGTAAATTTCCTGGGCGTCTACTTCAAAATCAATCAAACGAATATCTTCTTCTTCGTCCTTGGCTACCGGCATAGGGTTTCCGTGCCGGTCATAAACCACGCGCTCTTTTTTGGTTTTCAAAAAATGCTCGTCGATATATTCCCATACGGCCACTATGTCCTCTGGATTGTCCAAGGCTTCGTCCGTCATCATTAAAACCGCTGTACGCATCTTCTCAAGATTGTTCATGACTTCGTTATCAAACATCTCGAATACGTCAAGCACCAGATCAAAGGAGCAGTCCACCTCATAGGTGCGCCCGTTCAATTCAAAGGAGTTCTGTATAGGCTCATTTAATTTCATGAGCAGTCCTCCTTGCTATTTTTTGGTGGCTTTTTTGGTTTTCTTAGCTTTTGCTTTTTTAACAAAGGACTCAGCAACCACACCCGATGCCTTGGCCCGTTCTTGGCCTAGACGGTCAAGTTCAGCACCCAGCATTGTATCGACCTCATCAAATGCATGATCCAGAGCGTCAAGGTCTGGATAACGTTTGTATAGCTTAGCAAAGGTACCGTTACCGAATAGCACATCATACTTGATCTCCGTCATTTTCTTCTGCATTTCAAAGGCTTCGTCAATAACTTGCTTGTTAATAACTCCTTCTTTGAGATCGTCAAACTCTCCATTGTTAGACCGTTCAATAAGCTCTAACTGGTACTTGTTAAAGCGTTCTGCGATTTCTTCCTGGAGCGTTGCAAGACGTGAGATGTTTTCTAGTGATGTGTCAAATTGGAGTTCAATTTCTCCGATTTTGATAGGGATATAATTGCGTTTTAATTCGATTGAAATAGACATGTTCTTCCTCCTTTATGCACAAAAAAGAGCGTCCCAAAATGGAACGCTTTTACTTTTACTTATTACCCTACGACTGCAGTAGTTTTAGGAATTGAGTTGTAAGAGATTTTACAAGAGAATTCCTCGTAGTTTGCAGCAGCACCAGATCCAGCCTTGATTGCTGACACGGTAGCGATTCCGACATGTTGATTTTTGCCGTCTGAATCTACAACTTTGTGCCATACAAGGCGGTCATTACCTAGCTTGTATTTCAAACCAGCGATAAGGGCCATTGCTTCATCTTCCTTGTCATAGGTACCTTTAAATGTGTATGATCCTTTTACAGATGTTACAGTTGTTTCTTCTGTACCGTCACCGTCATAATAAGCGATTGACGTAGTACCTTCATCTGTATCATCTTCCACATCTTCGATCCATTTAGCAAGCTCTTTGTAGGATGCCTTTTCTGGTTCAGTTTTTGGATCTGTAACCAGTGCGATAAAATGCCCGCGAAGGGCGTTCTTTTGACGTGCCATATATTACACTCCTTTGTTGTTTAGAATTGTTAGGTTTGCAGTGATGTCCTGCAGATAAATATAAAAGCCCTGCTCGTCCCGTTCGTTCAAAGACGGCTGGGTAGTAGTTAAATTGTTAAAAATATATGAGTTGTTTTGACTCGGTAAGACCAGATCAAATTCGGAGAGTGCCTTGTTGATTTCCCAAAGGCAATCACTCGCAACTTGCGGATCTTTTACCTTGACTGCGATTTCAAAGATTAGAGTCACATCTCGCGAACCATCCATATATACACGCTCGACCTTACCGCCTGGAAGCGGGTATAGGACCAAAGAGTCCAGCTCGCTCAGAAAGTTCAGCTCACAAGCAAGCGGTAGACCGAGGGTGTTGATAAAATCGCGCAAAACAACATTAAAGTCATTGTTACTTTTCATTTATTAAACCCCATTGCTTTCAGTCCGACCTCTGCCCACTTGTTCCCGTGGTTAGCCGAGGCCTTTAAGTCCCAGCGCTTACCAGTTCCAGGAGTGGTATACTTCCCAAAGCTAAAACTGCGGTACTTGTTATAAGCACCACCGTAAAACTGGGCGCGTGCGTATGGTGTGTTGTAGATAATCTGTGAGCCATTGCCTGCCACATGACCGCTAGATCGTAGCGGGCCATGCAATAACGGCACATAAGGCTCCATATCTAACAAGGCTTGGTTTGCGATCTCTAACTGTGCCTTTCGCTCCGACGCTTGCGATGTCTTCCGTGTTGCTCCGCTCAAATCTATCGTGACATTGATGCCCATCACATCACCTCGATTTCGTAGCAAAAGACTTTGCGGTTGAATGGTTCATAAACAGGAATGATCTTGTTTACGATGTATTCATCGTCGCCATCTTTTATAATCGAATTGCGAAATGACGAATCAAGTTCAACGTTGCAATAGCGAGGGTATACGAAGATAACACCAGGCGCTCTAAATGACGGGTTCTTTTGTCCGGACGGGTTATTGACTGACCCAGGGCCGTCAAAGTTACGGTCGAAGCGTACTGGGCTTAAAAGAATAGGGTAGGAGAATTCTTCTTTCCCCCACCCGTCTTTTTTGCCCGTAGGTTTTGAGATCGTCACCGAATCGACAAGTGTCCGTTTATCAACAACGACCATAATCCACCCCGCTATACAAAAAACCAGCCGAGTTAAGAGCATTAAACGCGTCAAGGGATAGATTATATCCCGATGCTGTTTCAGACGCTCTAGAGCCATTATTTGAGCCATAGGATACCGATGTACGACCTAGTGTTGTACTTGCGATTGTCTGTTTATCCTCCGCGGTTAAAATGCCCGTGCTGTCCAGGTATTGGATCTGGTAAGCAACGGCAAGTTTAACGGCCTTTTTACGAATCTTATGATCTTTGTCGAAGTCATGAAACTCGTAAAAATGACGGATAAAGAGGTCAATAGCTAGCTCCGCTCGTTTAAGTAGCTCATCAAATTCGCTTGTACTTTCAAAACCTAACTCACGATATTCTTCATGTGTTAAGTATGCCATGATACCCCCTATTCAGAGGCCACCTTTTGGGCCACGGTTTCGCTATCAGAAACAATTTCCAACCACTCCTCACCAAACGCGAGGTTTGTTTTTTGGTTGATTTCTTCTGCTTCTGCAGTCGTCAACTCGTAGACCTTGCCCTCGTCGAAGTTTTGGTCTGTTGACTCGATCAAAAAGTTACAAGTAGCTTTATATTTTGCCATACGTTACTCCTTGATCTCGTACCCACTAGTCAAAAAAGCAGATACAAGGTTAGGATCAGTAATAGTAAAGGTTACATCTCCTTTTACCAAAACCGTCCCAGTTTTTTCGGCTACTGCTTCTGTTTTAGTTGTTTTTGTTTCTTCTGACATTTATCACCTCTTACGCAGTTTTATGAACGTAGATCGCTTTCTTCTTGCTGTCCAAAACGAAGGCATCGTAACGGATACGACCTTCTACAAGGTAGCCGTTGATGCCTGGTGGGTTGTCGTGGATCTTGTAGTCTTCCAACTTAACAGGGGAAGTAGTTGCGATAGGGTGCGCAATAACAAATGCTACGTTTTCTGGCAAGCGTGAAGTTGGAGTCAAGATAACAGGCAAGCCGTCGATAACTCCCACTTGACCCTTAAACGCTACTTCTTGACCAAGGTCAGAGTTCTTCACGAATGATGGATCAAGTTTGATGAGTTTGTAAAACTCAGGAGACACGTGTAACTTGCGTCCTTCTTCTGGTACAAGCGCATCAGTCAATTTAACTTGACCGTCAAGCACCGCTTCATAAGCGTTGTTTTTAGTAACTGCGCCAGTTTTAACGTGGTCTGTATCAGCACCAGCAACTACTTTACCAAAACGGTACTTATCAACTTCTGGAATGACAACTTCTGAAAGTTGACGGGCAAGGGCTTTCCCTGCTTCCATTGTGCCGTTTGTGTCTTGCACTGATCGTTTGTCGATTGTAAACGTGAATGAACGGTCTTTAGTAAGTGTCAATGTTTGTACATTGTTTTCCAATTCGGCTGCAGTACCGTAGCGGGTGTTACCAGTCAATGAGTAGTCATTCATTCCAGCAGTTGGGATTGAGTACACTTTAACGGTATCTACACCAGTAAAGTCAAAGTCCTGGTTAATAATACCAGTAGAGAGGGCCTCTTTGGCGAAGCGCTCATCTACTTTAGCGTCAAATTTAGCTGCATAGTTAATAGTCATATAGGCTTATCCTACTTTCTTTTATTTTTAAATGCTGTCAAAGCCAGCAAATAGAGCTTGTTCTTCCGCGCTGAGGTCGCTATCACCACCAGCGGACGGATTGCCACCAAGCGCGAACTTTGGCTGTGGTTCCTGTGGTTCTTCTTTTTGGATAAAAAGGTAAGGGCTTGATTCCTTTAGACCGTTGATAGTTTCTTCTAGTTTTGGCTTGCCGTCTTCTGCAAGCTCGATCTTGTCAAGATCAATAAACTTCATAAGGTCCTCGGAGTTATGCGCTCCCACATCTTTCAAAGCCAAGGCAACCGCGTTGGTTTTCTTAACTTGCGCAAGGTTCGCTTCACTATCCGTCTTATAGCTTTCAAATTGAGCCTGTAAATCTTCCAGTTGTTTCTTGGCTTCTTCACTAGCTCCCTCTTTGGCTTGTAAGTCCTTGATAGCTTGGTCCCGTTGTTCAAGTTGTGTTTTTAAGCTGTCGTTTTCTGCCTGTACTTCTGACTTGGCCTCTTTGATTGCTGACCCGTACGCTGCCATAATACGCTCAATAGTGTCCTTGTCTTCAATACCTGCATCAACCAACATCTCTCGTTTTAAACTCATGTCTAAAACTCCTTCCTGTTTTACGTCCAGTAGACGAATTCGCCGGTTTACGTCCAGCAACGAAAGCTCCCAGCGGGGTACGATCCCGCAAGAGGTAAGAAAAAAGGAGGAAATCACCTCTTATCCAGAAAGGGAGCAAAATAAAAAGGCTATAAAAGCCTTTATTCTTCGTTCGGTTTAAAATACCTTTCCCGTGAATAGTCACGATGTAAGAAAGGTTTGTCCGCGATATAATCTCGCAAGGTTGCCTGTTGATCTCTGATTTTGTTTTTAAACTTGCTGATAAGTTCCTGGTCGCCCAGCTTCTCGGCAACGTGTAGCTTTTCCTTAGACTTCCGAATAGCTCGCTCGTATGCCCTTTGCTTAGATTGCGCATTAGCATTTCTAATAGCTTCTTCCTGCGTTATATTCTTAACGTCTGGACCAAGCTCTGGTAGTTCGTTTATACCAGGGACAAAAGGAGTAAGCATGTGTCCGCAGTTGGTACCAAGACAGCCCCCAGCCGTCCCGTAGCCATGATCCGCAAGCGATAGAATACTAATACCGTGTTCTTCCCTAGCCGGGCCATAGGTTACTATATGGTGCTGTAGCGGTGCGCAAGCCTCGCGGGCCGTTGCCTTTTTAGAATAATAAAAGGTATCAATACCCAGCTCGTCCGCTGGCATGGTGCGCATTTCCCGATAGCTACGCATGACAGTTGTTTTAATAACCGTCCTAGCGTAGTTGTCTACTTTCCAGTAGTGTCCACCACGGTCAATGAAGCCTTTAAAGCCTATCTCTTGCCATTTCATGACGGTTTGAGATACAGCCTTGTCATGCGTGACTAGACCAACCACTTGACGAGCTACGACTTCCTGGACCATTTGACGGTATACATCTGTAACGATGCCTGGAAGCGTGGTATTAATCAAGTTACTAATATCGCCGTGCGACTGTTCGAAATACCCAGCAAGTAACTCCTGCGCGTGCTTAGAATCGCCAAAATCACCACCCCCGAGGTCGTCTATGAGCTGTTCTTTGGTCGTCTGATAGATTTTAAAGCCCTCGTCCTCAATGACCTTTCTGAGCTGTTCACGGCCTATTTTAGAGTAACGGGAGATTGTGTCCAGGTTCTGCTCATTTAACATGTGCATCTGGCTCATTCGCTCTAACTGCCAGATATACGGGTTGTCTGCCAGTGATTCAGCACCGCGCTCTAACAACCTATCAACCACCTCATTGAATAGGTCACGCGCCATTTGATGATAGATATCACCAACCTGTGAAGCGCGTAATTCTAGTTGTTCCTCGTTAAATAATACCGGGTACTTGTTACGCGCCATTTACTCACTCTCCATAAATGTCAACTTCGCTGGTGCTACGCTCTAGCTCCATGCTCTCAGCGGTCTCTTTTTTGATGTCCGCGAGCATTTGTGCAGCTTCCTTATCTGACAAGCCCAGCGCTTTGGAAATAGCGTATTGCTTGCTGACAAGGCCACTTAACAAGGCTTTAGCGTAGTAGTCAAGCTCGTTATTCTTGTCAACAAAGACACCATCATCAAGGTTTACCGTGATATCGTTCATCTCTGGAATAGGACCGCTATACAAGCCGTATAGCTTACCAATCTCACAAATAGAGATCACAAGCTCTTTGATAGACTGATCTACAAGGCTCACGATACTGTTTCTTAACTGATATGTATCAGAGTTTTCGGATACAACCTCGGTCGCAGTCTTCATGCTCTTACCGTCAAACGTAAACATTCCAGGCGATACTCCAACCTGCATCTCAAACAACGCAAGGCCCTCATTGATTGCCTTGATGTAGTCGTCTGACCGGATAGGAGTAGTAAGGTCTGTGATGTTGATTGGTGTATCTTTCCCGCCGTCAATCTGCTCATAGACGTTTTGCTCTGGATCAAATTCGCGCGTGACTAGATCGGTATCTCCGTGATGGTCAAAACCAATCCGGACAGTTTGGTCTGGTACTAACACGCGCCGTTGACCCATGCGCACTTCCCACTTAAACTCGTCATAAGTGGTATTGATAAAGTCAATAGTACTCTTAGCATTATCAAAGATAGACAGGCCAAGCGGGCTGTTAATATCTTTGTTATTCATGCCAGGAGGTTTTAGGTAAGTAAATAACGGACGTGTAAGCCCGTCAAGCGTTACTTCTTCCTCAAGGTCCTCGTATACCTCGGATAGTGGCACACGGTCACCAACGCGCTCCTTTTCACTCGAACGGTACAGTTCATTAGTGATTGTGTATTTTTTATCCTTGGTCCACTCATGCAACTCAACCAAAGTATAGTAGATTGTTTCTTTTCCTACTGTCTTTTGGCTCTTATTGATAATCGCTGCAGAAGATACGTCCTGCGTATTGGACTGTAACGGATAAAAAACAGGGGCTTGAACAAATGAAATCTTGATCTTATCGTCATCAACGTAAGGACGCATAGCAAGACCACCAAGCGCAAGACAGCTCTCAAGGTATCGCTCAAAGTTCTTATTAAAGCGGTCATTCAGCAAGACTGATTGAATGAACTCGTTTGTCGTTCCATTCGCAACGCTTATCTCTGCCTGCTCATTGAATACCAGGCTGGCGATCTTCTTACAAGCCGTGCGAGCGATAGGCAAGTGGTTTCGTGTCCGCTGTTTATCAACGCGGTTTGAATTGCGGTAACGGATAGGGTCCCACTTACTCTGATAGTATTTTAAGTTCTTCTGGATACGATCGTATTCGTCCTTGTTAATTGCAATTTTAGGATGTTCTGTGATATTGCCTAATGATTGGCTTGTCATTACATATTTACCCCTCTTAAATATATTTTTTAGTGATTGTAAGATACTCATTTCAAACCTTTCTCTAGGCTTTTAATCTTAGTAGTTGTGCATTATCTACGACCATATACTGAAACGCGTCGCAAGTGTGATCGTCCTCTTTAATGACTTTCGGGTCGTCGTCCTTGACTGTTTTCTCATCCCATTGATATCGTTTGTGTTCCTCAATAAAATACTTGAGGTTGTTATCGGTTGGAAAATAATAAAAACGACCATTCGCAAGTAGCGATTGGACGTATTCTGTCATTATTATTTTTTTCTTCTTCGCTACCGGGTGCCAGCGAATACCAAAGTCTTCTAAATACTGGTTTCTCAACGCTCCCTCCGCACTATCTATCGTCATTTCGATTACTGGTACATTCGGATATTTCTGCGTCTGTTTGATAACAAAATCGTGTAGCTCCTTAGACAATACACTCGGAGCTTTCTTTTTGACCTTACCAGCCGGGCTATAGTAGTAGTTATCCACAAGATAGAGATTAGATCTGTTAGTAACAACCGCGTGCAAGCAAGTAGTTGCTGACTGCTGGTGTCCCGTGTCTGCTGCGAATAACTGACCGATAACGCGTTCACCGTCCGGGATTTTGTCAACGCGTTTAAACAGGTCCATGTTATAAACGTTTGTACCAAGGCCCACGGGTTCACCAAGATATAAATACCTATAGTAGTCGTAGTCGTTGCTCTTGATACGCTCTATCTCGTCCAGCATTTGTTCAGTCACAAAGCCCAGCTCATCGTCCAGGTAGCTAGATTCATGTATCAAATACTTCTCAGCCGTACGCAGTGAATCAACCCACTCATTAATCCAGTTATACGGGTTGCGAGGTGGGTTGTACGACCAGAAGAATTGCACGAATGGATAGTCCGGGTGCTTCTGACGCATGAAAGTACTGTTTGATTGGTCGAACTCTTCCGAGTCAGCAAACTCGGCTGCTTCCTCGTACCATACAGCAATAACCTTTCCGACCTCGTTTGATTTCAATTTCTGGAAGTCGTCCTGGCCGTAGAAGTGGAACGTTGATCCCGTCCGTCTATGTACGATCTTATAAGGGCTTTTAGTCCGCTTGAACTGGTTAGCCATGCCAAACTTATCAAGTGCCCAGATTATCTTCTTGTAGACACTGTCAAAGATTGTGTTACCGACTTTACGGACAATAATAATCTCTACGCATTGCCCCTGGGTTATCGCTTTAATCATCATAAAGACAAGCAAGAGAGCAATGACTGAGGATTTAAAAGAGTTCCGCCCACCCTTTAAAATGTTGTAAGGCTTTGCTGACCGCCATACTTTATAAAACTTAGGGTTGATCTCTTTACTTAGCTTTATAGTTGGTTTAGTCGTTCGGGATATCGTCGATGATGAGGATTGACTCATCAGCACCACCTCCCGCTTCGTCTAATGCCTGGGCCTTGCGTTTGTTTTCAAGCTCAAGGGCCTTGATACGTGCTTTCTGTTCTTTCTTATCAAGCGTATCCTTGGCACCCTCGCTGTTTACTATCTTAGATATTAACTCCATGTGACGCGAGCTACCTTTTAAGGCTTTTTGCATTGCTACCAAAAGGAGAGCTGACTCGTAATCGTCCTCAAAACCCATGTCCTGTAGTACTCTAGAGAGCTGAGGATTCGAAACTTTAGAAACAAGTAGAGCCTCAAGCGTCTTTTTCATGTTCGCTTTTCTTTTGCGTGCCTTACCGGAAGCGATACCCGCTTTCCTTGCATTCGCTCGGCGTTCTTCGGGCGTTCGCTGTTCATTTGGTATTAAATTATCTGCACCAGCCATCGCCTCACTTCCTTCTCAAATAATGTTCTTAATTCAACTTAACAGCCGTCTGTCCTGTGTGTTCTTCCCAGCGTTGAATTGTTGCATCCACATATCGTGGATCTAACTCCATGCCAAAATAGGTCCGTCCTAAATCCTCACAAACAATCATAGTCGATCCGGAGCCATTAAAGCTATCTAACACATTCCAGCCTTTCTTGCTAGAGTTCCGAACCAGCCGTTCAATCAGTTTCAACGGCTTCATGGTAGGGTGCAAGCCATTTCTTGTCGGTTTATTCTCGTTGATGATAGTGGTAGGAGAGTTGGCCTGCATACGCTCAATATACTCAATTAGCTCGGCCTTCGTCATTTTATTCAACTCTTCCACATCTTCAATGATAGTAGTCAAAGAACGGTCATTCACAAAGTAATGTGCTGCCCCCTCTTTCCAACCATACAAGCAAGGTTCATGCTTCCACTGATAATCTTGACGACCCAAAACCAGAGTGTTCTTATTCCAGATTAAACATTGACGTACTGTCCAACCGATATCAGAGCAAGCTCCTCTAAAATTGTAACCTTCTGAGTCTGCGTGCCAGATGTAAAACGCCCCCCCTTCACGCAGGACTGTGTCTGCTGCAAAGAACGCGTCTCTCAAAAACTTTCTAAACGACTCATTATCCATGCTGTCATTCATAATCGTGAGAGCTTCTTCTGTGCCACCCTCGTAGGCTACGTTATAAGGCGGGTCTGTTACAATCAAGTCAATCTGCTGCCCATCTACCAATTTCGCAAGCTGGTCCGGATCAGTGGAGTCACCACACATAAGACGGTGACGTCCGAGCTGGTAGATGTCGCCCAGCTTCGCGATTGGTTCCTTTGTTTCTTCAACCTCAAAATCGTCCTCTTCAACTTCGGACTCTGGCTCGTAGTAATCAAAACCGAAATCTTCCATGTCGATATTCACGATACTTTCAAGTTCCGAGTTCAAAAGCTCAATGTCAAACCCAGAGTTCATAGTCAATTTATTGTGAGCTAGGATGTAAGCGTGTTTCTGCTCATCATCCATGTGAGATAGACGAATCACTTCCACCTCGTCAAAGCCTAACTCTTGCAAAGCCTTGTAGCGTCCGTGGCCCTCAATAATGACGTTGTTCTCGTCAATCGCTATCGGGTCGTTATTCCCAAATTCCTGGATTGATTTCTTTATCTGTTCGATTTGTTCGCGAGGGTGTAGCTTCGCGTTGTTCTCATATTCGGTTATCTCCGAAATATTGATCTTTTCTATTTTCATTTTTTAGCTCCAAGCACCAAAAAGAGCGCACCTTGACGATGCGCGCTTCTTGGGTTATATGGTCTACTTTGTCCTCGTTGACAAAATAATTCAAAGGGCCTAGCAAGTAGCACCAAACTTACATCATCGGTCACTTTCATTTTTCTATTTTTTGCGGTGCTTTTTATAGCCGGGGCAGGAATCGAACCTACATTATACGGGTGAAAAGTCCGTTACTCTAACCGTTGAGTTACCCAGCAACCTACTATAAGGAGACAACCAAATGGCGCAGGTCCTTCCTACTTCATTGGATAATACTATAATACCACTCAATACAGCGCTTTTACTCCCTACTTTCTTTCAATTGTCTCCCAGAAATCTATACTCTAGCAATTCCCCTGCTTTATAAGCCTCTGCAAACTCTAATAATGCCCGATCCAGCAATCTATAGTATTCACTTTCCGAATATCCTAGGCTTGGATAAATAGCCTTGTCTTGTCTAAATCTCACTCTGCAATATCGCTCAATCAAAATCTGTGATAGATTGAGATCAGACAGCCGGTTAATAGCTGATGCCATAAGCTCCAGCTCTTGCTGGGCGCTTACCCGTCTAATCACCATCTGCTCAGTTTGTCGGCTTGGGGAACTTGGTGCGCTCTTTGGTTCCAGGGAGTAAGTAGCTGTTACTTTCGGGCTGTATTCCTCCCCAGCAATTCTTAACAGTACGCGGTAGTTCTTTAGGGTGTTATCTGCGTTCTCCTTTGTTTTGTTTTTTAACACTTCACCAAAAAGCATTCAATCCCACCCTTCCATTTTTAAGATTAAATCTAATGCTTCCAACTTCCGTCTTAAACGGCGCTCTCGCTTGCGTTCTCCGTTTCGCTTGTAGTTATGATTATCTCTGTAAAATCGTTCCACCAGGTCCTCACTAGACCGTCCTGGGCCTACTTTATCAAGTGACTCTTTCATACATTCGTAAAGCAGATCAGTTTCGACAAAACCTACAAACTTCGCGACGATTGCAGATGATGGCATTCTGTTTTGTTTCTTGTATTTTTCATAGCGCGCTCCGTCTTGGTAAGCATTGTGACTTTTCGCGACTTTAAAAAAATCATAGATAGAGTCAAATTCAGCTATCGCCTTGTCTGCTTCCTGGAAGAACTCTTTCTTCAAGTCCATCTTTTTCCCTCCGTCGATAAATCAAAAGTATTTCATCAGCCCAGCTTCTTTTCTCGTAAGAGGAATTTTCAAATTTTGTCGTCGAAGTAACGACAACATTCAGCACTTCACACGAAGTTTTATTAATAAAAATCTCCAACTTTTCAGCCGGGGATCTGGGATCTCCTAACCTACTTTCATTTTCAAACCTTATCGCTCTAATCATGTTATCCCCCCACGCCGTTCATATCGGCAATTTCTTGTAATTCTTGAGCCATACGTGAGTTATAATCGTTGTTCAATTTATTAATTATCACGTCTTGCATTGTGTTTTTTTCTTCGATTTTCTCAAGCTCGTCCTTTTGTGTTTGGATTGTTCGCTGTAGATCGCTATTGCTCGTTTCAAGCACTCGAACCCGTGCGTTTAGGTTGATATATACCACGAATAGGATGAAGAATACAAACGCGATATTCGCGCATACTAGCTTTGCATTATTCGTCATCGCTCGTCCTCCGAGATCAGATCTTTGTAAAATTGACCTATACTGCCAATTCTTGCATAGTCTCCGTTGCCAGTGAGAATAAAAGCTATCCCACCAGCCCAGATCAGACCAGATAGCCAGACCAGTGTGAATAGTAGGTATATAAAGTTTTGTAGGTCCATTAATACCCCCTCAAAGCTTCTCTCAATTTTCTATTTCCTTTTTTGGAAAAACCAAAACTGATCGTTATTTCCTTATTCTCTAAAGTGATACCATTGCCCGATAGTACACTAGCATCAATAACCCCTGCTTCCATAACCATACTATCTGGATCAAAATCTTCGACAGTTGGAGAAAGTATTGTCCATTTTTTATCATCAGCCGTTTTTATTTTTAATCCTAAAAGACGGCCATTGTAATATCCACGATACTTCCTAATCAATCGTTTTCTTGTTTTATTCAGTGACATCACTCCACCTCCAACAATTCTGGATTTTCGTAGATGTTGCCGATGATTTCAAATGGATAAGTATTGTCTTCAACCAATTCAGCCAAGAGATCCTTCTCGTTGTATTTTTTCGACTCAAACATAAATAAAGCATGTTTGCTATCCCAATAAATATTTAAGTTCACAATCTCTTCATCGGTATCAACGCCAAGTATATCCCCCTCAAAGATTTCCTTGCCATTCTTATCATACAGGCCTGTTGATTGCATGAGGATAGCATTTTGAAACTTAATAAGTCTCGATACACCTACTTCATCTTTATATTGAGCCACTTCTCTATCAAAATATAATCCATCAACACTATGCAATCTTGATATGATTTCATTCCACATCCTATACTTTGGAATCATCCTTCCACCTCCTCAATCTCAATTCCTGGGCAATCAAACACCCAACCAAACCCGGCCTCTTCAAGCTGTTTTTTTGTGTGTTCTGTCCGAAATTTTTTATCTAATTTTATTGACGATAACGTCCAAGCGTTTAGGTGCTTAATCAAGGTTAAGTAACTATATGATTCTTCAATCCATTTAAACCTTACATAATACCGCTTCTCTTTCTCGATCTCGTAGCCATCAAGCCAAGCACGGGCGAAAGTTTCTATATTATTGTTAAACCATTTTCGAAGATCTTTATTATCTTCATAAGCCACATCGTCCATCGCTTCTTGCAGATCCCAGTCAGCGTCTTTAGTATATTTGATATAGTCAGCGACGATTTGCGGGACTTGGACTTTCTGCGGTTCGTCGAATTGATCGATCAGATTTATCAATCCGGCTCGATTGATCTTGAGCGTATCCGTGACCACGCCTGCTTCGTAAGGCAAATTTATAATTCTTTCAATTAATTCTTGTTTATTCATTCTTCCACCTCATCATTATTGTCTGGAAATAATTCTTCGATTTTCTCCAAGGCAAATTTTTGTCCGTCTTCTCTGAATTTTATCCATTCTTCGGTCGATATTATCATTCTTCCACCTCTTCAACTTCAAACAACGGGCTATCAAACACATCCCCAAAGCCAGCTTCTTCAAGATCTTTGCGGGTGTGGTGGGTTCGTACAGTAAAACCATCATGCTCAATACTGAAAAACCACGTTTGCTTTAAGATATCATGATTAAGATAAGATGTTTTATCAATTCCTTTCATATTCACAAGATACATTTTTTCTTTATCGACATGGTAACCATTCACCCAAGCTTCTGCAAAGATATCCACATTCTCAAGTTCGAGCCAATCTTCAATATCGCCCCTTGGTGCTTGTTCAATTGCACCTCTAATGTTATAGCCTTCTTTTTTTGCTAGTGCGATCCAGTTAGCAATAAACCATGGGATCGTGACTTTTTCAAATTTCTTTAACATACCGCCCACAAGGAGACCGCCCTGCTCGGTTTCAAACGCTATTGTCACTTTATTATCTTTTGCGCTTTCTGTGATTGAAAGTGTAGGTTCTGTGAACAATGTATCTTTCAAATTATCAAATAATGTGTTATTAATGTGTTCAATTAATTCTCGTTTATTCATTTTCATTCACCTTCTCTTTCTTCTGCTTCAAATTGCATCCATACCAGATCCTCATATAAGCATCTGGCTTCTTTCTTAATATCGCTCAAGTCTTGCGCGCTTATCTCTTCTTGTTCGCGTAACAAACACGCCTTAATACTAATTAATTTCAGCATGTAATATTGACGTTTTGAAAGCTGTAGATCTTCTTTCTCTGGAATATCTGGTTTTTGTGAATACCCCAAAAGATACCCCACACCAACTCCAAAGAAATTGGCTACACCCTCTGCTGTCGGGGGCTTCATCGCGCCCTCTCCACGTTCCCAACGTTGTACGGTTCTAATATTTACACCAATTTGTTCAGATAAGGCTCTTTGACTTAGCTTCCGTTGTTTTCTTAGTTCTTTAATCCGGTTCATTTTCCAGGTCCTCCTCTTTTACAAAGCTACCCTCGACCCAGCGACCTTTCCGGTCCTTGATCTCGTTATAAGCTAGTTCGAAACAATCTGCGAAGTCATAGCCTAATTTATGCGCAATCGCTTTTAAATAGCTCACGATTCTCAGCAAGTTAAACTTAGCGTTTATTTTAACTTCGTGTTTTCGAGTAAATTGAAATTCACTCGCATTCTCGATCATCAACTCAAAGCAATCTTTAACATCGCCCTTTCTGGTTTCTACCGCTTTAATCATGATCTCAACTGGATCAAGTTCGATCATCATTGCGAGTCCTACGACAACCACGGCACAATCTCCAATACTATCCTTGGTTAGTTGCTCTTTTTGCTTGGCATACCCTGCGCATAACTCCCCCATTTCTTCGAATAGCTTGAGCGTCTGCTTAAAGACATCTCCCTGTGTGATGTCCCGGTCAATAAACCACTGTCTGGTAAGCTCGGTTAGTTCCTCAATTTTGTCAATATCCATCTATCATGTCCCCCTCAATTTCTTTTATTTTTTTGTCAATGGCTTTAATTTCCTTGTGTAGCCATCCGCGATAATTCGCGCTGTAGTGGTGTCCTCGCGTATTGCTGATTGTTTTAAGCTGTAGTTCCTCGCTCAGCCGTTTCTCATAGATACGCTTGGATCGTAGTAAGTTTTCCTTTTCCATCTCAAATACCTAAACGATGATTTTCTAGGCCGTCCCTGAAGCTGTACATTTCTTCAAAATATAGCCCGATCAAGATTGCGTCCGCTTCATCGTCCTTAACATCTTTATTAAATTTATCTGCCACGATGTCGATTGCTTGCTGTTTCAAAACCTGCCGGCCTTTGCCTTTAATAGCAAAGTGCTTTCTCCAGGTCCGCACGTTAACAAAGTAAACGCGGTCCGCGATAAGATGGGAAAGGATAATGCCCGTTGCTATTCCGATTTTAACCATCGTTTGCTGGTTGCCACCTCCGACGTTGTTTTGCTCGATCACAATCTCTTTAAAAGGCTTGTTATACTTTAAAATAAGCCGTGACTGGATAGCTTTCAGTTTGTTCGCCATTTGTAAGGCCCGCTCTAAAAATGTGCCTTTAGGGTTAACGACCCCACTTTCTAACAGGACCGGGCCGTCATATACAGCCCAGCCTGTCGCGCTAGTGGAAGCGTCAAGCGATAATGTCAATTCTTTCATTCGCTACTCCAAACCACGCTTCAATAAACGGCTCAAAAAATCTTTGAATTCATCTTCTTCATCGCCTACTTCCGGATCTTTTAACTCCGATCCGTCTTCTTCGGTAATCTCATACTCGGCTTTAACTTTAACCAGGCGACCACCTACTGCCTTAGCTAGATTTTCTATAGATTTGTCAGTTTTCTCGTTTCCTTTTTCAAAAATCAATGCGAAGCGGATATCATCGGTTGTTTTAGCAGTGAATGTTAATGCTCTGTCATTATTTTTGTACTCAGCCAAAAATCGGTTGTTGTTATCTTTTGCGATTGCGTAAAATTCCTTTTGTTGTTTCATGTTATTTCTCCTTGTTTTACATTTTTAAAATGGCAAATCATCATCTGAGATATCCATCGGGTTTGCATTCATTGGTTCGTGCCGTCCAAAGTCTGGCTGGCTGTATCCTTGTGAGTGCCCAGCTTCACGGTCTTTCCGACTTTCCAAAAGCTGGAAGGTTTCTGCTACGACTTCAGTGACATAAACACGTTGACCTTGCTGGTTTTCGTAGCTCCGTGTTTGAATCCGTCCTGTAATTCCAATCAAAGCCCCTTTCTTGGCCCAGTTTGCAAGATTTTCTGCTTGCTGACGCCAGATCACACAGTTGATGAAATCGGTTTCACGCTCGCCGTTTTGGCTCTTGAAATTGCGGTTAACAGCTAGGCTAAAAGTAGCTACTGCTTGATTGCTTGGAGTGTATCGTAGTTCTGCATCTTTGGTCATACGACCGACAAGACATACGCTATTTAACATTTCTTCATTCCTTCCACGGTTTCAAATTTGATGTTATGAGTGTCTAACCACTCTTTGAATTGTTTTGCCTGTTCGAGATCAAACCAAAACTTGATAGTAGTAACGTATTTACTATTTGTTGGTGCTGGTTTTGGTTCATCTTCGATAACTTCACCAGTTTCTGCATCGTAGGCCTTGATACTTGCTTCTGCTTGCTCTTTAGCCATACGCTCGATCTCTGCCTTGCGTTCTTCCTCTGCTCGCTTCTGTGCCTCTTGACGCTCTTTAAATAGCTTGGCACTCTCGATGTCTGCAGTGATACTATCAAGCACTTCTGCTAGTGTCTGACCGCTTTCATAGGCCCGAATATAAGTAGCTGGCCCGATGTTGTGAGTAGCACACTGGCTACTGATAATCGAGATATCTTGGTCTTTCTGGTTTTGCTTTTGCAATTCAGCAAGTACAATAGCTTCTAACTCCGTTTCTGTTTTCTTTAACAGTTGGAAGCTATCCTTTTTGAATTGTCCAGCTTTGGTATAACCGTCCAGATATTGCTCAAAGATGTCTGGGTTAAGATTGCCCTCAAGGGCTTTCTCTTTAAACCAGTTACGCACCGTATCTTGTCGCAATTCCTTCTGAGCGTCCTCATAGCCATCTATCTGTTGTTTCAAGATATCGATCAAATCTTCCAGCTTGCCGTAAGGTACTTTGTAAGCCTTTTCAAATTCAGTGTAAGGCTCGTTTATTTTACCCTTGATTTCTTTTCTGCGATCTTCAAGGCTCTTGCTCAATTTGTTCAAGTCAGTCCGTGCTTGTTTGACTTCTTCAATCGTGTTGACTTCAAGGTCAAATGTCCCGTATTTTGCAATAGCTTGCTCAATCCCAGCCTCGAACGCTCCAAAGTCGCTAAATGCGACCTTGGCAGGTTCAAAATTGATCTGGATATTGTCAAGCTGGTTAATTGTTTCTGCTTCTTTCATTTTTCTGTGTCTCCTTTTTTAAGTAAAAGGTAAGTCAATCTCTTCTGGTAGCTCTTCTGCTACAAAAGGCATTTCTTCCGCTGGGTATTCCGTGCTTGCGATTGGTTCAACTTCTTTCTTTGGTTGTTCCTGTTTCATCTGTTCAATCTGCGCTTGTTTGCGTTTCATGACTTCTTCACGGCTTTCTTTTGGTGTCACATCAATAGGTTGCGCTTGCTCCATTTCGTCCGCTGTGTACAAGCCTCCAACATTTTCACTAAATGCTTCACGCATTGCAGACACGAGAGCTACTTTACGGATCATCAATTCTGGCATTTTGGCCCACATAGATTTTCCTGTGTTGTAAGCCTTAAAGTCTGCGTCTACCTCTATAGGAAAACTGCGATCTTTGCGGTAGACTTTAGCCCAGCCCCCTAAAAGCTCATCATGTTTGCTGTGGATTGTGCCTGTGATCTGCTTTATCTCACCTTCTGGAGTTTCTACCACGATGCCAGCTTCAAACCCGTCAAAGTTAGGGTTTTGTTCAGCTCGTTTCATAAAGGCATCTTTTGAAACAACTACTTGTGCTGGGTTTGTTCCATACTTGATGAAATAAACCTCTTTGGTAAATGGGTTTAGATTGCGCTCTTTACACGTTGCGATAAAGTAGGCTAGTTCTTCATCGCTGGCTTTGCCAGATGGATCAAGATACTGCTTCACGATCTTTGCATTCAATAGTTGCGGGTTTGTGAGAAAGTCTCCTGTTGTTTTAACTGCCACTTGGTTGTTTGTCATTGTTTTATCTCCTTTTTGATTTTCTTGTAGTGATCCCATTTTGTAGATTTCAAGCTGTTCAGTAGCTTCTGCTCTGTCTTGATCTGCTTCTTGTACTGCAGAACCCATGCCGTGTACTCATCGTCATTTTCTGCAAAATAGTAACCGCGAGGCAATGACCGGCTGGCCACGATAGGCACCGAGTAATTAAGTCGAAGCTCTGCGATGCCACCTCGAACCTTACGGACTGATAAGTTCGTCATTTTGGCAATGTCGCGTGTGGTCAGTACATTCGCCCGTCCTACTCTGATACAGGCTAGTATTAGCTGTAAGCGTTCGTTCATAGCTTACCCTCCCCTTGATATTTCATTAAGACCTCTTGATACTTTTTCAAAAGTTGGTTTTTTTGGTTAAGTTCCTTCCGCAACTTTCTGTTATCGTTCAAGGTTACTCGAAGTATATTATTCTTACCCTCTAGGTCGATTTTCTGAAAATGTATCTCTTGCTTTAATGCTTTAATTTTTTTGCTATATAACATCTGCAGTGCTCCAGTCATTATCAGAGTGAGAGTGTTTCCGTGCGTAAGCTAGATCAGCTTGAAATGCTTGGTAGCCCTCGTTGAATTTCTCTTGTAGATCTTCCTCGTACTGTTGCATGATCGCTTCCTGTTTTGCCAGTCTTGCTTTCTTGCGTTGTGCGCGTTTAAAATCCCAAATCGCCCCTGCGAAGCCTGCTGCAAAAAATGTTCCTGCAATTGTCATACAGGCCAAAATATCGTTATACATTTCATATCTCCTTATTAATTCGTCTGATTGCGTTATAATATCCGCTGTCTTTTGGTATCGTGTACCCTGTTAGGTCGTCTACTTGGCTACCGTCCGCCATAATATTGATTATGCGCGGTCGCCATTGATTTTTAATTCTAGTCATGTTATAATTCCCTTAGAAAAGTTTTATCTCTTGACCGCTTGGAGTTCCCTTCTCCAAGGGTCTTTTTTTATGCTCTGCCAGCTAGCCGGCAAGCGTACAGGTCCATGATCTTACCTCTAGCACTATCCGGATCACTAGCTAGTAGCTTAGCTTTAATCTCATCCGAAAGCTCGTAGCAAGTAGCTTCGAAGCCCTCAATCATTTTGTCAATCAAAACGGCAATTTCCTCCTATCCTCTGCATTATCCGGGTACTTAAAGTAAAGATCCCGTCCGCCTTTTGTGATTCGGCTGACCAGTCCGGTTTCAAAAAGTGACTTCATCTCTGACCCTACAAGGTTCGTTGTGATGATTGTTGCTTCTCGCTCGTCTAATAAGCTGTATAAAAAGTCCTGCTTCCACTGAGCGTTATCAGACCGTCCGAGGTCGTCCAATATCAGATAGTCAACTTTCTTTAGTAGTTCCAGCCATTCGTTACTGGTCATTCCCTCTTTACGGTTGAAAGAGTTTTGAATTTTGATAAACAAGGCTGGCAAGTTAACAAATAGTATGCTCTTTGGTAGCTTGTTTGCTTTCCAGTCAGCGTTCAACTTACTTGCTACTGCCATAGCTAGATGTGACTTACCGCGTCCAGCTTTCCCCATTATCAGAGCGTTACCTTTCCCATCGTGCAAGTAGTGCGATACCAAACGTAAAGCGTAATTCTTGGCTTCACGGTCAATTTGATTAGTAACCATGAAGTTTTTAAAACTAGCTTCTTTCAGTCCGCTTGGTACGATGCTGTTTTTATCCAGCACGTCGTAAGTCTTGCGCAAGATAGTAGCTGTGTGAGCTTGACCGATTTTCTGTTCTTCCTCACGCGCCATTTTTTCGCGCTGACACTCTGGGCAAAAGGTTCTGTTCCGTTCATCCTGCAAAGGTACATCATCGTTTAACGACCACTTGAAACATTGATGTATTTCACACGTTTCAGACTCATTAATGTGATAGACAAGTGGTAGATCCATAGGCTATCCCTCCTCATCTTCTTCCCAGGGTAGCAAGTCCGTGTAAGGGCTGAATACTGGGTTTTTGATAGGGTAAGGGATGGCTTCTTTACGCTTGTTATGCGTTTTAGGCTTTTTAGATGATTTATACTTTTCATCCGCCCGCTCCGCTTCCTCGACCGTTGTCACACCGTTTTTCTTCCAGTTATCCAAGATACTTTTTAGATATCTGAAATTTCTAGCTTCGTTGTCTGCTGACTTGCTGATGGCAAGCTGGACAAGTTCTATATTCATACCGTCTAAAGCGATATAGTCAAATAACTGTTGAAATTGAATTTGATCTAATTTAAAACCTCGACTTCTGAGTGTCTGTGCGATAGTTCCAGATTGAATATTTTCTAATTTTTGAGGCCTATCATCATTATCATTAAGTCTGGTTAAATTAGTCTGGTTAATATTAGTCTGGTTAGATTGTAAATTTTTCACCTCCGTACATGTAAAATCTTCATGTACGTGATGTAAATTTTTCACCTCCGTACATGTAAAATCTTCATGTACGTATCTTTTTGCTTCTGATACTCTATTCACGTAGATTTTATTAGTTGAGTTAAATTGTCTACGTTCAGAAATCAAGTGATAGTTACTTAATTCCTTTTTATAAGATATAGTTGTCTTTTCAGAGCATCCCATTATCTCCGAGAGTAACTTAACTGAGAAGTTGCAATAGATACCATTTTCATCATGCCAGCCGTTCTTTTGTGACTGACCCCATTTGTCCCGCAAGATCGCGTATAAGACCTTAGCACCGATTGACAACCCCTTGAAACATTCATCGAACAACTCTTGAGGGAGTTTATAAAACATTTCAAAATCTTTATAGTCGTCTATCTTCAGTGGCATTCTTTCTCCTTTCTATTTGCTCTGCAAGATTGTCGCATTTATGCGACTGTCTCGCTAAAAAAAATGGCCATAGCTTCATCTTTTGAAAGATTGAGGGCTGACACGATCAAGTTTACTTCCTTGATTGAAAAGTTGCCATTTCGCTTCATCTTGCGGTAAAACGTACTTTTAGTAACACCAATTTTACTAGCAAGTTCTTCTTGCGTGGTGTTTCGCTCTACGATTTTACCTTTTAACTTTGATACATTAACCATGTATTCTCCTTTCTTTTTTGTCGCACTTCTGCGACTTGTTGAATCAAGTATAACATGACCAGAAAAGTTTGTCAACAAAAAAATCGCATTTTTGAAACTTTTTTGTTGCGTTTTTGAAACTAAGGGTGTAAAATTAACGTGTAATATATAAGAGGAGAAAAAATCATGAATGTCGGAGAAAGAATTAAATTAAGAAGAAAAGAATTGAAGATCTCTGCCGATACCCTCGCTGAGCGCGTGGGAGTTTCTCGCTCAACTATATTCAGATACGAAAGAGGGGATATAGAAAAGGTCGGTCCAGAGGTACTAAAGAAGATTTCTGAAACGTTGAATATTTCACCCGCTGACCTTATGGGTTGGGAAGATGAAGCAGAGCAAACCACTGAAACAGGGTACTCTGAAACAGACCTGCGCAAACTTGCCGAAAGCGCAAAGACTTTCGACGGTAAGCCACTAACAGAAAGCGATATCGTGGCTATACAGAATATTATCGAGGGGTATCTAAAAGGCAGATTATGACGATAGAAGAAATATGCGATAGTGAGGGAGTCACCCTTGCTTACTTTGATAACGACCTATGGCCACGGCCAGGAATGATAATCTCAGATATGAGGATTATCTTCGTTAACAAATCACTAACTAGAGAGGCCCAGAAAAGGGTCATATTGCACGAATTGGGCCACTTAGAGCATACCGAGGCTAATTATATTATCAACCCGATAAAGTGCGAAAATGAAGCCAACCGGGCCATGATACACGCGCTTTTAAGAGAGGAGCTGGAAAGAGTAGACAAGGAAGATTTTAATTACTTAAATTTTATGGAAAAACACAAACTTAAATCAGTAACCGACGAATTAATGGTAATTGATGAATTTTATAGGCTAGTTGGATAGCCGGGAGGAAAAATATGAAAAAGGTAACACTCGCAGCAGTAGCAATACTAACTCTATTTATTGCCGGGTGCAGTCAAAACGAAGAATCTGAACCAAGCCAAGAAGAAGCAACCGAGCAAGTGACAACCGAGTCCAGCTCAGAAAAAACGCAAAAAGAAAAGGCTTGGGAGCTGGTAGACAAGGCTAAAGCCAAAAGCAAAGAAGAAAACCAAGGCGAAGAGAAATATAGAATGGCTACTGGACGGGTAAGTAAGGCTAGACCGCTACTGGATCAGTTTGCGAACTCTTATAAACAATGGCTTGACTCTAGTCAAATGGACGTATACTATCGCAGTGATAGAGTAGCTGTCTTGCTACCAGTCGCATCATCTGAATTGACAAACGACCAGCTACACCAGACAGCGGACGGCCTGCTTAAAATAAAAAACGATGTCGAAAAGACATATAAAATCACTGATAAAGGTTTTACAGCACCGCCCGTTTATGTGCATGACAAAGACGAGGTTCAACTTGCGCATGAAGAAAATGGCGCGATGGTTTACGACAAATAAAAAAAGCCCCACGCTCTCAAACTTTGGCGAGTCTGAGCGTGAGGCAGTCAAGATAAGGAAAGGCTTCAAAATGAATATTTTGAAAGAACTCTTTATGTACTCTATTTTATCAGAAATGGAGGAAAAAGACAATGAATGAAATAAATAAAGTAGCCTTGTACGTTCGAGTTTCAACTACTTCTCAGCTCGAAGAAGGCTACTCAGTAGAAGAACAAAAGGCAAAACTGGAAAGCTACTGCGATATAAAGGACTGGCACATTTACAAGGTATATACTGACGGGGGCTTTTCTGGGTCTACAACCGAGCGCCCAGCACTTGAGCAATTGATAAAAGATGCCCAGAGCAAGCTATTTGATACAGTACTAGTATACAAGCTGGACCGATTGAGCCGGAGCCAAAAGGACACGCTCTACTTGATCGAGGATATCTTCTTAAAAAATAATATTGAGTTCGTTAGCCTGCTGGAAAACTTCGACACGTCTACACCTTTCGGGCGGGCCGTTATAGGACTTTTGAGCGTATTTGCTCAGCTCGAAAGAGAGCAGATAAAAGAGCGTATGCAGCTAGGCAAACTAGGACGTGCTAAAGCTGGAAAGTCTATGATGTGGGCTAAAACCTCATATGGCTACAACTACGACAAAGAAACAGGGTCAATGACCGTTAACGAGTATGAGGCCCTGGCAGTCAAAGAGATATACTCGTCATATTTGGCTGGTATGTCAATAACTAAACTAAGGGATAAGATAAACGAGGAATACCCAAAACAGCCGGCATGGAGCTATCGCACAATCAGAGGAATACTAGCCAATCCTGTATATTGTGGCCTCAATCAATACAAAGGCCAAACATTCCAAGGCACACACAAGGCTATAATCTCGCTAGATGACTTTGAGCAAACGCAAAGAGAGCTGGCCAAACGGCAGCAGACAGCCAAAGAACTGTCGAACCCTCGACCATTCCAGGCTAAATATATGCTATCCGGACTGACTCAATGTGGTTACTGTCACGCGCCCCTAAAAGTCATTTTAGGTCAAAAGCGAAAGGACGGCACACGATTTAAAAGATACGAGTGCTACCAAAGACACCCTCGAAAGACAAAAGGTGTCACGGTCTACAATGACAACAAGAAATGCGAATCTGGCTACTATGATATGGAGCTACTAGAGCATTATGTACTAACTCGAATTTCCCAGCTACAAAATGATCCGGACAAGATACAAGAACTATTTTCGGACGATACCAGCCCTGCCGTTGACAAGCAGGCAGTCCAAAAACAAATAGACGGGCTAACACTAAAACTTAGCAAGCTGAACGATCTATACTTGGACGATAGGATCACGCTGGACGAATTAAGGACCAAGTCTTCAGATTTCATCAAGCAAAGGGCTACCCTGGAAGAAGAAATAAAAAAAGCCGTTACTGATAAGCAAGCGGGCAAAAGAGAGAAGATTGAAAAACTATTAGATGCCAGCAGTGTACTGGATATGTCCTACGATAATCAAAAAGTCGTTGTCAGAGAGCTGATTGAAAAGGTACAAGTCACATCTGACAAGATAGTGATCCGCTGGAAAATTTGATAAATTTGGTTACGCTATTTTCAATAAGTGTAAAGGCCTTAACCTTATAGGTTTTTAATGTTTTCATAAATGAACCTCCATATTTTGATAAATCGGCAGCAACATGGCTGCATAGAGTAAGACAATCACAAGAGCTACAAAGACAAACACCAAGGGTTGTATCACATTCATGGCCTTGTGAACCCGACGAAAGAAATCTTCCCATGTTTTTTCAGCATAGATCTCTAGTTCACTTCCGAGCTTTGATTTGACTTCACCATATTCAATCATAAGGGGCAATTCTTTTTTGAAAAAAGGATACCCCCTGACCGTCTCTGAAAAGGACTGGCCACGGTCTAAAGAAAGAGCTAAGTCCCTTCCAATTTCTTGAAAAAGCTGGGATTTTTGGTCCTGCATCATGGAAAAAATCTGAGACAACTCCAATCCTTGCCCAATCAGATTGCCCCATTCTCTGGCATAATAGGCTGTCAAATAAGCTTGAATCATGCCTTTTCCGAAAGGCAGATGAGACAAGGTTCTAAAAACGTTGATCTTGCCTGACTTTCGATAATAGAGAAAGCCGAGTAAGAAGAAGGTCACCAGTCCCGCTCCTAAGACCAAAAAGAGTTGGGGGAAGGAACTGATCAATTGCGTCCCAATATTTTGAGCATCCATTTGAGGAAGCAAGTAATTGCGCAAGCCTAGCATAATCAGAACTAAAAATCCAAGCAAGATAAGAGGATAAGTGCTCACCTCAATCAGCTTTTTCTTGACCTTGCGCATGTTTTCTAGGTAAGCACTGATTTTCTCCAAGCTCAATATAAGATTGCCATGGAGCTCAGCGAGAGACAGCTGTGTCGTCACTGCATCTGAAAAACCGATCCCCGCCATCATCTCTGAAAAACTCCGGCCCCGAGAAAGGTCCTCTCGCATCTGGGAAACCAAACGACTCTCCACTAGGTGAGAGCGATCCAGAAAATCGACAATCTCAGACAGATGAAAACCACTCGAATAAAGATTCAAAAACAATTCGATGATTTGCTTTTGTTTAGCGGTAGATAATTTTTTCGGCTTGCGCCTGAGCCAGCTGGATATATCCCGATTGAGCCAAGAGATCCATTTGTTGGTTCCAGCGGCTGGCTGAGTGCTCTTGGTAGTTTTCCGTCGCAAAATCGACCACACCTCCTCCTGCAATTAATCGTTGGTAGCAAATACCTTGTAAAACAATCTTGAGCTCTTCCTCACTCACTCCAAGTTCTAAGAGCCTCTCATAAACACCTCGAACGCTCTTGGCATGAATAGTAGAGAAGACGGTGACTCCTGTCAAACTAGCTCGTACGACTGCACGAGCTGTTTCCTTATCTCGGATCTCTCCAATGATGAGAAGGTCCGGCCGATGGCGTAAGGAGAGTTTGATCAGGTTGTCATAGGTCATGCCGATCTGGTCATTCAGCTGAAGCTGAAGCATATTATCCTGCTTGATCTCGACAGGGTCTTCAATAGACATGACTTGCTGGTCCGCAAAGCGCTCTTGCGCCAAAGCATGCATGAGAGTGGTCTTTCCCGAACCAACAGGACCTGCAAAGAGATAGAGACCACGACCGGCCAATTTCTTCTGCAAGTCTGGCAACTGATCAAACCAAAACCGCAATTCACGTTCCTCATCATGCAAGAGCCGAATGACCAAGCTTTCATAACCACGATAATCCCCCACCGTCGACAAGCGAATCGAGACCACTCCATTCTCCAAAGGGTAATCACACGATCCTAGCTGGCTGCGCCTTTTTTCTCCCACATTCATCCCTGCTACGAACTTAAAGTGGCTGATAATAGCTGTCATCTCCTCAAAAGGGAAGGACTGCACAAAGCGCCTCTCGTCTCCCACCCTCATAAAAACTTGGTACTTCTCCTTCCGAGGAATGAAGTAAAGATCCTGAGCTTCTTCCTTTTTCCCCATACGGATCAGTTTTTTTGCAATTTCTTGAACCATAGTTCCTCCTCTCACTTATACTATTCGAAAAAGAAGACAAAAAAAGAAGACTTTCTAGATCGCTCTAAAAAATCTTCCGCATTTCTCTTATGACAGGGTCGTCCCCCTTTTTGAATCGAGTGTATATTGACAAGAACGGTGCTTGCGACTGCCTCTTTCCTTTTCGTAACCTGGACGGAGCTTGCTTTTAGGGATCTTGTGCTCGTCTTCTAGGAGGACAATCGAATGGAAAAACTGCACATCTTCACTGCAGTCCTCACACCACTCTTGCTCCTTGGTATCCCAAAAGATCGTCATGAGGTCACTCCGACTCTTATAACTTGGAAAGTGCTCATTTAACTCCAACCACTTCTGCTTGTAGTATTTCAAAGCCTGGTAATAGTCTTCAAACTTCCGACTACTCACGATATCTTCTTCCCAACCATCTAAAAACCACCAGGGTTCACAGTCCCCGTACATTTCAATCACTCGATACATAAACTCTTCCATCCTTTGTATCGTCTATTATATAGAAAATTCTTTGAGAATAAAAGTTTTCTGCTCAGAGCATGATTTTTCAGGCAGTTTTCAGGTGATTTTCACCAATATTTTCCAAAAATAGACTGCCTAATTACTATTGGGTCCTTTTTTCAAAAAAAAGCCGGAACTTGTAGTTCCGACTAATTTTCTTATTCTTCTACGACTTCAGCTGTTTGAACTTCATCAACTGTTCCATCTGTTAATGGCACTTCTTCGATAATTTCAACTTCATTAATCGCTTGTGGTTCCAAGTTACGGTAACGAGCCATACCTGTACCTGCAGGAATAATCTTACCAATGATAACATTTTCCTTAAGTCCAAGGAGATGGTCTTTCTTACCACGGATCGCTGCGTCAGTAAGAACACGAGTGGTTTCTTGGAAGGAAGCAGCTGACAAGAAACTGTTGGTTTCAAGAGAGGCTTTGGTGATTCCCATAAGGACTGGACGAGCAGTCGCAGGAACTCCACCAGAGATAAGGACATCCTTATTAGCATCTGTAAAGTCTGTAATGTCCATAAGCGTACCCATGAGAAGGTCTGTATCTCCTGGATCCATGACACGTACTTTACGGATCATTTGACGAACCATTACCTCGATGTGTTTATCGCCGATTTCTACCCCTTGGCTACGGTATACTTTTTGTACTTCCGCAAGAAGGTAAGTTTCAACCGACAAGACATCACGAACGGCAAGGAGACGTTTTGGTTGGATAGACCCTTCTGTCAGAGCCGCACCACGAGAGACTTGATCTCCTACTTCGACTTTCATGCGGGCAGTGTAAGGGACAACGTATTCACCTTCACCAGTTGCTCCGCTAACAAAGACTTTCTTGGTCCGTGTAGAAGCATCTTCTTCGATGGCTGTGACTTCCCCTTTGACCTCAGTGATGACCGCTTCCCCTTTTGGATTGCGGGCTTCAAAGATTTCTTGGACACGAGGAAGACCTTGCGTGATATCGGCATTTGAGGCAACCCCACCCGTGTGGAAGGTACGCATGGTCAACTGTGTACCAGGTTCCCCGATAGATTGGGCAGCGATGGTTCCGACTGCTTCACCCACTTCAACCGCATCACCAGTCGCCAAGTTGATACCATAACAGTGACGGCAGACACCATGGCGGGTGTTACATGTAAAGACAGAGCGGATAGTGACTTCTTCCACACCAGCTTTGACAATTTCACGTGCTAGGTCTTCTGAGATCAAGGTATCTGGCCCAACAATGACTTCACCTGTTTCAGGGTGTTTAACAGATTTCTTGGTATAACGACCTGTCAAGCGTTCTTCGAGTGGCTCGATCATTTCCTTGCCATCAGTAATGGCACGGATTACAAGTCCACGGTCTGTTCCACAGTCATCTTCACGAATAATGACGTCTTGGGCCACGTCAACCAAACGACGAGTCAAGTAACCAGAGTCGGCTGTCTTAAGGGCCGTATCGGTCATCCCTTTACGGGCACCGTGAGTTGAGAAGAACATTTCGAGTACTGACAAACCTTCGCGGAAGTTTGAAAGGATTGGCAATTCCATGATCCGTCCGTTTGGAGCGGCCATCAAACCACGCATACCGGCAAGCTGCGAGAAGTTTGAGATGTTACCACGGGCTCCAGAGTCCATCATCATAACGATTGGGTTCTTCGGATCTTGGTTATCCACCAAGCGTTTTTCCAATTTCTCACGAGCCGCACGCCATTCAGCTGTAACGGCATTGTAGCGTTCGTCATCCGTGATCAAACCACGACGGAATTGTTTGGTGATTTGTTCCACACGTTTGTGAGATTCTTCAATGATTTCTGCCTTGTCTTCAACGACCGGGATATCGGCAATCCCCACTGTCAAACCAGCAAGGGTTGAGTGATGGTAACCCAGGTCTTTCAAGCGGTCCAAGAAAGCAGACGTTTCAGTTGTACGGAAGCGTTTGAAGATTTCTGCGATGATATTTCCAAGATTTTTCTTCTTGAATGGAACGTTTAATTCCAATTTTTCAATCGCTGCTTTGACATCTTGACCAGGCTCCAAGAAGTACTTAGCTGGAACGCCTTCTGTCAAGTTGGCATTATTTGGCTCTTGAAGGTATGGAAGTTCTGCAGGCATGATATCGTTAAAGAGAATCTTACCAACAGTTGTCAAGAGAATCTTGTGTTGTTGCGCTTCTGTCCATGGTTTGTTCAAGCTATCTGTCGCAATTCCGACACGGGTATGCAAGTGAACATAGCCATTGCGAAGGGCCATGACCGCTTCATCACGGTCTTTAAAGACCATGCCTTCGCCTTCACGACCAGCTTCTTCCATAGTGAGGTAGTAGTTCCCCAATACCATATCCTGAGATGGGGTAACAACTGGTTTACCGTCTTTAGGGTTCAAGATGTGCTCAGCAGCCAACATCAAGATACGAGCTTCTGCTTGGGCTTCTTCTGAAAGCGGTACGTGGATGGCCATTTGGTCCCCGTCAAAGTCGGCATTGTAGGCTTCACAGACAAGTGGGTGCAAGCGAAGAGCTTTCCCGTCAATCAATACAGGTTCAAAAGCTTGGATCCCCAAACGGTGAAGGGTCGGTGCGCGGTTCAAGAGAACTGGGTGTTCTTTGATCACTTCTTCTAGGATATCCCAGATGCGTTCATCTCCACGTTCGACCAAGCGTTTTGCAGCTTTGACGTTTTGCACGATATCACGCGCAACGATTTCACGCATCACAAATGGTTTGAAGAGCTCGATCGCCATTTCACGTGGTACACCACATTGGTACATCTTAAGAGTTGGACCAACGGCGATAACAGAACGTCCTGAGAAGTCGACACGTTTACCGAGCAAGTTTTGACGGAAACGTCCTTGTTTACCTTTGAGCATGTGGCTCAATGATTTGAGTGGACGGCTACCTGGTCCTGTAATCGGACGACCACGACGACCATTGTCAATCAATGCATCAACGGCTTCTTGGAGCATCCGTTTTTCGTTTTGCACGATGATACCAGGGGCATTCAACTCGAGCAAACGTGCCAAACGGTTGTTCCGGTTGATCACACGACGGTAAAGGTCGTTCAAGTCAGAGGCAGCAAAACGGCCACCATCCAATTGGACCATCGGACGAAGATCTGGTGGAATAACCGGAAGGATGTTGAGAACCATCCACTCTGGCTTGTTACCAGATTTGTAGAAGGCATCCAAGACATCCAAACGACGAACAGCCTTCACACGTTTTTGACCAGTTGCAGTCTTCAATTCTTCTTTCAAGAGAGCAATTTCAGCTTCCAGATCCACTTGTTTCAAGAGGTCTTGGATCGCTTCTGCACCCATCTTAGCTACAAAAGAACCTGGTCCGTATTCACGCAATCGTTCACGGTATTCACGTTCTGTCATGATGGATTTGTGCTCAAGTGGTGTATCTTTTGGATCGATGACCACGTAAGCTGCGAAGTAAATAACTTCTTCAAGGGCACGAGGGCTCATATCCAAAGTCAATCCCATACGAGAAGGGATGCCTTTGAAGTACCAGATGTGTGATACAGGCGCTTTCAACTCGATGTGTCCCATACGTTCACGACGAACCTTGGCACGTGTTACTTCAACCCCACAGCGGTCACAAACGATCCCTTTGTAACGGATCCGTTTGTATTTCCCACACGCACATTCCCAGTCTTTTGTAGGTCCAAAGATGACTTCATCAAAGAGACCTTCACGTTCTGGTTTCAATGTACGGTAGTTGATTGTTTCAGGTTTCTTGACCTCTCCATAAGACCATGAACGGACCTTGCTTGGAGAAGCTAGGGTGATTTGCATACTTTTAAAACGATTTACATCAACCACTATTTCTTACCTTTCCTTGTTTTCATACTTGTTTCATTTGGATACAGCTTAGGTGGGGAAAGAAAGAAAACTTTCTTGCCACCTCCTTGTGTCTGTATCTTGTTATCGAATCATCCTGTCAGAAGCATTGGTTTCTTACAAGACAATCATTTTTACTGATTATTTTTCTGATTCTTCAGCATCAAAGGCTGCTTTTGCTTCCTTAGCTGCTTTTTCACGTGCTTTTTCAAGGTCATCCACATGAATCACATCATCGTCTTCCCCTTCATCGAGGTCACGAAGTTCCACTTCTTGATCATCTTCGTCCAAGACACGCATGTCAAGACCAAGAGATTGCAATTCTTTGACAAGAACGCGGAAGGATTCTGGTACACCTGGTTTTGGAATTGGTTTACCTTTGGTAATTGCTTCATAAGCTTTCAAACGTCCGTTGACATCATCTGACTTGTAGGTCAAGATTTCTTGAAGGACATTTGATGCACCATAAGCCTCAAGGGCCCACACTTCCATTTCCCCGAAACGTTGTCCACCAAATTGAGCTTTCCCTCCGAGTGGTTGTTGGGTAACCATTGAGTAAGGTCCGACTGAACGGGCATGGAGTTTATCATCAACCATGTGGTGGAGCTTGATCATGTACATGACACCGACAGAGACACGGTTGTCAAATGGCTCACCTGTACGTCCATCGTAAAGGATTGTCTTAGCATCGCTATCCATACCAGCTTCTTTTACAGTATCCCAGAGGTCTTCTGAGCTTGCTCCGTCAAAGACTGGTGTTGCGATGTGGATACCCAAGTTACGAGCGGCCATACCAAGGTGAAGTTCCATAACCTGACCGATATTCATACGTGATGGCACCCCAAGAGGGTTCAACATGATATCAACTGGTGTACCGTCTGGAAGGTAAGGCATGTCTTCAACTGGAACAATACGAGACACAACCCCTTTGTTTCCGTGACGACCGGCCATCTTATCTCCGACGCGGATCTTGCGTTTTTGTGCGATGTAAACACGAACCAACATGTTGACACCCGATTGCAATTCATCTCCGTTTGCACGTGTAAAGATCTTAACATCGCGAACGACTCCATCTCCACCGTGAGGCACACGAAGAGAAGTATCACGCACTTCACGAGATTTATCTCCAAAGATCGCGTGAAGGAGACGTTCTTCAGCAGAAAGGTCTTTTTCACCCTTCGGTGTTACCTTACCGACAAGGATATCGCCTTCTTTAACCTCAGCACCAATACGGATAATACCTGTTTCATCCAAGTCACGAAGAGCATCTTCCCCAACGTTTGGAATTTCACGGGTAATTTCTTCAGGGCCTAACTTGGTATCGCGTGTTTCTGATTCGAATTCTTCCAAGTGAACAGATGTGTAAACATCTTCTTTCACCAAGCGTTCGCTCATGATAACGGCATCCTCGAAGTTATACCCTTCCCATGTCATATAAGCGACGATTGGGTTTTGACCAAGGGCCATTTCCCCTTTTTCCATCGATGGACCGTCAGCGATAAAGTCGCCTTTTTCAACGACATCGCCAACTTTTACAAGGGTACGTTGGTTGTAAGCCGTACCTGAGTTTGAACGACGGAATTTTTGGATATGATAAACATCAAGAGATCCATCTTCCCGACGAACTTCTACCTTGTCTGCATCTGCATAAGTAACTTTACCATCGTGTTGAGCAATGACTGCAGCTCCTGAATCATGGGCAGCTTGGTATTCCATACCAGTACCCACATAAGGGGCTTTTGGATCAATCAATGGCACAGCCTGACGTTGCATGTTGGCACCCATGAGGGCACGGTTGGAGTCATCGTTTTCCAAGAAAGGAATACATGCTGTCGCAACAGCAACTACTTGTTTTGGAGATACGTCCATGTAGTCGACTTGATCAGATGGGAATTCTTGGTTGTTACCACGGTGACGTCCCATAACGATTGGCTCAGCAAAGCCACCTTTTTCGTTCAACTTAGAGTTGGCCTGAGCAACGATGTACTCATCTTCTTCATCGGCTGTCAACCAAACGATTTCGTTGGTCACCACACCTTTTTCACGGTCCACTTTACGGTATGGCGTTTGGATGAAGCCATATTTGTTCAAGTGTCCGTAAGATGACAAGTTGTTGATCAAACCGATGTTTGGTCCTTCAGGTGTTTCGATTGGACACATACGACCATAGTGGGTATAGTGTACGTCACGCACTTCATATCCGGCACGGTCACGTGTCAAACCACCAGGCCCTAAGGCAGACAAACGACGTTTGTGAGACAACTCAGAAAGTGGGTTGTGTTGGTCCATGAACTGTGACAATTGTGAAGAACCAAAGAATTCTTTAATCGCTGCAGTTACTGGACGAATGTTGATGATTTGTTGAGGTGTCAAAACATCGTTATCTTGTACAGACATGCGTTCGCGAACGTTTCGTTCCATCCGTGAAAGTCCAAGACGCACTTGGTTGGCAAGCAATTCACCAACGGCACGAATCCGACGGTTTCCAAGGTGGTCGATATCATCCACGCGACCAATACCTTCTGCCAGGTTCAAGAAATAGCTCATTTCTGCCAAGATATCTGCTGGAGTTACAATCCGTACTTTGTCAGATGGGTTGGCATTTCCGATGATGGTGACAACGCGGTCTGGATCTGTTGGAGCGACAACTTTGAATTTTTGCAATTCTACTGGTTCTGTCAAAACAGCAGCATCATTTGGAATGTAGGTGATTTTGTTCAAACCGTTATCCAATTGTTCTGAGATGCTGTCGATCACATCGCGCGTCATGACAGTACCAGCTTCTACAAGGATTTCCCCTGTTTCAGCATCTACCAATGGTTCTGCGATTGTTTGGTTCAACAAGCGGTTCTTGATATTGAGTTTCTTGTTGATCTTGTAGCGACCGACAGGAGCCAAGTCATAACGACGTGGATCAAAGAAACGAGCTACCAACAAGCTGCGTGAGCTTTCCGCTGTTTTTGGTTCACCCGGACGAAGACGCTCGTAGATTTCTTTGAGGGCTTCATCTGTCCGTGAATCCATTGGATTTTTGTGGATATCTTTTTCAATGGTATTACGAACCAATTCGCTATCCCCAAAGATATCGATGATTTCATCATCTCCAGAGAATCCAAGAGCACGCACAAGAGTTGTAAATGGAATCTTACGTGTGCGGTCGATACGTGTGTAAGCAATGTCTTTTGAGTCGGTTTCAAGCTCTAACCAAGCCCCACGGTTAGGGATAACAGTTGATCCATAACCAACTTTACCATTCTTGTCCACCTTATCATTGAAGTAGACACCTGGTGAGCGGACCAACTGAGATACGATAATCCGTTCTCCACCATTGATGATGAAAGTTCCCATTTCAGTCATGATTGGGAAATCACCAAAGAAAACTTCTTGGGTCTTGATTTCACCTGTTTCTTTGTTGACCAAACGGAAGGTCACAAAGATTGGTGCTGAGTAGCTGGCATCGTGGATGCGCGCTTCTTCAAGCGAATACTTAGGTTCGCGGATTTCATAACCCACAAATTCCAATTCCATTGTATCCGTGAAGTTTGAGATGGGAAGCACATCTTCAAATACTTCCTTCAAGCCATGATCCAAGAAATCTTTGAATGAGTCTGTCTGGATTTCAATCAAGTTTGGTAAATCAAGAACCTCTTTGATTCTTGAAAAACTACGACGGGTCCGATGTTTCCCGTATTGAACGTCATGTCCTGCCAAAGTTTTTAGCTCCTTTTTCCATACTAGGATAGCTTGGTGAAATGACTTTCACCACCTATCCGGTTTTAACTACAATTGTGTGATTTGCATCACGTGAAGAGCTGTCTCTTCACCTCATTCGTCGCTTTTTATAATTTTTAGAAAAATTAAATTTGTGTAACAAACTAGGATTTTTCTGAAAAATAGGCACAAAAAGAGCAGCTAAATCGACTTATTCAAGTAAGATTTAACTGCTGTAAGCTCTTATTTGGACAATATTTCAAATAAAGCACACGACAAATTAGTTATCACTATTATACCGTTTTTTGCTCCAAAAATCAAGGCTTTCTCTAGGTTTTCTACTGGATCAGACTAGCGTCGATTGCCACGATTTGAGCTGTTTCGATTTGAACTATTGCTTGATGAACTATTGGTTGTCGAATTGTTCTTATTATTCGACTGATTTCCACTGCTATTACCGAGAATGGCCGCCCAAGCACTTTGATAATCGCTATCCGATCCCCCGATGGCAAAGCGGTATTGAGTAGTTGGCGCTCCGTTTTTGGCCCAAAGACTCGTCACCGTTTGACCGCTCACATCGATATCCCGGCCATTGACATTGACGCGACCCGGTCTTTCACCCGTCGATTTGAGCACTTCAGAACGGATCACACTCTTATCGAGAGTGAATTTATCCTGAATTCCGAAGAGACTTGGATCTGCTTGGTAGATCGCATTCGCCAACTGCGCCATGTATTGGGCATTGTTGTTGTATCCAGTCAAGGTCTGCATGGAAGCATTGTTGTCATGGCCAATCCAACCTCCTAAAGAAACATTAGGGGTGGACAACATGAGCCACATATCTCCATTTGAGTTAGTGGTACCGGTTTTTCCAATCCAGTCTGCACCTGCCAGTGTTGGGTTGACTTGGCTAATCCGTGACTTAAAGGTCGTTGTGGCACCAGATGTGATGACCCCACGCAAGAGATCCTGCATAATCGTTGCTGTTGCTGGAGAGTAGACACGAACCGGATCTGCCTCGTGCTTGTAGACTACATCCCCATCTCGGTCGATGATTTGCTCCACCATGTAGCGTTTGAGGTAGTTCCCATTGTTAGCAATGGTTTGGAAACCGTTGGTATGTTGGGCAACAGTGACCTCAATTCCTCCCCCCATTGGTAGACTCTCAATGCCATATTCAGGGATATCATAGCCCATTTTCTTCATGTAGGATGGGACATCCACACCCTTTTCACGAAGGGTTCGGTAAGTCCAGTAAGCCGGAATATTCCATGAGGTATTGAGGGCCTCACGGAGATCCATCATGGCTGTTCCTCGGCTATCCACGTGCATGATCGGCTCCCCACTTGAGAAATTAGTTGGGTAGTTAGAAAGGATGCTATTACTTCCCATCAGGCCTTGGTCAATGGCAATCCCATAGGCCAACAGCGGCTTGATAGTAGATCCTGGGGAACGTTCTGTATCAAAGGCATGGTTGTTTTGGTTACCATCAAAATTCCGACCACCGATAAATCCTAAAACAGCACCCGTTCGGTTGTCCATCAGGACATTCCCAACTTCTACCAGTCCCGTTCCATCATCCAAGACGCTTCCAAAATTCGCGACTGCAGCCTGCATCGCATTGTGAACCGGTTTGTTAATAGTGGTTTGGATAGTGTAACCACCTTCGCGCAACTCACTCTCAGCTAATTCTTGATAAGCCTTGACGGTTTCATTATTTTTCAGGTCTTGCTTGGTTACATTGTCTCGCTTGATCAAGTAATCATACATGGCCTCTTTTGCTTCTTCCATTGCTTGGAAGTAGAGGTAGTCATGCGGTGTTTTCTCGATGCCATCTGGAGCAATGAAGTCTTTGGTCAAGTCGTACTGAGCATAGGTTTCGTAGTCTTTTTTCGATAAGGCTCCCGTCCGGTACATATTGAACAAGACATCTTTGGCACGCGCCAAACCTAACTCGAGGTTCTCCTTGCTCTTTAGGCTACCGTCTGCAGCATAAGGGGAATAGACAATTGGACTTTGTGGCAAGCCAGCGATAAAGGCTGCTTGTGGAACAGACAAGTCTTTCGCAGAGACGCCAAAGATCCCTTGAGCTGCGGCTTCCACACCTGCAATATTTTGCCCCCGATTGTTTCGTCCAAAAGGCGAGACGTTTAAGTAGGTGGTTAGGATTTCGTTTTTATCCATTCCCCTCTCTAAAGCTAGGGCATCGACAATCTCTGTCGCCTTACGAGTAAAGGTGGGAGCATCTCCTACGACTTGCTGTTTGATCAACTGCTGGGTCAGGGTCGATCCCCCACTAGAGGAACCGACACCGGCTACAGATCCAAGCGTCGCCCGAAGAACAGCTTTGGGCACAACCCCCTTGTGGCTTTCAAAGTTCTCATCCTCAGTAGCGATCACAGCCTTTTTGACATTGTCGGAAATGGCATCTCCAGCTACCGGCGTGCGGATCAAATCACTGTCCACTTCTGCAATCAGGCTCTTATCGGAATAGGTCAGTTTTGAAACACTGCTGACATTGCGAACCTGCTGGACCAGCTCTTCTGTCTTTGGAACCTTGACATTGCTAAAGAGGCTTGCTGCATAACCAATCCCGATCCCTGCGCCAAATAAAAAGAGGCACACAAATAAGGCGATCATCACATCCCACAAGAGTTTGAGCGTCCTCAAAAAGGTCGCAAAAATATCGCCGACAGACCAGCTACTTTCTTCATTTTTTTCCTTATTCGGAGTTTCTGTATACATCTTTGCAAAGAATTTTTGGACTTTCTTCCAAAACTCTTGCAGCTTCTCTTTTAATTGATTCACTGATTCTTTCTCCTTGTTCCCTATATTATAGCAGATTAGCCCCTTTGTTTTCAATCACAAGAGCGTAAAAATCCTCGCTCAATCTTCTTGGGTAAGGACAAGAAAATGACGGAAGCATTGCCATTTCCGTGGTTTATGGTAGAATAGAGAAATGAATAAACTTATAAAGGAGAAAAGACACATGCACATTTTTGATGAGCTAAAAGAGCGTGGTTTGGTATTTCAAACGACGGATGAAGAAGCCTTGCGCAAAGCACTGGAAGAAGGTCAGGTTTCTTATTATACTGGTTATGATCCAACTGCTGACAGCCTTCACCTTGGTCACTTGGTTGCCATCTTAACGAGCCGTCGCCTTCAACTAGCAGGCCACAAACCTTACGCGCTCGTTGGCGGTGCGACTGGTCTCATTGGAGATCCGTCCTTCAAAGATGCTGAGCGTAGTCTCCAAACAAAAGAAACGGTTCAAGAATGGGTTCGCTCCATTCAAGGGCAATTGTCTCGTTTCCTCGATTTTGAAAATGGTGACAACAAAGCCGAAATGGTCAACAACTACGATTGGTTCGGAAGCATTAGCTTTATTGACTTTCTTCGCGATGTCGGAAAATACTTTACGGTCAATGCTATGATGAGTAAGGAATCTGTTAAAAAACGGATTGAGACAGGGATTTCTTACACAGAGTTTGCCTACCAAATCATGCAAGGCTACGACTTCTACGTCCTCAACCAAGAACACAATGTCACCCTTCAAATCGGTGGATCTGACCAATGGGGAAACATGACAGCTGGTACTGAGTTGATGCGTCGTAAGGCAGATAAAACTGGTCATGTTATGACTGTGCCTTTGATCACAGATGCAACTGGTAAGAAATTCGGTAAATCAGAAGGCAATGCCGTCTGGCTCAATGCAGACAAAACATCTCCTTACGAAATGTACCAATTCTGGATGAATGTGATGGATGCGGATGCTGTGCGCTTCTTGAAAATCTTCACTTTCTTGTCACTCGATGAAATCGAAGAGATCCGCAAACAGTTTGAGGCTGCTCCTCATGAACGCTTGGCTCAAAAGATCTTGGCGCGTGAAGTGGTCACCCTCGTTCACGGTGAAGAAGCTTACAAGGAAGCCCTCAACATCACGGAACAACTCTTTGCAGGAAACATCAAAAACCTTTCTGTCAAAGAACTCAAACAGGGACTTCGTGGTGTGCCAAACTACCAGGTCCAAGCAGAAGACAACCTCAACATTGTAGAACTCTTGGTCACAGCTGGTGTAGTGAATTCTAAACGCCAAGCCCGCGAAGATGTTCAAAATGGAGCGATCTACGTCAATGGCGAACGCATCCAAGACCTTGACTATGTCTTGAGCGATAGCGATAAATTAGAAAATGAATTGACCGTTATCCGTCGCGGTAAGAAAAAATACTTTGTTTTGACTTATTAAGAAAGTAAAACCACGAAGTTTCGTATGAACTTCGTGGTTTTCTTATACACTTTTTTCTGAGACTATTTCCCTTTTCTGCGATGCAACAAAGCTTGGTTGATTCGTTGAGTTTTTTTATGGAGTTGCCAAATCTGGTACAGCCAGATCAGGCCGTAAATGGCTAGAAAGATCAACCAAGGAATCGGGCTCCTCAAGGCTGTCCCCCAGCCAAAAAACAAGTAGGTTAATGCTAAGATGGCAGCTGTCACAACTAAATGCAAAGCCACACGCAAACTATAGGTCAAAAACTCTTCTTCCTCAAGAATGAAGGTCAAGACCCCCATTGTCCCACTCATCAAAAATATCGCTAGGATGTTGCGGACATTTACAGCGGGATAGACGATGTTGGTATAGACATGGGATAATAACACCAAACACAAATAAAAGAAGGATCCTGTCCTCATACCAGATACAAAATAAGCTATAACTCGTTTCATCACTTTCTCCTATACCCCTAAATAATCCATCAAGGATTTGACATATTTCCGACTGACACTTGATTTTACTCCACGTGTCAGTTTAGCCATCATATTGCCTGAAAAACTATCCGATAGCGATTCTAAATGGTCGATATTCATCACCGCGTGGCGTGATATCTGTAAAAAATTACGACGATTAATCCGATGTTGAAAATTTATCAAAGTATCTCTGATGGTGAACGTTTTGTCTGTCGTATAAATGGTGAGCTGATTCTTATCAATCTCGGCTAGAATAATGTCATCAATTTTCACCATGATCAAATGATCATCTGTTTTGATAGGGATCACTACTTGATTCACTGTCGAAAATTGTTCGAGATACTCCATCACCTCTCGTGCTTGATCAGATAATTGCTTGGCTTGAATGACCACACAGAGGTCGTTTTCTGGGATATCTTGTTTTTCCTCAAAACGAATCTTCATTCCTACTCCAATTCTCACTTACTTTCTTTTACTCGATCTTTTTGCCAAGGAAATCCAAATCCCCAAAGCTAGAAGAATACCTCCTAACACTATAAGGTATGTTTGTTCCTTTGTCAATAAAGTTTGCCATTTGAGCTGAACACCCATTTTTTCTTGAAACTCTTGAAGAAGATTATCTTGACCTTTAAAGGTCTCACTTAATGCTTCTTTCATGAGGACTTGTCGATAAAGTGCAGCAATATAAGTTGCTGGAGTGCACTTCATTAGTGATTGTGCAAAAGTGGGTAAAACACCTAAAGGTACATAAGTCCCTACCAAAAAACCAGAAGCTGTACCCACTATGGTCGAAAACTTCCCAAGACTGTCTACTGATTGGAAAAAATAAACAAAAATGGCATTCACTAAGCTAGAAAGTAGGCTACTAAGGAGCATAATGAGGAGCACTTCAGGTAATAGAGATAAGGTTGGAACTTCTCTAAAATAGCCACACATCAGCACATACATAAGGATCTGCATGGAAAAAGAAATGATGATTGCACTCGTTAGATACGAAAATGCTAACCGCCACTTTCCTTGATCCGATAAATAAAGATCCTGATCTACTTGATGTTCACGGTCCTTTACTAACTGAGTCAGGGCAGCCAGACTTGTCGTAATCCCTGTCACAGCCAGCGTCCCACTCATTAACCAATTATTTAACACAGGAGCACTATTGGGGAGCTGAGCCCAGGCATCTGTTAGATTTTTTTGAAGAAAAATAATATAGAGAATAAAGGAAATCAAGGCTCCCAACAAGGAGAAGAAAACACCTGAACGATTCCTAAAATACAATAAAAAATTTCGCTTTAGTAAGGCTAGCATTAGCGAACCTCCCTTCCTGTAAGTGCAATAAAGGCATCATCCATGGTCCCTGGACGAAACTCAAAATGGGCTAATTTATCTCTAACTTGTACCAGGTAATCAATGGCTTCCCTTTCACTCTCGGGTTGAAAAATATACTCCAATTGACCTTGTTGCTCTACTGACATTCCCGAAGCTTTGAGACTTTCTATCTGCTGTCTCTCCTTGAAGCGAATCTTCAAGATATTTTTTGCATACTGGCTCTTAATATCTAGTGCCGATCCTTGAGCAATCACTTTCCCATGGTCTACAATATAAATTTGATCAGCTTCATCTGCTTCGTCAAGATAATGCGTGGTCAATACAACGGTCATTCCCTCTTCTCTCTGCAATTGATAGAGCAAATCCCAAATAGACTTCCGGGTTTGAATGTCTAAACCTGTCGTTGGCTCATCTAAGAACAGAAGATCTGGACCGTGCAGTAGAGCACGCGCAATGTCAACCCGGCGCTTTTGGCCGCCTGAAAGCGTCCCATATTTCTGCTTTTGGAAAGCTGATAGGCCTAGTCGATCAATAAGATCAGACACACGATTTGGTTTTAGGACTTTGTACTGTCTGGCACGAATGGTCAGATTTTCCCTAACCGTCAGCATCTCATCTAAAACACTGGTTTGGAAGACCACACCAATTTTAGTACCGGGTTCATAAATAATGTCGCCTTGCGTTGGTTGTTTCAAACCAATCAACATGGAAATCGTCGTTGATTTCCCCGCCCCATTTGGTCCTAGAATCGCATTAAAGGTTCCCTTTTCAAACTGTAGGTGAATATGATCAACCGCTAGATGATTTCCATACCGTTTACTGATGTTTTTAGCTTGTAATATCATGTTCTCTCTCCTTTTTGACAATATCAGTTTAGCAAAAAAGCCGTTTAAAAAACGGCCTTTTGGGATAAGCGGTCAAAATGAGAACCTAAGTGGCAAGATGAAAGTGACAAAAAGAAGAAGAAAATTTAATGCAACTATTCTTTTCCCCATTGATTCAAGTCCTTTAAAATCGGCATCAGTGACTTGCTTTTTCTGTCAGCTCCTATTCTGTATGGAGAGGCAGAGACTCATAATCATATTTCTCAATCAATTAGAGCTCTATTAAAGCATCAGTTGCTATCTAGAGGCTCTTTTGTTACACTACTAATATGAATACACCGATCAAACCAAAATTACAACGATTTCAAACAGCCACTGCCTTTGCCTGTCCCATCTGTCAATTGGACCTAGAACTTGTGGGTACTAGTTTTAAATGTCCCAAGGGCCATTCTTTTGATTTGGCAAAATTTGGCTATGTCAACCTGGCTCCCCAGATCAAACAATCGAAGGACTATGACAAGGAAAATTTCCAGAATCGCCAGCTGATCTTAGAAGCAGGGTTTTATGAGCCGATTCTAACAGCGATCGGACAAAAAATTCCGACCAGTGATGCCAAGATTCTAGATATCGGATGTGGAGAAGGCTATTACTCCCGAAAACTACAAGAAGCCTATCCCAAGGCTACTTTCTATGCATTTGATCTTTCAAAGGAATCCGTACAACTAGCTGCCAAGAGCGACACTAGCTGGAAGGTCAATTGGTTTGTAGGAGACTTGGCTCATTTACCCATTCAATCTAAGAGTATGGAGGTCATTTTGGACATCTTCTCCCCGGCTAATTACGCTGAATTTGAACGTGTCTTAAAGACAGAAGGAGTGATCATTAAGGTCGTCCCAACCTCTTCTCATCTAAAAGAAATTCGTCAGTTTGCCCAAGATCAATTGGCCAAGCAATCTTACTCCAACCAGGAAATTTTGGAGCACTTTGAAGATCACTGTCAGATCCTCTCATCCGAAACGGTCAGCCTTACCAAGAGTTTAACTCCTGAAGAACGTCAGGCGCTCCTCACCATGACCCCCCTTCTATTTCATGTTGACCAAGAAAAAATCGACTGGACCCAACTCACAGAAATCACCATTGAAGCTGAGCTGCTGGTTGGGAAAATCAAGATACAAAGGACTTAAAATACAAAGTAAAAAGGCTGAGACGATTTGTCTCAGCCTTTTACTCATCTTCTGTATGCTCTGTCATGACTTGTAACGCACGTTTTTAAATCCTTTTGGCTATCTGTGCGATTTTTTCGAGTTCTTCTTTCCGTTGACGATCACTCATATACTCCACTCGTGTAACTTGTGTCATTTTAACCGGTTTAATACCACAGGGTTTCAAGATTTGAGATTTTAGAACCTTTGCGTAGTCTTGAGAAAAAGGAAGAAAAATTTTTGGCGTATTATGCGTCGTAATGATCCACGCTTTTCCATCTAGTTGCCCCACCGGACCTCGAGGTCCATTCTGATAAGCAAAACCTGCAACAAAAACACGATCAATAAAACCTTTTAAAATAGCTGGCATTCCACTCCACCAAGTAGGGAAAATAAAAATCAACTGATCCGCCCAACTCAATAAATCTCTATATGATTTCATGTCTTCATTATGCTGTAAATCTCTCCTTTTATGCGTTTCATCAAAACGTAAAACCGGATCAAAGTTTTCTTTATATAAGTCTACTATTTTAACTCTATGCTCTGGTGCTAAATGCTTTTGCACAGTTTGAAGGATTGATGCATTATAACTTGTTTCATTCGGATGTGAATAGATTATTAAAACATTCATCAGCTATCTCCTTTTATATAAATATCAAGCATCGTTCTGACGGTCTTTTGAACATCATTTTCTTTAAAGCTTTCTCCAACAGGACTCCTTACCAATAGAGCCAAACCAGCAATAAAACTCCAAAAATGGATCAAAATTTCTGCGTCACCACTAGAAAGATTTTCCTCATCTTTAAGTCTTAACGCTACCGACTTAAAATGTTCAAATCCTGGTAAAGAGGAGTTGACTGAAATAGTTTCCTGGGATAACTCCAAATAGTTATATGGAAATTTGATAAATAATGCTTCAAATAGATAGGTTTCCTCTTGGGCAAACCTTACAAAGTTACAGCCCATCAGAGTTAGTTGAGTTCTTGCATCTATGGAAGTATCAATCCCAAGTATCATATTTTTCAAAAAGAACATTGATAAGTGTTCCATAACAACTTGAATATATCTATCTTTACTTCCAAAATGCTTATAGGGAGCTCCATGAGTCACCCCACATTTTTGAGCTATTATACGCATAGACATCCGGTCAATCCCGTTAGTTCTGATTTCTTCAATGCCGACCGAAATTAACTTTTCTTTCAGTTCTTCCGTATTCCGTTTCATTTGACCACCTTCCCTTATTAAAGTATACGTTGTCTACTTTTTGTAAAGTATACACCGTCTACTTATATTTGTCAAATAAAAAATACTCAAAACTTTCCTTAGGAGAGTTTCTAAGAAGACTTTATCTTCAATTAAAAGGCTGAGACCACCGTCTCAGCCTTTTACTCATCTTCTGTATGCTCTGTCATGACTTGTAAGCGATAGGTTTTAGGCGATTTGCCACAGAGTTTGCGGAAAACCTTGTAGAAATAGCCAACATTACTGTAACCGACCTTGTAGCAGATATCTTCAATACTATCATTGGTCGATAAGAGAAGTTGCTGGGCAGCCTTGATCCGCTGTTTGTTGAGGAGTTCTGCGAAAGTCGCATTGGTTTCTCGTTTAATCAATTGGCCTAAATAGACTGGATTAATAAAGAGACCCTGACTGATATCCTTGAGTGACAGCTCTTTTTGGTAATCACGGCTAATCACTTGGAGGACACTCGCTACATTTTCATTCATCCGATAGTGGGATAAGAAACGGGACAACTCTTCCTGGATAAAGCCAATCATCTCGCTAAAAGTGGCAGTTTCTTGGACTTTCTTGACTACATCAGCTAAATTATCACCTTGCAGGTATTCAAACAAATGAAAGACATCCATCAAAAATTGGATAAAGAGCTGCTTGGTCAGTGAGACCTTAGGGGTCTTCTCAAGGATCATTTTTTCTAACCAGTCCAGTTCTTCTAAGATCTGTTGGATATTTCCTTGCATGATCACCCGATAGGCCGGCTCGTAGTAATGGAAGACTTCTTCATCTTGATTGAGAGGGGTCGCCCCATAAAAGAGGCTCCGCTCCACTAGATCCTTAAATTGATGAAAGTGTTCCTTATACGGAGGTTCAAAGGCCTTCTCAATCATGGCTTCTTCTTCCTGATCCGAGATAAAGAGTTGAAGATTTTGCCCAAGAACTTGATAAGACGAGCTGATAAAGCCTTTTTTCTCCTTAGCGACTCCAATCCACAATGAGTTCCGACCTGCGATATAGCGACAAAACTCTTCCTCAGAGATATCATCGTGAATCAAACGGTCGGCCAACTCTTGGCTTGGTTGCTGGATTTTATGCTGAATTTTTTCTAGGATATTGCCCATCTCCACCTTATTGACAGGTTTGAGCAGGTAGTCTGCCACGCGCAAATTGAGAGCTGTCTTGACGTATTCAAAATCCTGATAGCCTGACATAATGATAAAGGCAGCATCTGGGATCAAATCCTTCATCTCAGCAATCATCTGAAGTCCAGTTTTCCCAGGCATATTGACATCCGTGATCACCACATCTACCGGATACTCTCGCACATAATCAAGGGCCTGGTCTGCATCTTCTGCAGTTGCGACCACTTCCATATTCCAGTGGTCAAAGGGGATTAATTTTTTTAACCCTTCTGTAATCATATACTCATCGTCTACTAATAAGACTTTGTACATTCTGTCTCCTTTATTCATCTTGAATGGTTATCGTATAGGTCACTCCATGGTGAGGTTGGGAGAAGACTTGGATATGGTAGCGATCTCCAAAATAGAGCAGCAGGCGTTCATGGACATTGACAATTCCGATGGATTGCCGACCACTCTTTTCTTCGATTTCTGAGCGTGGATTGCGATTGGCTAGCATCTCTTGAATGCTTTCTAGCTGTTCTTCTTTCATCCCGCGCCCATTATCAGTGATCAAGATGATGACCTGCCCTTCTCCTTGCAAGACCTTGACACTGATCACATTGTCCTTGCGTTTATGGTCCACTCCATGCGCAAAATAGTTCTCGACCAAAGGCTGGATGGTGAATTTTGGAATCTTCATTTTTTCCAAACCTGGATCGATCTTAAAGCCATAGGCAATCGATTTGGGATAACGTACCATGCAGAGGTAGCTGTATTTGCGACAAAATTCGAGCTCGTTTTCAACCGTCGTCACTCGCTCATCTGAGATATTATTGCGCAAAAGACTACTAAACTCATAGATAATATCACCCAATTCATCCTGCTCTTGCATGACGGCATACATCCGGATAAATTCCAGTGTATTGTACATGAAATGGGGATTGATCTGAGCTTGTAGGGCCCGCATATTGGCATCTTTTTGGCTGAGCTGCAACTGGTAGATATCCCGAATGTTCTTGTCCATATTGTCTAACATGGTATTGATCATATCACCAATGACCAAAAGTTCTTGGTCCTTCGTCGAAGTATCAATCCGACGTTCACTATCGCCTTGACTGATCTGATTCATGGTATCAACCAAGTCGAGGACTTGACGCCGGTAATTTTTGAAAATCTGCCGTAATAACAAGTACAGGATCAAGAAAATCAGGAAGGCAATGGAGAGAAAAGTGGTCAGGTTAGCTAGACCCTTCTTGACCAAATAACTTTCAGAAACGACGACATCCACCTTGTAGCCATAGATCGTGCTACGGGTTTGCCATTTAACATCTTTTGCTTGCTCCTTATCCCCTTCATGGTACATTTCTTTCCCAAAGGGAGTGAAGATCCGCACAGCAACCGGTAGATCTCCTCTAGCATTGTCAATTGCTGCCGTCAAAATTTCCTGGTCCAGCGTCATATAAGCGATCCCAACTCCAGCACCCGTAGTCGGATCTGTCAAAGGAACCGGAATGGCTGTCGCAGGAGCCTTGTAATGGTCCGCTGAAACTTGCTTCCCCCCCTTCGATTGCCGGGTAGAGACAAATACTGTCTTGTAATCAGACAAGGTGACATCGATGCCCTCGATGTTTTTATTGCTCAAATAGAGACTGTCAATATTCTTATGTAGGGACAATTGGATATAAGAAGGGAACTGGGCATTCAATCGCCAAGTCTCATACTCCGATGGTGACAAGGTAAAATAGCGATAAACCCCTTCTAACTTTGCAGGGTTTTCAACGAGACTACGCCCTTCTTGTGTGACCCGCTGATAAGAGGTCTCGAGATCCGTCACGACTTCAGTCAAGACCCGTTGGGCAATCCGATCGGCTTCAGTTTGCTGGTTTTTCCAAGAGATCCCCGCTACGACGAGACCCATAATGGTCAAAATGACCACCATGACATAGGCGTAGAATTTTAAAAGCGTACTTAACCAGATTTTTTTCATCGTTAGGATACCAATTTTTCGTGGATATTTTGATAAACAGGGTCAAAGATATCATTGACAAAGAAATGCCATACACCGATCAAGACGAAAAAGAGAAGGGCTGGCATATAGTAGCTAATGACGCCAAGTAGCGCAGTTCCAAGGATGAACTTGAGAACCGGACGAATGTCCAGCAACATTCCGATCAAACTGAGCTTGATACTATTGGCATAAGAGAGATCGAAATGAACTTGCAATTTCAAATAAACGGCGTAAGCTAGAGGCGCAACCAAGAGAAAAACCAGATTAAACAAAAGAACCAAAATTTGGAAGAAATTCAAGTGAGGAATCTGGATCATGAGGTACATGCCATAGAGAAGAACCCCTTCAATGGCAAAGAAGGTATAAAAGACTTGATTAGCCGGGCGTAGATTTTCTTTGAAGAGTTCCCAAGCGCGTGACCAATGATAGTCCTTGTAGGTCATGCCATTTTCCGCATAGAGGCTCATGATAGTGGCACTAGCGGGTCCTACTCCTAGCAGAACACCCCCACAGATCGTCAAGACCCAAAAAATCCCTGTTACCAGCATGGCAACATAGACTCTCGTAAAAATGAACTCGATGATTTTTCCCATCATTCAGCCTCTTTTCCAATTAGTGATTCTATTATACCATAAAAATAAAACGCTTTCCCCCTATTTGCATTGGTAAATTGAAATGTTGATTTTCATTTACAGTTCTATTTTCATAAAAAACTGTTCTTTGATACAGATCTATAAAATTATATAAAAATAAAAACATTTTATGAGTTAAAGTTATTCAATCATCTACCGAAACTTTCCGCCGTGAGAAAAGTGCTAGAAACACTAGTGTTTCTAGCACTCGGGAGTTTTGAAACTTTAGGTTCAAAACTAAGTCATGGAACTTCGTAGAAGTTCGCTGACGTCCGTACTCACATAAGGAAAGCTTCTAAGAGGACTTTCTCTTCAATATAAAAGGCTCTGGAGATCCCTCCAAAGCCTTTTCGAACTACCTGTTCTTATTTTTTAGAAGCAAGGAATTCGTCGTATTGTTTTTGCATTTCGTCAAGCACTTTTTGGTAAGCACCTTCTGATTTCAATTTTTCAAGCATCTTAGGAACTTCTACTTCAGGATCCACTGTACCAGTATTGATCGCACCTGCGAATTGGTTCAAAGTATTTGTAAGAGCAGTGATTTCTGATTTCACTTTATCTGTGTTAAAGATGAAGCCAAGTGCTGGAGATTCTTTTGCAGTTTCCAAGTCTTTCTTAGATTGTGCAATTTGTTCATCTGTTACGTTTTCGTTGATGTAAAGAATCCAGTTGTTACCAGTGTTCCATCCAGACATGTGAGTGTTTCCGTTGTAGCCATCCAAGACTTTGACACGGTTTTCTTTGCCGGGAACTTTTTCCCAGTTCTTGCCTTCTGGTCCATAAACAAGGCCGTTCAAGAGTTCTGGATCAGTGTTCAAGAGGTTCAACACTTCCATTGCTTTTTCTTTGTTCTTAGAGTTGTTTGAGATAACAAAGTTAGCTACTTGAGTAGTATTGTTCTTCTTGTACAGTTCAGTAAATGGTTTGATTTCGATCTTACGGTTTGCTACACGAGAAAGCAAGCTGTTACCGTAGTCAGCTGGTCCTACTGTTTCTTCACGAACCAACCATGTATCTTGAGAAAGATCATAACCAGTGTCGCTAGTTGCTACGTCTTTTGGAATGTATCCTGCTTCGTAGTATTTGTGAAGAGTCTTCAAGTTTTCTACATAACGAGGAATGGTGTAACGGTCAACGATCTTAGTAGTGTCACCTTTCAAGTCAACAACGAATGGAAGTCCATCAACAGCCACATAGTCAAAGTCATCTGAAGGTCCACCGTAGCTCTTGTTCATTGCAAATGGAACAACGTTTGGATCTTTTTCTTTGATGGCTTTCAAGACTGGTTCAAGAGAAGCATAGTCTTTCACGTTTGAAACGTCGATACCATATTTTTCAAGAAGTGGTCCGTTAAATGCAAAGTTTTGAGAAGATGCAACGTTAGCTGCTACTGGAACAGCATAGATCTTGCCGTTTACAGTGTTCCCTTTGATGTAAGCTGGGTCAAGTGCTTTGTAAAGGTCTTTCCCTTCTTTCTTGTACAATTCTGTCAAGTCAGCATAAGCACCTTTTTGAGCGTTAATGACATAGTTATTAGCAAAGGCAATATCATAGTTTTCACCAGATGAGATGATAACGTTCATTTTTTGTGCATAGTCACCCCAACCAAGATATTGGATATCCAATTTTGCGCCAACTTTCTTTTCAATGATCTTGTTGGCATTTTTAAGAAGAACATCCAAGTTATCTGGTTTATCACCGATTTGGTACATCTTGATGATTGGTTTACCGTCTTCAGTTGTTGCAGACTTCTTGTTGTTCCCTGTAAGGTTTCCACAAGCAGCAAGAGTAGCTCCAAGAGCGATGACACTAGCAGATGCTAACGCGTATTTTTTCCAATTTTTCATAAGAAAAATCTCCTTTATGTTATTTTCTTTTTAGACTAAGTTATGAGTTGAAAATCCTGCTGATTTTCAATAAACGATGTTATTCTTTCACACCACCGATGGTCAAGCCTTTTACAAAGTAGCGTTGGAAGAATGGATAGAGAATGGCGATTGGCACTGTTGCCACAACCACCATGGCCATACGTCCTGTTTCCCGTGGGATGGATTGTACAGCTCCTGCCAATTGGCCGGATACCCCGACGTTTTTAGCGATGTAATCCATATTGTTTTGGATTTGCATCAAGAGGTATTGCAATGGGTAAAGGTTGTCACTCTTAATATAGAGGAGGGCGTTGAACCAGTCATTCCAGAACCCTAAAGCGGTGAACAAACTGATGGTCGCAATCCCTGGAAGAGACAATGGCAAGCAGATTTGGAAGAAGATCCGTGTTTCACTTGCCCCATCGATCCGAGCGGATTCAAGGATAGCTTCTGGAATGGTCCGTTTAAAGAAGGTCCGCATCAAGATGATGTTAAATGGACTGAGCAACATTGGGATAATCAAAGCCCCGATGGTATCACCTAACTTCAAGAGTTGAGTGGTGACAATGTAGCTTGGAACCAACCCTGCACTAAAGAGCATACTAAGGAGTGAAAATACGGTAAAGAACTTGCGGTATTTAAAGGTACTCCGTGAGATAGCGTAAGCATAAGTTGTGGTGATAAAGACATTACATGCTGTTCCCACAATGGTCACAAACAAGGTAATGAAGAGGGCTTGCAAGATTTTGTCTTTGAACTGTACCAAGAAGAGGTAACCATCAAATCCAAATTTTGCTGGCCAGAATTGGAAGCCATGGACTGCCAAACTTTGTTCGTCTGTCAAAGAGATCATGACAACGAAGATGAAGGGAAGCACACAGGTCAAGCCGACCAAGGTCAACAACAAGGTAAAGAAGAAGTTGCTCTTCTTACTGAAAGAATGGATCCCGACATTATCAATTTTTTCTTTTTGAATGGTTGATTTTTTCATACGATCCTCCTTTCTAGAAGAGAGCGGCATTCTTATCAATGCGACGGGCAATGATATTTGAGATTAACACAAGAACCAGCCCGACTACCGATTGGTAAAGACCGGCTGCTGCTGTCATCCCGATATCCCCTGACTTGGTCAAACCGTTGTAGACATAAACATCAATAACGTTGGTTACACTATAGAGAGCTCCAGCATTATGCGGGATTTGGTAGAAAAGACCGAAGTCTGCGCGGAAGATATTTCCGACTGCAAGAATGGTCAAAACCGTAATCAAGGAAGACAACTGAGGAATGGTGATGTTGCGAATGCGTTGCCACTTAGACGCACCATCCACGGTCGCTGCTTCATAGTAAGTTGGGTCAATTCCCATGATGGTTGCATAATACATGACACTGCTATAACCAAAGCCTTTCCAGATTCCTAAGAAGAGGAGAAGCGCTGGCCAGATCCACAATTCCGAATAGAAATTGATGGCTTTCATACCAAATGAAGTTAAGATGTGGTTGACCAATCCTTTGTCCACGTTAAGGAAGGCATCGGTGAAGAAGCTGATGATAACCCATGATAGGAAGTACGGGAAGAGCATGGAGGTTTGAAGCACCTTGACCACTCTTTTTGATCTCAACTCACTAAAGATGATGGCGATCCCAACGGAAACAATCAATCCTAAGAAGATGAATCCTAAGTTGTACAATACCGTGTTTCTTGTAATAATGTAGGCATCTTTGGAACTAAAGAGGAATTTGAAGTTGTCAAAGCCAACCCACTTACTCTTCATGACACTGTCAATGAAGCCCTCTCCTGTGATATGATAGTCCTTAAATGCTACGATATTCCCAAAAACCGGAATATAGAAGAATAAGATTAACCACGCTGCACCAGGTAAGACCATTAAAAGAAAAATGAAATTTTCTCTCAGAGTCCTTACAAACTTTTTCATTTAACTCCCCCCTTTGAGCCTTGAGCGTGTTTATTTGCTTTGGTAGCGTTTACATCACCTATTATAAGATAGCCCATTTATATTTTCAAACTCCTAATTATAGAAAAAATTCTACAAATTTATGACATAGCTTTAAAAAAGGAGTAGAAAAGGGTGTTCGTAAAGACAGCTCCTCTTCTACTCCTAGCCACTGTAGATGAGACTTCTGTCATCCAACTTGGCATTTTTTACGTTGTATAAATGGTTGAGGCAGTCGCAATAGTATGCCACTGATTAGCCGTTGTGGCTGCGAAGTCCTGATCTCCGTAGAAATCGTTGAATGGCAAGATTTCTACTTCTAGTTCATCGATACATGTGATGGAACCAGCTAGATAGTCTTCAATCCGACTTTCAGCTCGCTTGATCCGTTGCAAGAGTCCACCCATCCGGATGTCTACGGTATCCAAGCCAAAGACCTTGTTTTCTTTCAACCATTGGTGGCTAAAGAGGTCATGGAAGGTTTCAATCTGGCTTCTGAGTTTTGGCAATTCTCCTCTAGCGATTTGTTGCAAGCTCTCTTTATCACCTGCTTGATAGGCCTCACGAATGCGTCGGCCCACATCCACTTTATTACTTAAAATGGCATTCAACTGAGCCTGAGTCTCAAAGAGATAGGCGTAGACACCCGCTTTTACTTTAATGTCAGAAAGTGTCTCAGCTGCCTTGGCAAAGTGAGGCTTATCCTGTTCAGGTGTCATGTGCTTGTCAAGGATTGGGCAAAGAACATCCTGATAAAAGACATAGCGATTAGGGTTGAGTCCACTGAGATTATCTGGTAGATCTGGCAAGAGGTTGGCAAGATCCAGCTGCATGAAGTCCTCAACAGATAGACCTGTATTAGTCTTGAAGTGAGCTGACAGACGTTCTAAATCATTACGATAGCTAAGTTCTGCCCAGATTTGTAAGCTAGGCAGAATCGAGAACTGGGCCGTTTCACCACCGTTGTCCCCCCAACCTGTCACGATGACTTCCTTGATCTGATTGGCACGGCAAGCTTTATTGGCTTCTACTGCAATAAGACGGCTGAAATGGTTGTGGGGCGTAAAACCAATCCACTTCCAGGCACCACCAGCAAAGGCGATATCTTGACTAATCTTGTGGTGATTACGGAAGTTTCGGTTGTATTTTTCCTCGCTATCCTGATAATAATCCCAGTAAACCAAGGTGACACGGTCTTTGAGACGATCTAGGTAAACACGCGTTTCTTCTGGAATCTCCACATCACGGTCATACTGACCATCTGCTGACATGAGCTTGAAGAACATATCACTCCACATCTGGCAGTGGAAACCATACTTGTCTGCAATATCCAGCACGCGCTCCAAGTGTTGGCACATAAGGAGGCTACGATCAACCACACCGTTTAAGATAAGATAGCGTCCCAAACCAACCAAGTGAGCTTCGTCCATGCCGATATTGACCTTGCGTGTTTGTAGTTTAGACAAAGTAGCAAACATGCCGTCGATTAGGTCGTAAACTTTTTCTTCGCCGATGAGGAGAATGTCCTCTACATCACGAAGTTGCTGGACTTCTTTAACACCCCATTTGACAAAGGCTGATAAGTGGGCCAAGGTCTGAATACATGGTACAAAGGTCATATCAAACTGCTGGGCATAGGCTTCGATTTCCTGTAACTCTTCAGCTGAATAAGCCCCGCGGAAATAACCAAAATAAGGTTGCCCTTCAATCTGATAGGTATCTTCCATGTAGAGCTCAAAGGTTGAATAACCCATCAGAGCCAAAACTTCAATCATCTGCTTGGCTGATGCAACATTTAGAACTGCATTTCGCGAACAGTCGGCCATGTAGGCTAAATCTTCATAAGCCGCTTGCTCCTCAATCTCTACCTTATCACCTTCTACCAAAGCTGTTGCGAGAACAGACCAGGCGCGATAGAGTTGGTGAGGTTTGCGATAAGTCAATTGATAGCTTCCGCCTTCACCCTTGATAGAAATAGAAGATTGATCAGACTGGGTGACTGCCACTTCTACATCTGGTAGAGAAATGTGCTTTTGAAGTAAGTCTATAGCTTGCTGTTGTTTACTGCTAATTCCGGTAAAATTTACCATTGGTTTTCCTCCTGTAACCAGTTGACAAGGGCACCGTAGAGATTGGCATCTGCCTGATAGGTGCAGGCTTGGATCACTGGCGCAATTGTATACTCTTCATATCTTTCCACAAAGACGTCTACCGCTTTTTGCACCCCTTTGATAAAATCTGGGTTCTGACTGATAGAGCCACCTAGGCTAATGACATCTGGGTCGATGAGGTACTGAATATTGAGGAGCCCTTGAGCAAGATTACGATTCATCCGCTCAATGGCTTCTTGGCAAAGGGCATTGCCTGCTGCCGCCTCTTGGTACACCTTACGTCCATCCCAGTCAGACTGACCAGATTTTTCAATCACATAGCGAACCATGTTTCCTGTTGATGCTAGTTGTGACCAGTTGTTGAGCTTTTCTGCAGGCTCGATAGTGGTCATGTAGCCAAACTCACCGCCCAAACCATGACGACCACGGTGTAGCTTCCCATTGATAATCATGGCTCCACCGATTCCTGTACCAATCACGACACAGGCTGCATTTTCAATCTCAGGATGAGCTAGCAGTTCACTGAGTCCAACACAGTTGGCATCATTTTCTAGGTGGACAGGAAGCTTATGATGAGCAAGCGCCTCATACCATGAGAAACCATGGATGTATGGAATGGCACTGATCCCCTCAATTACCCCTGTTTCTTGGTTAACAGCCCCTGGCACACTCATGGCAATCCCACGGTAGTCACGTTCTGATAAGCGTTGGTCCAACCAAGCCGACAAATCTTCTAGAGTTTCTGGAGTTGGTGTGCTGGCCTTATCTAAAATCTTTCCATCCGGAGTGAGACTAGCAAACTTAATCCCAGTCCCTCCGATATCAATCGTTGCAATGGTCATTGCTTTTACCTGTACAAAGGAGCGAGTCAGCAGTTGGTTCTTACTTTTTCGCTCCTCCTTTCCTTTTATTGTTTCTTCAGCTGCAACCAGCTATACTTCTTCTTTTTTAATCCATTCTGTCCGGATTTCTTGCGGTGCCAATAGTCCTGAATGGACTGGATATGGGCGTTCCAACAAGTCAAGAATGGTTTGTTGTTTTTCAGACACACGGACATTTTCTTGACTCATGTTGTAATAACGAAGGACGTAGCCTTCTTCATTTTCAGCAACTTTAAAGGCTGTTGGGCAGACTTGTGGCAAGCTTAGTGCTGGATGGTTGAAGAGACTACCTGTTGCTGCAACGCTACCTTCTTGTTTTGCAACTTGAAGAGCTGTAAATGGCACCTGGAAGGCTTTAGCACGACGGAAGGCCGAGAAGCGTTCCCCTGCTTGATGGCATTCTACTGCAAACTCAACTTCGATATCGCGCAAGCACTGAGCTTCTGGCGTTGGGAAGTAGCCCCAGTCACCTAGCTCACCTGAAGCACGGAGAAGGGTTACAGCCATGGTGTCGTCCTCAAGGATTTCGTATTCGTGCAATCCTTTATTGGCTACTGTCACTCCTTTAACATCGTCATACAAGCTAACAAAGGCTTGTTGGTGTTGTGGATTTTCAGGATTTTCCCAAGAAGCTGCTGGTTTATTTGGTCTTGTAACAACTTCATAGATGCTTTCAGAATCATTACTTGGGCGTGTGTTATGAGTTTTGACCAAGAGACGAATGCGGTGGTCTTTGGCTGTATTGGTAAAGCGAGTCTTGAAGCGAATTTGTGGATCATCTACAAAAATGGTCATCTCCGTTTCAAGAGGAATGGTTGTCAACTCTTCTGAACGACCTGCATCTCGTTTCATGAACTCGATGATACCTCTTTGTTCAGCATCCAATTTTTCATCTGCGCTAACTGGAATAGTCAAGTCATGTTTGAGCAAAACCTTAGCATAGCGAGCATTGTTTTCCAGAATTTCATAACCTTTCAGTTTTGCGAAAATTGGCTCTGTTCCTTTTGGTTGGAAATAAATGTACTCATTCCCGATATCGCCACGGTCCTCAAATTGGATAAAGTCCTCGTAAGCTTCGTTTGTAGTCTTGTCGTAGACTGTGATACCTTCATCTACACTTACTGTCACAAATGGAGTATCAATAACTCCATTTTGGAAGATACCATCGCTTTGTGCTGCTGGCCCTTCGACTAGTTGGAAGCTTGACCAAGAAAGTGGTGCAAGGTGAATTGGAATTGTCACGCGCACTTGACGTGCAATATAGGGTTGGCGGAATTTATCCTTAGGCAGGGTATAGCCAAAGCTTGCTCCCAAGTCTTCAATCTCTGCTTCTACAAGATGCCCATCTAAATCCTCTACGTGGTAGTCTGGCAAGGTCAAAGCGGCCATTTTCTTGAAGCCTTCTGTCGGGTGCAATTCCTTAAATGGACAAACTGCTACATCGACAATCGTGCTGACGGTATCCACCTTATTATGCAAGCCAGTATTGATGACCGTAAAGAGGTGCTCACTCTGGGCTTTTTGAGTTGCTAGTTTACCCTTCCATTCGTTCAGAAGGTTAGTCTTGACAAAGTTTCCAACTTGGTTGACCTTGGCAAAACGAACTTCCATTTCCCGGTGGACTTCGTCAATACTACAACCACAGATACTATCGTGTGGCGCATTCTGTAAGAGCGTCTTCCAGGCATAGGTCAACTGATCCTTGTGGTTATGACCACCAGTAATAATGGTCAAAGGTTCCACCACTTGTTCTAGCAAGTTGCTATTTTCTTGAAAGGCTTGTTTAAGATAAACGCGTGAAGAAGAGGTATTGGCAAGGGTGTACCAACCATCCGTTTCCTGGCTAGTCAACTCACCTGTAACAGTTGATAGGTGTTCAGGAAGTGCACTTTCCACTGCTTGAACGTATTCATCAAAGGAGCTGTGAACAAAGGTCACGTCAGGGAAAAGTTCGTTTGCCACACGAATGGCTTCACTCAAATTTCGTTGAACTGGTTGGTGATCACATCCGTTCATCATCAACCATTGATTAGTCGATGCATAGTCACGAACATCTGACAATTTTTGTTTCCAGAAAGCCAAAGCTTCATCTTTATCCACTGGAATTTCGTTCCCGTTACTGTACCAGTTAGCAAAAAGAATACCCAGCACACGGCTACCATCCGCCCCTTGCCAGTACATTTCAGAAAATTGAGAGGTAAACTGCTCATCTTCGAGGACCTGGTTGTCAAATCCGATTGGTTTGACACCACGCCCAAAAGCTGCTACGTGAATGCCTGATTTTTGAAGGATTTGAGGAGCTTGCCCCATATTTCCAAAGGTATCAGGGAAGTAACCAATCTGAGTAGATTTGCCCCATTTGGCGCATTCAGCTTGTCCAATCAAGGTATTGCGGACGTTGGCTTCACTGGAGATCAAGTAATCATCCTGCAAAATGTAGAAGGGACCAATCTTGAGCTTGCCCTCGTCGATATAACGTTGCACCTTGTCGCGGTTTTCAGGGCGAATTTCTAAATAGTCGTCAAGGACAATGGTTTGTCCATCTAAGTGGAAACTTTTGAACTCAGGATCATTTTCAAAAAGATCAAAGAGATTGTCAAACAGTTCCACCAATTGCATGCGGTGACTTTCAAAAGGTAGATACCACTCACGATCCCAGTGGCTGTGAGAAATAATATGTACAACAACATTTTCCATGAGTAAAACCTCATTCTAACTTAAATTTAAAGATATATTTGTGATTCTTGACAAGAATCTGTCGAGCAAGAGCTCATTAGCGAATATCCAAGTAATCCAAGACTAATTCGCAGAACATCATGTTGGCCCACGAGAACCATTCACGCGAGTATTTGGTTGGATCATCTACATGGAAACTTTCGTGCATGACACCCGTGCCTCCATCGCAGGCAACCAGCTGATCGAGCAAGAATTTTTTCTCAGCTTTATCTGTCGTTGTCAATCCTTGAATAGAAAGGGCAATCGGCCAGATATAGCGATAAAAGGTATGAGAACTTCCGAGTCCACTTGCGTACTTCCCTTCATAGAAGTAAGGATTTTCAGGGCTCAAAATAGTCCGACGAGTGGCTTGGTAGACTTCGTCGTCGATGGCGCAGTAGCCCAGATAGGGAGCAGCTAACAAACTTGGCACATTTGGATCATCCATGATGCTAGCATTTCCTAAACCATCTACCTCAAAGGCATAGATTTTCTCGCCCTTGCTGTTAGTCGTGTAGGCGTAGTTTTCGATCCCTTCTTGAATCTCCGCTTGGAGGCGTTTGGCATCTGCAATGATGCTTTCACTATCAGCTAGATTCAATGTTGCAAAGATTTCTTGGACATAACCCAAAACAACCACTGCAAACATATTGGATGGAATCAAATAGCTATACTGACAGCAGTCATCACTTGGACGAAAGGCTGACCAGGTCATCCCTGTCACGGCAAAATCTGGCCCAAAGCCGTCATTCACCAGCGTGTCTTCCTTACGATCAGTATCTCGAACGAAGCGATAAGGGGAGTTGTTATGGTCTTGTTCCACCGTCCAGAGATGAAGAATCTCCTTAGTCGCTGTGACAAAGGTTTCATCAAATTGGCTAGTCTCACCAGTTTCTTTCCACAGAAGATAAGCCAGCTGCAAGGGATAGCACAGCGAATCCACTTCATACTTGCGCTCCCAAATCCAGCCATTCAAATCGGTGTGGTCGGTCTCGTGATGGCCTTTCCAGTTCTCCTCAATATTAAAAGAGTTGGCATAAGGATCCTTGAGAATCAAGGTCATCTGACGTTTGACCAAACCAGCAATGGTCTGGCGCAATTGGGGATCTCGTTTAGCCACATGAAGATAGGGCCTCAATTGAGCCGTTGAGTCACGCAACCACATAGCTGGGATGTCCCCTGTTAACACAAAGGTTGACCCATCTTCTAAAATTTCAACTGTATTATCCAAAGTATCTGTATAACAACGTTCAAAGACATCCACCCAATCAGGGTATTCCTTAGCACGCTCAGCCACTTGATCCAACCATTCTCGCACAATTTCTTTTGAATAGGTCATTTATTTTCCTCACACGTATCGATTCTTTCCTATTCAGTATAAAAGATTTCAAATGGGAAATACATACGCAAACTATAGCCCTTTTTCTACAAAATTTTCCATTTGATAAAAACGCTATCATATTTGACAACACTTTGATACAATGAAGAAAATACCACCGCGTGTTCCAAGAAAAACACAGATCATTTAAGGTTGATGAAGAAAAAGGAGACAAGATGCGCACACATTGCCAAACCATCGATACCCGCTGGGGAAGCGATAATCATCCCCACTATTCGCACGGGAACATCCTCCCTTATACCGGAGTCCCTTTTGGGATGAACTACTTCCTTCCCCAGACGACACACGAACAGGGGGCTTGGTTTTTCAACCCCAATCTCCCTATTTTTCAGGGATTTCGCCTCACCCACCAGCCTAGTCCTTGGATAGGAGACTACGCTTGGTGCCTCATCACGCCCATCACAGGGGAAGTTGCAAGTTCCGACCTCTTCCGTCGTCAAAGCAGTTATTCGATGAAAGAAGCCGTTTTCCAACCCCACTACCTCCGTATTTTTTCGGAACGTTATCAGATTCAAAGCGAGCTAGTTCCAAGCCGCTACGGGGCTATCATGCACTTTCGAGCACCAGAAAAGCTGACACTCTGCTTTCATGCAGCAAAGGAACTAGAGGACTTGACTCTGACAGGCCAAACCTGCCACTTCCACATTCTGGATCAGGCCCATACCGCAGATACTTCCTACTCTTTCTATCTCCAGTGGCAATTTAGCCAGCCGATTGAGAGCGTCACTCACATCGATCAAGATCTTTTTCTGACCTTTGCGAGCAATGAAGTGACCGTCCAATTAGGAACTTCTTATCTGTCCCAAGACATGGCTCACAGCCATCTTCCCCACCTTCCCTTAGAAGAAGCTAAAAAAGAAGCAGCCGATCAATGGAATCAGCTGCTAAAACGAATTGAAGTAAAAGATACCGGAGGGCGTGACCAAGCCTTTTTCGATCATTGCCTTTACCGACTCCTCCTTTTCCCTCAAACCTTTTATGAAACAGATACCGAGGGAAATGACTGGCACCTGGATGTCACCCATAATGAAATCAAACCAGGAAAAGCTTATACCAATATCGGATTTTGGGACCTCTTTCGGACCTCTTTTCCGCTCTTTAGCCTTGTCTACCCCGATTACTACCGTCACTTTCTCGAAGGATTTTTAAACACTTACAAGGATACTGGTTTTCTACCAAAATGGTTGGCCCCAGATGAACGAGGGATGATGCCAGGTACCCTCATTGATGGGGTCTTTGCGGATGCTGTCACAAAAGGGATCGCACCAGACCTACATGAAAACATGCTGACAGCTATGCTCCAGACAGCTCAAAAAACAGATCCCACTCAACATTTTGGTCGCCATGGCAATGAAAGCTACAAGGCCCTTGGCTACCTACCCGATGATTTTCACGAAAGTGTGAGCCATAGCCTAGATTATGCCTATAGTGATTTTTGCATTGCTACCGTTGCCAAGCAATTGGGTCAGACAGAAACAGCCACTCGGTATACTGCTTCCAGCCTCTCCTACCGAACATTGTACGATGCCCAAACAGGCTTTATGAGAGCACGATCCACCAATGGAACCTTTAAAGAACCCTTCTCTCCTACCAGCTGGGGAGGAGATTATGCAGAATGCTCTGCCACCCAAGCTACTTTTGGAGCCTTACACGACCTCTCCGGTCTGATAGAGCTAATGGGCGGTGAAAAAGCCTTCACCCAACGACTGCTGGATCTGGCCAATCAAAAACCTCAATTTGATGTAAGAGGATATGGCTATGAAATCCATGAAATGAGTGAAATGGCCCAAGCTCCATTTGGGCAGATCGCCATCTCCAATCAACCCAGCTTTCACATTCCCTACCTCTTCCGTTACAGTCTTCATCCCGAATACACTAATCTCCTGATCCACCAGATCCGTTCCCAAGTTTTCCATCAAGATTTCCAAGCCTATCCAGGTGATGAGGACAATGGTAGCCTATCTGCTTGGTACATCTGGTCAGCCCTTGGACTCTATCCAACCTGTCCTGGAAAACCAATCTATGATCTAGGCCTCCCTCTCTTTAAAGAAGTCCTTCTCCATCTTCCCAAGCAAGAGCTCAAGATTTGCGCCAACTCACACACTGCAGGCGCCTATTTCATCCAAAAAGCCCTATTAGATGGCAAAGAGAAACAAGAGGTTTCCCATCAAGATCTCCTTGAAGCCCAATTGCTCCAATTTGAGCTTTCTTGGCTCCCCCCACATGCATAAGAAAAAGAGAGTGGGACAGAAGTCCTAGCCTCTCAATTATTTTTAGATTGTCGAGCAAGACGCAGTGGTTGAGTGGGCTCTACTACGCTGATTTCATCAGCTTTTACAGCCCTACTCAACTGTGCGGAGGTGGGACGACGAAATCGAATTCTAACGAATTACCGATTTCTGTCCCACTCTCTTTTTCCATTATTCATCTCCTACATGATAGTAGATCGAGCCTTGTTCCCCAAAACTAGCGATACCAACACCAGACCATAAGCGGTTTTTAGAGGTATCTGATGTATCTTTAAAGACGACTTGTCCTTGATCATCGACCTGATCACCAATGGTCACTCCTGCAGGAATATACTCCAACAAGAAGCCTCCATCACGACCACCATAAATGCCTTCTGATGCTGTTCCATAATCTGTCAAAGAAGCTCCATAGCCCTCTAACTCTTGTGAGACCAACCCTTTGTCGTTAAAGACCAGCTTGTTTCCCTTATCATCTTGCCAGACCCCAGCAATACTGCTGTAATCTCCATTGGCAATCGCTTCAAGATCCATTTTCTTCACTTCTTTTTTCTCTTCTTTTTTTTCTTTCTCCTTCACTTCCGAACTAGAAGCAGCCGTCTTTTTGACTTCAGAAGAGGTCGTCGTTTGACTAGAGGAAGCGGTTGATTTTTTACTCGCTCCCTGTTGCGAACAAGCTACCAACAGGACCACGCTGAGAAGACTCACAAGAATTGCACCAACTTTTTTCATTTAAAATTCCCCATACATTTTTTAATTTAAAGCCCTTTCATTGTAACGTATTTTCAAGCATTTGACAAGCTTCACTCCCCATTTTTAATCAAAAAGAGACCGGGATAATCAGTCCTAGTCTCTCTTTTGATACAACTTTTAATGAGCCAGCATTTCCTGTGCCACTTCTAAACCAGATAAGTTCGAAGGATAATAAGTTGGCCAATTTTCCAACTCATCATAAAGCGCTTCTTGACTCTTTCCTCCATGGAAAATGTGGAAGTGAGCTGCCTTTACCGGAGTAATTTCATGGTCACTAAATTGAACATATTTGAAGTCTCCCGCATCGCTCTCTTTCGCTTCAAAAAGATAACGAACACCACGATTCCCCTTCTTATAAGTCAAAATGTGCTTACCTACGTATTTATAGGTGTATTTCTTAGAAGATCCTTTTTGATAAAACTCCATTGAATCCTTATCAATCTTAATCCGATCAATATCTGTTTGGTAACCCTTGGTATAATATTCCTTATACTCAGCAGCCGTCATAGTTGGATTTAATTTTGCCTTATAATCAAAGACCTGATCCAACGTTCCATCTTGCAAGTATGGATAAACTGATTTCCAATCACCTGCATAATTTTCTAAGCTACGATCCTTCACTTGACTATCCTCGAAATAGCCCTTTTGAACTGTCTTTGAATCTTCCTCATGTTCCGGTTGAATATCCTTACCAGCTTGTGACGTTGTTTTCTCTAGCGCCTTCAGATTCTCCTTCATAACAGACACGTAGTCTTCGCCATTTTTCATTTCTTGATCCGTCAGGCTTTCCAAAGGATTTAAGACAGCCAACTCAACACCAGCTTCAGAAGACAAGGTTTTCGCCAAGGACTTAGAAGCATTTTCCTCAAAGTAAATGACCTTGATCTCATTTTTCTTGATATACTCTGTCAATTCACGCAATCGTGCGGCAGAAGGCTCACTATCAGGTGAAATCCCTGAAATGGCTACCTGGTTTAATCCATAATCCAAGGCCAAGTAACGGAAAGCTGCGTGTTGGGTTACGAAATTCTTTTGTTTTGCATCTTTCAACCCATCCTGATAAGCTTGATCCAAGGCCTGTAATTTCTTCAGATAGGCTTGGGCATTTTTCTCAAACGTCTTTTTCTTATCTGGATAAGCTGCGACTAACTGATCACGAATCGACTCTACCATCTTCATGGCACGATGTGGAGAGAGCCAAAGGTGAGGATCATATTCATGATGGTGTTCTTCGCCCCCTTCGTGTTCATGTTCCTCTTCCAATCCAGGAAGCAAGACCATGCCCTTGGTGGCATCGATCACTTTGGTTTTCTTATCCTTCATTGATTTCAAAAGATTTGGAACCCAGGTTTCCATATTTTCATTTTCATAGACGAAAACATCCGAATCTTGAATCATGGCCCGCCCCTTAGCAGACAATTCATATTCATGAGGCTCTGATCCCGCTCCAATGAGCAGGTCTACCGTTCCTTCATCTCCGACAATATTTTTTGTAAAATCATAAACAGGATAGAAAGTGGTCATCACTTTTAATTTCCCATTTTGACTCTGACTTTTGCCACAAGCTGTCAAAACAAGTGTTAAAGCCACTAACAATAACCAACCAAATTTTTTAACGTTCATATCTACTTCCTCAAACGTGATCCAAGATTCACAAGCAAGAACAAGGCCACAAATAAAAGCGTGATGCTGGCACTCGCTGGTGTATCTGCAATATAAGACAAAATCAACCCACTAAACATCCCGATAAAACCAATGATGACCGCAATCAGCATGACCCCACGGAAGTTCTTCCCTAATTTCAGCGCAATACTAGCCGGTAAGACCATGATGGTTGAAACCAATAACGATCCTGCTGCAGGAATCATTAAAGCAATAGCAACACCCGTTACCACATTAAATAAGATGGACATGGTCCGGACCGGAAGGCCATCTACGAAGGCCGTATCTTCATCAAAGGTCAAAATATACATAGGCCGCAAGAATAAGGCCGTCAGCACTAATACAACGAAAGCAATCACAAACAAGGCGATCACCTGTTCATCCGTAATGGTTAGGGTAGAACCAAACAAATATTGATCCAAGCTCATGGAGCTTTTCCCACCACCACGCATCAGTACCAAAGCTAGGGCAAGACCAGTGGACATTAGAATTGCCGTCCCGATCTCCATAAAGTCCTTAAATAAGGTCCGCAAATACTCTAGAAAAACCGCAGCTATAATGACAATGATCATAGTCGAGAGCGTTGGAGAGATCCCAAGGAAAAGCCCAAAAGCGACACCCGCAAGAGAGACGTGACTCAGCGTATCACTCATCAGACTCTGCCGTCTCAAAATCAAGAAAATCCCTAACACAGGAGAAAAAAGACTCATGGCAACCATAGCCAACAAGGCCCGCTGCATAAAATCATACTGGAATAAATCAAGCATGGTCACCCTCCCCTTCTGTATCATGGACGTTAAAACATCTCCAAGGAGAGCTCTGGTCACGAACCAAATGAATATTCCGATCCGCAAATTGGTTAACCTCTTCAGGGTCATGGGTAATCATTAACACAGATTTTTGATGGTAATGCGCACTGTGATGCATCAACTCATAAAAATCACTCTTTGTCGTCGCATCCATCCCTGTTGTCGGTTCATCTAAAACAAAGATATCCGGATCTGAAGCAAACATCCGAGCAATGACGGCCCGCTGTTTCTGACCACCAGACAAAGAACCAATCGCCCGATCCTTGAACTCCAGCATGCCAACAGATTCTAAACTCTTTAGAATATGCTTTTCATCGTGCTCATTCAACTTTCGAAACCAGCCTTTACGAGGATACCGACCTGACTTCACAAATTCATAGACCGTACTTGGAAATCCAGCATTAAAACTAGCAATCTGTTGTGGCAAATAAGCAATCCTTAACTTCTTTCCCTTAACATTCGTCTTTGAAATCTCAACTGTCCCGACCTTGGGCTGTAAAATCCCAAGACTAGCCTTAATCAAGGTTGACTTAGCAGCACCATTTTCACCAGTCAGCGTAACAAACTCTCCACTATCCAAGTAATAATTAATCCCTTCCAGAACCGGTTCTCGATCATAATAGAACGATAAATTTGAAACCGTAATATACCTCAACCTATAACTCCTCTTCTAATAAATCTAAAAATCGCGAAATAACTCCTTGCTCATTATGAGTAAATTTCGACAAAACATCCTCATAAGTGTGAAGTGTATGCTGATGGTGATGTTGATGCTCTAAGGCAATCGGCTTGCCAATATCAGTTAAGCGATAATAGAGAACCCGGGCATCATTCTCATCGCGATAAGTCTCTAACATCCCCTGGCTTAATAAGGGCTTCACAGCCTTCGTGATAGCCGCCTGACTGACATTCAATTTCTTAGCTAAGACAGAATTGGTTAGAGCTTCATCAGCAACCAGCATTAAAATATGTTCCTGAGTGTTGGTTAATGAAACACCACTTGTACAAGAACCAACTAAAATCTCATGCTGATTTTCTGATAACAATAAAATAGAATTTAAAAATCGATCGATTTTATTTGCAACTTCAGACAAAATTAACTCCTTCTAATTCACTAAAAGAAACTTTACCGGTTAATTATATCATAAAAAAGAAAAAAATAAAACAAAAAAAGGAGCAAAACTCCTTTATAATCTATACCGGCGGCCGGGGTCGAACCGGCACGTCCTTGCGGACACTGGATTTTGAGTTCCATAACTCCATTATTTAAATCTTACAACCCTGATTTAATAGGGTTTTAAGCCTTTTGAATCTTGCAAAATAGACTCATTTTTCAAATTTTAGTAACTTTTTGGTAACACTCCATACCTTATCGTTCTAAGAGCATCATCAGAGAATAGACGATATGTCCCAACAGGTTATATTCATCCAGAGGTATTCAAGACACTTGTACGATTAACAGTTAATGTAATCATTTTATTTTCTCCTTTAATTAGGGTAAGTGTTTTTTATTATTTTAACAAAAATAACTCTTTAGCCCAAGAATTTGATAATTCATTTTCTAACAAAACTTTTTTTTTTAAATTTATCTTATGATATACTAAACTTATCAGCTATTGGTTCTGAAAAAGTGTCTGCCACAGTTTTACTACAAATTCTCATGACTTGTGCCAAGATTTATAAAAAACGGATAGCTATAATAGCTCTTAGAGCAAAAACATGACATATAGGAGGTTAAAGACATGTCATACTTTTATCTTTTTATCGCCATTGTAGGAGAGATATTGGGAACTAACCTTTTGAAATTATCAGACGGTTTTACAAAGCCTATTCCAACCGTTTCTGCCCTACTTAGCTATGGCGTTTGTTTCTATTTCCTCTCACTAGCAATGCAAAAAATTCCTTTAGGAATAGCTTATGCAACATGGTCAGCTGTCGGTTTAGTTTTGACAGCCTCTATCGCAGTAATGATTTTCAAAGAAACACTAAATGTTTATAGCATTATCGGTTTAATTTTGATTATCATTGGTGTTGTCATGGTTAACTTATTAGGAAATGCAGGACATTAATAAAACCGGCTCTATACTATTTGTAGTGGGTAAATCCCCTATGGATATTATGGAGCCTATTTTGTTGTAGAAAAAAAGTTCCATAAGAACTATAATGAAAAGCTAGAATTCTGTCAATATTTTGGACACATTTTGGGAGGGAATTTTGAAGACTAGCGTCCTCCTAATTTTCCCAATAAGTTTTAACTTCTTCAAAAATCTTATTCAAAAGTTCTGCATCTTTTTCTGACAACTGATTTTTTTCTATAACTCTATCTTTTAGTTCTGTTGCCTTTATTTTATTTCTTGCCACCGAAACTGCTATTGAATGTTTCAAAATATCAAACTCATCCTTTGAAAAGTTTGCAATATTGGTAAGATCTAATTGTTCTAGAGGTAAACTACTGATAATTGAATAAGGTTTTTGTCCCAGCAAATAATCTGTAGTAGTCCCAAAGATATTTGCTAATTTCACAACGAATTCTAATCCTGGTTCTAACGTTCCATTCTCCCACCGAGAATATGTCCCTTGTTGAACTCCAATTAATTCCGATATTTGTACTTGAGTTAACTTTTTTGATTTTCTGAGAGTTTTTAACCTCTCTGAAAATTTATAATCCTCTGTATACATAATTCTCCTATAGATATTCTTATTCGTATATTTTAGCTTGACAAAATATTCTAAACGGTATAAAATAGAATTATTCCATAAGGAATATTTGTTTTGAGATTGAATATTCCATTGAGAATATTATAGCATAAAAGGAGGTAAAAGCGTATGTAACTAGTAGTCGATTTAAAAAATTTTAATAAAGGAGGTAGGATTCGACAAAATAAAAAATCTTGAAACAAATGTGCCGTTCGTTCCAAGATCAAAACATATTATGTAACAATTATACCACAGAAAACTCTTCAGTTGCACAAGAAAATTTCGGAGGTTTCACAAAAAGATGACCAATAAAGAGTTAGTCAATCAAATTTCTGGCCTAAACTCTACCTCTACTCTTAAAAATTGGATTCAACTGATTAAAGAGATAAGTGGCAAGGAATTTAAGAAAATTAAAGTTCCTATCAGTAGAAATCCCAGAACTCATCAATTAAGTTATACAGTTGCCTATGATTTTACAGACGAAGACCTTAGACAATTTCAAAAGTTAGCTAAACTAAAACTTGAAATAGGTCTAAAAGAGGCTATACAAGCCGTATTTGGGAGTCTAGCAGACAATGAACATGAATCCCTAAACCAAGTAATAGATGAGCTCTACGATGAACTGAGCGCCTTAAAACAGGAATTTAAGCGAGAAATGCGACTGATAAAAATTGAGAATTCCAACCTAAAAAAGAAAATCCAAGATATTGAAGAGTCGATGCAAACCGGCTTACTAGGGTTTGTTAACAAGAGGTCAAAAAATAGGTTCGGCTAATAGCGAGTTTTCGGCTGAGCCATGAGGCAGAAAGCCGAAAATGAGCGTAGATGCGGACGGACCATTTTTGACCGATAGGGTGTGTAGTAACACCACCCTCTGCAAGTTAGGTGTACCATCGAAAAAATTCAGTATTACCAAGGGTTTTGGAGATTTTAAGGGTGGCAAAATTAGGCAAAAAGTTGAATCAAAATCTATGGCAAAAAATGAGCATTTACGTTCTGTATTTGACTGGATTCAAATTCAGTTTGATAAGACTGAATTTTCGCCAAAAGAAATAATCGAAGATATCCTATTTCTTGACTTTGACCTATTTATTGAGAATAAGGGGAGCCTTAAATACTATAACTATGATAGCCAGCTTCATTATGGGAATATCCGTATCTACTATGGAGCGAAAGAGTCGTCCTACATGCTTGTCATGTCAGGACAGGCACTAGAGTTCTATAGAGATATGGTATTAGATCCAAATAGTCTCTCCGAAAGACAGTTTCTGAACAACCTCTACTACAATTACATTCATTTTTCAGTAAGACGAATTGATATTGCAATAGATGATTTTAATGAAACACCCTATTTCACTCCTAATCAACTTCTAAAGATTTGTCAGAAGAAACGCTTTCTATATGGAAAAAGCACCTACTACAATACCTACGGAGATGAAACGATCGGTCAGACCTTATATTTAAGAAAACCCAATGATGATGAAAGACTTAGAATTTACGATAAGCGCTTAGAACAAGCTGAAAAGCTCGGGATCAGCAAGCGGTATATAGAAAATTGGATAAGAACTGAGTTAGAACTTAGGAAAGCAAAAGCTCACTACTTCATTCAAGAATGGTTGCATTCAGAAATAGATCTTCTTAACTTTACCAAGGGATACCTCAAAGAAAAAGTGAGGTTCTATAGTGATAGTCACTTCTCAAAACCTTTGAGATCTTGGGAAAAGTTTTTAGGTCACTCAAAACCTGTCTCTATCATTATTTCAAAACCAAAGACAGAACTAGAACAAAAATTAGAATGGTTTACCTATAAAGGTTCTGGAGCTATTCTAAAAGCGTATAAATTTCTATACGACAATAACTTACTGCATGAGTATGAGAAATCTAACTATCTCGCACTCAACAATATGGAATATCCACCAGATTTAGCAAGTGGATTAATAGAAAGGGCAATTCTCTTTAAAAGAGAAGATTTAATCCCTACAATCAAAGAAAATATCAAAAGGAGAAATTAAATATGGCAAAAATGCTCTCACAAAATGACTGGAATTTCAATAACATTGGAACAAAATTTGAATTGGATGAAGTCATTCCAAAATTTGAAACGGAAGTCCGAGCAGATGCAAACGGAGAAATTATTAAAAACCGAGATGGTAGCGAAAGACGTTTTAATACCGATAAAATCATTGGTTGGAAATACAATGTAACGATCAAGGATGGACAATTCAAAAAGAAATCAACCCAAGTCTCAGTAGACAATCCAGAAGCTTTAGTCGATAATGACTATATCCAAGCAATGGATCAAGTACCAGTTACATTTGACAATTTACAAGCTACTATGATTAGTTCAACGATGTATTACAAGGCGGATGCTATCCATTTAGTAGATGTAAAACAAAAATAAGTATAAGACAAGGGGAGTTAATCCTCCCCGTACTTAATCTAATTAGAAAAGGAGAGCACATGATTAAAACTGTAACAAAAGATGACCTTATCGAACTTGGATTTGCTCCAGGAACTGCAAGAAAGATTATCCATACTGGCAAATTACTATTAGTGAATCGTGGTTTTAATATCTACGATAACAAACGGATTGGTACAATTCCAGCCAGTGTCGCTGAAGAACTACTAGGAATTGAACTCCAGAAAGAAGCATAATGAATGACTATTCGTAAAACTAAAAGTGGTAAATGGACTGTTGATGTTTCTAACGGTTTCCACCCAGTCACACAAAAAAGAATACGTATTATTCGTAAAGGATTAAAATCTAAAAAGGAAGCCCTAGAACTTGAACAACATATTAGAGTTGTAGAATTAAAAGAAAAACAATTTGACTTTGTAGTGACCACAGATATGTTATTCGACCTACTTGAAGAAGATGATTTGAAAAATGGCAGAAAAATAAGCTATACAAGTACACAAAGAAACAATTATGAGCGACATATTAAGCCCTATTTTAAAAATACAAATTTAAATAAATTAACTTATGACCATATATTCGAATTTCGTGAATACCTAAAAACAAAACCAAAAAAACAAAATGAAAATGAAGTTTTAAGCTATAATACAATTAAT
>NZ_JAYKTO010000002.1:0-397500 GCF_035544715.1 Streptococcus gingivalis | reverse complement strand
TTCGTCGTTTGTCACGTCCTTCTTCGGCTTCTAGTGCCAAGGCATCCACCGTGCGCCCTTATTAACTTAACCTTATTTTTGGTCTTACGACCTAAACTCTTTAAATATTTACAGCGTTTCGGTTTATTTTTCTTGTTACTATTTGATATAGATATTCAATTTTCAATGTTCAAACTTAACACTACTAAAGTGTTAATGGAGCCTAGCGGGATCGAACCGCTGACCTCCTGCGTGCAAAGCAGGCGCTCTCCCAGCTGAGCTAAGGCCCCACAAGACCTCTCAAAACTAAACAAGACCAACGTACAGGTTTCCATTTCCTTAGAAAGGAGGTGATCCAGCCGCACCTTCCGATACGGCTACCTTGTTACGACTTCACCCCAATCATCTATCCCACCTTAGGCGGCTGGCTCCAAATGGTTACCTCACCGACTTCGGGTGTTACAAACTCTCGTGGTGTGACGGGCGGTGTGTACAAGGCCCGGGAACGTATTCACCGCGGCGTGCTGATCCGCGATTACTAGCGATTCCGACTTCATGTAGGCGAGTTGCAGCCTACAATCCGAACTGAGACTGGCTTTAAGAGATTAGCTTGCCGTCACCGACTCGCGACTCGTTGTACCAGCCATTGTAGCACGTGTGTAGCCCAGGTCATAAGGGGCATGATGATTTGACGTCATCCCCACCTTCCTCCGGTTTATTACCGGCAGTCTCGCTAGAGTGCCCAACTGAATGATGGCAACTAACAATAGGGGTTGCGCTCGTTGCGGGACTTAACCCAACATCTCACGACACGAGCTGACGACAACCATGCACCACCTGTCACCTCTGTCCCGAAGGAAAACTCTATCTCTAGAGCGGTCAGAGGGATGTCAAGACCTGGTAAGGTTCTTCGCGTTGCTTCGAATTAAACCACATGCTCCACCGCTTGTGCGGGCCCCCGTCAATTCCTTTGAGTTTCAACCTTGCGGTCGTACTCCCCAGGCGGAGTGCTTAATGCGTTAGCTGCGGCACTGAGTCCCGGAAAGGACCCAACACCTAGCACTCATCGTTTACGGCGTGGACTACCAGGGTATCTAATCCTGTTTGCTCCCCACGCTTTCGAGCCTCAGCGTCAGTTACAGACCAGAGAGCCGCTTTCGCCACCGGTGTTCCTCCATATATCTACGCATTTCACCGCTACACATGGAATTCCACTCTCCCCTTCTGCACTCAAGTTAAACAGTTTCCAAAGCGTACTATGGTTAAGCCACAGCCTTTAACTTCAGACTTATCTAACCGCCTGCGCTCGCTTTACGCCCAATAAATCCGGATAACGCTCGGGACCTACGTATTACCGCGGCTGCTGGCACGTAGTTAGCCGTCCCTTTCTGGTAAGTTACCGTCACAGTGTGAACTTTCCACTCTCACACTCGTTCTTCTCTTACAACAGAGCTTTACGATCCGAAAACCTTCTTCACTCACGCGGCGTTGCTCGGTCAGACTTCCGTCCATTGCCGAAGATTCCCTACTGCTGCCTCCCGTAGGAGTCTGGGCCGTGTCTCAGTCCCAGTGTGGCCGATCACCCTCTCAGGTCGGCTATGTATCGTCGCCTTGGTGAGCCGTTACCTCACCAACTAGCTAATACAACGCAGGTCCATCTGGTAGTGGAGCAATTGCCCCTTTCAAATCAACATCATGCAATGTCGACTGTTATGCGGTATTAGCTATCGTTTCCAATAGTTATCCCCCGCTACCAGGCAGGTTACCTACGCGTTACTCACCCGTTCGCAACTCATCCGCTCGGTGCAAGCACCAAGCTTCAGCGTTCTACTTGCATGTATTAGGCACGCCGCCAGCGTTCATCCTGAGCCAGGATCAAACTCTCATTAAAATAATTGTTTGTCTTAAACTCATTCTGTCACTGACAGATTTATTGTTTTTTTATTGTTCAGTTACTATAACTTTCGTTATAGCGCCCTGCACATTGGTTCGTCTTGTTCAGTTTTCAAAGGTCTTTGTCGCTCTCGCGCGACAACTATATTAGTATATCATGACCTGATCTTACTGTCAATACTTTTTCTCAAAAAATTTTATTTTTTTGAAAGTTTTCTTGAAGGTGCTAAGAAAAGCCTGTATTACAGGCTTTTCTATCCATTCAGTTCTTTGTTGATAATTAGAAATGTTTCTTCCCCGTAGCCTCTTTTGATCAAACCTGCTCTAGCCATGTCTATTAGGTCTTTTGAAAAGGATTGGATAGTTTCTTCTTCCTTTTCGCTTAGAATTTTCTTTGAATATTTCTTTCTAAGTTTTCTATAGTCCTGTTTTTCATTTTTGAGAAATGAACAATGTTCTAAATAGTTTTCCAAGTTTTCTAACTGTACAAATAGGCCGAGTTCAAAAGCTATTGGGGCAAAGGTTGTTTCTAATGGTTGAGTACAAACACTTCTAAATTCTACTGTCCCACGGGCAGTTAGATCCTGAAATTGGTAACTTCGATGTTGTTTTAGGTCTTCTTTTACAGGCTTAATGATTTTTTCATTACCATCAGCCGTATAGGCTGTGATTTCTTTTTGATCTAGATAGTCTTTTACTCGAATGGGTTTAAAATAATAGGATTGATCGTCTCTAGCTGCAGTAAAAATAGCTGTCCTAGCAAGATTATTAAAAAACTCTTCTTCGCTTTGATAGTCCTTAGGATAAATACCTACATTCTCCTTATAATAACCATGTAAGGATTCTTCCCAAAAAATATCTCTCGTAATCTTTGTATCCCAAGCCTCTGCTGAAAATTCTGAGTTTGAGAATAAGTATGCTTTGGCTGCTTCAATTTTATTAAATGCATTAATGATTCGTATATAGTTATCACGACGTACATCCAATTGAAGTTGGTTCCCGCATATAAAAGCTCCGTATGAAGGATAGGGGTGTGTTTTCATCCCTGTGCCATTCATTGCTAGGAAAGCCATTAACATCTTGTATCGTTCAATTTTTACTGGGCTATTATCATTTTTTTGCCACTGTGGATGGATCCCATGCCCTTGAATTTCGTGGTGATCTTCTTGCAAAATCGGTTGAATGATCTTCAAATAGGCTTCAAAGCGTTCTGCCACCTCATCTATAGAATGAGCCTTTTCAAATGCAAATTCAATCGTATTGTAACTTAGCTCGAATAGAATACGATCTTTGGAAGAGCAGTGAACCAATTGAATTGGATTTTGATCGTCATCCATTTTTTCGACTTTAAAATCTAGCAAGTTCGCTAAGGTTCGAAAAAGATTTTTCGTCACCTCTATATTGGTTTTATTTCCATTTATTTCTACAATCGGGAACTCTAATTCAACTCCGACAAAGAGCTCTGAATCCTCTTTCATATTACTGAGGTACTTCTCTTTTAGTAATTTAATTGCTTGTTGTTTTGTCATTGAATCCTTTTTCTTCTATTGGAGATATGGGTTCCATTATATCATTTTTTGCTATTCTCGACTACTCTACTCATGAAAAGCAAGACAAAACGCCTGCTTACGAAATTGTTTTAAGTTAAAGCAATTTCGTAAACAAGCGTCTACCATTCATTCAATATGATGAGTGTTCCCGCTGGGGAAAATCCCCAGCGGTAGACCAGAGCTAGACTAAGAATAACAGTGTATTCCATCATCATAACACTCAACAAAATTGATGATATTATACCAATTCGATGATAGCCATTGGCGCAGCATCACCACGACGTGGTTCAGTTTTAAGGATACGAGTATATCCACCATTGCGCTCAGCATAACGAGGTGCTAATTCAGAGAACAATTTTTGAAGTGCAGTTGTTTCTGAGTATTTACCTGTTTCTTCATCAAAGTTTTGTGATGCAACTTCGTTACGTACGAATGCAGCAGCTTGACGACGTGCATGCAAATCACCACGTTTACCCAAAGTAATCATTTTTTCAACTGATTTACGGATTTCTTTCGCACGTGCTTCAGTTGTTACAATTGCTTCATTGATGATAAGATCTGTAGTCAAATCGCGAAGCATTGCTTTACGTTGTGAGCTAGTGCGTCCTAGTTTACGGTAAGCCATGTATTCCTCCTCTATTTATCGTTTTTTAACCCAAGGCCTAAGTCGGCAAGTTTGATTTTAACTTCTTCAAGACTCTTACGTCCTAAGTTACGAACTTTCATCATTTCTGCTTCTGATTTTTCAGTCAAATCGTAAACAGTATTGATGCCAGCACGTTTCAAACAGTTATATGAACGAACTGAAAGATCTAATTCTTCGATCGTACGTTCTAAAATGCGATCATCAGAAGTTGTATCTACTTCTTTCATAACATCTGTTGCAATAGCAATTTCAGTTAAGTTTGTAAATAGATTTAGGTGTTCTGTCAAAATACGGGCAGACAAACCTAAGGCATCTTCTGGAATGATAGTCCCATTTGTCAAAATTTCAAGGGTTAGCTTGTCAAAGCCATCGTTGCTACCAACGCGAGCTGGTTCAACTTGGTAATTGACTTTTGTCACTGGCGTATAGATTGAATCTACAGCAAGTGTTCCCACTGGTGCATCATCTTTTTTGTTTTGATCAGCTGGAACATAGCCACGTCCACTGTTTACAGTAAGCGTTGCTTTCAAAGACGCTCCTTCTCCGATCGTAAATAGATAATGATCAGGGTTTACAATTTCGATGTCACTATCCGTAAGAATGTCACCGGCAGTAACTTCTGCTGGTCCTTCTACATCAAGTTCAATAATCTTTTCGTCTTGGACGTAAGATTTAACGGCGATTCCTTTAACGTTAAGAATAATTTGCATAACGTCTTCACGGACTCCTGGAACCGTATCAAATTCGTGGAGTACACCTTCAATGTTGATTGAAGTAACAGCCGCACCTGGAAGTGAAGCTAGAAGTACACGACGAAGTGAGTTTCCAAGCGTTGTACCATAGCCACGTTCAAGTGGTTCTACGACAAACACGCCATAATCTTTATTTTCATCAATTTTTGTTATATTTGGTTTTTCAAACTCAATCATTTGCTATACTCCCTCTTAAACGAAAAGCTGTGTAATTGTTGATGATTATACACGGCGACGTTTTGGAGGACGAGCACCATTGTGTGGTACAGGAGTTACATCGCGGATTGCAGTTACTTCAAGACCAGCAGCAGCAAGTGCACGAATAGCAGACTCACGACCTGAACCAGGACCTTTAACAGTTACTTCAACAGATTTAAGTCCGTGTTCTTGAGCAGCTTTTGCAGCAGCTTCTGATGCCATTTGAGCAGCAAATGGTGTAGATTTACGAGAACCTTTAAATCCAAGTGCACCTGCAGATGACCAAGCGATTGCGTTACCATGCACATCAGTAATCATAACAATTGTGTTGTTAAATGTAGCGTGAATATGAGCAATACCAGATTCGATATTCTTTTTCACACGACGTTTACGTGTTGGTTTAGCCAAGATTTTTACCTCCTTATTTTATTTTATTTTTTCTTACCTGCAATCGCAACAGCTTTACCTTTACGAGTGCGAGCATTGTTTTTAGTGTTTTGTCCACGAACTGGAAGTCCACGACGGTGACGGATACCACGGTATGAACCGATTTCCATCAAACGTTTGATGTTCAAGTTTACTTCACGACGAAGGTCACCTTCAACTTTGATTGCGTCAACTTCACGACGGATAGCATCTTCTTGATCTGGTGTAAGATCACGAACACGAATATCTTCAGAAACACCTGCAGCAGCAAGGATTTTCTTAGATGTTGGAAGTCCGATACCGTACACATAAGTCAATGAAATTACTACACGTTTGTCATTTGGAATGTCAACTCCAGCAATACGAGCCATGTTTTCTCCTTTCTATCTTATCCTTGACGTTGTTTGTGTTTTGGATTTGCTGGGCAAATTACCATAACACGACCATTACGACGAATTACTTTACAGTATTCGCAAATTGGTTTGACCGATGGTCTTACTTTCATTTTTATCCCTCCAAGTTTTTCGATTATTTAAAGCGGTATGTGATACGTCCACGTGTCAAATCGTACGGACTCATCTCCACTGTAACACGATCTCCCGCTAAAATACGAATATAGTTTTTACGAATTTTACCAGAAACTGTTGCTAAAATCTGATGTCCATTTTCAAGTTCAACCGTAAACATAGCATTCGGCATTGTATCGACTACTTTGCCTTCTACTTCAATCACATCGTCTTTTGCCACGCAAAAGTACCTCCATAAATTTCGATTCATTCCTCTGAGCACAGAGGTAACAATTATAAGTCAGACTAACTAATTGTAACACTTGTTGTCAAATATTGCAAGTGACTAAAACGTTTTTATTTCAAATTCTCTAAGACTTTTTGGATATCTTTGAAGACGTCGTTGATGTCTTGATTTCCTTCAATATCATGTACCAATCCTTTTCCACGATAATGAGCAAGAATCGGCTCACCTTGAGCAATATTTACATCCAAGCGGCGTTTCACTGTTTCTGGTTTGTCATCTTCACGTTGGTAATAGTCTTCTTCCTTGTAGTCAGCTGGTGGGTTGAATACTTTATGGTAAGTTTCACCTGTTTCGCGGTGAATAATACGACCACTCAAGCGTTCAAGAAGGCAAGATGGATCCACTTCGATATTGATTACTCCCTCAAGCTCCAAACCAAGATCAACCAAGATTTGATCCAAGGCATGAGCTTGTTCGATCGTGCGAGGAAAACCATCCAAAAGGAATCCTTTTTCCTTAATGTCGTCTTGAGCCAAACGTTCTTTTACAATCCCGTTTGTCACATCATCTGGCACCAATTCACCTTTGTCGATGAATGATTTTGCCAATACACCCATTTCAGTTTGGTTAGCCATTGCTGCGCGGAACATATCGCCGGTAGAGATATGCGCTACGTGAAACTCTTCAACGATTTTCGCCGCTTGGGTCCCCTTACCTGCTCCAGGCAATCCCATAATTAAAAGATTCATGATGAATCCTCCTTATTTTGTTTTTAAATGGAAGCAGGAGCGAATTCCTATTTCCATTTAAAAACAAAATAGAAGGCTGACAAAGTCAACCTTATTCTATTCTGTTGTTGTGTCCATAAATCCGACATACTTACGTTTTAATAAGTAGCCTTCTAATTGTTTCATTCCTTCAATACCTGTTGAAATAATGATTAACAAACTCGTTCCTCCAAGAGCAACTGCATCTGTCAAACCAAATAAATCTCGGGCTAAGATTGGAATGATAGTAATAAAGCCAAGGAATACTGATCCGACACTTGCTAAACGACGTAGCAAACGAGACATAAACTCTTCTGTTCCCTTACCAGGGCGAACACCTGGGATATAGGCACCACTCTTTTGAAGGTTTTCTGCTGTTTTTTCAGGATTGATCTGAACAAACGTGTAGAAGAACGTGAAGAGAATGATCAACAAGGCATACATAGCGACACCAGTTGGTGTGTTTGTAGCCAACATGGCTTGGGCTGTTTTCACCCATCCTGCATTGTAACCCATAGCGCTAATTACTTGGAAAATGGCAGCAGGTGCTGCTGTAATCGAACTAGCGAAGATGACAGGAATAACTCCTGCTGGGTTCACTTTTAAAGGAAGGTAAGAACTTGATGGAGCTCCTTGAGCAATCTTAGTATATTGGATTGGAATCTTGTATTGTGCTTGCTCTACAAAGGTTGTAAAGTAAACAATAACCAAGACAGCAAGGATTAATACCCCAACAAAAATAAGGGAATTGGTCATTTGACCAGAACGTACGTTCACAAATGCATTTTCATAGATTTCTTTAATCATCTCAGGAATTGATGACACAATTCCTGCAAAGATAATCATTGAAACACCATTTCCGTACCCTTTATCTGTGATTTGTTCTCCAAGCCAAGTCACAATCATGGAACCGGTTGTCAGAATTGCACCGATTAACAGATAGGTCTTGGTATTTGGAGTTGCGACTAATTTCGCCTGAGACAAGGTATGGAAGGTCGCTGTAATCCCAATGGATTGAACAAAAGCTAGAACCAAAGAAATATAGCGTGTTGCTTGGTTGAGCTTTCTTCGACCAACTTCTCCTTGTTTGCCCCATTCAACAAACTTAGGTAACAGATCCATTTGCAAAAGTTGCACGACGATCGAAGCTGTGATGTATGGGCTAACCCCTAATGCGAAAACTGAGAAGTTCCTCATAGCATTCCCAGATACTAAACTGAGCATGTTCAAGAAGGACACATCTTGAAGGTTGTTCAGAATTTTCGCATTTACACCAGGTACTGTAATCGTGGTTCCAATGCGGAAGACAAGAATGATGAAGATCGTAAACAAAATCTTCGACCGAACTTGTTTTACCTTAAATGCATCTTTTAATAATTTAAAAAACATAGGTCACCTCACTTAGATGACTTCAACTGAACCACCTTTAGCAGTGATAGCTTCTTCAGCTGATTTAGAGAATTTAGCTGCTTTAACAGTCAACTTCTTAGTCAATTCTCCGTTACCAAGAATTTTGATACCTGACTTTTCAGCTTTTACAATTCCTGATTCTACAAGTACTACTGGAGTTACTTCAGCACCATCTTCAAAGGCGTTCAATTGATCAAGGTTCACAATAGCATATTCTTTAGCGTTGATGTTTGTAAATCCACGTTTTGGAAGACGACGGAACAATGGAGTTTGTCCACCTTCAAAACCAAGACGTACACCGCCACCGCTACGAGCTTTTTGACCTTTTTGACCACGGCCAGAAGTTTTACCATTACCAGATGAAGTACCACGACCAACACGGTTGCGGACTTTACGTGAACCTGTAGCAGGTTGTAATTCATGAAGTTTCATTATTTATTTTCTCCTCTTTTGTAAATTGCTAACGCATGTAATCAGGAAAAGGTGTCCTAACTACAAACTCGCCTATACTTATATTTAGTTTTAGGGGATGAGAACTTCTCATACCCCTGAAAACTTTGTTTCTATTTTAAATAGATTATTTTACTTCTTCAACTGTTACCAAGTGAGATACAGCAGTGATCATACCACGTACTGCTGGGTTATCTTCTTTGATAACAGAGCTGTTCAATTTGCCAAGTCCAAGTGCTACAACAGTTTTACGTTGTGACGGGATGCGTCCGATTGGAGACTTAGTCAAAGTAATTTTAATTTGAGCCATTTGAATCTCCTTTCTTAAGCCAAGTCAGAAACTGAAATACCACGAAGGGCAGCAACTTCATCAGCGCGTTTCAATTGTGCCAAACCGTTAACAGTAGCACGAACGATGTTGATTGGAGTGTTTGATCCAAGTGATTTAGATGTAACATCTGCAATACCTGCCAATTCGACAACGGCACGAACTGCACCACCTGCAGCAACCCCAGCCCCTTCGATAGCTGGTTTCAACAATACACGAGCTCCACCAAATACGGATGTTACTTCGTGTGGAATTGTTGTTCCAACCATAGGAACTTCGATCAAGTTTTTCTTAGCATCTTCAACAGCCTTACGGATTGCTTCTGGAACTTCTTGAGCTTTACCAGTACCAAATCCAACACGGCCATTACGGTCACCAACAACTACAAGAGCTGCAAAACGAAGACGACGTCCACCTTTAACAACTTTTGTAACACGGTTGATGGCAACTACGCGTTCTTCAAGTTCAACTGCATTATCTTTAAATGCCATTTTCTAGTGTCCTCCTATTAGAATTTCAATCCGTTTTCACGAGCTGCATCAGCCAAAGCTTTAACACGTCCGTGATATAGATATCCACCGCGGTCGAACACCACTTCAGAAATACCTTTAGCAACTGCACGTTCAGCAACAAGTTTGCCGACAACAACGGCTTGTTCAGTTTTAGTTCCTTTTGAAACTTCTTTGTCAAGAGTTGAAGCGCTTGCGAGCGTTACACCCGCTACGTCATCAATTACTTGAGCGTAGATGCCTGTATTAGAACGGAATACGTTCAAACGTGGGCGATCAGCAGTTCCAGAGAGTTTTCCGCGAACGCGACGGTGGCGTTTTTGACGGATTTTGTTTTTATCTGGTTTCGAAATCACAATTTTCACCTCTTAATTTTAAAATCATGTGCTAAGCACTGAGTTGGTAAGATGAAGGTTGGTTGAAAAACAACCAAACTACATTATTTACCTGTTTTACCTTCTTTGCGGCGAACGTATTCACCAACATAACGAATCCCTTTACCTTTGTATGGTTCAGGTGAACGAAGGCTACGTACGTAAGCAGCTGTTTGACCAACTACTTCTTTTGAAATTCCGCTAACAACGATTGTTGTTGGGTTTGGAAGTTCAAAAGTAATTCCTTCTGGAGCTTCAACTTCGTCTGGATGTGATTTACCAACAGCCAAAACAAGTTTTGATCCTTGAAGTTGTGCACGGTATCCAACCCCGCGCATTTCAAGTTCTTTCTTGAATCCTTCTGATACACCAGTAACCATGTTGTTCAAAAGGGCACGAGTTGTTCCGTGGATTGTTTTCATTTCTTTTGAATCGTTTGGACGGTGAAGTGTTACTTCAGTACCTTCCACACGGATTTCAATATCTTTTGAGAACGTACGAGTAAGTTCTCCTTTAGGTCCTTTTACAGTTACAACGTTGTCATTGTTAGTGAGTTCAACACCAGCAGGCAACACGATAACTTTATTACCAATACGTGACATGTTTTCTATTCTCCTGTTAAATTGTCAGGCCTTTGAAGGCCAGTTTTCACGGGGTCTAAGATACTTATTTAGTTCAAAAGCTGAACTGAACACGCTCTAAGAACTGCGCAAAATAGATAAGTTGGCTTATTTGTCAACAAACTGCTCCAACTTCCTAATTTTGCTTTGTTCTTTACGAGCTTTGTATCTTGATTTTACCAAACGTAAGCGATAACTTCCCCACCAACATTCTTTTGGCGTGCTTCTTTATCAGTAAGCAAACCTTCAGAAGTTGAAAGGATAGCAATTCCAAGTCCGTTAAGAACTTTTGGAAGATCTTCACGTTTTTTGTAAACACGCAAACCTGGTTTAGATACACGTTTCAAGTTTGTGATAACTTTTTCACCGTTTTGTCCGTATTTCAAGAATACACGGATGATGCCTTGTTTGTCATCTTCGATGAATTCAACGTTTTTTACAAAACCTTCGCGTTTAAGGATTTCAGCAATCCCTTTTTTGATGTTTGATGCAGGTACTTCAAGTACTTCGTGTTTTGCTTGGTTAGCGTTACGAATACGTGTAAGGAAGTCTGCGATTGGGTCAGTCATAACCATTATAATTTCTCCTCTTACTAGTAGTTTGCAAGTTGCACTTGCTAGTTAATGATTGAGCTAGGCTCAGAAAGTTTTGATACATGCAAATGAGAACATACTCATTTGAACACGAGCTACAACCTGGGCAAAAAAGATAGATTAGATTCAGAGCTTCGTTCCGTCACCAAATCTCCTATTTTTGCTGGGGTTGTTACGCTCTTTGTATCATAGAATTACCAAGATGCTTTTGTGACACCTGGGATTTGACCTTTGTATGCCAATTCACGGAAGCAAACACGGCAAAGTTTAAACTTGCGGTAAACTGAGTGTGGACGTCCACAACGTTCACAGCGAGTGTATGCTTGAGTAGAGAACTTCGCTGGGCGTTTGTTCTTAGCAATCATAGATTTTTTAGCCATTAGTTTTACCTCCTATATTATTTTGCAAACGGCATTCCGAGGCCAGTAAGCAATGCACGTGATTCTTCGTCTGTGTTCGCTGTAGTTACGATTACGATATCCAAACCACGAGTTTTATCAACATCATCAAAGTTGATTTCTGGGAAGATCAATTGTTCTTTCACACCAAGTGTGTAGTTCCCGCGTCCATCAAATGATTTAGTTGGAACACCATGGAAGTCACGTACACGTGGAAGTGAAACTGTTACCAATTTATCCAAGAATTCGTACATACGTTCACCACGAAGGGTAACTTTTGCACCGATCGCAACACCTTCACGAAGACGGAAGCCGGCGATTGATTTTTTAGCCTTAGTGATCAATGGTTTTTGACCTGAGATCAAAGCAAGCTCTTCAGCAGCTTTTTCAAGGTTTTTAGCATTTGATACTGCATCACCAACACCCATGTTCAAAACGATTTTATCAACTTTTGGCACAGCCATAACTGATGAATAGTTGAACTGTTCAGTCAATGATGGTACTACTTCATTAAGGTATTTTTCTTTTAAACGATTAGCCATTATACTTCTCCTTTCCTTCGTGATTAGTCAAGCACTTCGCCTGATTTTTTGTTGTAGCGAACTTTTTTGCCGTCTACAAATTTGTAGCCAACACGTCCAGCAACACCGTTTTTGTCCAAAACTTGAACGTTAGAAGCATGGATTGGAGCTTCTTTTTCAACGATCGCACCTTGAGGGTTTTCGTTATTTGGACGTTGGTGTTTCTTGATGATGTTTACACCTTCTACAACAACTTTATTTACTTTTGGAAGAGCAGTAAGAACAACAGCTTCTACGCCTTTGTCTTTACCAGCGATAACGCGAACTTTGTCGCCTTTTTTTACAAACATTTTATTCTCCTTTTATTCTTACGCCCGATGGGCACCCTGGCTATGCCAGGGGACTGTGTTTGTTTTTTTATTGATTAAAGTACTTCTGGAGCAAGTGACACGATCTTCATGAAACCACCGTCACGCAATTCACGTGCAACTGGGCCAAAGATCCGAGTTCCGCGAGGAGTTTTGTCGTCACGGATGATTACTGCTGCATTTTCGTCGAATTTGATGTATGAACCATCTTTACGACGAGCACCTGATTTAGTACGAACGATAACAGCTTTTACAACGTCACCTTTCTTAACCGCACCACCAGGAGTAGCTTGTTTTACTGATGCAACGATTACATCACCGATGCTCGCGAATTTACGTTTTGAACCACCAAGAACTTTGATTGTCAAGATTTCGCGTGCGCCACTGTTATCAGCGACTTTCAAACGAGTTTCTGTTTGAATCATTTACGTTTTCTCCTTTCAGGTATGATTAGATGATGACCGCTTCTTCAACGACTTCTACAAGACGGAAGCGTTTTGTAGCTGAAAGCGGACGAGTTTCCATGATACGAACGATATCGCCTTCTTTAGCAACATTGTTTTCATCATGAGCTTTGTATTTTTTAGAATAGTTGATACGTTTACCATAGACTGGGTGGTTACGTTTAGTTTCAACTACAACTGTGATTGTTTTGTCCATTTTGTCAGACACAACGCGTCCAACAAGAACTTTACGATTATTGCGTTCCATTGAAATTCTCCTTCCCTAGTCTATTATTTAGCTTCTGATTGAACAGTTTTGATACGAGCGATTTGTTTTTTCACTTCTTTCAAACGTCCAGTTTGTTCCAATTGACCAGCAGCCGCTTGGAAACGAAGTTCAAACAATTCTTTCTTCAATTCATTTTCACGCTTCGCGAGTTCTTCTTGAGAAAGACCACGAAGTTCTTTAACAAATTCTTTTACTTCTGTAAGTTTCATGACCTCTCCTTATTCTGCTTCACGTTTCACAAATTTAGTTTTTACTGGCAATTTGTGGCTAGCAAGACGAAGCGCTTCGCGTGCGATCTCTTCAGATACACCAGCAATTTCGAACATCACTTTACCACGTTTAACTGGTGCTACCCAACCTTCAGGAGCCCCTTTACCAGATCCCATACGTACCCCGATAGCTTTAGCGGTGTATGATTTGTGTGGGAAAATCTTAATCCAAACTTTACCACCACGTTTCATGTAACGAGTCATGGCGATACGAGCAGCTTCGATTTGACGATTTGTGATCCAGTGGCTAGTTGTAGCTTGAAGACCGTATTCACCGAATGCTACTTCTTTTCCACCTTTTGCTTCACCGCGCATTTTACCACGGAATTCGCGACGGTGTTTTACACGTTTAGGTACTAACATTGGTTATTTACCTCCTTTAGCGTCTTTACGAGCTGGAAGAACTTCACCACGGTAGATCCATACTTTAACACCAAGTTTACCGTAAGTAGTGTCTGCTTCTTCCCAAGCGTAATCGATATCAGCGCGAAGTGTGTGGAGTGGAACAGTTCCTTCAGAGTATCCTTCTGCACGGGCAATATCTGCACCGTTCAAACGACCTGATACTTGAGTTTTGATTCCTTTAGCTCCAGCACGCATAGCACGTTGGATTGCTTGTTTTTGTGCACGACGGAAAGCAACACGTTGTTCCAATTGACGAGCGATTCCTTCACCAACAAGGTGAGCATCCAAGTCAGGACGTTTGATCTCAATGATGTTGATGTGTACTTGTTTACCAGTCAATTTGTTAAGAGCTGCACGAAGTGCATCAACGTTTGCTCCACCTTTACCGATAACCATACCTGGTTTAGCAGTGTGAAGAGAAACGTTAACTTTGTTTACTGCGCGTTCGATTTCAATAGTTGAAACGGCTGCGTCAGCCAATTCTTTTTGAATGAATTTACGGATTGCAAGATCTTCATGAAGGTAATCCGCGTATTCTTTTTCAGCATACCATTTGGCATCCCAATCACGGATGATACCAACACGCATACCAATTGGATGTACTTTTTGACCCACGAGTTTACCTCCTTATTTTTCTGCAACAGCTACTGTGATGTGAGCTGTACGTTTGTTGATTGGTGAAGCTGAACCTTTCGCACGTGGACGGAAACGTTTCATTGTTGGTCCTTCGTTTGCGAATGCTTCAGATACTACCAAGTTAGCTTTTTCCAAACCAAAGTTGTTTTCAGCGTTTGCTACTGCTGAGTTCAACACTTTAAGGATGATCCCTGCAGCTTTGTTTGGTGTGAATGTCAAAATAGCGATGGCATCGGCTACGCTTTTACCACGGATGTTGTCAAGAACAAGACGTGATTTACGAGGTGAAACACGCACTGTACGAGCCATTGCTTTAGCTGAAGTAATTTCTGCCATTTATGTTCTCCTTATTTTCTACGTGTCTTCTTGTCGTCTGCCGCGTGACCTTTGTAAGTACGAGTTGGTGCAAATTCACCAAGCTTGTGACCTACCATGTCTTCTTGGATGTAAACAGGTACATGTTTACGTCCATCATAAACTGCGATAGTGTATCCGATGAAACTTGGGAAGATCGTTGAACGACGTGACCAAGTTTTAATTACTTTTTTCTTTTCGTCGTTTGCTTGAGCTTCAACTTTTTTCATCAAATGCTCATCGACGAAAGGTCCTTTTTTAAGACTACGTCCCATTTTGTAATTTTCTCCTTTAAAATTTAGTACCACAGCGGCTTGCGCTGCTAGGCAGCGCTACCGAGCTGGCGGAAAGTGTAAGCTAGTTGCTTATGATTATTTTTGGTTGCGACGACGAACGATAAGTTTGTCAGATTTCGCTTTCTTGTTACGAGTTTTAAGACCAAGCGCAGGTTTACCCCAAGGAGTAGATGGCGCTTTACGTCCAACTGGTGCTTTACCTTCACCACCACCGTGTGGGTGATCATTCGGGTTCATTACAGAACCACGAACTGTAGGGCGAACACCTTTCCAGCGGTTACGTCCCGCTTTACCAAGGTTAACAAGTCCATGTTGTTCATTTCCGACAACACCAACTGTAGCACGGCAAGTTCCAAGAATCATACGAACTTCGCCTGATTGAAGACGAACAAGTACATATTTACCTTCAGAACCCAATACTTGAGCAGAAGCTCCAGCAGCACGTACCAATTCTCCACCTTTACCAGGTTTCAATTCGATGTTGTGGATCAAAGTACCAACTGGGATGTTAGCAAGTGGAAGAGCGTTTCCGACTTTGATATCTGCTTCTGGTCCTGATACGATGCGTTGACCTACTTCAAGACCTTTAGGGGCAATGATGTAAGCTTTCACACCGTCAGTGTAGTGTACAAGCGCGATGTTAGCTGAGCGGTTTGGATCGTATTCGATCGTTTTAACGACTGCTTCAACTCCATCTTTGTTACGTTTGAAATCGATCAAACGGTAATGACGTTTGTGTCCACCACCTTGGTGACGAACAGTGATACGACCGTTGTTGTTACGACCTGCTTTGTTTTTAAGAGAAACAAGCAAAGTTTTCTCAGGTGTGTTTGTTGTGATTTCAGCGAAATCCAAAGAAGTCATATTACGGCGACCGTTTGTTGTTGGTTTATAAACACGAATTCCCACGATATTTCCTCCTTAGATTATTCAGCTTCAGTAGCAAACAACTCGATTGCTTTAGAATCAGCTGCAAGCGTGATGATAGCTTTTTTAGTTTTTGAAGTAAAACCAGTGTAACGTCCAACGCGTTTTGCTTTAGGTTTTACGTTTACAGTGTTCACATTCGCAACTTTTACACCTTCAAACGCAGCTTCAACAGCTTGTTTGATCAAAAGTTTGTGAGCGCGAGTGTCAACTTCGAATACATATTTGCCTGCTTCAAGTTGAGCCATTGACTTTTCAGTGATAACAGGTTTTTTGATAACATCATACAAATTCATTATGCAAGAACCTCCTCGATTTTAGAGATAGCTGCTTGAGTAACAAGAAGTTTGTCACTATTTGCGATGTCAAGAACACTTGCAGTTGTAGCAGTCGCAACTTTCACGTTTGGAAGGTTACGAGCTGAAAGAGCTGCGAATTCATTTCCTTCTTCAAGAATAACAAGGACTTTAGAATCGATGCTCAAAGCTGCAAGAACTTTTGCAAATTCAGCAGTTTTTGGAGCTGTAAATTCAAGAGAATCAACGGCTACAAATTTGTTTTCAGCAACTTTTTCTGAGTAAACAGATTTAAGTGCAAGGCGACGAACTTTTTGAGGAAGTTTGTACGCATAGCTACGTGGAGTTGGTCCGAAGACGATTCCACCACCACGCCATTGTGGAGAGCGGATAGAACCTTGACGAGCACGTCCAGTTCCTTTTTGACGCCATGGTTTGCGTCCGCCACCTGAAACGGCTGAACGGTTTTTAACTGCGTGAGTTCCTTGACGAAGGCTAGCACGTTGGCTGATGATCACATCAAATACAACTGCTTGGTTTGGTTCGATACCAAAGATCGCATCGTTAAGAACAACTTCGCCCGCTTGTTTACCAGTTTGGTCGAATAATGTTACATTTGCCATTTTGACTGTATTCCCCTTTCCTTATTATTTACCAGCTTTAACTGCTGACTTGATAGTGATAAGAGATTTCTTAGCACCTGGTACGTTACCTTTGATAAGGATAACGTTCTTTTCTGGAACAACTTGTACAACTTCAAGGTTTTGAATTGTTACACGATCGCCACCCATGCGTCCTGCAAGGTTTTTACCTTTGAATACGCGGTTAGGTGCAACAGGTCCCATAGAACCTGGACGACGGTGGTAACGAGAACCGTGAGCCATTGGTCCACGTGATTGTCCGTGGCGTTTGATAACACCTTGGAAACCTTTACCTTTAGAAGTACCAGTTACATCAACAATGTCTCCAGCTTCGAAAGTGTCAACTGTGATTTCAGCACCAACTTCCAAGCCTTCAACGTTTTTGAATTCACGAATGAAGCGCTTAGGAGCCGTGTTAGCTTTTGCTACATGTCCTTTAGCAGGTTTGTTGCTCAATACTTCGCGTTTGTCATCGAAACCAACTTGGATAGCGTTGTAACCATCTGTTTCAACAGTTTTAACTTGAAGAACAACGTTTGGAGTTGCTTCGATAACTGTTACAGGGATCAATTCGCCAGCTTCAGTGAAGATTTGAGTCATTCCCACTTTTTTCCCTAAGATTCCTTTTGTCATGAGAAAATAGTTCCTTTTCTATAGTTTTTTATTCAAAAAGTTTTTAACGAGCGTTTTTTATGCTCTAGATCAAGCTTTAGATTAAAGTTTGATTTCTACGTTTACACCACTTGGAAGATCCAATTTCATCAAAGCGTCAACTGTTTTTTGAGTTGGGTTGATGATGTCGATCAAACGTTTGTGTGTACGCATTTCGAATTGTTCGCGAGAATCTTTGTATTTGTGAGTCGCACGAATGATTGTGTAGAGGCTACGTTCAGTTGGAAGTGGGATTGGCCCCGCAACTTGTGCACCTGTACGAGTAGCTGATTCTACGATTTTTGCAGCCGCTGTGTCGAGTGTACGGTGTTCGTACGCTTTCAAACGGATGCGGATTTTTTTGTTTGCCATCTTTTTCTCCTTTTCGTCTATTTAAGATAATAGGCTAGCTCCACAAGAAAACCGACGCGCGTTGCGTGGCAATGCAACCGAGCGTGTCGCAACCTCTTGCATCAAAGCTAATAGCTGTTTTTCACAGCACCATAGTAGTTTAACACAAACAAAGGCCCAATGCAAGGGATTTGAGAAGATTTTTTTCGTTTTTTTGATGAAAGTGTTTTCGAAAGAAAAAGCGTGCTAAAAAAGTTGCTATTATATAGGAAAAAGGGAGCGAGACAGAACAAATTTATATCCAATTTGTTCGTCGTCTCGCCCCCGCACAGTTGATTAGGTTATCTTTGGAGCTTAACAAGCGAACAAAGATACCAATCAACCACTGCGTCTAGCAGTTATTTCTATTATTCTCAGATGGCTGTAGTCTTTTTTCTTCCTATTTATCTATTTCTAGAAATTCCGTCCTGACTTGTTATAGCCATATTTTTCGACGAAATGCTCACGGAATTCTAAGAGATTGTCATCCATGATGGCTTGACGGACCTGCTTCATGAGGCTGATCAAGAAATACAAGTTGTGGTAGCTGGTCAAGCGAATGCCGAAGGTCTCATCTGCCTTGAGGAGGTGGCGAAGATAAGCTCGGGTGTAATTCTTACAAGTGTAGCAATCACATTCGGGATCCAGCGGTGTAAAGTCTTCTGCAAATTGCGCATTTTTCACTACTAGGCGACCTTGGCTAGTCATACAGGTACCATTTCGCGCAATCCGCGTCGGCAAGACACAGTCAAACATGTCCACTCCACGAATAACGCCATCAATCAGACTGTCTGGAGCTCCTACTCCCATGAGATAGCGTGGCTTGTTTTCTGGTAAGAGCGGAGTAGTGAAATCAAGCACGGCATTCATCTCTTCATGGCTTTCCCCAACAGCTAAGCCACCGATGGAATAGCCTGGGAAGTCCATGCTGACTAAATCTTGAGCAGACTGACGGCGCAAGTCTTCAAATCCAGCCCCTTGGACAATCCCGAAAAGACCTTGATCATGAGGGCGACGGTGAGCCTTTAGGCCACGTTCTGCCCAACGACTGGTCCGTTCGATTGATTTTTTCACATAATCATAGGGCTGATAGAACTGAGGGCATTCATCAAAGGACATCATGATGTCGCTTCCTAGATTGTTTTGGATGGAGATGGCCTTTTCTGGAGATAGGAACATCTTCGAGCCGTTGAGGTGGTTTTTAAAGGTTACCCCTTCTTCGGTGATGTTGCGGGTATCCGCTAATGAATAGACTTGGAAGCCTCCACTATCTGTCAAAATCGGCTGGTCCCAGTTCATGAACTGGTGCAGTCCTCCTGCTTTTGCGACCAAGTCGTCCCCGGGACGAAGCCAGAGATGGTAGGTGTTGGCCAAGATAATGCCGGAACCCATTTCCTTGAGTTCTTCTGGCGATTGGGTCTTAACGGTTGCCTGAGTCCCTACAGGCATAAACATTGGGGTTGGGAAGGTCCCGTGAGGGGTGATAATTTCTCCCAGACGAGCACCTGTATGCTTTTCTTTTTTGATTAATCGATATTGAATCGGTGAATCTGTCATGGTTACCTCCGTACTGGGAAAAACAGTCCCAGCCTTCTTATTCCTGTCACAGTTTTCCTGTGAGCACCTGTACGATTGTACCAAATTTTACCGGCTCTGTCACGGACTTATGTTATAATAAAAAGTACTACTATGAAGAGAGTGTCATCTATGAACCTTAAATTGATTCGCCTCCGGGCACGTACCATGCAAGTCCAGCAACCGGGCTTAGCTATCCTTTTTGCTCTTCCGGTCCTGTTGACCATTCTTGCTAACTTTCTCTTAAGCGGGCAAGATCTGGTCGATCTACTACCGGATATGACCTTGCAGCAAGCAAGTATCTACATGATCCAGCGGCAACTCTTTCCTTCTGTCGTCTCCTTTGTCATCTCCATTTTAGTGGTTGGTGCGACTTTTAGCTATTTAGATACGATTAATCCCAAGATCGAACACCGAACACGTGTCTTAGATATCTTTAAACAAGATCGCTTTACCTCTGTATTTGCCACCTTGATCTTGAAGCAAGCCGTCCTCTTTTTATGGGGACTCATCCTCTATGTGGGGAGTCTCATCAGCACCTACGCCAGCATTCGATTTTTAGCGATCTACGATAAGGTGAGCAACCCTAGCACTCTGAGTGCTTCCAGTCCTGAATTCCAATCTCTCATGCAACAAATGCCTCTGATGACTGCTGGTGTCATACTTGGCCTGATTGGCCTCCTCTTTTACCTGCCACAATACTACAGTCTCAGCTTGGTCGAATTGATCCTCTATGAGCAATTACGAGACGGCGACTACAAGGGAGCCTTTGGAGTCCTTCGCCAAAGTCGTGAAACCATGAAAGGGTTCCGCAGCAATCGCTTGGTACTCGATCTAACCTTGATTGGTTGGTACTTCTTGAATTACTTCACGCGCGATGTCATCGGCTTTTATACCATGCCTTACTTTATCAACTGCCAAATTGCCTTTTATGATCAAATCAAGCAGATCAAACAAGGGCCGCGCCATTTTACAGGCCATTCAAGCCATGAAACTGAATAAGAGTAAGAAGAAAACCCCAGCAAGCTGGGGTTTTCTTCTATGATCAATTGTTTATCATTTATAAACCGTATAGGGAGTCTCCTAAGATCAGTCGGGTGTGTTCCCGTTTGATACAGCGGTTCATGACGATATCTTCTCGTCCAGCTCCACGAAGGATTTCTTCTGCTTCTTGATTTTCCAGCTCCAATTGTGCCCAGAAAATTTTCGCATCCGTCTCAATAAAATCACGTGCCACATCTGGTAAAAACTCACTGCGTCGGTATACATCGACGATATCTACTGGGAAAGGAATCTCCTGCAAGCTAGCATACACCGTTTCTCCAAGAATCTGGCCACCGGCTGCACGAGGATTAACAGGAATAATCCGATAGCCCCGCTCTTGCATCTCCTTACTGACACGATGACTGGTTGTGTCTTCACGATCAGATAATCCAACTACAGCGATGATCTTGCTGGTTTCTAGGTAATGTTTGATAATGCCATCACTAGGATTGCGAAATGAATAAGCCATAAGAATCTCCTTTTGTATGCGTTTCCTTTCTTTAAATAGTATAACAATACGGAAGGCATTGCAAGTGTTTGTCGTTAAAAGCGGTAGGGAACTGAAAAGTCTCCTACCGCTTTCTGTTTTGGACAAACTCAATCTTATTTGGCTTCATACCATGTCTTGCCTTCGTTTTCATCGGCTTCCAGTGGTACTGCAAGTTCGATAGCGGATTCCATGGTCTCTTTGACGAGTTCTTTGATCGCCGTCAGTTCATCACTTGGTACTTGCAGAACGATTTCATCGTGCACTTGAAGAAGCATCTTGGTCTTGTATGCTCCTCTTTCTAGCGCTTGGTCCAAGTGGATCATGGCAATTTTCAAGATGTCTGCTGCAGATCCTTGGATTGGTGAGTTGATAGCTGTCCGCTCCGCAAAGCCTCGAACATTGAAGTTGCGAGAATTGATATCTGGAATCTCCCGACGACGCTTGAAGAGGGTTTCTACATAGCCTTTGTCACGCGCTTCCCGCACCACTCTCTCCATATAGTCCTTGATGCCAGGGTAGCGTTCGAAGTAGGTCTCAATGTAGGCCTTGGCTTCTTTTCGACTGATCCCTAAGTTGTTAGACAGTCCAAAGTCGGAAATTCCATAAACCACACCGAAGTTTACTGCTTTTGCATTGCGACGGTCATTCGGCGTCACGTCTTCTGGTTTTGCAATATTGAAGACGCGCATAGCAGTCGATGTATGGATATCTGCCCCATGCTTAAAGGCATCTATCAAATGCTCATCTCCCGAAATATGGGCCAAGACACGCAGTTCGATTTGTGAATAGTCCGAACTCAGCAAGACACTGTTTTCCTCTTCTGGGACAAAGGCTTTACGAATGAGACGACCTTGTTCCAAACGGACAGGAATGTTTTGCAGGTTGGGATCCACACTGGACAAACGGCCTGTCTGCGTCAAATCCTGTACATAGCGGGTATGGATCTTCCCATCTTTCAAAATCCAATCTTGAAGACCGATGACATAGGTCGACTGGATCTTAGCAATTTGGCGGTATTCAAGAATCTTAGACACGATCGGTGCGATAGGAGCCAGGCGTTCCAAGACATCAACGGCTGTTGAATAGCCGGTTTTGGTTTTCTTAGTATATTCAAGAGGGAGTTCCAATTTTTCAAAGAGGATGACGCCCAATTGTTTTGGAGAATTGATGTTGAACTCTTCTCCTGCAAGCTCGTAGATTTCTTGGGTCAAGCGCTCCAAAACCACTTCGTTTTCCACCTGCATGTCTTCTAGGGTCTGGCGCTCTACCTTGATCCCCGCGATTTCCATCTTGGCCAAAACAGCTGCTAGTGGTTGCTCCATATCATAGAGCAAATCCAGCTGGTCATGGGCTTGCAACTGCTCCATCATAGGCTCTTCGGTATCCAGTAGAACAGCGACTTTCCGTGCCAAATGTTCTAATAGGACCGCCTTTTCTGGGATAGCTTTTTTGGCTCCCTTGCCATAAACGACTTCGTCCAGCGGCAGCGCAATCTGACTATAGAGACTCGCAATGGTTGAAATTTCATTGTCCTCTACGGTCGACAAGAGATACTTAGCCAATCGACTGTCAAACGCGGGATTTTGAAGGGGAATGCCCAAGTGGCTGAGCAAGACCTTGGCCCGTTTGAAGTCATAGACCTTGAGGGGCGTTTTTTCGAGAAATTCTTTGAAAATCGGTGTTTGTAAAAGACCAGTATCTGTACTCGCGTAGAGCTGACCTTTGGTCCCCCATGCGAAACCGATGATGGGTTCCGTATGGTAATTGTCCCCAAAAATCTCAAAATGGAAGAAACTATCTTCCGTGAGCATATCTGAAGTGACCTGCTCGACTTCTGTATAGTCAATGGCTACAGGAGCCGCTTCTTCTCCACTGAGATCCAAGGCCTGACGGAGTTGCTTGAAGCCCATCTCCTCATAAAACTTGGCGAGATTTTCTAGATGAGGGCCCGTATAGGTGATATCGTCTAGGCCAATTTCAATAGGCGCATTGGTATCGATGGTCGCAAGAGTCTTGGATAGGTAGGCCTGCTCCTTGTCGTTGATGAGGTTTTCCTTCATCTTAGAAGCCTTCATCTCGTCGATATGCTCGTAAATACCATCGAGAGACCCGTACTCTAGGAGTAGTTTGATCCCTGTCTTTTCTCCGATCTTAGTCACACCTGGGATATTATCCGATTTATCTCCCATTAAGGCCTTGAGGTCGATAAACTGCTCGGGTGTCAGTCCCATCTTTTCTTTGAGATAGGCTGGAGTGAATTCTTCAAACTCTGCTACCCCTTTTTTGGAGATTTCCACCACCGTATTGTCATCTGTCAGCTGGATCAAATCCTTGTCCCCAGAGACAATGGTCACATCAAATGGCACCGAGCTAGTTTCTGCCATCTTATCTAGCGTTCCAATAAGATCATCCGCTTCATACTGGGCCAGCTCATAATGACGGATTCCCAAATGATCTAATTGCTCACGAATGAAAGGAAACTGCTCACGGAACTCATCTGGAGTTTTTGCACGGCCCCCTTTGTAGTCGGCATACATCTCCGTCCGAAAAGTCGTCTTTCCTGCATCAAAAGCAACGAGGACATGGGTCGGTTGGATGCGCTCCAATAGATGGCTCAACATGAGGTTAAAGCCATAGACCGCATTGGTATGCAGACCATTGGCATTTTTGAAGCGATCAATTTGATTGTAAAGTGCGAAAAAGGCACGAAAAGCGACGGAAGACCCGTCGATGAGTAGTAATTTATTCTTTTTTTCCATAGGCTTATTATACCACGAATCACAAGGTCTCTGGTACATAAAAACTCTACCCTTTCGGGTAGAGCCTTCTTTAGGAGTTTCTTATGAAAAATGAAGAGAAGTGTTTATTCGCCGTAACAAGAACCTTGTTGTGGCAATTTCTTAAAGCGTTTTGGATAATTAACTGAGATTTTCATTTTCTGTACCTCATTTCTTATTGGATGAGTACAGTATACAAGAGAAACCTAAACGATTCCTTATAGAAAGCTTCAAGAAAACTAAAAGCTGAGGCGCAAAACACGCGGTTGTTTTTTCCTACAAGCTGGTAACTGAAGATGGAGCCCTGTCTCATCTCGGCTCCAAGAAAGGAGCTGACTTTCTCCAAGGAGCTCTAGCTTTTGAATGCGCGCATGAAGAATTCTCGGTTGCTTGAGGTCATAGGCGAGAGACGGCAAGGTCAACTCTTCCGTCCGTCCACTTGGTTCCAGCTGGATGGCATAAAGAAAGCCATCACGCATGGTATAGCGGAAATCTTGGCTGGTATAGAGTGGTGCTTCTCCATCTGAGAAGGAACCTTCCTGGGCCTCGGTCGGTCCTTCCGATGACACCCGCCAAGGCCGACTCTGATAAATGGCTTCTCCATTTACCGCCAGCCAGTCCCCGAGCTCTGTGAGGATGTCTTGGTCTTGCTCAGGGATCGTGCCATCTGCCTTGGGTCCAATATTGAGCAGAAGATTGCCATTTTTGGCCACAACATCGACTAAATTTTGTAGTAATTCCTTACTGGTCTTGTAGGCTAGATCCTGGGTATAGCACCAAGAGTTACGGGCGATCGCGGTATCCATTTGCCACGGAAAGGCTTGAGTCTCTCCGTATCCTCCCCGCTCCATCTCAACGATTCCTGAACCGAAAGGGAGGGCATCCTGTTTGTAACAAACAGCCACCTTTCGATCCTCTTGTGCTGCTAGATTGTAATAATAAGCCAAAAAGCGCATCAAGTAGGGACGGAAACTCTCATGCTGGATCCACCAGTCAAAATAAAGGAGCTCTGGCTGGTAGTCCCGCACCAGTTCACAGGTTCGCAACAGCCAATCTTCCAAGAATTCTTTACTTGGATAAGGCTTGGAAGTCAGATCAAAATGATCCTTGGGCTCTGGCTCGGCTGGCCAATAAAGGCTGTCTCTTGGGACTTCTTGCGGAATGTCACTAGTGAATTCCTTGCCATGTGAAAAGAAAAACTGGTGTTCTGCCCGGTGAGAGGACGTACAGAAGTGCAGGCCACGTTTTTCTGCTTCCTCCCTCAGCTCTCCTAAGACATCTCGTCTCGGCCCCATTTCTAAGCTATTATAAGGCGAGAGAGTAGAGGCATACATCTGAAAACCATCGTGGTGCTCCGCAACTGGAAAAAGATACTGGGCTCCCGCTTTTTGAAAGAGATCTAGCCAAGATGCCGGATCAAAGCGATCGGCTGTAAATAGAGGAATGAGATCCTTGTAGCCAAAGCTAGCCTGGTCTCCAAAATGCGCTCGATGATAGTCATAGCAAGGATTCCCTTGGATATACATATTTCGCGAATACCATTCCGAACCGAAAGCAGGTACACTATAGACGCCCCAGTGGATAAATATTCCAAATTTGGCATCCCAATACCAATCTGGACAGACTTGATGGCTAAGAGAGGCCCAGGTTGGTTCAAAAGGACCTAACTGGATGACTTGATCAATCTCTTCAAGGCTTATCATGCTCTTCTCCTCTTTTCTTGTTACTATCTCTATTGTAACGAGAAACCCTCGTTTGTAAAGACAAACGAGGGGAATGTTTAAAATAGTAGACAAAGAGCTTTATCTAGGAGAATCAAGCTGATGATGAATGGAATGAACCTTCTAGCCCTTCACTGCTTGAGAAATAAAACAAGCGATAGCGTCTGTCTCTCCTTGGTGGAGAGCCTTAACGATTTTGGACCCCACAATAACCCCATCTGAGACTTTGTTGAAACGGTGAACATCCTCCATGCTGGAAACTCCAAAACCTGTTAAAACAGGGATCGAAGCTATTTCGTGTAATTGGGCCAAGTGGTGGTCCAGATCTTCTCGATAGCTACCAGCTTTCCCCGTCACTCCATTAACCGCTACAGCATAGATAAAACCTTCTGCATCTTGGATCAATTTCTTCTGGCGCTCGATTCCTGTGGTTAAGCTCACTAGTGGCACCAAAGCGATGTCTTTATCCGCTAACAGAGGCTCTACCAGATCCGCATGCTCATGAGGAAGATCTGGAATAATCACCCCTTTAACAGCTGTTCCTTCTAGATCTCTAAAGAAGTTTTCGAGCCCATATTGGAACAAGGGATTGAAATAGGTCATGATGACCAAAGGAACAGTTGTCTCCAGACACTGGATCGTTTGCACCAGACCCTCTGTCGTCGTCCCATGGCCTAAACTTCGTAGTCCTGCCTCTTCAATCACAGGGCCATCTGCCACTGGATCTGAAAAAGGAATACCAACTTCAATGGCTGAGACACCAAGCTCCTCCAAAAATTGGATGGTTTCCTGCAAACCTGCTAAGCCTTTTTCATGATCTCCTGCCATGATATACGGAACAAAGATCCCTTGCTGCTGGTCTTTCAGCTCTTGTAAATGCTCTGTTAAGGTCTTTCCCATCTTACTCCCCTCTCTCTTGTTCTAGGCGGTCTTTGACTTGTACCACATCTTTGTCCCCACGACCTGATAAGCAAACGATCATGGATTTTTCAGGTCCCATCTCCTTGGCCAATTTCACCGCATAGGCGATAGCATGGCTCGATTCCAGGGCTGGAATGATTCCTTCCACTTTTGAAAGCAATTGAAAAGCTTCTAGGGCTTCTTGGTCTGTCACAGGCACATAGGTTGCCCGCTTGATTTCATGGAAATAAGAATGCTCTGGCCCAATCCCTGGATAATCGAGACCTGCTGAAATCGAGAAGGCTTCTAAAATCTGTCCATGCACATCCTGTAACACATCCATCAAGGCTCCGTGAAGGACTCCCGGACGTCCCTTGGTCAAGGTTGCTGCATGCTGGTCTGTATCTACCCCAAGGCCAGCCGCTTCTGCCCCGTACATAGCAACAGTTGTATCCTCTACAAAAGGATAAAAGAGGCCAATAGCGTTCGATCCGCCTCCTACACAGGCTAGGACGGCATCTGGCAGCGCCCCGTCATTTTGCTCTGCAAATTGACGTTTGGCTTCTCGACCGATGACACTTTGAAAATCACGGACAATTTCTGGGAATGGATGAGGTCCTAGAGCAGAACCCATGATATAGTGGGTATCCTCCACATTTGCTACCCAGGCTCTAAGGGCAGCATTGACTGCATCCTTGAGAACACGCGATCCATCTGTTACCGATTGAACCTTTGCCCCCAACAACTCCATCCGAAAGACATTAAGGGCTTGGCGTTTGACATCTTCTTCCCCCATGTAGATGGTACATTCCATATCAAATAAAGCAGCGGCTGTTGCCGTTGCAACACCGTGCTGTCCGGCTCCTGTTTCTGCGATGATCTTCTTTTTACCCATTCGGTGTGCCAATAAAACCTGTCCTAGGGCATTATTAATTTTATGAGCCCCTGTGTGGTTGAGGTCTTCTCTTTTAAGAAAGATCTTGGCTCCACCGACATACTTGGTTAGATTCTTAGCGTAATAGAGCGGTGTTTCCCGACCGACATATTGTTTCAGAAGCTGATCCAATTCTGCTTGAAAAGAAGGATCTGCTTGACTTTCTCTGTAGGCTTCTTCTAATTCTAAAACTGCTGTCATCAAGGTTTCAGGGACAAATCGTCCCCCGAACCGCCCGTAAAATCCGTTTTTATCTGGTTGTTTATATGCCATGCTTGACCCTTTCTATAAATCGTTTTATCTTTTCTTGATCTTTTATTCCATTTGTCTCGACCCCACTGGATACATCCACCGCATAAGGATGAAAGAAGCGAATGGCATCTGCTACATTGTCTTCCGTCAAGCCTCCTGCAATAAAGAAGGGCTTTGTGAAGTTTTGGGTTTCGAGCTTTTGCCAGTTAAACGTCTCCCCACTTCCTGCTACAGGAGCATCAAAGAGCAGATAGTCGGCACTGGTGTCAGGAAGTGCTGCATCTTTCCCCACTTGAACAGCGCGAATCGTTTGTTGGGGAAACTCTTGCAAGATGGCATCATCCATCGGTCCATGCACTTGTATCAGATCCAAGCCCACAACTTGGCAAGCTTTCTCCACTTCTTCTCTTTGCGGGGATACAAAAACACCGACTTTTTGAACCCCCTTTGGAATCCCTGTAGCCAACTGCCGAGCTTGCTCCAACGTGACTTGCCGTTTGCTTGGTGCAAAGACAAAACCAATGTAGTCCGCACCGGCTTCAACAGCGGTCTGCACGGCTTCCGGAGTAGATAATCCGCAAATTTTAACTTTTGTCAATCTGCAACTCCTTTACTTTTTCAGCCACATTGCCTGCCTTCATGAGGGCTGTCCCAACGAGAATGCCATTAAAATAAGGAGCGAGCATGCACGCATCTGCTGCTGTAAAAATAGCAGACTCAGAGATGTAGACCGGTTCTTGTTCAAAATGGGTCGCCAATTCAAGGCTAGTATGGAGATCTGTCTCAAAGGTCACCAAGTTGCGATTGTTGACCCCTATGATCTGAGCCCCAATCCGGTGAGCTACCTCTAGTTCTGTCAGATTATGGGTCTCCACCAAGACCTCTAGACCAAGATGGGTCGCAAACTCATAGAGCTCCTTCAGACGAGCCTCTGATAAGGCTGCAACAATCAACAAGATCACGGTCGCCCCTGCGTTTCGCGCCCGAATTATTTGCTTTTCATCCACAATGAAATCTTTATTGAGGGTGGGGATACGTACTTGACTAGATATTTCCCGGAGATACTCGATACTGCCCTTGAAAAATACTTCATCGGTCAAGACAGAAATCATCACAGCCCCATTTTCTTCGTAAGTCTTCGCCTGCGCGACGATATCCACATCGACATGAATATCTCCCAGACTCGGACTAGCCTTTTTCACCTCTGCGATGACCTGAAGCTTTTCTGGATGACTCTTTAGGTAATCATACAAGCGGTAAGTCTCGCGCAAAGGTTGGAGCTCCTCTTCTTTCATCACAGCCACTTCACGCGCCTTTTCCTTTAGAATCTTTGGTAAGAATTCTTGACTCATTTTTGATACTCCTGTAATAATCTCAATTTCTCAAGGGCAGCTCCACTGGCAATCACTTCCCGTGCCAAGGCAATCCCCTCCTTGATAGAATCTACCTTGCCGTTAGCATAAAAACCAAGGCCAGCATTTAAGACCGTCACCTCTAAAAAGGGACTCGCTTCATTCTTCAAGACACTGAGCAAAATTTCTGCATTGCGTTTAGCGTCTCCACCACGTACTTGGTCAATTTCGATGCGCTCCATTCCCATATCTTCTGGTTGAAAGCTGGATAAGGTAACCTGTCCATTTTCCAAAATAGCGAGCTGGGTTTCTCCATCAAGGCCTGCCTCGTCCAAACCTTGTGGGCCACTCACTACCACTGCGCGTTTTCGACCCAAATTTTTTAGAATCTCCGCTGTACTTTCCAACATATCCGGACGACTGGTTCCCAATAGCTGGGTTTCTAGAGGAATCGGATTAATGAGAGGACCGGTCAAATTCATCACCGTTGGAACTCCTAGCGCCAAGCGAGCTGGCATAATATAGCGCATGCCAGGATGCAGATTTTTGGCAAATAGAAAGACAATGCCCGCTTTTTCAAACACTCGACCTAAATCTTCTGGACCCAAATCAAGGTTAATCCCTAGAGCTTCTAGGACATCTGCAGAACCAGATTTGGAAGAGATCGAGCGATTTCCGTGTTTCGCCATCTTGACACCACCACCAGCAAGGACGAAGGCAGCTGTTGTTGAAATATTGAAACTATAAGAACGATCGCCCCCAGTTCCACAATTGTCCATCGCTCCTTGAACCTCTGTAGGAATAGCGACTGCATAAGCCTGCATCACTTTTGCAATAGCCGTCCGCTCTTCAACCGTTTCTCCCTTCATTTTGAGGCCTAAAAGTAGGGCCGTCACCTGCGCTTCTGAAGCACGACCAGCGACAACTTCCTCCATGGCCGCTTCTAATTCTGCGCTGGTTAAATCTATTCCTTCCGCTACCTTTGCAAGCACTTGTTTCATCTTCCGCTCCTTGACTAGTTTGACAAAATTTTCGATGGTCTTGAGCCCATCTGGCGTCCCGATACTTTCTGGATGGTATTGGAAACCATAAATCGGTAAGCTGCGGTGTTGAATTCCCATAATTGCTTGATCATCCGTCGTCCGAGAGGTAATGACAAAATCCTCTGGCATGTCTTCAATCGTCAGCGAATGGTAGCGCATGACTGGGACTTCTTTTGCGACACCCGCGTATAGAGGAGAGGGAGCTTCTAGCTGGATCTGGCTTTGTTTGCCATGCATGACCTGTGGCGCCAATCCCAAGCGCCCTCCAAAAACTTCTGCAATCGCTTGATGTCCCAAGCAGATCCCCAAGATTGGTTTGACCCCCGCGAAATCTCGGATCATCTCCTCCATCTTGCCCGCATCCTTTGGCCAACCTGGACCTGGAGAAAAGACCAAGGCATCTGCTTCTTGGGCAACCTGGTACAAATCCGGATCATCATTTCGAAGCACCTGGACCTCATCAAATTTTCCGATATACTGTGCTAAATTGTAGGTAAATGAATCGTAATTATCGACTAATAAAATCATCCTTCTTCTCCAATCCTTGTCATCGATTTTGCCTTATTGACGGTTTCTTGGTATTCATTTTCAGCGATCGAATCATAAACGATTCCTGCTCCGGCCTGCACATAAGCCTTCTTATTTTTGAGGATCATGGTTCGGATCGCAATAGCAAAATCGAGATTCCCCGTCACAGAGAGATAGCCAATAGCACCTGCGTAGACTCCTCGTTTCTCTTTTTCTGCCTCATAGATCCGCTTCATGGCTCGAATCTTAGGAGCACCCGAAACGGTCCCAGCTGGAAGAGTTGCCTTCAGAGCCTCAATGGAGGCTAGTCCAGGAAGTAATTGTCCCTTGACTACACTCGTCAGGTGCATGACATAACGGAAGAATTCCACTTCCATATATTTGGTCACTTCAACTGATCCATTTTGAGCGATACGTCCAATATCGTTTCGCCCTAGATCCACTAACATCCGGTGTTCTGCGACTTCTTTTGGATCCCCTGTCAACTCAGCTGCCAATTGCCGATCAGCCTCTTCATCAATCCCTCTGGGACGTGTACCAGCAATGGGATTAGTTGTCACCACTCGGTCCTTGACTGACACCAGACTTTCTGGACTGGCCCCGATAATTTGGTACTCCCCAAAATCATAAAAGTAGAGATAATTCGAAGGGTTGGTCACGCGCAAATTGCGGTAATAATCCAATGGTTTTCCTGAAAAATCAGCTGAAAAACGTTGACTGAGCACGCATTGGAACATATCTCCTTTTCGAATATAGTCCCGCGCTAGGGCCACCATTTCTTCAAACTCTTTTTGCTCCAAATGATTGTGGAAATGAAGCGCATGTAGATCCTTGTCCTGAAACTCTTCCTTTGCAGGTCTTGCCAACTGCTCTAACACTTGCTCCAGACTCGACGCTTGCTCTGCTTCACTTCGCCCACTATAGAGGTTCTCTTCCACCACATAGACCTTTTCCTTTTTGTGATCAAAAATCACATAGCTCTCATATAAGAAAAAGTGAAGATCTGGTGTGCCGATCGTATCTTCAGGAATGGAGCCAATGTTCTCATAGAGACCAATCAAGTCATAGCCGACAAATCCAATCGCCCCACCGTTAAAAGGGAGTTCTTCGGAAGTTTTCGTTTTGACCGTGATGCGGTTCAAAAAGTCCAAAGGATCCTCTTCAACAATTTGATCATTGTAATAGAGAACGCCATGTTCAAACTTGACTTCACTGACCGGCCGATAGGCTACAATTGAAAAACGCGCGTTCTCTTTTTCACGAGGGATCGACTCCAAGATCATTTTATGGGGTGCATCCAAACGCATATAAGCTAAAATTGGACTCAACACATCAGCAGATAAAACTTTTTTCATATCAGAAACCTCTCTTTTATTCTAAGGAATTCAACCGCACCCTGCTTCGCTTGCTAAGGCTATCAAGGGTATCCCATCGCTCAATTCTCGCTTTGGGATCAATGTGCCTAAGCTCGCTTCGCTTGCTAAGGCACATAGAAAAGCCCTCACACAAAAACTGTGTGAGGGCGTAGTGTCCGCGGTGCCACCTCTTTTATAGGGAAAAATAGCTGGTCTTTCCCTACATCTCTATCTCCTCTATCAAGGAGTTGCACGGTAAGGGGTGCCAACCGAATTCACATGGGTTAGAATTCATTGATCATAACAGTCCAATTTTCATCAGTCGCTATTGCTTGTTCACAATTCCCACAAGCTCCCTGAAAATAGCTGACTCATTACTTTTCTGTTGCTACCATTATAACCCTTTTTCTTAGAAAGTCAATAAAATTTTTAGTCTTTTTTTATACTTTTTTCTATACTTATTTAATAAAATCAGCTCAAAGAGCCCTAGCGGCTCGTCCTTTTTATCCCAACAATAGGATACTCAATAAAGCTAAAATTGCAGGACCACCTTGGGTCAAGATAATCTTTTTATTGGCTGTCATCGCACCGTAGGCCGCAGCTCCAATAATAAAGAGCACAAAAATCGTAACAACTTCACTATTTTTAGAGACAAACAATCCATACAAGAGGAACACACCAATCAAGGCATTGTATATCCCTTGATTCTTAAATAAAGAGGTCACAGATGGGCGAGCGAGTTCTTCTTTATCCATGTTGAAAACCCGACTGGTGGTATCAGATGTGGTTCTGATGCTCTCCAAATAAAAAATATACAAATGCTCCAGTGCAGCAAGACTTGCTAAAATAATCGTCAGTAATGACATCGTAGATTCTCCTTTTTATTCAACTGTTATTTGTTCAATGCCAGATACTAATTTGTCCAGCAGGTAAGAAAATTGCTCTTGTTCTTGAGCAGTCAAAATCCGACTCATCTGTTCTTTCACCGCCACATGATGGCGAGGGGGATGTTTGACCAAACGATTATAGGCCGTATCCGTCAAATGAATTAAGATTTCCCGCTGATTCTTTGGATTTCGACTCCGATGGACAAATCCTTCCTTTTCCAATATTTTGAAATGCCGGGTTAAAGCCGCTGGATCAATTTGCAAACGTTCCTGAACCGCGATCTGATTGCAAGGCGCTTGTTCTAATAAATCCTGCAAGATTTGGTAACGCGTTAAGCTAATCCCTAGTCGCTTTTCAAAGAGTTGCGTAGTTGATTGATCTGCCAAGCGTAGTTGGTAGAGCAAATCATTTATTTCTGCCATATTCCTTCCTCTATTCATTTTTGATAAATCAATAATTGACTAATCAATTATAAAATATTTCATATCCTCTGGCAAGGAAAAGAGCTTGCACTGTTTTTTCGCACAAAAAAAGCCGCCTGATTTGGCGACTCTTAGGGAGATTATTATGAAAAAGAAAAGTTTTAGGATTTTTCTAAACAAAGTTAGGAGGTCTTTGTTTATGCTTCTATTATAGCGGACATTTCTTAAAGAAAGCTTACGACTTTATTTCAAAATGAAAACAAATTCTTTACAGATTCTTTTCAGCGTTTAAAATAACTGGAATATCTAGTAAGGTGTTCATCTGATGATTGCCTTGATAGTCAGACGCCAAGAAATTGATACTCTGAATCTGGCTATTTCTTGCAAAGTCAATATCCAGGCTCCGATCCCCAATATAGTAGGTCTTTTCGGGCTCCAAACCGTACTTCTCCATCAGATACCTGGCAGCTTCTGGGTCAGGCTTGCGGGCAAAACCACTTTGACTGGTCAAAATCTCTGTAAAAAAAGATTCCAAGCCCAAGTCCCGCAGGATGACAAAGGCATTTTCTCCCTTATGGGTATAGACAAACTGCTCAATTCCAGCTTCTTGTCCCCAGGCTAGGACATCACGCGCCCCATCCATCAGAAGGACCTGGGCATTTTTCTCTGCTAGACTTTCTGCTCGACGCTGATTTAAGTCCGTCACATCCAGATGATACTCTTCCGCCACGGCTACTAAAAGATCTTGAACCGAATGCTTCAAGATGTAGTCTTTAATGCTAGCTCGGTCAAATGGAAGCTGATAAGTTGCATAGGTCTCCTCAAGACCTGCCAGAATAGCATCATAGGAATCTAGCAAGGTCCCATCCAAATCCCAAATAAAGGCTTGTTTTGTCATTTTTTCTTCTCTCCTACTTTTCGTCTATATAGCTGACTCAAAAATAGCCAACGAAAGCCATTGTCGAGCAGTGTCCCAGTCCAGACCCCTGGAAGGCCAAAGCCAAGAGTTACTCCAAGCAGATAACCGGCTCCAATTCGAATGACCCACATGCCAATCGTCGTTGCATAAAATGGAAGCTTCCCATTTCCCAAGCCTTGCCAAACAGCTGTATAGATGACCGTTCCTGCTGTAAAGGGCGTTCCCAACAAAGAAAAGAGGACAACCGACAGGCTAGCTTCTACCGCTTTCACATCTTGTGTGTAGAGATGGGTCAGAAGGGTGCCACCAAAAAAGATACTCAGAGCAATGGGCAACATCAACACAAAGGATAAGCAGTAAGACTGCTTTCGAAGGCGGGCAATCTGCTCAAGATCACCTTCACCCAAGCTCCGTGCTACGAGCATGACCGTCGCTGTGGCCACCCCAAACACAGGCATGTAGTTAAACTGGGTCAAGGTCTCTCCGATAGCATTTCCTGCGACTGCCTCGGTCCCAAAAGCAACCACGATCGCAATGATCACCACATCTCCGGCCCGCATCATCAGCCGCTCTCCGGCAGCTGGAAGTGCTAAGTTCAAGAGCTTACGATCCAATCCCCAACGAAGAGGTGCAAAGGGTAGCTGGACCTTTCGCCACAAGAGGATGACGCCCACCAGACGGGCCAGCACTGTCCCTAAGGCCGCACCGACAATCCCCCAGCCAAAAAGGAAAATGGCCACAGAGGAGAATAAAGCATTCAAAACATTGGTCAACAGGCTCACATACATAGGAATACGTGGATTGTTGGCCACCCGAACCAAGGAGCCCAAGGTCGTCATCAAGCCTAAGAGAACTATGGTCCCGCCGACCAAGGAAAGGTAAATCCCCCCGCTTTCGGCTACTGCAGCTTCAGTCCCCAACAGCGAAATCATCTGGCGTCCAAATAACAGCGAAGCCCCTCCTAAGAGAGCACTCAACAACAAGGTCACCTTCAGTGACTCTGTCGCATGGTAGGCAATGTTGGCTTGATTTTTTTCACCCAAGCTTTTGGACATAACACTGGCAACTGCCGCACCCAGTGCCAAAAAGATGGCTTGATAGATCGTGATGATATTCCCTGCGACGGAAACACCTGAAATGGCAATCAAGCCCAGGTGAGCCACTAAATAAGAGTCCACCATGCCCATCAGCATTTGTAAGAAATTTTCACCCATGGCAGGAAGGGCGATATTTAAGATTTTTTTGTATGAATTCATGCGTATATAAAAGAGCCAAACGGCTCTTTTGATCTTTCTAATAGGAAGAATTAAAGTCCCAAGTAGTCTTCTACGGCTGCTTGCATGTCTTTGGTTGCCACGCTTGTACGATGGCGAACCGGTGCAGTTTCAAGGCCGTCTACAGCCGGTGGCACAGGAACACCTGAGAGTGTGTGTAATTTAGCCAAGGCTTCGAAATCGCCTAGACCTGTCTCGCCTGTCACCGCTTCTACTGCTACAACTGGGAACTTATAAGGACTTGCTGTAGAGGCAATGACTGTTTTAGCAGTATCCCCTGTTTGGGTCCGGTATTTTTGATAAACGGCTGATGCTACGGCGGTATGAGGGTCTTCAATGTAATCAGACGCTTCATAGACCCGCTTGATCTCTGCAGCAGTTTCTGCTTCATCTGCGTATGCAGCCGCAAACAAATCTAAGATGTCTGCATCAAAGTTGGACAATTGGTACTGACCTGTTGCAACAAGGCTTTCCATCAATTCTTTGGTCTTTGTGGCATCATTGCCTACCAAGTGGAAAATCAAGCGTTCCAAGTTTGAAGAGACCAAAATATCCATCGATGGACTGGTGGTCACCTTGAACTCACGTTTCTTATCATAGACATGTGTTTTGAAGAAGTCTGTCAAGACATTGTTTTCATTTGACGCACAGATCAATTTCCCAACTGGAAGACCGATTTGTTTGGCATAGAAAGCCGCCAAGATATTTCCAAAGTTTCCTGTTGGGACGGTAAAGTTGACTTTTTCTCCGGCTGTGATTTGGCCTGTCTTCACCAATTGCGCATAGGCGTATACGTAATAGACAACCTGAGGCACCAAACGACCAATGTTCATAGAGTTGGCTGATGAGAATTGCATCTTGTTGGCTGCTAATTTTTCACGAAGCGCCACATCATTGAACATGTGTTTGACATTGGTTTGGGCATCGTCAAAGTTTCCATCGATCGCGATGACATGGGTATTGTCCCCAGTTTGAGTCGTCATTTGCAATTCTTGCACCTTGCTGACACCATCTTTTGGATAAAAGACAATGATCTCTGTTCCTGGAACATCGGCAAAACCTGCCATCGCAGCTTTTCCTGTATCTCCAGAAGTCGCCGTCAGGATGACAATTTTATTTTCCAGACCGTGCTTTTTAGCTGCTGTTGTCATAAAGTAAGGCAAGATCGACAAAGCCATATCTTTAAAGGCAATGGTGGAACCGTGGAAGAGCTCCAAGTTGTATTGTCCATCGAGTTTGACAAGCGGAGCAATAGCTGGGGTATCAAACTTGCTGTCATAAGCATGAGAAATACAGTAGTCTAACTCTTCTGCTGTAAAGTCGTCCAAAAAGGCTGACAAAACAAGCTTGGCCACTTCTTGGTAAGAAGCATCTTTGAGGGTATCAAAATCCAGCTCTACTTGAGGATAAGAGACTGGAGTAAACAAACCGCCATCTGTCGCCAATCCTTGAAGAATGGCTTGACTAGCTGTTACAGTATTTTTTTCATCTCGTGTTGATTGATAAACTAATGTCATGACTGTTTCATTCCTTTACTAGTAGTCTTCTCATTATATCATAAATGTCAGAAAATTTAACGGCTTTTCGCCAAATCTTGGCAAAGGTCAGCAAACAGAAGCTAGATAAAAGAGAGCAGGCGCAACGACTTTGCTCCTACTCCCATGCGAATCTGTTTTACAGGTGCCTGCAAGACTTGATCAAGCCAATCCCAACTCTGCTAAAACAGATGGGAAGTCTTTCTTCAAGCTTTCAAGAGCCACCGTTACTTCTTGACGAGTTTGGTTATTTTTCACAGTAACTTGACCGCTCTCAACTTCACTACTTCCTAAGGTGATCAAGGCTTTGGCCGCAAAGACATCTGCTGACTTAAATTGCGCCTTGAGCTTGCGTCCAAGATAGTCACGTTCTGCCTTGAAGCCTTGGATTCGAAGGGCTTGAACCAAGCTAAGCGCTGCTTCATTGACCTCATCTCCTAGGACAGCGATGTAGGCATCTAGGCCTGTTTCGATCGGTAATTCAATGCCTTTCTTTTCAAGAACGAGAAGGATCCGTTCCACACCGATCCCAAATCCAAAACCAGCTGTCGCAGGGCCACCGAAGTATTCCACCAACCCATCATAGCGACCACCTGCACAGACTGTCAATTCATTGCCTTCAATTTCTGTAATGAACTCAAAAATCGTGTGGTTGTAGTAATCCAAGCCACGCACCATATTGGTATCGATGACATAGGCTACTCCCAAGTCTTCCAACATCCGACGAACCGCATCAAAATGCGCTTGGCTTTCTTCATCAAGATAGTCTAGGATGGAAGGAGCCTGTTCAACCGCCGCCTTGTCTTCTTTTTCTTTTGAATCCAAGACACGAAGCGGATTTTCTTCTAAGCGACGTTGGCTGTCCTTAGACAATTGATCCTTCATTGGCAAGAGGTAATCAATCAAGGCTTGACGATAAGCCTGACGACTAGCAGGGCTTCCCAATGTGTTCAAGTGCAAGGTCACATTGTCAATTCCTAATTCTTTCAGGAATTGCGCTGCCATGGCAATGGTTTCGACATCCGTTGCAGGATTGCTCGATCCAAAGCATTCTACCCCAATTTGGTGGAATTGACGCAAACGACCTGCTTGAGGACGTTCATAGCGGAACATTGGGCCTATGTAATAGAACTTACTTGGTTTTTGTACCTCAGGCGCAAAGAGTTTATTTTCTACATAGGAGCGGACAACAGGAGCTGTTCCTTCTGGACGAAGCGTGATATGACGGTCTCCCTTGTCATAGAAATCATACATTTCTTTGGTAACGATATCCGTCGTATCCCCTACTGAACGGCTGATGACTTCATAATGTTCGAAGATCGGTGTGCGGATTTCATCATAATTGTATCGCGCAAAGACCTTGCGTGCAAAGCCTTCTACATATTGCCATTTCGCTGAATCGCCAGGAAGGATATCCTGGGTCCCTTTTGGTTTTTGTAATTTCATAGCCTTCATCCTTTGTCTTACTTTTGCCTCTATTTTACCACAAATTCGAAGAGAAATGGAGACTGGACCGAATTTCCTTCGTTCGACACGTTCAAAACCTCTTTCTCTTCTTGCCTTATCAGCCGAATTATGAGAAAATGGAAGCCATACTACACTGAAAGGATCTTGCGATGAGAGAGGATATCAAAATCAATGACCGCGCCCTGGCCCTAGAGAAGTCATTAATCGAAAAATTGGAGCTTGTATTTGATACCGATGTTGAATTAGATGTTTATAATCTGGGACTGATCTACGAGATCCATCTAGATGAAGCCGGCACTTGCAAGGTGGTTATGACCTTTACCGATACGGCTTGTAGCTGTGCTGAGAGCCTTCCGATCGAAATCGTCGCTCGCCTAAAAGAAATCGAGGGGATCGAAGATGTCAAGGTTGAAGTAACTTGGTCACCCGCTTGGAAAATTACACGAATCAGCCGATACGGGCGCATCGCCCTTGGTCTTCCACCACGATAACAAGCATTACCTTTTAAAAAATGCAGCCAACTAATGAAGGAATGCCTCTTTGGGAATCCAATCCACAATAAAAAAACGAGGAACACAAACTCTGCCATCAGAGTTTGTTCCTCGTTTTTATAATGTTTGAATCCATTCAAACTTTTTCACTACCAGAACAAACTAAGCCTCATCAGTTTTTGGTTCTGGAAGGATTTGGTACAACACAATTCCAAGAATTGTTGACGTTGCCACACCCGTGATTTGAAGACCACCAAGGTCAATCATCAAACCACCGATCCCTGATACCAAGATCACACTTGCAATCAAGAGATTCTTTTTATTATCAAAATCAATCTTATGTTCAACTAAAATTTTCAAACCGCTAGCAGCGATAACCCCAAAGAGGGCAATAGACAAACCTCCCAATACAGGAGTTGGAATAGAGTGCAAGAGTGCTGATAGCTTCCCAATAAAGCTCATGACAACCGCAATCACTGCTGCGCCTGAAATAACGTAAACTGAGTAGACCTTACTAAGGGCCATCACCCCAATGTTTTCCCCATAAGAAGTTACCGGAGGAGCTCCAAAGAATCCAGCAATAATCTGTGCCAAGCCATCACCAGTAAGCGTATGGTCAAGCCCTGGATCCTTGAAGTAATCACGCTCCGTCAAACTATTTAAAACCATGAGGTGGCCAAAATGTTCCGTCATGGTCACAAAGGCAATCGGAGCCATAGTCAAAATCGCACTTGGATAGAGTTTAAAGCTATAATCCACAAATGGAATGTCAAAGTTTGGAACTTGAATCCAATGCGCCGCACTTACCTCTGAGAAATTGACAAAACTATGTCCTGTCAGCAAACCAAGAGCCAATGAGAAAATATAGCCCACAATTAATCCAAGTAAAATTGGGACGACACCGACAATCTTCTTGCCATACATGTTAAATAGGATAACCGCAAAGAGGGTCACCATCGAAATCAATAGAGCATAGCCGCTGTAGCTATTATTTAAGGTTGTCGCATCAGTGACGGCATTCTTCGCAAGACTCAAACCAATTACCATGATAATGGGACCAACCACGATTGGTGGAAGGACCTTATTAATCCAATCTTTACCCGCATACTTAACAATCAGAGCCACAAACAAGTAGACCAAACCACCCGCCATAGCACCTTGGGCAACTGCTGCGATTCCATCTGTCTTCATCAGCATTTGCATCGCTGCAATATAAGCAAAACTAGACCCCATGTAAGCAGGAATCTTATACTTGGTCACTGTCAAGTGAGCCAAGGTCCCCAAACCAGATGAGAACAAAGCAATGGCAGGATCAATCCCAACCAAAATCGGCACCAGCACTGTCGCCCCAAACATGGCAAACAAATGCTGGAAAGATAAACCAATCAATAAACCAGGTTTTGGCATATCATTCACATCATATTTAACGTCATTCACGATCGTAAAAACCTCCTAAAATTAAGATGCGACAAGCTATGGCTGAACAAAAACGTCTACCTTCGATGACCAAATCGTAAGGATGCACTCCCTACTTCCATCATCGACGATTTCTTTTTTGATCAAACCACTTTTCAACTATACAAAAAAATCCCCCACAACAAGGAGATACACAAAATATAGGCTGGTCTTCCCAGGCCTTTCATTTCCATAGCTCCTTGCCTGCCTCTCTGGACAGTATTAAAGGATTGATTCGATTAGTCACAATTATAGCAAATTATAGACGGATTTACAAGAAAAATGACAGATGATACACTCAAATCCCCCAAAAAGTAATATTCATACGCTTCAGCGATAGGGTTAAAAATAGCGACTTTGAGCCAAAAAAGAGGCTGGGACAAAAGTCCTAGCCTCTCAATTATTTTTGGATTGTCGAGCAAGACGCAGTGGTTGAGTAGGCTCTACTACACTGATTTCATCAGCTTTTACAGCCCTACTCAACTGTGCGGAGGTGGGACGACGAAATCGAATTTTAACGAATTACCGATTTCTGTCCCACTCTCTCTTTGGACAAAGTCGTCCTTGTAATTACTGTTTACCAGACTGTTCCATATTCCAGAAGTCGGTCACAGCACCACGTGATGCGGAAGAAACGATATGGGCGTATTTACCGAGAACCCCACGGCTATACAGTGGTGGCAAGGTTGTTTCCGCCTTCCGTTTCGCCAACTCTTCGTCTGAGACGTGCATGGTGATTTCTTTGGTATCTTGATCAACCGTTACCAGATCTCCTGTGTGGAGGTAGGCAATCGGACCACCGACCTGAGCTTCAGGCGCAATGTGACCAACAACGAGACCATAAGTCCCACCTGAGAAGCGGCCGTCTGTCAAGAGGGCCACCTTGTCTCCTTGGCCTTTCCCAACGATCATAGATGACAAGGACAGCATTTCAGGCATTCCAGGACCACCCTTAGGACCTACGAAACGAACAACAACAACGTCGCCATCCACGATTTCATCCGAAAGAACGGCTTCAATGGCAGCTTCTTCTGAGTCAAAGACCTTAGCAGGACCAGTGATGTTACGAACTTTCACACCTGATACTTTGGCAACCGCCCCTTCTGGAGCCAAGTTCCCTTTCAAGATGATCAATGGACCATCCGCACGTTTTGGATTTTCAAGTGGCATGATAACTTTTTGACCTGGTGTCAAATCAGCGAAGGCCTCCAAGTTTTCTGCAACAGTCTTACCAGTACAGGTGATGCGATCCCCGTGAAGGAAACCATTCTTAAGAAGGTATTTCATGACAGCTGGCACACCACCGACATTGTAAAGGTCTTGGAAGACATATTTTCCTGAAGGTTTCAAGTCCGCCAAATGAGGCACGCGCTCTTGGAAATCGTTGAAGTCTTCAAGCGTCAAATCCACATTGGCCGCATGAGCAATAGCGAGCAAGTGAAGAGTGGCATTGGTAGAACCACCAAGCGCCATGGTCACTGTAATCGCATCTTCAAAGGCTTCACGGGTCAAGATATCAGATGGCTTCAGTCCCATTTCAAGCATTTTGACAACAGCACGACCTGCTTCTTCGATATCGGCCTTCTTATCCGCTGATTCAGCAGGGTGAGAAGATGAACCTGGTAAGCTCATCCCAAGGACCTCGATCGCTGTCGCCATGGTATTGGCCGTATACATACCCCCACAGCCACCAGGGCCAGGGCAGGCATTACACTCTAATTGCTTCACTTCTTCAGCGGTCATATCGCCGTGATTCCACTTCCCAATTCCTTCGAAAACAGAAACCAAGTCGATATCCTTGCCGTTCAGATTACCCGGTGCAATGGTACCACCATAAGCGAAGATCGCTGGGATATCCATATTGGCAATGGCAATCATCGAACCAGGCATGTTCTTGTCACAGCCCCCGATGGCTACAAAGGCATCCACGTTGTGACCGCCCATAGCCGCTTCGATAGAATCCGCAATGATATCACGTGACGTTAGGGAGAAGCGCATCCCTGGTGTCCCCATAGCGATCCCGTCCGCAACCGTAATGGTGCCAAATTGGACCGGCCAAGCACCTGCATCTTTCACACCTTCTTTGGCCAATTTTCCAAAATCATGAAGGTGGATGTTACAAGGGGTATTTTCCGCCCATGTCGAAATCACTCCGACAATCGGTTTTTCAAAGCTTTCATCGGTCATTCCCGTCGCGCGAAGCATGGCACGGTTGGGAGATTTTACCATGCTATCGTAGACACTACTACGATGGCGTTTGTCTAATTCTGTCATGTCATTCCTCTCGTTTCATTTTTTACCATTATAGCATAAAAGAGGCCACAAAGATAGGCAAGGACTTTGAAGGGACAGACGACAGAAAAGTTTCTTTCAAAAATTTCAATTTTTTTGTCAAGTAACTTTACTTTACAAAAAAGTTTTGTTATACTGTTACAGTTGATGAAAATCAAACCTAATTGAATTTATATCTTAAAAGGAGAAAAACGAAATGGCAGTACCTGCACGTCGCACATCAAAAGCGAAGAAAAACAAACGTCGTACGCACTACAAAGTAACAGCTCCATCTGTAAACTTTGACGAAGCAACTGGAGATTACTCACGTTCACACCGTGTATCACTTAAAGGATACTACAAAGGACGTAAGATCGCTAAAGCTGCATCAGCTGAATAATAGAAGGGAGATACCATGCGCGTAAATATTACACTTGAACACAAAGAATCTGGTGAACGCTTGTACCTTACTTCTAAAAACAAACGTAACACTCCAGACCGTCTTCAATTGAAGAAATACTCACCAAAACTTCGCAAACACGTTGTGTTTACAGAGGTGAAATAGGGGTTCACTACACGTCAATAGATGTTAGAAACCTTGATTTTAAGCGATTCTTGAAATTCTAAATTTCACTACATTGCAATATAAATCAACCGAATCACTACCTTTTTCACTACCTTTTTTGAAATAAGAATAATGATTCGGATATATAAAAGAAGAGGAACTTTATTGTGAAGCTCCTCTTTTTGTTATGTGTTCTTTTTCTCACAGATCGTATGACCTGGTTTGGAAAGTATGAATTTCAGTTGGACTAAAAACAGCGTAATATCAAGACTTTTCTCCGCTTTTATAAAAGCGTTTTTCCAATCAAATTCAACTAATTTTATCTAAATGGTGTGGATTTTACCCCCAAAATTACAGAGAATGGAGCTGATAAACACTAAACGTTCACACCATTAGTTAAATGATTTTTTTCATCATTTTTCTTAGATGATAGAACTTCTAATTTATTTCTTATTCAAGCAAAAACAACCTGCTATAAGTAAGAAAGAGGAAGATACAAGAAAAACACGGCGTAAAAACCTATTCAGTTCATTGTCCTCAATCCTTGTCTGCTTCATTTTCTTTTACGAGATCGTTTTGTGAATCTTTTTCAGAGAGTTTTTGATCAATATACTTGTCAATGTTTTCATAAAATTCCTTGGTCGCTTCACTATCTAATGTTGGCGAGTTCTGAACTTGATTCACTTTCAATTGAACAGATTGAATACCGTAAGAGGCTTGTTTTTGGTGGAGTGTTTCTAATTCTTCTTCTGAAATCGGATCTCCAACAACCGTCAAGACCAATTCATTGTTACTTGACTTGTAGACTTGATTAATAACCGTATAATTGGCGAACTCTTTTCCTACAAACTGTTTGATCCCTTCTTTGCGCGCTTGTTCTATTGTCAGAGTAACTGCCGAATAGCTAGCTGGAAGAATCAACAATACAATCAAAGAAATCAAGCCAATTCTCATTTTAATGCTCAGCTCTTTAAATGAAGTTAAAGGAGATTTTCTCATCAAAATTCTTGTTCCAACAATGTTGGCTAGCATGATAAAGACACAGTTGATCAAGAAAAGATAGAGAGCCCCCAATAAAAATCGTACATTCCCATTAGCTAAACCATAGCCAGCAGTACAGATAGGCGGCATCAAAGCTGTAGCAATGGCTACTCCTGGCACGATATTGTTTGCTTCTTTTTTCCTTGAACCGATCACACCAGCAATCCCACCAGCAATAGCAATGAGAACATCCCAAATGGTTGGAGAGGTTCGTGCGATCAACTCGCTACTTGCATAAGACAAGGGAGAAATCCAGAAATACAGAGTCGAGACAAGCAAACTGACCAACACTTGAGTCAATAAAACCTCTAGAGATTGCTTGATTAAACGCGTATCAAAAATAGCTAAAACCGAATCCCAGTCCAACAATCGGTGTCATGAGAGGTGAAATTAACATGGCTCCAATAATAACAGCTGTTGAATTCATATTTAGACCGATAGAGGCAATAAAAATTGCACACATCAAAATCGCTGTATCTCTCAATCGAACATGAAGGTCATCGTATAATTTCTCACGGTATTCCCGTGTTGAATAATTGGCAGTCATTTGTCCTCTCCTCTTTCCTTATTTAAATCGGTATAATAATTAATAATAACAGCTGATAAACAGCCAAAAAATATGAGCCCATAAATCGTCAAGAAGACACTGGTAATCCTTCCAATCAAGGTCACAGCTAGGAGATCCCCGTAGCCGACAGTCGTCGAAGTCACAAAAGCATACCAAAGACCGTCTCCGTAATTTGTGATAGCAGGTTCAACTAGGAAAAGCACGCCTCCTGACCCAAAAACAAAGGTCACAAAACTCAGAGCAAACCGAGTAAAACCCGTAACCTGTATAATATGCCATAACATTTTTAAACGTCTCATTTGTTCTCCTTATTCATACTAGCTCCTGACCGAGCCGTTTTTTCCAATAATCAAAGTGAAGATAGGACATGATCTCCATCAGAGAAAGATAGACAAACTGATAGATCTGATTTAAGCTGATTATCAACTGATATTGTTTGAAAAATGACTGGAAGAAAGACCAGATATGACTGTCTTGAATCAGTCCCTTCTTAACATCAGACAGGATATTAGCTAAAGCTCCCAAGGACTGAAACGGTAAATCCTTGACATTTATATAGATCCGGTCCACCACATCATTCAGACTGGTATCTTGGATGGCATGAAATTCTCCAAAGAGAACTCCTGCCGCTCCAAGAGTAGAAACAAATTCCACCAAATAATTTCTGAGGAAATTTTCTCAACCTTTTCCCATAATGTGTTTAGTGCCATCCATAACGATCCCAACCAGAAAAAGGAAAGAAAACAAGCAAAGAAATTTTGCCGTAAATCCCAAAAAGCTTCAAGACTTGGTGTTGTTGGTTTTTCTAACTCTAAAATCAAGATGGTCATAATAATTGCTAGAACAGCATCTGTCAATACAATTAATCTGTCTTTCTTCATCGGATTGCATCCCCTTTCTTTTTTGTAACATTCTATCTTATCGCATAATATTGGATATTCTTTCATAATCCGACTACAAACAAAAATAAACCAAAAAGTCTGTCCCTATTATGCTATATTTAACTCTAGAAGTATTCATCCATCTAATTAATAAATATATCATATTTCACAATAAATGAATACTATCAAAGATTCATCCCCTTTCACTTCATCATTTAGTGTTGCTTAGATTTATCAAAAACAACCAAATTTGTATTAATTTCAAGTATCACCTAGTTACAAAAATTTGGGGTGAACAGAAAAAGCATCCCGTATTTTTGATACGAAATGCTTTCAATAAGTTTAAGTAAGTTTTAACGTTTACTAAATTGTGATGCTTTACGAGCTTTTTTCAAGCCTGGTTTGACACAGTTGGATTTCAGGTACTTTCAGTTTAGCTTTATATCAACCATCATCAAAATCCAACTATTTTCTTATTTTAAAAAATATGAATAAGTTTGATTGAATGAGGGAATTTCTTTAAATTTTTTCTTAGCACCTATAAGTTAATAATACTATTCTTTAAATTATAGTTTATAATTATCTGATGTTTCAATGACCACAAAACAAAGTACAGCGAATCACTTCCTTTAGTCAAACATATAACTGAACAACATTGTTTATCTTCCTGCACTTTCATATTTTTTCAATCCTTTTCTAAAAATTGTACGACTGATAATAATCAAAAAAACTGTAAAAACTATTTGATAGAAAAATAGGTTCAATGTATCTTTCCCTAAAAATATTAATACTGCAGGATTGGCAATTAATAAATTGGGAACAAATAACATAGTGATCAATCTGTTAATACCTGTAAAAATATTATATGGATACTTAGAAATTCCAATATAATTCAAAAATACATCTACTTTTGAAAATTTAGTTGGGAACCAAAATGAACTAATCGTTATTAGAAACCAAATTGAATAATATATAATACAACCACACATTAAAGAAAGGATATAAAATAATATTTTTAATGAATTTAAATGTACATTTAAATTTCCATAACTTATAAAAATGATCGCAAGACCAAAAAAAGTATTCACGAATTGAACTAAATTAAATGATCTAAAAATATAGAACAACTGAGTATCAAACGGCCTCAATAAAATTTGATCCAAGTTACCACTCAAAATATCTGATTCTAAAATTCCCATACTTCTAATTAACAATCCCATCATAACTCCATCTACAATAGTGTAGGAACCTACCAAAAATAAAATTTGATAATAGTCCCAACCATTAAAAGAGTCTATGTTTAAGAAAATCAATCTAAAAAATACAATAGGTAAACCAATCCACAGTATCGACGAAAATAGACCACAAAAGAAGTCAAAATGAAAATTCATATCAGATTTAAAACCAAAATGAAGTAGCCTAAAAATTACTTTTATTCTAAACATTTTATCCTCCCACATTTGAGAAGTGCTCCACTCCTTTTCTCAATATGAATCTTGATATAATATAAAAAATGATGCACCAAATCAATTGAATACAAATAATTCTCAAATAGTCTATTAATTTATATGTATCATTACTAAACATCTGAAGCGGTTCATATACTAAGTATTTAAAAGGTAATACATCTAAAAACAGACGAAAATTATTTGAAAAAAAACTTAAAGGCAATAATATTCCTGATAAAAACTGAATTACTATTTCTTTAACAGTAAGGACAAAAAATATATTTTCTAACCAAAAAGAAAGCATACCTACACAACATGATATTAAAAACCATAGAACCATAGATAGAATAATTGCAATACTTCCTAAAATAAGAATTTCAATGGTTAATAACTCATTCTTGTAATAAACACTGGAGAATAAAATGACAGGAATGATGATAAATAATAAATGAGCAAGCCTATCTCCAAGCATTTTACAAAAATAATACTTATAAAAAGTAACAGGTTTTATTAATATGCTAAAAAAATTTCCTGAATGAACATCGTCATTGATTTCCCAATCAACTGGATAAAAAACAAAATATGAAAAAATTATAGTCCCCAAATAGTATTGAACCATTGAGGTAAAATCATATCCTGCTATATTTATCTGGTTACTCTGATATATATACGTCCATAAAAATACTGATATCATAATTTGTATACTTGCCTGTAACATTAACAATAGTACACTTGATTTATAGTTCAAAATAGATCGAAATGATATCAGAATAATAGACATTTCTTTTTTCAATTGTGCTCCTTTTTTGTAAAATAGTTTTGTAAAATAATTTCTTCTAAAGAAAGATTTGATATTTCAAAATCTTCTATATCTACAAGCTTATTGATTGATTCTAATGTCTCAAAGACAAAATCTCTAGGTATTTTTAGTATACATTCCGATTTTGTTTGAGAAATGACTACTACTCCTTTAACAGAGCATAACTCTGGTACCAAATCTAATGTCATTTTTATCTTTAAATATTTAAAATCAGAAAATTTAGATAAAATAACATCCATTGACTCCTGCAAAATAATTTTTCCTTTGTCAATGACGATTAATTCGTCACAAACAGACGAAATATCATCCATATCATGACTCGTTAAAATAATAGTAGTATGACATTCTTCATTCATTTTCTTTAAAAATGTTCTGATATCTTTTTTAGACTGTATATCTAACCCTATAGTAGGCTCGTCTAAAAATAATATTTCCGGACTTGTTAAAGATGCCGCGATAAACTCCATTTTCATTTTTTGTCCAAGAGAGAGGGTCCGGACCTGCTGGTAAAGCTGATCTTTTACATTCAACAAATTGCTTAATTCCTGAATTCGTTCTTGTAAAATCGCCGGTTCTACCTCATATAAAGTACCAATCAATTGAAAATAATCCATAGCCGAAACATCTTGAAATAACTGTAATTTATTTCCTACTACTATTGAAATTTTTTTTCTAAAATTTATACTTCTTTTAAATGGAATTTCTCCATTCACTTCTAATTTTCCGGAACTAGGATAAAGAGTCCCAGTCAACATTTTAATCGTTGTGGATTTACCAGCTCCATTACTCCCAATAAAGCCAACTATACTCCCTCTCTTAATCGTAAAACTAATATCTTGAACAGCTCGAATCGTTATTTGATTACGTTTCAAAAATCTCTTGATAAATGGGAGTCTTGAATCAAAATTATAAAAATTTTTAGATAAATTCTGAGCATTAATAACTATTTCACTCATATATCTCTCCTTTCGATAAAATATATTTACTTGTACTTTTTCCATACTTTACCAAAATGCTAAAGATTGAGCTAAAATCTTCGGGATGGGTAAAATAATATTTGTCTTTAAAAAGTTTCTCAAAACCTTCAAGGCGATTATTGAAATCATTAAATTTTGTATTGTCTAGCTGGTTGAAACGGTGTAAGGTAAGTCCCATCAGACTGTTTTATAGCTTTATTTAAATCTTTATCCGCTCCTTTTTGTTCAATCAATACTTTTGTCTTATCAATAAAGCCATCCATAAAACTAGTATGGTCAAGCATCACTTTATCTTCAAAAGTGATATACTCGCTTGGATTTTCCACTTCATAAACAGATTGAAGTAAGTCAAGCCAAAATGACTGACTATCTTGTCTTTCATTTCCTCTATTTTCCCAGCGTTTAATAAATTCTATAGCCTGCTTTTTTTGTTCTCGAATATTCATTTAAACTCCAATAATATTACTACTTGATGTTATTATACCATTAAAAATGTTTAATTAATATATTTAATAAGTTCTATTTGTAGCATATCTTAGCTTTTATTACATTGGATTACAGAGACCTAGTTAGATAACCTAGAAAGGTGTATGTAATATCACTTTTTATAAAATTTGATTTTTAAAATAACGTATTGGTGCGCTCTTTTTTCAACTTATTTTGGCTAAGAAAACGATGAAATCAAGCATTATAAAAACCAGTGGAAGTAATCCTAACACGGATTTCCACTGGTTTTTACATTTTTCATACTAACGATTTTTCCGACTTAATTGATAAGAGTACATCACAGGGATAAACACAATGGCGAGGATGACCAGCACCAATACATAAGAAAGCGCGAATTGAAGGCCTGCTTCAAGTAGAAGAATCAAACCTCCGAGGACCCACAACTTCCCTGCCAAGCGATGGGTTTTGTGCCAGTTATCTTCACTCTGTAAGGTCCAAGGCAGACGGATTCCAACCGTGTGATTCACTTTCAACTTAGGCATGTAATTGCCCATGATCACAAAGATAAGACCCAGCAACACCGAAACAAAAACAGATGGATTGGTAGTAGATCCAAGCGCCTTGCTATAGATGAGATAGGAGATACTTAAGGAAACGATTGGGGTCAACCAGTAAATCGCTCTGATCATTTTTTCATTCATAGCGCTATTCTTAGAATCGCGACCGATCATAAAGATCATAAACAGATGCACCATGAGATCGAAAATAGGAAGACCAAACACAACCAGGGGTTTCGATTGGAAGTTATTGGGCTGGCCAGCAAAATTGAAGTGAATCGGGATTTGGTTAGGTAATTGCGACCAAATCATCAGCCCCCAAAGCATGGGGAAAAGGATCACCATAGAAGTTAATAGCAATAGTTTTTTATTCGTTTTCATCAGTAGAGTCTCCTTTCAAATCAACGAGCCAGACCATTAAATCCTCCAAGACAGAAGTATTGAGTTCATAGTAGATAAAATTCTTCTCTTTTTCCTCTCGAATTAAATCTGCCTGCTTGAGGAGGTTTAAATGATGGGAAATGGTCGCTCCTGCTACATCAAAGTGGCCAGCGATATCACCAGCAGATAACTTCCCCGCCTTTAGCAGTTCTAAGATACTTCTTCTTATCGGATTCGATAAAGCTTTAAATGTTTGCGCAAAATTCATTCTCTATCTCCTCTAATCTATTTAGATATCTTTCTAAATAGATTCTAGTACTTTCGGATGGGTTTGTCAACTCTATTTAGAAAAAAATCTAAATAGAGTCTGTTGTAAAAAAATTATCAGACCTAAGACCGATTCTTATAGACCGTGTCTTTTCTTAAGTTTTCTTTAAGAAATGAGCCTTATAATAAAACCATCAAATGAAGACCTCCTAACTTTGTTTGATAGAAAATCCTAAACTTTTTCATAATAATCTCCCTATAAGAGCCACCAAAACCGGTGGCTTTTTTCTACGTACCTTTACGAGCATCAGCGAGTTTAGGTACATTGACGCAGTTCGAACGACAGTTAGAACTACGATCTTTAGAATGGAATAAGCAATTTTACTGTTTGGAATGATGATTAATGCATTTTGTCAGACTTAAGACCTATTTTTTAAACACAACCTTTTCTTAAGTTTTCTTTAAGCAAACCGCCTTATAATAAAACCATCAAATAAAGACCTCCTAACTTTGTTTGATAGAAAATCCTAAACTTTTTCATAATAATCTCCCTATAAGAGCCACCAAAACCGGTGGCTTTTTCTCTACGTACCTTAGTGAACGTTAGTGAGCTTAGGTACGTAGATGCAGTTCGAACGGTAGTGAGAACTACGTTCCTTATTCCTTTAGCAAACGTTAGTGAGCTTAGGTACGTTGACGCAGTTCGAACAACAGTGAGAACTACAATCCTTCTCCTTCATTTGTATTATTACTCCAATTTGTGCTCAATCTATGTTATAATGAAGAGAATTTTTGTCTGAGGAGGATTTATGAAAAAAACACATTCTATGTTATTCGTCCCGGGCATCATTATGCTTGGGATTGTTTTACGAACACCGTTTACTACACTTCCGACGGTCTTGTCTGACATCGCAGCTGGTTTGGGGGTTGATGTGAGCTCTCTGGGACTATTGACTAGCTTGCCCCTTCTTACCTTTGCCATTTTCTCACCTTTTGCGATTCAGTTTGCTCAAAAATTAGGAATTGAGCGCCTCTTCTTTCTTGTTTTGATCGCAATGACGATCGGATCTGCCATTCGGATTATCAATCTTCCCTTTCTCTATCTGGGAACCATCTTGATTGGAGCAAGTATTGCCTTTCTCAATGTTCTGCTTCCAAGCTTGATTCAGGCCAATCGGCCTAAGCAACTCGGTGTGCTAACAACTCTCTACATCACCTCTATGGGGATGTCCACAGCGATCGCCTCTTCTGTAGCGGTTCCTATTACCAAAGCCACTTCTTGGCAAGGTCTAGTGACTCTTTTGACTGCCTTGTGCGCTCTTGCTTTGGTCATCTGGATTCCTAACCTTCGCTACAACCACCGTCTCAAAAAGGCTGCTACTGCTGAAGCTAGTAACAAATGGTATACCAATAAATATGTCTGGGCTATCATGATTTTTGGAGGCTTGCAGTCATTACTTTTCTACACAAGTATGACTTGGCTTCCGACCATGGCTGTTCAAGCTGGCCTTTCAAAGGTTGAATCTGGACTACTTGCCTCAGTGTTCACCTTGATCAGTCTCCCATTCTCCTTGACGATCCCAAGTTTAACGACACGGTTATCCGATCGCAATCGACGCTTGATGCTTGCCATTGTTGTTGGAGCAGGGATTCTGGGAGTAGCCATGCTCTTAATCCCGACCAGCAACTTCTTCTACTGGCTCGTCATCAATGCCCTGATAGGAAGTTCCGTTAGTTCGCTCTTTCCTTACCTCATGGTCGCTTTCTCCATGAAATCCAGTACACCTGAAAAGACAGCTCAACTTTCTGGTCTTGCCCAAACAGGAGGCTACGTCTTTGCTGCTTTTGGTCCTATTCTCTTTGGATACAGCAAATCTCTCTTCCGCTCTTGGACACCAGCTATCCTCATGCTACTGGTCTTAACCATTATCATGGCGATTGCCCTTTATCAGGTGGAAAAAGTCGATCATATTTTATAACCATTGACCGGCTGGAAGATTCGTCTTCCGGTTTTTTTGTGCACTTTTATTGTAAATTCAAGCACACAAAAAAAGAACTAAGCTCTAGGCCTAGTTCAATAGTTTTATTATCCGTTAAATGAGATATGTACGTGGTCGTTGTGGTTAGCTGTATCTCCACCGCGGTCTGGCATTTGGTTCCATGTATTAGCTGGTCCGTAAATGTTATTTACTGGCATGTAGAATTGTTGTTTCCAAATAATATATGAGATACCTGCACGGTCCATGTTATCAATCGCATACTGTGCAACTTGATCTCCAAGCTCTGAATTTGTTGGAACCATCACGTCTACTGCAAGCCCTTTACCATGGTCTTCTGGATCCCCTTCACGATATCCTCCGATATTGGTGATACCGAATTTCGCTGCAATTTCTTGACGGAAAGCTTCCGCTTGCGGTTGAAGATTTGGATCAGTTGGAATAGCATTTGCAGATGTTGGAGTTGATGCTACTGGTTGCACTTCAGGGGCAGCTGCAGTTTCTACTGCTGCAGGTTGTGCTGCCGGAGCTTCCTCTGCTGGTGCTGGTGTTTCAGCAGGAGCTGCTTCTGCGGCTGGAGCAGATTGAGGAGCCGCTGGTGCAACTTCTTGATTTTGAATTTCAACATTGACAGCTGGAGCACCGTAGCTTGGTGTTTCTGGAACAGCTGGCTGAGCTGGTGTTTCTGCTGCTGGAACTTCAACAACTGGAGCCTCCGCTGGTTGGGCTGGAGATTCTTCTGTTGAAGGTGCAACTGGTACAGCTTTGTTATCTTCGTTTACTGGTTTTGACAAATCGTTGACAGCGACTGTTTGATCAGCTACTGTCACCTGATTCGTTGTCAAGTCGGCACTTGCAACGGTTGCGTCTGTCGCACCTACTTGAGGAGTTTGGATTTCAACTGAAGTTACTTCTTTTTGATCGTTTACTGTTGTTTTCAATACAGTACCTGGGTAGATCAAATCCATGTTACTGATGTTGTTCAAGTTTGCCAACACATGGACATCGATTCCTAGTGCTTCTGCGATAGAGCTCAATGTATCGCCGTATTTAACAGTGTAAGTTTGTTGGTTTTCACCGCTTTGTTGGATATCATGTTTGATTTCATCTACTGAGCGAGCTACCCAATCTTCAAGTGTTTCTGCAGTGGCTTTTGTAAAGGGAATCACTGCAAGAGCTACTGTTGAAGCGATCAAGGCTTTCGTATTAACTTTTAATTTCATCTTTTATCCTCTTTTTTCTTTGTTTTTTTGCTCAAGATTTTCTTGGACAAATGAACTACCATACTATCTTATCACAATTTAAAAATAATAAAAGGCCTTTTTGGCTATTTAACAAAACTGTATTTTTCTTGTAACATTTCGTCTTTCTTGTCACATTGTTACAAACTAGTAACATAAAATTAGGGTCCTGGAAGAAGAGTTCGAGGGCGCAAAAAAAGCCTCATCAAGGAGCGGTTCCTCGATGAGGTTCTTGTATTTTTTAAGTAATTGAACATAGCTTTTTACGGCTTTGTATCTTATAACTGAACACGCCCTAAATGCTGTGTGATAAACGCAAACTGTAATAGTACTAACTTCAAAGACACAGTAGCTGATTGGATTTTTCTCTCGCTTTAAGAGCTCGGAAAAATCCTAATCAGCCTTGTGGGGGCAGGACAACGAAGCATTCTATACAACAGTGCTTCTGTCCTGCTCCCTATTTTCACTTTGCTTTTTACGGGCTTTGTATCTTGATGTATCTTATTTTACCTTCATGATTCTGACGAGGTTGGCGCGTTCGGCTTCTTCGAGTTTCATTTCGATATAATAGATAGTCTCTTTGAGGTCTGGGATGGTCGCATACTCGAGTCCGTTCACTCGACGGCGGGTTTTCTCGATTTCATCTGCCATGAGTTGGCAGCTTTTTTCGATTTCCGCTAACTTGAGCAAATCAGGGAGTAGATCCCCCATTTCTTGGATCGTGCTATCCATTTGACTGTTGGAGGCGAGGTAGCTATAAACCACGTCCCCTTCATCATCTCCGTATGGATTATCGATACGGGCATGGAGCTTGGGCACGCGCACACTCATGACATTTTCTTCCTCGATGTGTAGCATCACTTCTCGAGTGGGAACGGCAAAGATTTCTTCTACCATGAGGTCACTCTCCAAGGACTTGGCCATCACGAAATCTTGCATATTGCCCACCAGCGCTGCCTCCACCTTTTGGCGCAGACGATTATTCTCTCGCACAGCTTCAATAAAGCGACGCATGAGTTCATCCCGCTTATCCTTGAGCAACTTGTGCCCCCGGGTTGCTGTCTTGAGGCGCTCTTTGAGAATATTGAGCTCCATCCGAGTTGGTTTTACATTTAATCGTGCCATAGGCTAATCCTCTTTGTTTGGCAGATACTTGTCAATCATCTCATCCTTGATCCGTTTAAGCTCTGTTCGTGGAAGGATGGATAAGAGTTCCCAACCGAGATCCAAACTTTCCTCAATCGTCCGATTGGTAGTGAAACCTTGGTTGATGTATTCTTGCTCAAAGCGGTCTGTAAATTTAACATAGAGCTTGTCGGTATCTGACAAGGCAGATTCCCCAAGCACTACAGCCAGTTCTTTGGCTTGTTTTCCTTGGGCGTAGGCCGCAAAGAGCTGGTTCATGGTCGCCGCATGGTCTTCCCGAGTCTTGCCTTCACCAGAACCCTTGTCCTTCAAACGAGAAAGGGATGGAAGAACATTGATCGGTGGGCGGTAACCACTATTGTAGAGATCGCGGGACAGAATAATCTGACCTTCGGTGATGTAGCCTGTCAAGTCAGGGATGGGGTGGGTGATGTCATCTTCTGGCATAGAGAGGATCGGAATTTGGGTCACAGATCCTTTCTTTCCAACCAAGCGTCCTGCACGTTCGTAGAGGGTTGAGAGGTTGGTATAGAGATAACCTGGATAACCCCGACGACCTGGAACTTCCCGGCGGGCAGCGGATACTTCCCGAAGGGCTTCACAGTAGTTGGTCATATCGGTCATAATAACCAAGACGTGCATGTCTTTTTCATAGGCCAAATATTCGGCAGCTGTCAAGGCGATCCGAGGAGTGGCAATCCGCTCGATAGCGGGGTCATTAGCTAAGTTGATAAAGAGGACCGAGCGGTCAATGGCACCTGTCTCCCGAAGGTCGTTCATAAAGAACTCGGCTTCTTCAAAGGTAATCCCCATGGCCGCAAAGACCACGGCGAAGTTTTCTTCAGAATTAAGAACCGTCGCTTGACGAGCAATCTGAGCCGCCAACTCCTTGTGAGGAAGACCAGAACCTGAGAATACTGGGAGTTTTTGGCCCCGAACCAAGGTATTCAAATGGTCAATGGCTGAGATTCCTGTCTGGATAAATTCATCCGGATAGTCCCGCGAAACAGGGTTAATGGCTTGTCCATCAATGTCCAAGTACTTCTCTGGGATAATCTCTGGACCGCCATCGATGGGTTTCCCCATCCCGCTAAAGATGCGTCCGACCATGTCTTCAGACACAGGAAGTTCTAGGGGACGTCCGGTAAAGCGGACTTTGGCTTTCTCCAAGTTGATCCCGCTAGATCCTTCAAAGAGCTGGACCATGGCCTTGTCTTCTTGGACTTCGAGGACTTGTCCTTGGCGGGTCGTTCCGTCATGAAGCTTGATTTCTACCAGTTCATTGTAGTGAACCCCTTCGACCTGATCGACAATCATCAAGGGGCCAACAACTTCGCTGACAGTACGGTATTCTTTAATCACGCTCATTGTCTACTCCTCCTTTTGCGACGATTTGGTGTAGGGTTTCTACGATTTCTTCTTTCAGGGCTTGGATGGTTGCCAACTGATCCTCATGGATGAACTTGCTACGGGCAATGCGGTCCCGAAGAGCCACGGTTCCTTCCATGATTTCTGTGAAGTAAGCCCCTAATTCCAACGCTTTTTGACTTTCTTGGTCAAAGGTTAAAATGTTGGTCAACAAGGCCACCTGCTTGCTGAAAGAGGTATAGGTATCGACCTCATCAAAGGCATTTTGTTGCAGGTAGTCTTCGCGGATCATCTTGGCCGCATTCATGGTCAAGCGGTCTTTTTCAGACAAGGAATCAAGACCAACCAAGCGGACGATTTCTTGCAATTCACTCTCTTTTTGCAACAGGTTCATGGCGCGGGTCACTTTTTCTGCCCAGCTAATCTGCTCATGCTGATCGATATATTGGCCCACCTCATCTTGGTAAAGGGAATAAGAACTCAACCAGTTGATGGCTGGGAAATGACGACGCTGCGCCAACTGAGCATCTAGTCCCCAGAAGACCTTGACGATCCGCAGGGTGTTTTGGGTCACCGGCTCTGAGATATCTCCACCCGGAGGAGAAACGGCACCAATCGCCGTAATAGAGCCTTCACGCGCAGTGGTTCCGAGTGTCTTGACTCGACCGGCCCGTTCGTAGTACTCAGCAATCCGGCTACCAAGGTAGGCCGGGTAGCCTTCATCCCCTGGCATTTCTTCTAGACGACCAGACATTTCACGAAGAGCTTCTGCCCAGCGCGATGTAGAATCGGCCATGATGGCAACGGAATAGCCCATATCACGGAAATATTCCGCAATGGTGATCCCTGTATAGATGGACGCTTCCCGCGCCGCTACTGGCATGTTCGAAGTGTTGGCGATCAGAACGGTCCGTTGCATGATGGATTGACCAGTTGTTGGATCGATCAATTCGGGAAATTCATTCAGAACGTCCGTCATTTCGTTTCCACGTTCCCCACAACCCACGTAGATCACGATGTCTACGTTGGCAAACTTGGCCACCTGGTGTTGCACAACGGTCTTTCCAGCTCCGAAAGGACCAGGAACAGCTGCAGCTCCACCTTTTGTTACAGGGAAGAAGGTATCAATAACCCGTTGACCGGTAACCAAAGGCTCTTCCGGAATCAGTTTTTGTGCAAAGGGACGGCCTCGACGAACCGGCCATTTTTGCATCAGACTTCCAGTAAAGAGGCTACCATCTGCCTGCTCGATCTCATAGACCGGCTCTTCTACTGTGTAAGAACCTGCTGCGATCTTGGTCACACGTCCACTGACACCGAACGGTACCATGATGCGGTGTTCCACCATATTGGTCTCCTGAACGGTACCAACGATGTCTCCTGCGACTACCTCAGTTCCTTCTGCTACACTTGGTTCGAAGGTCCATTTGGTGTCACGATCTAGATTAGGAACTTGCACCCCACGAACGAGGAAGTCACTGGCGGTGACTTCTTGGAAACGTTCCAAGGGGCGTTGGATCCCGTCAAACATCTGAGAGATCAAGCCTGGTCCCAACTCGACAGAAAGGGGAGCTCCAGTTGTTACCACTGGTTCTCCTGGACCGACTCCAGATGTTTCTTCGTATACTTGGATAGAGGCTTCATCCCGCCGCATCTCAATAATTTCGCCAATCAAACCAAGATCGCCAACCCGGCAAATATCTTGGATATTGGCCTCCTGCATCCCTGATGCAACCACCAAGGGACCGGAAACTTTGATAATTTTTCCTTGAGTCATGTATTCCTCCTGGGAATCCTTTGTTTCTTTGTTTTACTTTTGTGCTATCTCTCTTAGAGATTGCTTTTGTTGGCCATTGGCATCGAAATTAGTTGGATCCAACCAGGCTTCGAAGCGCTCTTTGATTGCTGGCCATTCTTGGTCAATGATAGACAACCAGTCTGTATCGCGGGTACGACCTTTATAAACAACAGCCTGACGGAAACAGCCTTCATAGGTGAATCCCAAGCGCTCAGCTGCTTTGCGAGATGCTTGGTTTAAGGCATCGCATTTCCACTCATAGCGGCGGTAGCCTAAATCTTCAAACACGTAGCGCGCTAACAGATACTGGGCTTCCGTAGCCATGCGTGTCTTTTGGAGTGCTGATGAGTAGGTCACTGCTCCGACTTCGATCACCCTGTTGGCTTGATCGATCCGCATGAGAGAGAATGTCCCCAAAGCCTTGCCTGAATCTTTGTCTACAATCGCATAGTAAAAGCGACCTTGGGCTGTCATGAGATCATCTAATAAGCGGTCCCACTCCTCTTCATTGCGGGCAGGACCTTTAAATAGAAAGGTCCACATCGCTGCTGGAGAGGCCGGCCCGTAAACCTGATAAAGATCTGCTCCATGTTTTTCTTTTGACAGGCGCTCGATCACGGTATAGCGACCTTCGATCCGCTCAATAGCTGGCAAGCGCCCCGGTGTAAACTCCGGCAGTGCATCGCCAATCGCTTGACCAAATTCATTTGTTCTCATAAAATATCCTGTCCTACTGCTTTTTCGACATTATCACGAATCCGCTGTTGGCCCAGTCCTGTAGTCCCTCTATGGGTCGGGATAAGAATCAAGGCTGGTGTCAGCTGCTGGTCGTAAAAAGCCACTGTTTCTGGAATGGCCTGAGCAATATCCTCTGTCAGGTAGATAATCCCGAAGTTTTCCCGACTGAGTTTTCGCAAGGTATTGATCGCTTCTTGCGGCTCTGTGATCGGATAGGTTTGAAAGCCAATCAGGCGAAAAGGAAGGATGGCGTCCCGATTGCCCACAACTGCGATCTTATAGGTCTGTTTGTCCATAAATCGGTCTCATCCTTTCTTTGATTTCTGCTAGCGGAAAACCATTGTCCAAACCAGAGAGGACCAAACGAAGATTGGTCACCTCTAACTCTTTTCCGTAAAGATAACGAACAAGAGGGAGTGGTCCATCGACTTCAAAACGGCCAGCGTCTAGAAGACTGAATTTCACCAAACTTTCTAAATACTCCAACTCTACGGTCTTGAGTTGACCGGTGCGCATCTTTTCTTCATAATTCTCTAAGGCGAGATCGTACTCCAGCGGATTGACTTGATAAAACCAGGTCAACCACTGACCCGATTCTAGCAGGTCGATCACCTGATGGGCACTGAGACTTCCTTCATCCGAGAGCAATTGGTGCATAAAACTATGCGGTTTTTGCTGATCCAAGGCCCGCTTGACCGTAATCGCATTGTAAAAGTCAATGGTCACGTCTACCAACTGCTTCAAAATCGGATGATCTAGACTGTCTCCTAAGTATCTCAGGTGTTTAAAATAAGCTAAGTCCATCCCGATTTCGAGGACCCGCAAGTCCTGATAGTCTTGGAATTCTTGCCAAGTTGCAGCCACTTCTTCCGCCATAAAGGTCGGACAATGCTCCGCAGAAAAGGTCGCCACCAAATGCTCGAGCACATCAAGAGAATAAGGACCGATGGGGATCAATAAATGCCCCAACTTGCGCTCTGTCGCCTTGTTTTTCAGATATACCTTGAGATTGTGATAAGTGTATTTCAAGGTAAACAGGCTAACCAAGTCTGACTGAGGGCTTACCTCAAAAGCCCATTGGTATTCCGCCAACAAGGCTGTCATCAGACGCTCTTCAAGGGCTGCTAAATCCTTGATCTCGTGGCTGTCTAAAGCATAAGGTGTCCCTTGTAGCAAGCCTTCTCGGCTCTCACTGGAGGGACTTGCAAGCAACTGCTCGAACTGACTGGGACTGACAAAACTGGCCTCACGTACGCTGATTCCTGTATTAACTTGAGAATAGGTCCGTTCGCTCATTGCAACCTCCTAGTTCTCTTCATCGGTGAAAATGCTGGCTGCCATCTGGTAGCTTTCTTGCTCCCAAATGGAATCCACCAAATCACGGTAGAGATAGTTGTCATCAATCTTCCCAACCGACAAGACAAAGCCTGCCTGAGCTGGAATCGTCGCATCCGCAACTGTCACATTCTGATGAGTTTGCTTTAATTTCTCGAGAGCTGCTAGATCAAATTTGCTAGCACTCACCGCCCCAAAGGTCAGAGTCACAACTTGCCCTTGATAGCGGTCTAAAATCGCATCTACAAACTGCAATTCCTTTTCAAGGGGCCAAGCCGCCATTGCTTCATAAGCATCTGCAAAGAGATCCTTTAAGACTCGTTGCTTGGTGACAAGGGTTGATTGGCGTTTTTTATTTTCGATTTGTTGGGTTTCACGTTGCAATTGACGTTGAATCCGCTTGAGCTGCTCGGAACGTTGATTGAGTTTATCTTGGATCAAACGCTCTTCTTGCGCCGTCTCTTCTTTTAGGATGGTTTCCTTGGCCTCTTCTAAGAGTTTACGCCCTTTTTCGTGGGCTTGGGCCAAGATCGAATCCTTTAATTGGGTTTGTTCATCCATTCGTTATTTCTCCTATTGCATGCGTCTTTTGTTTTTCGTCTCGCGAGACGAATTCATCAAAGCTAGTTCTTAGCCGACGCGTAGGGTCAATAGGAAGGACACAACGAAGGCCAAGATGGCATAAGTTTCAACCATGGCCGCAAGGATAACCCCTTTCATCATGTCTTCAGGGCGTTTAGCCAAGATTTGCATCCCTGCTGTCGCAACATTTCCTTGGTGTTTTGCTGAGAAATAACCAACGATCGCTACTGGAAGAGCTGTAAAGAAGTATGCAACCCCTGTTTCAAGTGGCATATCTGGCTTAATTTGCAACCAGATCAAGATCCCAATAACGAAACCGTACAAACCTTGTGTACCTGGCAACAATTGCAGAATCAGGGCTTGGGCAAATTTTTCAGGTTGTTCTTTCAAGAGTGCTGCTGCTGCTTGACCCGTTTTACCAACCCCAAGGGCAGATCCCATCCCACTAAGTGCGACGGCGATCGCTACACCAAATGCTGCAAAGAAGGCGCCCCCATGGGCTGAAAAATATGATGCTAAAGATTCCATGAATATACTCCTATTTATTAAAGATAATACTTATTTTTTTGTTTTAATATAGCGTTCAGAAGGTTTGAGAGGACGAAATGGCTTGCCTCCTCCTTCGTAGAACTTGCCGAAGAACTCCACAAAGATCAAACGGGCTCCATGCACATATCCTGACAAGAAGGACAGGAACATATTAATAGCATGAAGGACGATAAAGAGCACAAGGCCTACCGTAAACCGTCCAAGCGGTGGGAAGAGATTGACAATGAGGTTGAAGGCTGAACCGATACTCGCTCCAGACAAGCCCAAGGCCATCAAACGGGTGAAGCTGACCAAGTCTCCGACGTACCCACTGACATTGTAGAGGTTAAAGAGACCGGACGCTAAACCGGACAGCTTCTTGGCACTGACAACGGAGACAACCAAGACCCCAATGGCATTCAGAATAGCCAGCCATTTACCAATCGGAACTAGAAGGCTCATTCCTGGTAAGATATTGCCTACTGCTAGAAGCATTAAGCCAAGCAGGATCAAGACCCAAGCAAAGCCAGCATTGTAGGCTTCCGTGTAGTCTTTGAGGCGAACATTTTTCATTCCTCCTAGGAACAAGCCCACTAAGACCGTGACAAAACCAAAGACTACTGAGAGGATCAGGATGGTCATAGCGTTGCTGGTCGTACTGATCAGGGCAAAAGGCATCTCAAATCCAAAGAAAGAGCCATAAACCACACCCCAAAGGGCAACTGAAATCCCGAGGAGACTGAAGAATCGAAGATTCTTTGCCGTACCAGGGTTGAGTTTGAAAGCTTTGAGGGCAAAGCCTGTCGCTACCGTTAGCAAGAGTCCATAACCGATATCTGCGACCATCATGCCAAAGAAAACAAAGTAGAAGAGAGACACGATTGGTGTCGGATCTTTCTCGTAATACTTAGGCAGGGCGTACATCTCTGTCACCAACTCAAAGGGCTCTACCAAGGCACTATTTCGCAACTGGATCGGAACGTCATTCCAATCTTTTTCCGTCACATCGCGCGTCTCTAGTAAGACCCGAGAACCAAAGCCTTCTTGTAAGAAGTCTCGTAACGAGGCCACTTGCGATGTTTCAATCCAACCCTCTAGGGCTACCAAGCTTTGCGTGCTGGCAAGAAGCGACTTGGCTTCCTCACGAGCTCCCAAACTCAGCAAGTAATCCATCTGGTACTTGAGCTGGTCCAGCTCCTTCTGGGAGTTTTGCAACTCTGCTAGGGTTGCTGCAACTACAGCTTCTTGCTCTTTGATTTCCCCTTCTAGGCGATCCAAGTAAGCAGCTGGGACTTGCTCTTCTTCATAGTCCAATTCTTTGAACCCATGTTCTTCCAGAAGCTCCTGAACAGCTACACGGTCTCCTGAACGATACAAGATGACATAACCGTGTTCAGTCTCAGATGTAAAGACTTCTTCTAACTCCAGCTCAGGGTGAGCTTTTAAGGAAGAACGAACAGCGTCTGTATCGCTATTCGGGATGGTCCCAATCAGACCGTGCACATAGTGAAACTTGGCTAGAGTGGTTGGTGTGACCTCTAACGGTCGCCATTTTTCTAAGCGCTCTATCTCTCCCTTTGCATCCGCAATCTTCTGCCGGGCCTTGTCTAACACGCGCAATTGGCGTTTCAACTTGGTCAATAGAAGATCCTCATCTCGAATCATCCCGTAGGCCTGCAGATCATCAAAAGACAAACTTAAAGGTTCTTCCTTCAGAGCTTGCAGGGCCTTCTTCTCAGGCATATAGGGCTCCAGAGTCTGAATCATTTTTTCAACTTGTTCTTGACGTTTTTGCAGCTCTACCAAAACTTGACGATTGTCCTCTGTCAAGGGTTGAGACAAGGTATTTGCCTCAAAAGCTGCCTGCCACTCTTCCTGTTCACTTAGGTCATAAATCTGGATTTTCGCCTCAGACTGCAGCGCTAGTAGGAGACTGTCCAAGTCATCTTTGGGCAAGATGAGAGACAGTTTTTGCATCTGACTAACGGCCATAGCTTGCTACCACCTTTTCTACAATGGCTTCAACTAACCCAGCTCGTTTATCGGTCATCGCTTGCTGTACTTTGGCATCATTACGCGCAACCGTTTCTGCCAGATCTTTCGTTAAACGGACAAGTTTTTCCTGGGCGTTATTTTCTGCCTCTGCGACCAATTGCTCCGTTTCCTCATCGTAATGCTGCGCCACTGTTGCAAGGCGATCGCGCGAATCCGTCCGAATTTGCTCGACCTGATCTTCATAGCTGGCGATCACTCCTTGAGCAGCTTGTTCGATCTCTTGCATCATTTCAAGTGTTGCATTCGACATCGTCACACCTCCTTATTCAACCATTGTTCTTCCAACAACAGTACAATTATCTTAAATTATACCACAATTCATATCGTTTGTTCAGGCTAAATCTAGAATGTTCAGAAAATTATGGATACGCACTAAGGCCGTCTTTTCAACATTGGTAACGTTCTCTTTATTTGTATATCCTGTTACTAGTTTCAGTATTTCTTGATTTCTTTTACTTGAATAAAGCGGTTAGCCATGTTATAATGTGTAATATATTATAGGAGAATCCTGTTATTTCATTTTGCGAGGAAGGAGGATTGCTGTGAAACAAGATCAAGATTTACGCTCGATTATTGCCAGTCATGAATCAGAGCTGACAGATATGGAACGTGACATTGCCCAATACTTTTTATCGTCAGAAGCGCGACAGCATTCCCTGTCTTCTTCTCGTGTCACTGAGTTGCTTCATGTTTCAAAAGCAGCTTTGACGCGTTTCTCTCAAAAATGTGGTTTCACCGGCTATCGGGAGTTTGTTTATCATTTTAATGAAGAAACCAAGAATCAAAAACAAGTGCAAGATCATGACGAACTTACTCTCAGTGTTTTGCAACGCTACCACCATATCAGTAACGTCACTGAAAACCTAGTAAACGATTCACAATTGGATCGGGTGGCTGAACTGATCGACCAAGCGGACCGGGTCTACTTCTTTGGGATCGGTAGTTCTGGTTTAGTAGCTCGAGAAATGAAATTGCGCTTGATGCGACTGGGCGTCGTTTGTGAGGCTCTGACAGATCAAGATGGCTTTGCTTGGACGACGAGCATTCTCGATTCCTCTTGTCTGGTCATCGGTTTCTCACTATCAGGAAGTACGAGCTCTATTACAGACAGTCTTCTAAAAGCCAAGGAAAAAGGGGCCAAGACGATTCTTATAACTTCTAACCCTGCGGCTATCCACCAAGGATATACAGAGGTATTGCCTGCTGCACCCCTTCCTAGTAGCACCTACATCGATCGAATCTCTGCCATTTTCCCTCTCCTCATCGTAGTGGATTTAGTCTATGCCCATTTCCTCAATAAAAACCGAGAACAAAAAGAAGTCGTCTTTAATAGCTACTGGGAAAACAAAAAACTCTCTAGTCAACGTTCTCGAAAATCTTAATATGGTCTCCCTATTTAAAAAACCATGAAGGTTGGGGCTTCTCTCATCCTTCATGGTTTTTATGATGAAGCAAAAACAAGTCGCCTGTGCGACTTGTTTTATGTTGCATGTTTTTGTCTAAAGTGATAGTAGGCCCCCAACATACCCGCAGCATTTTGATGGTGAGCAAATTCCAAACGGATTTTATCTGCTAGGCTAGGTACAAGTTCGGCGCACAGAGCTTGATAGATTTTTGGTTTGAGGATGGCTTCCTGGGCCATAATCCCCCCTCCAAGAACGATGACCTCTGGATTGACCACGTAGGCGATATTGGCTAATCCTTTTCCAAGGTAGGCCACCATCCGATCAATCCCTGCCATACAGATCTTATCTCCTTCTGTCGCCTGCTTGAAAATACGGCGACCATTCCACTGGTCTGAAGGATCGCCATGGCACGCCGCCACATACTCGACCAAAGCCGTCGTTGAAGCTAGATCCTGAAAGGCACCATCTGGCAAATGAAGATAGCCAACCTCACAGGCTGAATTGCTAAAGCCATGAAAGACCTGACCATCAAGCAAGAGGCAACCGCCGATCCCTGTCCCAATCGTCAGGCAAACAGCATTGTTCGATCCTTTTGCATGGCCTGTAGTGACCTCTGCGAGACCGGCACAGTTGACATCATTTTCAATCTCGCAAGGGATCTGAAAGGTCTCTTCGATTTCCTTTTTGAATTGGGTGCCTGCATAGTTGGGAATTTGTGGGCCTGCATAAAAGATTTCTCCCTTATCAGGATCTACCATTCCGGCCGAAGAAATCGCAACCCCTGCCAAGGGATGCTTCTTCAAATAACGGGCTACGATTTCCTTTGTTGTGTTAAGAATGTGAGGTCCTCCTTTTTGGGCCTCCGTTGGCATTTCATGGGTCTCTAGGAGTTGCCCTTTTGCATCGGATAGGCCATACTTGATACTGGTCCCTCCGATATCAATTACAACATATGGATTCATCTAGACCTCCTTTGATCAAAGGAATCTGGCTTTTGTGTCCTGAATGAGTTGAGCAGCACGTTGAATCACTTCTTGATCCGCTTCTACTACTGGCGTCAAAGGGGAGCGAACAGATCCCAAGTCCAAACCTTCATTGATACGCAAAACCGCTTTGATGACTGCATACATATTGCCATGAGCAGACGTCAAGACTCCGATAATGTCATTGATGGCAAACTGCAGGGCACGCGCAGTCTCCAAGTCTTTCTCAGCAATCAGCTGATTGAGCTTCAAGAAGAGTTCTGGCATCGCACCATAGGTACCACCGATCCCTGCATGCGCTCCCATGAGACGGCCACCTAAGAATTGTTCATCTGGACCATTAAAGACAATATGGTCGTCGCCTCCTAAAGAAGCAAAGGTTTGAATGTCCTGAACAGGCATCGAAGAATTCTTGACCCCAATCACCCGTGGGTTTTTCAACATTTCCTTGTAAAGGCTCGGTGTCAAAGCGACCCCTGCCAATTGCGGGATATTGTAGATGACAAAGTCTGTATGGGGTGCTGCTGCACTGATTTCATTCCAGTAGTGGGCCACACTGTATTCTGGCAAGCGGAAATAGATCGGTGGAATGGCCGCAATGGCATCCACTCCTAGTGCTTCTGCATGTCGTGCCAATTCCACACTATCCTTGGTATTGTTACAAGCTACATGAGCGATGATGGTCAATTTTCCTTTAGCCACTGCCATGACTTCTTCCAAGACCAACTTGCGATCGGCTACGCTCTGGTAGATACATTCGCCGGAGGATCCGTTGACATACAAGCCCTGCACACCTTTCGCGATAAAATATTCTACGAGAGCACGCACCCGCTCCGGGCTAATTTCCCCTTGGTCATCATAGCAGGCATAAAAAGCAGGGATGACTCCTTCATATTTTTTTAAATCTGACATATTTTCTCCTTTTGCCGTATCAGTAATATTATTAACCCATGATCTCTGATAATTTAACTTTTCGGTCCTCATTAATAGAACGAGTACAAGCATCAGCAGACGCAATTGCTTCCAACGCCGCTTCTCCGGTTAATAGTTTTTCAAATTCTTTTGATACAGGAGCACCATTCATTATGTCATGAAGATATTTCATTTCTTTATCAATAACAGAAGATAGCCATAATGGAGTTCGTTTCCCTGGTTTACCATAAGCAATGGCACCATCCATCTCAGTGCTATGATAAATTCTTGTACGGTCATCATCCTCTTCCTGAGATTCATGGATTAAGAAATAAGTTTCTTTTCCGTCTACTTTCAGAGTACCTTTACAATTAAATAGGTCTAATTTTATGGCACCTTTCGTTCCCTGAATCAGAACATAGTGTTCTCCCCAACGATAGGCAGAGCCCCATTCAAGCAAAGCAAATCGCTTACCAGAGAATTCCATATTGACAAAAATCATGTCATCTTCATCGCCAAAGTTTTCTCCTTGGTGAGCAACGTTTCCACCTGTCATCGTAACTGTTTCAGGAATACCTCCCATTAAAAATTGAACGCAATCCAACTCATGAATATGGTGGTAAAGATGTCCTCCTGATTTTTCACGAATTTTTTTCCATGAAATGGATGGTTGTTGTTCTTCCCAGCCATTTCTAGCTGTATGACAGTACAAAACATCTCCAATAACTCCTTGGTTGATCAATTCTTTAGCATGATGGACACCATTAAAGAAATTCATAATATGACCAGCCATGAAAATCACACCATTTTCTTTACATGTTTCTACCATCTCTTTACAATCTTCATATGATAGGGCAATCGGTTTTTCACAAAAAACATTTTTTCCATTCTGAGCAGCTTTAATAACGGGTTCTTTATGCAGATTATTAGGAGAAGCAACAATCACACAGTCCACATCATCACTTTGAACCAATTCATCGAGTGATGATGCCACTCGGGCTCCTAATTCTTCTGCTACAGCTTCTGCATTTTCCGGATCATACACAACTGTAATTACTGCTCCATCATTTTCTTTCATATATCTTGCCAATTCAGCACCAAAGTATCCTGTGCCGACAACACCATAATTTACAACCATTGTTTTTCTCCTATTTCTATTTTTACTATTTTACAGATCCTTCAGAAAGACCACTTGCGATTTTATTTTGGATAATTGAGAAGAAGATAATTGAAGGCAATACTACAATTACAGATGCCGCCATCATATCTCCCCAATCCAGTATTTCCGAACCATTTAATGAACGCAAAGCCACTGCAACAGTCATCTTACTTGTATCATTGATCAGGATCAATGCATAAAGAAATTCATTCCAGGCATTGATAAAGGTATAGATCGCTGTAGCAACAATTCCTGGTGCTACAATTGGTAATACCACTTTATAGAAGGTGACAAATTTATTCGCACCATCTATTTTTGCTGCTTCCTCGATTCCAATTGGAACTGTTTGAAAGAACCCTACTAACAACCACACTGCATAAGGAACACTAAATGAAAGATAAACAATCATTAAACCAATTAAACTATTGGTCAATCCAACTTTTGCAATGGCGATCGAATAAGGAATTGCCAATAAAATCGGAGGGAAGATATAGGTAATTACAAGCAACCGGGACATAATCGCCCCTAATTTTGGAAAGAATCGAACAATACCATAAGCAGCCATTGCAGAAATGATAATAGCGATAACTGTTGTCGTTAATGCGATTAACAAGCTATTTTTTATATTATTTATAAAATGTAGATCATTAATGACATGCGTAAAATAATCTAGAGTAAACTGTTTAGGCCAAAATCTTGTTGGAAATTGGGTTAATTCTCCTTTTCCTTTCACAGAAGATAGGAGGATCCAAACTAAAGGAAAAATTGCGATAATAGTTGAAATAACTAAAACAACATGTGACCCAATATCAAGGAGTACATTTGTTCTTCTCTTCATCATTTTCTACCCTCCTTCTCCCATTTACTAATTACTCCAAAGTAAATGAAACATACTGCCAATAAGAAAATAAATAGCAAGACTGTTACCGCTGAGGCACGCCCAAGGAGTTTTGTTCCCCATCCGAGATTATATGCAAATATTGGCAATGTTGTTGTTGCGTTTGAAGGGCCTCCACCTGTAATCAGATAGATAATATCAAAGTTATTAAAGATCCATACTGTTCTAAGTACAACAAGTAATCCGACTACTACTTTAATATGAGGTAAAATTACAAATCGAAAAACTTGCCAACTGGAGGCTCCATCAATCCTAGCCGCTTCAAACTGTTCCTCCGGAACCGTTTGTAAGGCAGATAGAACATTGACCATGATCATAGGGGCACCAAACCAAATATTAATAAACACTAAACAGATGAAAGCCCACGTACTTTCTGTCAAAAATCCAGGGACGTGATTCATCAGTCCTAATTTCACAATCAAGTTAGGTAGATAACCATATACTCCATTTAAGATCCATTGCCAAGAAAAGGCAATGACAATAGTTGGGAACGCCCAAGGAACAATCAACAATGTCCTATATAACTTCTTAAAACGTCTAACTCTATGCAATGCAAGTGCTAATACAAAACCAACAAGCACTTGTCCCACAAGAGAAAAGACTGTCCATTTAAGGGAGTTGAAGAAGGCATTGTAGAAATTAGGATCCGATAAAACTGCTTTATAATTTGCTAATCCTACAAATTTATACCGCGGCATGATCAAATGTTTGTTTGTAAAGCTAAAATAAATGCTGGAGAAAAATGGGTAAACAAATAATAGTCCAACAATGATAATAGCAGGTAACACAAACACCCATCGAGTCAAATTTCTATTTTTGACCATATGCTTTTTCCTCTCTAAAAACAGAGGCTACATTATTGTAGCCTCTGCTATTATTATTTAACATCAACTGCTACAGTTTCGAATAAATCGTTCAATTGTTTTTCTGCATCCTTAGCAGCCTCCATTGGATCTTTACCATTTGTAATAATATCTTGGAACATTTGTTCAATGATATGTTGGTTTGTTAACATTCCAGCTTGAACACTTGGACCATTTTCATATCCAATAGCTGTACCTTTTTCTGCTGCTTTTGTAATAACTTCTTCTGCATGTTGGAATTTCTTGCGAACGTCATTATCTTTATAGGCTGGATCATCACTAATTCCTTTGATGGCAGGCAACATTCCAACAGGAGTTGAATCTAAGAAGCTAATATAATCTTTCTTTTCATACAAAGATTCTAAGAATGCTTTCGCTACTTCTGGATGTTTGGAATTCTTCCAAACTACCAATGGAATATTAGAAGTTTCAATACCATAATCTTTATCTGATTCTTTTACTTTTGGAATCGGATAGGCGTCAATTGCATCAATCAATTGAGGGCTATTTGCTTGAATACCACCTACATGGAAACCTGAGTTAAAGTCAAAGGCTGTCTTTCCTTGATAGAACAAAGTAGCTTGCTGCAAGACATTAAAGTTCAATGAATCTTTAGGAGAAAATTCCTTGTACATCTTCACCCAATATTTAATTCCATCTTGGGCCAGCTTGCTTGTCAAGTTAGCTTTCAAATCTTTTGTCAACAGACTTCCGCCACCGCTTCGTACGTAGAAATTTAAGAAGCGTGTACCCATCAGGTCATTTGTCCCAAAAGGAACAGACAATCCATAAACTCCATTTTCTTTTAATTTTTTTGAAGCTTCATACAACTGGTCCCATGTTTTTGGAACTTCAATATTATATTGTTTCAATAAATCAGTGCGAACCCACATGACTTGAGCATGTGAATACAAAGGAACAGAATAAAAATTGCCATCAACCTTCGCTTCATCTAATGCTGTTTTATTAAATTTATCTTCTCCGATTTTCTTAACGGTATCATTCAATGGAACTAAGGCATCTGAATTTACCATTTCCATAACTTGGTTTGGCAAAGCTGTACTAATATCTGGAACATTGCCATTTGCTAATCCAGTCGTCCATTTTGTATAGAAGTCATTCCATGAAAATGTCTCAATCTTGATTTTAACTTTTGGATGCTTCTTCATGAACTCATCAGCTGATTTTTGAATACTTTCTAACCGAGGCCCCTGAGTAAATGAGTGCCACATTACAATTTCACCAGATAATTCTCCAGTTTTATTACTTCCTTCTGCATCATTTTTTGAAGATGAACATGCAGTGACAAACAATGCGAATAACGCGAGAACCAAAGCGAAAAGAATTTTCTTACTATTTTTCATTGTTTTCCTCTTTCTGTTTTAAATACAAAATATGTAATCAGCGCTTTGAAGACTTAACTTCTCCGAAAAAACTAACTATATTGCCTATCTCCTCCATTTTCTATTTAAGACATCTAATCAATCGCAATTTTGAATAAATATTTTCTGACTGTTTCTTCCTGACCTGAATAACCATTTGGTTGGTGAGGTTCACCAGGGAAGAAGACTGCAAAATTATGATAGCCCAAATGAAGTGGATAGAATTTCTCACAATGAACAAAGCCAATATCACTTGCTTCATCAAATGGAATAGCTTCATCTAGGATACGGGAACCGTAGCTAGAGAATTCATGCCCTTCAACTAATAAATGAAGGTCGGCATAACGGCGATGATGTTCAAAGCGATTATTTTCATCTTTGTTAAGGGTGTTTTCTTGAACAACGAGAAAGACCTTGTCACCGTCGATATCATATCTCCCTAGCTCAAAAGAATCTTTCCGGTGTTCATAGAGAAAATCAATCGCTTGATCCAGATTAGGATGAATCCCTTTGTACAATTTTATGTTTGTTAAATCATCAAATATCATCTATTTCTCCTTTAACACTAGATTTATGTTACAGAAAGTTAAGCAAATATGACTTCCTTCTTGAAATCTACATCGTTATCCCTTCACTGAAACATTCTCATTAAATGAATTCGACTACTCTCTATTGGGTCTCCTCCTCCTTCAATCTACTGTTTTGTTTTCTCATTTTAAGGCTGCGACAAAGCGCTCGGTGATCTCTTTCGGTCGGGTAATGGCGCCACCTACAACGATCCCGCGAACCCCAAGGTCATGGATTTTCTTGGCCTGATCAGGATAGTGGATCTTGCCTTCTGCGATGACATCCACTCCTGCTTGACAGAGGCTATGGATCAGTTCAAAATCTGGCCCATCAACCTTCGGACTGTAGTCCGTATAGCCCGAAAGGGTCGTTCCGACAAAGTCTACTCCCGCTTCGACAGCTGTCAATCCTTCTTCCAGAGTAGAGGTATCAGCCATCAAGAGTTGGTCTGGATATTTCTCTTTGACTTGATGGATAAAGTCACTAATCGAAAGTCCATCATGACGTGGACGTTTGGTACAATCAAGCGCAATGACCGCGATATCCAAAGCTGCCAACTCATCGACTTCTTTCATAGTAGCCGTGATAAAGGGTTCTTCAGGTGGGTAATCGCGTTTGATAATCCCAATGATCGGTAACTTGGTCACTTCCTTGATTTCCTTGATATCCCGGACACTATTGGCTCGGATTCCGACAGCTCCACCCTGCTCAGCCGCTTTGACCAAGAGAGGAATGACTCCTCCTGCTTCTGTATAGAGCGGTTCATGAGGGAGAGCTTGACAAGAAACAATGATGCCATCTTTGATTTGTTCAATCAGTTCATCTTTTGTAATCTTTGACATAACTCCTTCTCCTTTGATAATAAGGCAACTCGAGTACTTGTAAATTGATTATAATCTATTTTTAAAGCGCTTACAATATTAATCGTGCAATTGGATTATAGTTTCACATTTTAGGGAAAAATAAAAAGATCTCTGAAACTAGTTTCAGAGATCTAGGACATGGTGATTCCTTAGGCCATCTTTTCAGTCGCTTTTTCCTTTACGACAAATACAAAGCCAATAGAGCCGACGACGGCTCCAAGCAAGATCCAATAGACCATATCCGATGAAGCCATTGGGCCTGCCAAGAGACCTGCTAGTAAAAAGAGATCGATATACAGTCGGGTATCGCGATAGAAGGTCCAATTGAAATGGTAGCTACCTTCTGGATACTGACGTGTCGATACAGCCGGTTGAAAGACCTGAAGGAGGATCAAAATCCCGACAAAAGCAAGATAAGCCAGGCTAGCTACCGAAAGCGGAGCCCGCATCGTCAAAGCTACAGCCGCTAAAAGCAAGACCAAGATCCAGAAATGGAAGTCCATCCAGAATTCACGATGATAACAAAACCGTTTCATAAGATCACACCTTTCTCTTTATGTAATCGTTTTCTGTACTTCTATTATAAGACAACAAATTTATTTTGCAAGGAATCATTGGCTTTTGGGGGTTGAAAATAGGACCAGAATATCTCTGGTCCGTCTAAAAAAACTATGAACAAATATTAGTTGCCACTTCATTCACTGATATCATTTTCGATAATCACCTTGAGAGCATGGTTTTCACCCGCATGTTTAAAGACATCATAGGCTTTTTCAACTTCTGAGAGTTTGAAGTGGTGGGTGATGAGCTTAGTAGCATCGATCTTACCAGATTTTAGGACATTGAGCAACATTTCAGTGGTGTTGGCATTGACGAGACCGGTGTTGAGGGTAATGTTCTTGATCCACAATTCGTCCAAATTGAAGCTAACTGGTTTTCCGTGAACACCGACATTGGCAATATGACCTCCGACAGAGATGACGTTTTGGCAGACATCAAAGGTAGCAGGATAACCCACACATTCCATTGAAATATCGACACCACGACCATCCGTCACATCATTGATAAAGGCCTTAATTTCAGCGATATCACTGGAGCAGATGGTGTGAGTTGCCCCAAATTTCTTAGCTGCTTCAAGACGAGATTCAGATAAGTCCACCATAATAATCGTAGCTGGTGAGAAGAATTGAACGGTCAAAAGAGCCGCAAGGCCAATCGGACCAGCTCCAACGATACAGACATTGTCCCCTGGTTTCACATGAGATGGAAGCACTCCGATTTCATAAGATGTTGGGAGAATGTCTGAGAGCATGACCAAGGCTTCGTCATCCACAGTTTCAGGCGCATGATAAAGACTGCCATCCGCATGTGGAATATGCACATATTCTGCTTGGGTCCCATTGATTAAGTGACCCAAAATCCAACCACCATCTTCACAGTGAGAAGGCAGACTACGTTTACAGTAGTAGCAGGTATTACAAGCTGTGACACAAGAGATAATGACCTTGTCGCCCACCTTGAAGTTAGTAACCGCATCGCCGACTTCTTCAACGATCCCGATTCCTTCGTGGCCTAAAATTGTGCCTTCCTTACAAGCTGGCACATCTCCTCCTAGGATGTGAAGGTCTGTCCCACAGATGGTTGTCTTCAAGACACGCACAATGGCATCCGTTGGATTTTTGATCACTGGTTTTGGTTGATCCAGCAGTTGCAGATTGCCTGCAGATACATAAGTTGCAGCTTTCATAAGCGACTCCTTTTCTTTGTTGGTTTGATAAAACCATTTTATTTTCGTTTCTTTGTGAATATTATAACATATTAAGTAAAGGCTTACAATATTTTATGAGCACATTTTTAAAAGTTTTTTGAGCAAACAAAAACATTCCTCTTATCTCTACCAGAGGAATGTTTCAATCACCTTGTTCTAATTGTTGGCGCTGCTTATAGTACTCTTGCTGCTCGCGCTCACGTTCTTCTTCTAAACGCTCTTCATAGCGCTTGAGTTCTGCCTCAAACTCTTCTTGCAAGGCAAATAAACGCTCCAAGCCACTTTGAGCCTCCGCACTTGGGGCTTGAAAATGCAGGGCACTCAGCCAGTCTACTAAATTTTCTGTATGTTGGCGGACATCCATACGCATATCCGCATAATCCCACTCCAACTCGCTAAGTTTCTGGTTGAAGCGGTAATGTCGATCTTCTAGTTGTTCTAATTCACTATTTCCTGAATGGTACATCACATACCTCCTTTAATCGGACTCAATAAAATCGGCTTTTTCACTGATTTCAGTGCTGCTTCTGCCGCGTCCGCTGCTCCTCCTGTAAATCCATCTTTCAAATCATTAACTAGAGTTGTTGTAGCAAAAGAGCGCATTTTTTCGGATTGACCGCTCAAAGTCACCTGCAAACTCATCCCTTCCAACATCATCAAGGCTTTTTGCGTTGCAATCAAACTCCGAATTGCAATCCGCTCTTGCTCCTTTTTAATCTCTCGATGGAGCTCCTCAATTCGTTCTCTATCCTCTCCCAGGATCTCTAACATCTTTTTCTCCTACTTATGAAAATCAAAGGCCACTGCTTGTCCCTTATCCAAGTTCACCAATTGGGCTGATGCAGCTTCCAGTTGGCCTGCCAAATCTGACAGACGTGTCGAGTAGACCTTTGCTTGGGCCAGGTTTTCCGCCTCGACCGCTTGGTCCCAGCAAGTATCCATGGAGAACTCTCCTAATAATTGCTCCACTTCTGCATCTGTTAAAAATTGAGCCATGCTGTGGGCCATTTGAGACACCTCAGCAACCTTATGGGAAACCGTCTCCTTGGCCACTTCTAGCTGATCTTTGAGCTCGGCCTCAAAGACCGTCGCTTGCGCTGAAGCATTTTGCGCTACTGCCAGTACCAATTCCTCTCGTAATTGAATGGTCTGGGTACCAGATGCTCCTGCCAATTGCTGATGGAGACTCGGAATGCTGGGCCTTTCCTGCCCATACATGGAGACCACCGAAGCAGATGATGGCTGATTTTCTGAAGCGGACGTTGCCCGATCTCGTTGGGGCATTTCAATAATTTTCTGGGCCTGATCTTGCACTTCACCTTCTAACTCCATTTGAGATGGCCTCCTTTCTTGGATTTGTTTTTTCGTTTCCTATAACTGAAAAAGGATCCTAACCCTTCAGCTACAAGCAGATTCACACACTATAGGGTAACATAAAATAGCTCGGAATGCTATAAAAATAACACAATTTCTGAAAAAAAGTCTAATTTTTTATGAAAAAACGAGTTTTGGACCCAAATAGCAAAAATCCCCCGCTCTTTCGAGTGGGGGTAGCTGATAAACATCAGTTGTTCCTTGGCGTCTTATTTACGACGTCCTGGACGTTCCTTGTAACCATAGTAAGCATCTTCGATGATTTCTTGCATATGGTCTACCATTGGAAGACGTGGGTTAGCTGGTGAACATTGATCTTCATAAGCAAGGAAGGCCAATTCACGAGAATGTTTCTTCCATTCTTTTTCATCGATGCCTTGTGCTTTGAAGTTCATTTCGATACCACAGCGTTCACCGAGTTCGTATACAGCTTTTGCATAAGCTTCAACGGCTTCTTCTGGAGTAGAGCATGGAAGTCCTAGCATACGAGCGATATCTTGGTATTTTTCATCTGCACGGTAGTAGTTGTACTTAGGCCATGTAGCTGTCTTAGCTGGGCGTGTACCGTTGTAGCGGATAACGTACGGAAGCAAGATCGCATTGGTCCGTCCGTGGATGGTATGGAATTGCGCACCGATCTTGTGGGCCATTGAGTGAGAAATACCGAGGAAGGCATTGGCGAAGGCCATACCTGCGATGGTTGACGCATTGTGCATCTTTTCGCGTGAATGGAAGTCCGCATTCTTCACTGAGCTTTCCAAGTTTTCAAAGACAAGTTTAATAGCTTGAAGAGCAAGACCATCTGTGAAGTCGCTAGCCATTTGTGATACGTAAGCTTCAGTCGCGTGCGTCAAGACGTCCATACCAGTATCAGCCGCAACAAATCCAGGAACTGTCAATACCAAGGCAGGGTCTACGATTGCCACAGTTGGTGTCAATGAGTAGTCAGCGATTGGGTATTTACGGTTGTTTGCTTTATCAGAGATAACGGCAAATGGAGTTACTTCAGATCCTGTACCAGATGTAGTTGGGATCGCGATGAATTTAGTTTTCTTACCAAGCAATGGGAATTTAAAGGCACGTTTACGGATATCCATGAATTTTTGTACAAGGTCACGGAAGTCCACTTCTGGTTGTTCATAGAAGAGCCACATTACTTTAGCCGCATCCATTGGAGATCCACCGCCGAGAGCGACGATAGTATCTGGTTTGAAGGCACGCATGATCTCTGTACCACGTTCAACAGTTGTGATATCTGGATCTGGTTCAACGTCTGCAAAGATTTGGTAAACTACCTTGTTGCGACGAAGGTCAAGCTGTTCGATGATACGATCAAGGAAACCAAGCTCTACCATAGCGTGGTCTGTAACGATCATGACACGTTCAACGTCACGACATTTTTGTAGGTATTCAATTGAATCACGTTCAAAGTATGTTTTTGAAGGAAGTTTCATCCATTGCATGTTATTTCTCCGGCGTCCGACTTTTTTGATATTCAAGAGGTTGATGGCACTAACGTTGTCCCCAACAGAGTTGCGTCCGTAAGAACCACATCCAAGTGTCAATGATGGCAAGAAGGCATTGTAAACATCCCCGATACCACCGAAAGTCGAAGGAGAGTTGCAGATCACACGAATGGCTTTAACTGCTTTACCAAATTCTTTGGTCAATTCTTCGTCTGCTGTATGGATAGCAGCTGAGTGACCAAGACCGTTGAATTCAACCATTTGGCGAGCTTTGTTAATTCCGTCTTCACGGCTTTCAGATTTCAAGACAGCGATGACTGGTGACAATTTTTCACGAGTCAAAGGCTCTTTTTCACCAACTTCTTTACATTCTGCCGCAAGGATATTGGTTCCTTCTGGAACTGAGAAGCCAGCTTGTTCTGCGATCCATGCTGCTGGTTTCCCAACGATGTCCGCATTCAATTTCGCACCCGCACAGTTCTTGCTGTTGGCTTTCACACCGAAGCAGAACTCTTCAAGAAGGGCTTTTTCTTTTTTGTTGACAAAGTAAGTGTGGTAAGATTTGAATTCTTCAACAAACTCATCGTAGATTTCTTTATCGATGATAACCGCTTGTTCAGATGCACAGACCATACCATTGTCAAATGATTTAGACATAACGATATCGTGTGCTGCTTGGCGGATGTTAGCTGATTTTTCAACATAGGCAGGAACGTTTCCGGCACCTACCCCAAGAGCTGGCTTCCCACATGAGTATGCCGCTTTAACCATGGCATTCCCACCAGTCGCAAGGATCGTAGCAACTCCTTCATGGTTCATAAGGGCACTGGTTGCTTCCATAGAAGGTTGGGTAATCCATTGCACACAGTTCTCAGGTGCTCCAGCTGCAATTGCCGCATCGCGTACGATTCGTGCCGCATGAGCAGATGATTCTTGAGCAGATGGGTGGAAGGCAAAGACGATAGGGTTCCGTGTCTTCAAGGAAATCAATGCTTTAAAGATTGCTGTTGAAGTAGGGTTTGTTGTAGGAGTGATCCCACAGACAACTCCGACTGGCTCCGCAATCAAAGTTAAACCAGTGACATCATCTTCTGAAATGACACCAACTGTCTTGGTGTGACGCATGTTGTTCACAACGTGTTCACAAGCGAATAAGTTCTTCGTCGCCTTGTCTTCAAAGACCCCACGACCAGTTTCTTCATAAGCATGAAGAGCGAGCTCACCGTGTGCGTCAAGAGCAGCTACAGATGCTTTCGCTACAATGTAGTCCACTTGCTCCTGGTTCAATTTGCGCATTTCTTCAAGCGCTACGAGCGCTTTTTGCACCAACTCGTCTACGTGTTTTTCAGCAGCGAGTTTCTTTTCTTCAGGTGAGAGAGTTTTTTTATCAGCCATTTGATGCTTTCCTCCAATGTTTGAAACCCTTATCCTTTTCTAGAACTTTTTTCATGTTTTCGGAAATTTTCAAGAATAGTGTAAGAAATTTCGATTTGTTAATTATTTCACAATATAATTGTACTCTATTTTGAGATTTTTGTAAACACTTCCAAGCAACTTTCACAAAGATTTTTTTGAAGTTTGTGAAAATTTTATCAATCCTATTGCTGTGAAAGTAATCATCTAGCAAAATTGTGAAAAAATAATTAAAAAATTTTTTTCTTCACAAAGTGATATTTTCAATTGATTTATGTAAGCGTTTTCTTAATCTTACTAAAAAAAGCAGCTTTTTACAAGTAAAAAGTTGCTTTTTGTTTTATTTTGTTAGGATTTGTTTTGTTTCAGTTTCAGAGAAGCATTTTTACTTCTTGACCGGACCCTTTTCGGCCTTATCAAGGGCTTCTTTGACTGTTTGAGCATAGAGTTCCCCACCATTGGTTTCCATATTGAAGTGAACAGAGTCTGTTCCCACCCAAATGTTTGGATTTTCAATTGCTACTTGGTACCAGTCCGCAATGGTGATAAAGTCGTATTTCTTTGCTAGTTCCAACTCATAAAGACGGGTTTGAACCGATTCACTGGACTGATCGTTGGCATAGCGACCATCATATGGTGTCACAAGGATCAGGCGACGGCCTTTTGGAAGTTTCTCAACATACTGATCCAGCAATTCTTTGTAGTTGCTTACAGTATTGGTTCCTAGGGCAATGACCACATTTTTTAGGAGAACTTTATTGGAGATGTCAGTCTCAAAGACCTTCATTCCATTTTCCAACTGACGACTCACCACTGCATCAATCTGGATGCCAGGGATGGCTTTAGTCAGGTAGTCCTGCGCTCGCAAGTTAACCGAATCACCGATCATGGTCACACCATTTGAGACGTTATAGTCTGTTGCAGTCGCATTATCCACTTGCGTCCGTGTGACCTGCATTTTGCTGTCTGCTTGATTGAGCCCACTCACTACCAAACTCTCATCAAAAGCTCCGACGGTTGGTGCAAAGGCGGAGATTCCAACCATCAAGAGAGCCAGTGGAATCATGAGGTAAAAGATCGGTTTGGTCAAAAAACTGAGATCCATCTTCATGCCAAAGACACGAGGCTCCTTGCCTGCAATGGTTGGCTCCAAAATATAGAAGGACAGAGCCGTTAGAATCAAGGAAACGATCGTCGTCACAAGGGCTGCCATCATATTTCCCAAATGTTGAGAGAAGATGATAAAGAAAGGCCAGTGGAAAAGATAGACACCATAACTGGTATCTGCCAAGAAATTGAGGATGGCTGGTTCTTTTTTATCTGGCGTCTTCTCATGGAGAATGCGGGCCGACAGAATCATAGCACAAGCTGCGATTGTCGCTGCTAAAAAGCCAAACAGATAGGTCCACAAGCTATCAAATGGCAAGAAAAGACTGAGCACAAACAAGAAGGCAAAGCTTCCACCCAAGACCGATAAGGTCTTTTTCATGCTCCAAGACTGCACCAGCTTTGTAAAGTTCGGGCTGACATTAGCAATCCCTGTCACCGTTGCTAGGCATGATCCCGCAAAGAAGGGGAAGATGTGAGTGAAGCTAGAAAAATAGATGGTAGAGAAATTGGCTGTCAGAAAGGCACGGATGAACATGGACAAGAAGGTGAAGAGAAAGAGCCCGCTGGATGCCAGGAAGAACATACCTCGGTACTTTCCAACCGTCTTAGCCCGCTTAGCCAAGAACCATGCCAAAAGTGCCCAGAGCACATAGTAATGCACTTCTAGGGCCAAACTCCAGGTATGAAGGAAGAGATGTGGAATGAAGTTACTTTCGTAACTACCACCCGTTGCCATCTCAAAGAAATTGGTCACAAAACCGAAGACCGCCGCAATCTGAGTCCCAATACCAGCCACGTAGTCCCGTTGGACCATAAAGGTAAAGGGCATCACGACCAAGACCATAAAGACAAGGGGTGGTACGATCCGGTAAAAGCGCCGTTTCAAGAATGCCAGGTAGTCGATTCCTTGCTTGCGCGCAAATTCATCGATCAAGAGCGCTGTAATCAAAAATCCTGAGAAGGTGAAGAAAATATCTACCCCAATGAAGCCTCCAGGAAAGGCTTTTTGGAAGAAATGGTAGAGCAATACCAATAAGAGTCCTGTAACACGGACTAGTGAAAACCATTTAATGCGCATTTTGATAAATCCCCTGCTTGAATGTTCCTTTGTATACGACGTTGGCTTCTGTGGTTAAGGTGCCTTTGCCCTCCGGCTGGCCGTTAACAAACTGCCCTTCATAGGTCCAACCATCCTTGGACTTAAACTTACCATAGCCGCTAAAAGAGCCGTTGACGAGGTTACCTGTATAGGTATCCCCATTTTTAAAGGTGACGGTTCCCTTGCCATTCATCTTGCCACGGACCAAACTTCCGTCGTAACGGATCGCCCCCTTATCCAAGGTCAAGACGCCCTGACCTGGAATGGCTGAAAGGAAAACCAGCAAAGCAGATAGAATAATCACGACTAATGCTGCTATTTCTAAATTTTTTCGCGTCAGATAGACCTTATAAGTCTCATAAAATTCTTTCATATTCATTCTCTCACATATCAAACTCTTAGGAAGTTGCTAACTGATCTAACCAAGCCTTACAGCCGCTCAGGACTCTGGAATAGGTCTCCTCAAAATCACCGGTATACCACGGATCTGGCACACATTCAGCAGCAAAAAGATGAATCTTGTGTTCTGTTCCTGCAGGAGCCATTTGCTTCAGATCTGCTACATTGTTTTCGTCCATCCCTAGGATCAAATCAAAGTTGTAAAAATCCTCTTCCTTGATCTGTAAGGACGTCTTGGCTGGATCATATGGGACCTGGTGTTGTTGAAAGATTTTCTGGGTTCCCCGATGGATGGGATTGCCATGTTCCCAGCTCGAGGTGGCCCGACTTTCAATCTCATACTGATCCGTCAAGTCCTTCATGACAAACTCCGCCATGGGGCTCCGACAAATATTTCCTAAGCAGACAAAGACGATTTTTTTCATGATTCCACCTAACTCCTTGTTCGGACTGCCCAACCTAGCTGAGCCCTTCGCTTTCCACTATGGAAAACCAGCATACTATTACTATTATAACAAAAATGTGACAGAAAGATGACAAAGGGGCTCCATCATTTTAAAGAAAAATCAGATTCCTTTTTTCAAATCTGATCTGTTTCTCTATTTTGGAAAACGAACCTCTAATGGAGGCCATTTACTCTGCCAATTTTTCTTTTTCATCCGCTCTGTATAAACCGCTAAACGCTCTGGACTGGCTAAAAAATGCGGAGTCGGCTGAACGATGAAGTCTTCGATATCCTTTGTCCCATAAGGGAGAAAGAGCTCTAGCTGACCATCTTTCCTTAGGCGAACTGCAAGTGCCGTACACTGCTCGGGGTATTTGGAAACCGCATCACAGGCACTGCGATATGGAGCTGTCCCCGGGCTATGCTGGTGCATGTAGACTTGATTTTTCACTTCCCAAGCGTACTGGGGATAGGTCTTCTTTAATTCCTGCTCGATCTGGAGAGTCTCCTCATAACTGATCGCAGGGTCATAAAAGACCAGATCCATATCCGTCGTCGCGTCAAACCCTGGTTTTCCAGAGAGCTGGTTCCAGATGAAATTGCGCACCGCGCCCGCCGCTAACCAGGCATCTGTTAGGTTGAGATCTCGAATGATAGCCAAGACAGTCATCATCTCCGGATCCGCTTGAATTTGTTCTACTATTGCTTCTTCCGTCAGCATCTTCTTCTAGTCTCCATTGTAGGGATAACCGAGGTGTTCGTAGGCCTTGCGGGTCGCCACGCGCCCTGTCCGGGTCCGCATGATAAAGCCTTTTTGAATCAAGTAAGGCTCATACATGTCCTCAACGGTCTCTCGCTCTTCAGCAATATTGACCGATAGAGTCCCAAGCCCGACCGGGCCACCGCCGTACATTTCAATCATGGTACGCAGGATCTTTTGATCGACATAGTCCAGTCCTTCATGGTCCACATCCAGCATAGAGAGGGCCTTGTCTGTAATAGTATCGTCAATTAAGCCATCGCCCATGATCTGGGCAAAATCGCGCACCCGTTTGAGCAAGCGGTTGGCAATCCGAGGAGTCCCACGACTACGAAGAGAAAGCTCTTCGGCAGCCTCGTGGGTAATTTCCATCTCAAAGATCTCGGCGGTCCGCTCGACAATCTCTGTCAAATCATCTTGCTCATAGTATTCCATGTGTCCGGTAATCCCAAAGCGAGCGCGCAAGGGATTGGACAACATACCAGCTCGCGTTGTCGCCCCAATCAGAGTGAAAGGAGGAAGGTCCAGATGGACACTCCGGCTGCTCTCACCAGCGCCAATCATAATGTCGATGTAAAAATCTTCCATGGCGCTGTAAAGCACTTCTTCGACTGACATAGGAAGACGGTGGATCTCATCGATAAAGAGGACATCGCCTGGCTCTAGATCATTGAGGATAGCTACCAAGTCACCAGCCTTTTCAATGACAGGACCAGAAGTCTGCTTGAGATTGACGCCCAGTTCATTGGCAATGACAAAGGCCATGGTGGTTTTCCCCAGCCCCGGAGGGCCAAAAAGAAGGACATGATCCAGCGCTTCATCCCGAAGCTTCGCCGCCTCAATAAAGATTTTTAGCTGGTCTTTAACCTTATCTTGACCGATATATTCATGTAAATATTGCGGGCGCAACGTCCGTTCAACGGCCTCTTCATCGCCCATGATTTCATTGTCTAAAATTCTACTCATACAGTCTATTATAGCAAAAAATGATACCTTCGCTACCATAAATAGAATGTGTTTTTTAAAGATCCTGGTTCTCACCGTCGTTCGAACTGCGTCAACGTACCTAAACTCGTCTACGTCCCTATCAGGCTTGGTTAGATGAAATAGGTTTAGTAATAATTACATAACGCAGTGGTTGATTGGTATCTTTGTTCGCTCTTATAGCTCCAAAGATTACCTAATCAACTGTGCGGGGGTGAGACAACGAACAATTTTAAAAAATTGTTCTGTCTCACTCCCAGAAAAAAAGCCACCGGTTTTGGTGACTCTTATAGGGAGATTATTATGAAAAAGTTTTAGGAGTTTTATCATTCAAAGTTAGGAGGTCTTTGATGATGGTATTAGTATACGATAGGAAGCTTAAAATTTCCTTATAGTTTTTCTAAAAAATTTTTTTCGAGAAAAAGAGGATGTCCCAAGCAAGGATTTCACATCCTTGTTTGGGTCACCCCTTTCCTCCTTATTTCTTAGCGATGGCATGGTAGCTAGTCTTGCTTGTGAAGACTTGACCTGCTCTCAAGATAACCTTTTCAGCCTGGTCACTGTGAATGGCATCTGGCACTGTTTGGAATTCTAGAGCCAAGCCATTGTGTTGAACCATTGGTTGGCCTTGCAGACGAACGGTTTCATCTACGAAATTAGCTGAATACACTACCAAGGCTGGGGCTTCTGACTTGAAGGTCAAGAAACGTCCAGATGGCTGATGGTAAAGAAAGCCAGCATTTTCATGCCCTTCTGGAAGAGCAAATGGATGGTCTAATCCTTCTACCAGACGGATTTGCGGATCAGAGTCCTTAAAAAGATCCTCCAAGAGCATAGCTTGGTAGAGATGCTGAACAACCGGACTTTCTCTATCCACGGTCTGAAGAGGAACACCGTCTGGATGGATAGGGTAAAGCCCTTGATGGTTGATCTGAAAGACATGGTCATTGATCGGTTGGGTGAAGTTCCCAGATAGGTTGAAATAGCTGTGGTTGGTCGGGTTAACTAGAGTATCTTGATCCGTTTCTACCCGATAAGCAATCTCGAGTTCACCATCTTCCGTCAAACCATAGGTTACCCAGATCTTGAGATTTCCAGGGAAACCACCGGTTCCATCCGCCCGTTCTGTATAGAGAGTGATTTCCTGATCCGTTACCGATTCCACGCTAAACAAAGCGCTGTCCCAACCCGTCGGTCCACTGTGGTTGCAGTTGGCACCGTTATTGGCTTCCAAGTGATAGGTTTGACCATTAAGCTCAAAGCTGGCCCCTGCAATCCGGCCTGCTACCGGGCCAATACTAGCCCCATATTTAGGGCTATTGCCCACATAGTCCTCAAAGCGATCAAAGCCTAAAATAATATTCGTAAACTGGTCTTCTTTATCAGGCGTCACATATTCTAAGATCGTCGCCCCATAGGTCATGACAGATAATTGGTAGCCCTTATCATTTTCGAAGCGATAAGCACGAACTTCCTGATTCTTCCATTCCCCAAACACGCTTTCTTGATACTGTTTCACAAACCTTCTCCTCTCACAGTTTTTCTCCATTGTATCAGTTTCACAAGAAGAAACACTCCACTTTTTATAGAAAATTAGTGGCTATTCTTTATGAAATGGATGAATGATTACCCCTTGAACAACCCGATTGACGGTACCAGTCGGTGAAGGTGTGTCTGGGCGATTTTGCACCTTGAGCGAAGTCAAAAGAGAAATCAATTGGCCATAGATAATGTATGGGAAGGCACGGTAGATATCTAGGGAGTCTGCTGAAGATGCTACAAAAACTTCCCGCACATGCTCAATCCCAGCAGCTTGGTCGGTCAAGAGGACGACCTGACGGGCAATCTGATCCCCTGCAACTTCTCGAACCAAGTCCAGATCATACTGTCGGGTATAAGGATCAATGGATCCAAAGACCAAGACGAGGGTCTGGTCATTGATGAGGGATTTCGGACCGTGACGGAATCCGACAGGACTCTCATACATGGTTGCGATTTTGCCTGCTGTTAATTCCAAAATCTTGAGCTGGGCTTCATGGGCTAGACCAAAGAAAGGTCCTGCCCCCAGATAGATGACGCGCTCGAAGTCTAGATCGACCACTTCCTTGACCGCACGGTCCTTCTCCAAGATTTGCTCAGACAGATCAACCAGCTCTTCTACTCGTTTTTCCTTGATCTCTTCCTCGCTTGGATCAAAGACCAAGAGAGCTGTCAAAAGCATGGAGGTAAAGCTAGAGGTCATCGCAAAGCCAGCATCGTTGGTTTCTTTTGGTTGGAGAAGCAAGAGATTGCGCTCATCCCCGTGGGCTTGCTGGGCCAGTTTTCCTTCTTCGGCACAGGTAATGGTGATCTGATAGAGCTCATCGACTAGATCTTGAGCCAACTGCACGGTTGCGACACTTTCTGGCGAATTGCCACTCCGGGCAAAGGATACTAAAACTGTCGGAACCTCTTTTTTCAAATAGGTTTGAGGATGAGCTACGATATCCGTCGTCGCAATGGATTGAAAATTCCAGTGGCGTTCATCATGCACTTCCTGCAAGTAAGGAACCAAGGTATCTCCCACATAGGCTGAGGTCCCTGCCCCTGTCAAGATGACCTTGATATAGTCATGCTCTTGCCCAATTTTTTCTAAGAAAGTTTTTATTTCCGCTTTTCTTTCTTGGTACAAGCGAGCCGTTTCTTTCCAAACACTTGGTTGTTGGTAGATCTCACGAGTGGTGATCTCTGCTCCTAGCTCCTGCAAGTCTTCTTTTGTATAGTCTAACATAGAAACTGTTGTTCCTTTCTACAATCTAACGTTGATAAATGGGAAAGGAGCCTGAGATGATGCTCCCAGACTCCCATACCAACCTACTCATCTTCATCATCATCAAGGTTTGACAAGAGGTCATTGACCTTGACAATACTTTCTTTTGCACGTTCAGGGTAGTCCCCTTCATTACCAGTCAGGCTACTATTGATGAACTCGATGACCATCGGAAGATTCATCCCTGCGTATAAGTCAATCGCACGTCCTTCAAGGATCAAGCGGCTCACGGTGTTGCAAGGAGTTCCTCCCAAGAGATCGGCAAATACAATATAGTCTTCTAGACCTTGGACGGTTGCTTCAAATTTAGCGGTAAAGTCTTCTGGCCCTTCTTCTGGTAAGAGTGCAACCGTATGGATGGATTCTTGTGGCCCCATAATCATCTCTGTGCTCGCTTTGAGCTCTTCACAAAAGCGACCATGGCTGACCAGTACTAACTCTTTTGCCATACCCTACTCCATTACTGCATGCCGAAGCAGAAATGACCAAAGGCAGAGAAGGCAATCGCTGCGACGATAATCAACAAGATAGCTTTAGTTGAGTTCATTCCTTTACGTCCAAGCAACCAGTAAATCACACCTGTGATAATAGCTGGAACCAAGCGTGGGAAGATCAAATTGAGCATGTCTTGGATATCGATGGCTTTGTCCCCGATGTGTGGCATCCAGGTTACATCCACATTGATCATCGTTGCAATCAAGGCACCGACCATGAAGATACCAAGTACAGAAGCTGCTTCGATCAAAGCTGTCAAGGTACTTTGCATGTTGTTGATTAAGTTGGTACCTTCTTTATAAGCGAATTCCAACTGTTTCCAACGGAAGATATCATAAGCAACTGCCACAGCAATCCAAAGGAAGATACCCCATGGTTGACCTTGTGACGCGATGGTTGCTGCAATAGATCCCATAATAGCTGGAACCAAAGATCCAAAGATAGAGTCTCCAAGAGGGGCAAATGGTCCCATGAGACCTGTCTTGATCCCGTTAACCGCATCTTTAGAGTTGACACCATCTTTTTCTTCCAAAGCCAAATCAAAACCAGTGATAATGGTGTGGAAGAATGGAGAAGTATTGAAGAATTGCGTATGCAATTTCATCATTTCTTTCAATTCAGGTGTGCCATCTCCATACATTTTCCGCAATTGTGGAAGAAGCATGTAAAGGTAACCAGAAGCCTGCATCCGTTCGTAGTTCCAACCTAATTGGAAGGTGAAGAGGCTACGTTTGTTGATTTGTTTAAAATCCTCTTTAGTGAGTTTGTAGTTATTAGAATTCGTCATCTTCAATTTCCCCGCTTTCTACATTGCTTGCTGGAGCAGCTACAACTGTACGTTGGCTGTTTTTAAAGTGTTGCACTGCAAGGAAGATACCGATGATGGCAACCCCGATCATAGATACAGATTTGAAGTTGTTTGTGAAGGCAACCATTTGTTCTTTTGGAAGTTTTGCAAACGCATCTGTTCCAAGCATAGCAGAAATTGCAGCACCAACACTTTGAACATTGCTGTAAAGCACTGTCAACATCGCTGTCAAGCCAAAACCAAGGGCAAGATAGTGAAGGTGACGTTTCACAGGCAAGTAGTGAAGCAAGATCGCAAATCCAAGACCAGGAAGCATACGTCCTGCAAGAGTCAAGCCGTTTGCGAACCATTGATATTTTGCAACAAAGTCAACAACAGATTGGACAAAAGCACCACCAAAGGCAAGAGCCAAGAAGACTGGAAGAGCACGAGAGAGAGCCCAAGGAACAGCACCAAGAAGGTAGTTGCGTTCAATTCCTTTATAATCAAAGCGTTCGATCGCCGCATCAATACGGTGTGCAAAGGCAGTAGTACTCATACGGCCAAGGATATCTGCATAGGTCAAGAGAGCAGCTACGGGAACGGCAATAGTTGAAATCGCAATTTCTGGTTTAATACCTTGCGCTACTGAAAAGGCAGTTGCAAGAACGGCACCAGAAGTGGCGTCAATACGAGAAGCTCCACCGAAAGTACCTACACCGAGCACTGTCAATTGGAGAGACGCTCCGATAAAGAGACCTGTTCCTAAATCCCCCATAACAAGTCCTGTAATGAAACCAGCAAAGACTGGTGAGCCTGCTGATGAAACAATCGTCAACTCATCACAGATTTGATAAGCTGAGTACAAAGTAAGTAGTAAAATTTGCCACCATTGTATCATGACAATTTCCTCCTAAAAATTTTCTTTTACTTTAATAACTTCATAAAGTCTTCTGCAGTGTCGTTTGGCACCATCTGAGACGTAATCTTTACACCTTTTTCGTGGATCTTGTTGAAGTCTTCCACGTCCGCGTCCACCACATTGATCGAGCGGGTAATCGCACGTGTCTCATCAGATTGAGACATATTGCCGACATTCAGCGTTTCAAGCTGAACACCTGCTTCGATCAAACGAAGGAAACGATCAGGTTTGCGAGCTACGATAAAGAGTCGTTGGCTATCATATTTTCCAGCCAAGATATTTTCCGCAGCCTTTGCGACTGGCAAGATACTGAGCTTAACACCAGGTGGTGTCGCTAGTTTCAAGCCACTTTTTTCAATATCATTTTGAGCGACTTCATCATCGATCACCATGATACGTGAAACATTTAGTTTGGTAGTCCAAAGATTGGCTACCTGCCCGTGGATCAAACGTCCATCGATACGGCATCCTACAATAGTCATAAGTTTTCCCCCTTTACTTCTTTGAATGTAGGTTGTTGAACAAGTTGAAGTGTCTCTTGGTACCGCCCTTCTGTCTCAAAGACGATCAGGCTATTGGCTCCTTCTTTGAGGAAGCCATGAGGCACGTAAAGTGAAGTGGTCGGTCCGACCTCCCAGAAGCGACCAAGGTTATGGCCGTTGACAAAGACGACCCCTTTCCCAAATCCTGTCATATCCAGATAAGTGTCAAGGGTGTGGTCCAGCTGAAAATCATATCGGTAAAAGGCTGGAGCACCTGTCTGCCATTCCTTTGAAAAATCGAGCTGACTGAGATCTTGTAAATCCAGTGGGTACTGCTTCCAATGAAGGTGGAAATGCAAATCCACACAGACACCTGTGCGAATGCCCTTGTGCTGGCTATCAGCTAAGAGCTTGTGGCCGTAGTTGACACGTCCCATATTCTCAAGCAAGATTTTTAAATTCGTAACCGCTTTCTTTTTTCCTTTGATAAAAAGATCTTCACCGATCTCTGTTTGGTATTGCGTTGCTACATGTTGATCATCCAGGTAAATCTGTACCCGATCCCGGCCATCAATGATGCGCAGTTTTTCTTCTTCCGCATCCAACTCAAGGTCTGTCTCATATAGCAGATAACCTGTGGTTTGCCCTAACCCTTCCATCTTTTCCGGATAGAGACTGGTTTTGACTTGAGCCAAATTGTCCAGATTCCCAAAAAGACTAGTCTTGGTTGCCAAATGTAAAGTCTGCTCTGGCAAACACTCTTTGATGAGTGGTTCTTGCTGTGGGTATTCCGGATAATAGGTCGCCATCATTTTTTGAATAGCATAATACTTCTCCGTCGGATTGCCCTGCTCATTGAGCAAAGCCCCATAGTCATAGGATGTCACCTGTGGCAAATCAAGCGTACCCCGAGCTGAGCAACCATTCATGAAGCCGAAATTGGTTCCGCCATGAAACATATAGAGATTGATGGAGCCGAGCTCCAAGACCTCATGTACAGCTTCTGCCAACTCCTCTGGGTCCCTTCGAATCACGGGTTCCTTCCAGCGGGTAAACCAGCCATCCCAGAATTCCATACACATCAAGGGCCATTTCTTGCCGTATTCGTCAAAGAATTCTTTCATCTGACCAAAGTTATAGGCTGCTTTGGAACCGAAGTTTCCCGTCACAAAGAGGTCTTCTTCAATCAGGGTTCCTGTTCTTAGCGTTGCTCGCCATGGCCCATCCGATGTAAAGAGAGGACAGGTCACGCCTTTTTCCTTCATCAAATCCCGAATGGCACGCAGATAATCCTTATCTTCTCCATAAGAGCCGTACTCATTTTCCACCTGCATCATGAGGATTGGACCACCTTGATCCACTTGGTAGGGTGTTAACAACCCAAGCAAGCGATCATAATAACGATCCACTGCTTCGATAAAGGCTGGGTCTGATGAGCGAATTCGCAGGTCTTCTTCCAAGAGCCAGGCTGGTAATCCACCAAATTCCCACTCTGCACAGATAAAGGGCGACGGCCTTACAATCATGTAAAGTCCAAGGGATTGGGCGGTTTGAATGAAACGCTCTAGATCCAATCGACCACTAAAGTCAAACTGCCCTTTGCGGGGTTCATGCGCATTCCAAGGGACATAGGTCTCAACCGTGTTAAACCCCAAAGCCTTTAGATTATACAAGGAATGATACCAGTCTGCTGGGTCAATTCGGAAATAATGGATCGCTCCGGACAAAATCTTGAAGGGTTGACCTTTTAAATAGAAAGCATCGCGAATCTCAAAAACTCCCATAAACGCCCCCCTTTCTTATATGTAACCCTTTTCATTTATTAATATAATAAATTATTTAAAAAATGTCAACACTTTTATAAAAAATATGTTAAAATAGGGTTAAATAAGAGAAATCTAAAGAGAGGTAGCACTATGGCAATTCCAAAGTACCAACACATCAAAGATGAATTGAAGCAGCAAATTATCTCCGGAAAATTTGAAAATGGAGATAAATTTTATACTGAAGCTGAACTCATTAAAATTTATGATGTCAGCTCTATCACCGTTGTCCGTGCTTTGAACGACCTCGCTGCTGATGGTTACATTGTCCGCCAGCAAGGAAAAGGAACCTTTGTTTCTCGTGCTCGAAAACACAAACTGGTTGAATTTTCAGATGTTGAAACCTTCCCAATCCAAAAGGCCAAAGTCAAAGTTCTCTCTATTAAACGTGGAAATACCTTAAGCATCCTAGACAAACTAGGCCTCAACCCAACGCAATTCTACTATAAGATCGAACGGACTCGCCAGACAGGGGATGATACCTATATCTTCCACCAAACCTATGTTCCTGAACAATACATCAATCCAAACTATCCAAATTTGGAATACTACAGCTCTATCTATGATCGCTTCAAAGAAGACTACCACATTCATATGAATGACGAACACTTCGAAGAAGTCAACGAAATCGTCTTTCCTACACCAAGCAAGGTTGCTAAAGTATTGAAGATCGACGAAAATTTCCCAACGGTCAAACAAGTGAAGACGACCAAGCTAGAAGCGACTGGCCAAATCCTTGAATACACGGAAACCTATAAACGCGGTGACTACTACAAGATCAAGTTCATCTCCTGTGACCGCGATCACTAAGAACCAAAAAGACTGAGACATCTCGGTCTTTTTTATAACTCCAGTATAGCATGTTGAAAACGATTTCTAAAGACCTCTTTAAAAATATATATAATTAGTGATAGTTTAGCTATAAAAAGTTTAAAAAGGGAGTGGGAAAGAACTCTGAAGAATTAAAAAAGATCGAAAAGGTTCCCCGAACCTTTTCGATCTTCCCACCCCCTCATAGCTTCAACAGTCTGGGAGACTGTTGAAGGCTGCAGATCAAGGAAACATTGCTTCCGTCACCATAGGTCATCTTTGGAGCTTCATAAGCGAACAAAGACTTAGGATACTTGCTTCACAACTCCTATCCACCACCTCAAAGCAGTGCTTTGAGCAATCAACCACTGCGTCTTGCAGTTATTCTTATCAAACATCAAAGGCTGGACAGTTTTTGCCCAGCCTCTTTCGTCTATTTTTCAAATTCCCTTTTTCGTTGCGATTAGTCACCCAAACCGATGCGTTCAAAAATTTCATCCACCCGTTTGGTGTAGTAGCTTGGGTTGAAGATTTCGTCGATTTCTTCTTGAGTGAGACGAGAAGTCACTTCTGGATCTGCTTCAAGAAGTGGTTTGAAGTCTACTTGGTTATCCCATGATTGAGCAGTCTTCGGTTGAACAAGGTCGTAAGCTTGCTCACGTGTCATGCCTTTTTCAATCAAAGTCAACATGGCACGTTGGCTGAAGATCAAACCAAATGTAGAGTTCATGTTGCGGATCATGTTTTCTGGGAAGACTGTCAAGTTCTTAACGATGTTTCCAAAACGGTTGAGCATGTAGTCAATCAAGATGGTTGTGTCTGGTGCGATGATACGCTCAGCTGATGAGTGAGAGATATCACGCTCATGCCAGAGTGACACATTTTCGTAAGCTGTGACCATGTGACCACGGATCACACGCGCAAGACCGGTCATGTTTTCAGAACCGATCGGGTTGCGCTTGTGAGGCATTGCTGAAGATCCTTTTTGACCTTTGGCAAAGAATTCTTCCACTTCACGTTGTTCAGATTTTTGAAGACCACGGATTTCAGTTGCCATCCGCTCGATAGAAGTTGCGATGCTCGCAAGAACTGCAAAGTACTCAGCATGAAGGTCACGAGGAAGGACCTGTGTAGAGATTTCTTGAGCACGGATACCCAATTTATCGCAGACGTATTTTTCAACGAATGGTGGGATGTTGGCAAAGTTCCCAACCGCACCAGAAATCTTACCAGCTTCCACGCCAGCAGCCGCATGCTCGAAACGCTCGATGTTGCGCTTCATTTCGCTGTACCAAGTCGCCAATTTCAAACCAAATGTTGTCGGCTCAGCGTGCACACCGTGGGTACGACCCATCATGATAGTGAACTTGTGTTCTTTCGCTTTGTCAGCGATGATGTTGAGGAAGTTTTCAAGGTCCTTGCGGATGATGTCGTTGGCTTGTTTGTATAGGTAACCATAGGCCGTATCTACCACGTCAGTAGAAGTCAAACCATAGTGAACCCACTTACGTTCTTCACCAAGCGTTTCAGAAACCGCACGTGTGAAGGCCACCACATCGTGACGCGTTTGCTGCTCGATTTCAAGAATACGGTCGATGTCAAAGTCCGCTTTTTCGCGAATCAAAGCCACATCTTCCTTAGGGATTTCCCCCAACTCAGCCCAGGCTTCGTCAGCCAAGATTTCCACCTCAAGCCAAGCACGGTATTTATTTTCTTCAGTCCAAATGTTCGCCATTTCTGGGCGAGAGTAACGTTCGATCATATTATTATTTTCCTTTCTTTTGATGTTTCACATCAGTTAGCAACCAACAGTCGTTTTATTCAAATTCTTCTTTCCCAATCCACACTGATGGATAATGATCCAGTGTATTCAAATCCGTATCTAACGGTAGATCATAGATGGCTAAATAGTTTTCAGGATATTGTGTAACTAGCTCTTCATACTTAGCTTTCACTTTTTCATGATCACTACTAGCATACAAGACTTCGACGACTGCTCCAGTCTTATCTTTTTCAACAAATGCGTTGACGATGAGTTGAATCATAAAACCTCCTAAATCGAAATGCCCTTCATATTTGCTTCCAGAATAGGCATCTTCACACCTAACTCCTGACCAGTCTGATAGACACTTTGACAACAATAGAAGATATCCTGTTTATCATTGTGTAAGGTCATAATTTTTCGAGTCAGCTCATTTTTCGCAAACATGATTTTCATGGCTTTTCCGGCTATCCAAGCAGGGATTTTGTATGGCAAGAGCTCGGCTTTATAAAGCTTCAAATTCACGCCACGCGCTTCTACAACTTTCAAAGCCTCTCGAATGGCCTTGATGGCTAATGATAATTCCGAAGAACTATTCATCAAGTTCAAAGCCAATTCTTCTGGATTTTCCAGATTTCCCGAACGTGCGGCTGTCGAAGTAACACCTGCGTTAATCGCCATGTGAATCCAAATCCACTCGACCATATCATGAGGCACTTCCCACTTCAAATCTGCAGAAGTCAGTAAAGTCGTCAAATCAGAATAGTTAGAAATGTGTGCTTTTTGCTCAGCTTCTAGCATTAAATGGTCAAACAAGACACCATCCAAATGGTCCTCCTGCATGTGACCTCCAGCTGTCGGAAAGGCCAGAATATAGTCGTAATCCCCTGCCCACTCTTGGACCTCTTTTCGAGTATCCCAGAAATTGCAGAAGAAAACAAGGGTACCTTTGATATTATTTTTTCGCAAGGTCTCCACAGCTTCTTTGACACACCCATGACGCACACTCAGAAAAATAAAATCATATTCCGAATCAGCTTCCGCCACATGAACCTCATAGGTATCATGCTTGTTCTCACCCTTGGAATGATAGCGACCATCTAGCAGATCAACCGACAACTCCTTCGGAGCTGTGCTTTTCTTACTATCTCTCAGCACGTGTTCCACTTGATGGCCTGCTTTTTGAAAGGCGTAGGCATAAGTGGTCCCGATGACTCCAAGTCCTAGAATCGCTATTCTCACTTAAAAATCAATCCCTTTCCCAAACTCCTCAACCTCATCTGGCACATCACTAAACAAAGTCACATGTCCCATTTTGCGGTTGTGCTTTGCTTCTAGTTTACCATATAAGTGGAGGTGAGCGCTTGGATTTTCTGTCACATATGTTTCAGCAGCCTCGACGTGTTGGCCGAGAACATTGAGCATAACAGCAGGCGCATGAAGCTGGATTGCTGGAAGTGGTGCTCCGAGAACACCCAAGATATGGGTGTCGAATTGGGAGAAGTCACAAGCTTCAATCGAGTAATGGCCTGAGTTGTGTGGACGTGGAGCAATTTCGTTGACAATGATGTCATCAGCGGTTGCAAACATTTCCACGCAGAGAGTTCCAGACAAGTTAAGCTGTTCTGCAATTCGTACTGCCATGGCTTTGGCTTTTTCAGCTAGACTTTCTGAAATGCGAGCAGGCACAATGGTTTTTGAAAGAATGTTGTTACGGTGGATATTTTCCTGAACGGGGAAGACTGTCACATCCTTGCCATTTCCAGATACGATGACAGAAATTTCAAGGTCGAAGTTGACAAACTCTTCTAAAACGCAGTCTGCTGAATCAGCTAACGCATAGGCTTCTTCCAAATCTGCTTCTGAACGAATAACCTTTTGACCATGGCCATCATAACCACCGGTCGCCGTCTTGAGGACATAGTTTTTCGACAGGTCGATATCTGCCAAATCCTGGCTTGAGGTCACGACCTTGTATGGTGCTACAGTGACTTGGGCCTTGTTAGAAAGAAAGTCCTTCTCAAAGATTCGATTTTGAGAGATGCGGAGTAGGTCTGTCCCTTGAGGAAGCTGACCATCTTTGATAACAGCATCCAAACCGTCAGCATCCACATTTTCAAATTCATAAGTGAGAACATCACAGCGATCCGCCAACTGACGAAGAGCATCTACGTCGTCGTAAGGGGCCACGATGATTTCCGCCACACGAGAGGCCGGGCAATCAGCTGCTGGATCCAAGGCGATAACCTTGTGTCCCATGTAGATAGCTGAGATCGCCATCATCTGACCGAGCTGGCCACCACCGATGATCCCAATGGTTTTAGTTGAGCTCATTTGTAGACTCCTCTGCAATTTTTCCTTGTTCTTCTGCGAAATCCGCTAACGCTGTCGCAATAGCCTGGTCCTCTACTGAAAGAAGACGAAGGGCAAAGAGGGCTGCGTTAGTCGCTCCAGCTTCACCAATCGCCATGGTTGCGACTGGCACACCACCTGGCATCTGAACGATGGAATAGAGCGAATCCACACCGCTAAGGGCACGTGATTTGACGGGTACCCCGATAACCGGAAGGGTCGTTTTAGCTGCGACCATCCCTGGCAAGTGAGCTGCACCACCCGCACCCGCGATGATGACCTTGATGCCACGGCTACGTGCTTCTTCGGCATGTTTGAACATGAGATCTGGTGTGCGGTGTGCGGAAACAACTTTCTTTTCGTAAGCGACACCAAAGTTATCGAGGACTTCAGCGGCTTTTTGCATGGTTGCCCAGTCAGATTTTGAGCCCATGATGATGGAAATTACTGGTTTCATAGTTAATAATATCCTTTTCTTTTTTGATAATGGTCTTAGGTGGTGGGGACGGAAGCAAACCTTCGGTTTCATTCCTAAACTTTGAGCCTAAGGTCTCAAAGTTTCCCCCGACCAGAACATTCACTGTTCTGGTCTTTTCACCACGGCGACCATTATCGGGTTTGGCGACTTCGTCGCCTAAAATAGCAATGATATTTGAAAACTCGAAGAAAACCACAGAGTGACAAGGCAAAGCGACGAAGATAGAACTAACGTTCAGCAAGGAGCTTTAACACAGGCAATCGAAGGTTTTCAAAGAGTTTTATTTGTTAGCCTTACTACCAATATCGTTTCGGTAGAAGAGGCCTTCTGTGTTTTGTTTGTTGAGTTGGTTATAGATGATGTTTTGACCATCTTTGACGGTGTCTGCGGTTGTGACCAGCATGTAGACACGTCCGCCGTTTGAGAGGAGGTCTTGGCTATTTTCAGCGAATTTGGCACCAGCATAGTAAGTGATGATGTCCCCATCTGTCTTGGCTGGAAGTTTGACACCCTTCTCATAAGCGAGTGGGTAGCCGTTTGAGGCTACAACCACGCCCAATGTCACACCCTTGTCCGTCCAAGTGATGGCTGGCTCTTTGCCATCCAAAATGTCAGTGATATTTTGCGCAAAGTCAGATGTCAAACGAGGCAAGATGATTTGCGTTTCAGGATCTCCAAAACGAGCGTTGAACTCGATGACTTTCGGTCCATCAGCTGTCAAGATTAGCCCCACGTAAAGGACACCTAGGTACGGACGCCCTTCTTTGATCATGCCTTCAAGAACTGGCTTGACAATGGTGTCAACCGCTGTGTCAACCACGCTCTGTGGCAAGTGAGGAACTGGCGCATAGGCACCCATTCCACCAGTGTTAGGACCCTTGTCACCATCGTAGGCACGTTTGTGGTCCTGAGCTGTTGGCATGATGTAGAACTTGTCCCCATTGACAAAGGCAAAGAGAGAGAACTCTTCCCCGTCAAGGAATTCCTCGATGATCACACGCGCACCAGAGTCCCCAAATTTATTGTCCAAAAGCATCTCGTGAGCGGCTTCGACGGCTTGCTCAACCGTCTCCGCAACGACGACACCTTTCCCAAGAGCTAAGCCGTCTGCCTTGACGACGATTGGAGCACCTTTTTCCTCGATGTAGGCCTTGGCTTCTTCGAAATCTGAAAAAGTCCCATAGGCTGCTGTCGGAACGTCGTATTTGACCATGATTTCCTTTGCAAAATCCTTAGACCACTCAAGCTCAGCCGCAGCCTTGGTCGGACCAAAGGCTTTGAGTCCAGCCGCATTGAAATCATCCACGATACCAGCCGCAAGGGCATCATCTGGACCGATAAAGGTCCAAGCAATATCGTTGACTTTTGCGAAGTCAATCAGCTTAGAATGTTCGGATATTCCGATATTGATCAAATCTAGACCATCTAATCGCATCCCGTCATTACCAGGAGCCACAAAAACCTGCTCAACGTCTGTAGACTCCAACAATTTCTTAGCAATCGCATGCTCACGACCGCCAGATCCAACAACCAAAAGTTTCATCTCGAACCTCTTTTGCGAATTATTTTATTAAATTATATCATAATCGTTCGTTTTATTCTAATGATTTCAGCAAAAGCCTCCTATTTTCAGTAGAATCCAAACATTTTTTGCTATTTCCTCCTATTTCTCATTTTTTTCCGAATAGTATAGGTGAGACCTACTAATTGACGAAAAGGAGTATTATGCAAACAATCAAAAAATTTGTTGTACTGACTTGTGCGACATGGGGGATGCAAGCCTCTATTGCCCATGCAAATCAAGCGACCAATGCTATCTATGCCGAAAAAGGGCAGCTGGTGATTCATCTTGGAAACGTCCCGGATAAGTATCAAAAAATCCAAGTTCCCGTCTGGTCTGACCAAAATGGCCAAGATGACCTGATTTGGTATCCAGTGGAACGCAGTGACAAAGGATTTGATCTACAAGTGCCATTGACCAATCATTCTGATCAAGCTGGACTTTATCATGTCCATGTCTATGGAGTGGAGGCAAATGAACAGCTAACCGGTCTTTACCCTCTCACGACCAGCGTCCAGCAAAAAGACCTGGCTTCCTCCCAGCCAAAGATTACGATCACACCCATCTCCCAACAAGAATTTGAGGTAGACCTAAAGTTGTTCGAAGACGTTGACGAGATTGTCTTCCCCATCTGGTCTGAAGAAAATGGGCAGGATGATCTGGTCTGGTATCCCGCAAAGAAGGTCGCACCTGGACATTTCCAACTGCGCTTTCAAGCTCAAAAACACAAGGGAAATGGGCTATTTCACCTACATGTCTATCAGAAAAGCCAAGGACAACTAAAAGGACTATTCCCCACTACCTTTCAAGTGGAAAAGGCAAAGCCAAAGCTCACGCCACTCGCGACACATCCAGGGAACACCTATCCCATTGGTGAATGTACCTGGGGAGCCAAAGAATTAGCCCCTTGGGCCCATAACTGGTGGGGAAACGGTGGCATGTGGGCAACTAGTGCACGCGCTGCGGGATTCCGGACAGGAGACATCCCAGAGGTCGGTGCCATCGCCTGTTGGGACAATGGGGGATATGGGCACGTCGCCTTGGTTACGGATGTCGAACATGACCAAAAAATTCAGATCCAAGAGGCTAACTACAACGGCCATCGCTATATCGACAACTTCCGCGGTTGGTTCGATCCAACCAACCCCATCTGGGGAACCGTCACCTATATCTACCCAGATTAAGGCCTTCATAACCAGCAGAAAGGGAGTGGGAAAGAACTCAGACTATTTAAAAAAGGTTGAAAAGGTTCCCCAAACCTTTTCAATCTTCCCACCCCGCACAGCTTCAACAGTCTGGGAGACTGTTGAAGGTTGTGGATAAAGGAAACTTTGTTTCCTTCATTAGGTTATCTTTGGAGCTTAAAAAGCGAAAAAAGATTTAGGAAACTTGCTTCGCAAGTCCTATCCGCCACCTCAAAGCAGTGCTTTGAGCAATCAACCACTGCGTCTTGCAGCTATTCCTATCAAACATCAAAGGCTGGACATTTTTTGCCCAGCCTTTTTTGATTAATGTCTAAAATGTCTCACGCCTGTAAAGATCATGGTCAAACCATATTTATCAGCCGCTTCGATTGACTCTTGGTCACGAACGGATCCTCCTGGTTGGATGATCGCTTTAATCCCTGCTTTAGCGATTTCTTCCACATTATCCGCAAATGGGAAGAAGGCATCTGAAGCAAGAACAGCGCCGTCAAGACGGTCTTTAGCTTGGTCAATAGCGATACGGACTGAAGCCACACGATTGGTTTGACCTGGGCCGACACCAAGTGTCATGTGGTCATTGGTCACGATGATACCATTTGATTTGACATACTTGATCGCTTTCCAAGCAAACTCAAGAGCTGTCGCTTCTGTCTCAGTTGGTTGGCGTTTCGTCACCACTTGCCAGTCAGCTGGACTTTCTTTCACCACGTCTTGGTTTTGAACGAGGAGACCGCCAACAACACCAGTGTATTCTGCTTCCACTTCACTATCATCTTGAGCGTCAAATGGTAGCTCAAGAATCCGCAAGTTTTTCTTCTTGGTAGTCAAGATTTCAAGCGCTTCGTCTGTATAGCTTGGCGCAATGATGATTTCAAGGAAGACACCGTGCATTTTTTGAGCTGTCGCAGCATCTACCTCACGGTTGAGAACCACGATTCCACCGAAAATCGATACTGGGTCAGACTCATAAGCGTAGTCCCACGCAGTTTCGATATCGTCAGCTTGACCAATGCCACATGGGTTCATGTGTTTAAGAGCCACAACGGTTGGACGGTCTTTGAAATCACGGATGATCCGGATAGCCGCATCAGCGTCACGGATATTGTTGAAGGACAATTCTTTCCCGTTCAACTGTTTCGCTGAAGCGATGGAGTAATCCGTTGGCAAAGCTTTTTGGTAGAAGTCTGCGTCTTGTTGAGGGTTTTCACCATAACGCATTAGTTGCTTAAGGTCATAAGTCAATGTGAGTTTTTCAGGTTTTTCTTCACCCACTTGAGCAGTGAAGTATTCTGCAATCAAAGCATCATAGGCTGCTGTATGACGGAAGACTTTCGCTGCCAACCGTTGACGAGTTTCGTAACTTGTTTCGCCGTTTGCTGCCAATTCGTCAAGCACAACAGCATAGTCAGCCGGATCTACCACAACTGTTACGCTAGCGTGGTTTTTAGCTGCTGAACGAAGCATAGATGGCCCACCAATATCGATATTTTCAACCGCATCCGCGTAAGTCACGTCTGGTTTAAGGATGGTTTCCTTGAATGGGTAAAGGTTGACCACAACAAGGTCAATCAATTCGATATTATTGTCTTTGGCCGCTTGAAGGTGGCTATCGAGGTCACGACGAGCAAGGAGACCACCGTGGATATTTGGGTGGAGAGTCTTCACACGACCGTCCATCATTTCTGGGAAACCAGTCACATCGTCGATAGCAATGGTATCAACACCAGCATTGTCAAGGGCAACTTTAGTCCCACCTGTCGAGATGATGTCCCAACCGAGTTTTTTGAGTTCTTGGGCAAATTCAACAATGCCCGCTTTGTCTGAAACACTAATTAGTGCGCGTTTAGTCATTTTTTCTTTCTTTTCCTTTTTTAAAAAGTTCTTTATCTGCTACAGTCGAAAATGTTCTTTCCGATCAATGGCTTCCTTATTTTCGTGCTACTCCCAAACGTTCCAAGACTTCTGGATAGAGCTTGTACTCTGTTTCGTGGATGCGAGTTTCGAAAGTATCAAGGGTATCACCTTCAAGACGTGGCACACGGACTTGTTTGATAACCTTACCAGTATCAACGCCAGAATCCACCCAGTGAATGGTCACACCGCTCTCAGCAACGCCTGCATTCCAAGCATCCTCAATACCATGAGCACCAGGGAATTCAGGGAGATAAGCCGGGTGAATATTGATGATACGGCCTTCATAAGCTGCTAGCAAGGTTGGACTGACGATTTTCATATAGCCGGCCAAACAAACTAGGTCAATCTGGTGCTCATCCAAAAGTTTGACAATAGCTTCTTCATAAGCTGCTTTATTGTCAAATTCCTTGAGTTCAAAGGCATGACTCACCACGCCAAGGTTTTTGGCACGTTCTAAGACATAGGCATCCCGGTGATCGGAAAAGACAAATTCTACTGGAAATTGTTCCGCAATCACCTGAAAGTTTGAGCCGTTGCCAGAGGCAAAAACAGCAATTTTCATATTCGATACAAAGGGACGTTTCGGCTAGCCGAACAGTTTCGTAGAAAAATAGGAAATCATTGCTGGGTGCTTGCACACAAAATGATTTCTCTTTTTTCCTAGAAAATGAGTCCCGTGTTCAGTTAGGCTAGCTAACTAAACACTCCTTTCTACAATTTCTCCGTATAAAATGGTGATATCACCATTATTTAATCACCACACTTGCGCCATCTTTCTTCACAATCCGACCAATTTCATAAACAGGTTCGTCAAGAAGTTCTTTGACACGTTCCACATTTTCTGGTTTCACTGCAAGCATGAGACCAATTCCCATGTTGAAGATTTCAAACATTTCTTCATGTTTGATTTGGCCATATTTTTCAAGGGCTTTGAAAATTGGAAGAACTGGCACTTTGCTTTCATCAATTTCAGCAGCCAAGTCATCTGAGAACATACGTGGTACATTTTCGATGAAACCACCACCTGTGATGTGAGCAATCCCATTCACCAATTCTTCTTTGATGAGTGGCAAAGCTGCTTTGACGTAGATACGAGTTGGTTCCAAAAGAACGTCTTTAAGTTTCTTCCCTTCCAATTCTGGGAGAACTTCTTCACCTGTGTAATCTGCAAAGACACGACGAACAAGTGAGTAACCATTTGAGTGGATTCCGCTTGAAGCAAGTCCAAGAATCACATCCCCTTTAGCTACTTTTGAACCGTCGATGATTTGAGATTTTTCTGCAACACCGACAGCAAACCCAGCCAAATCATAGTCATCTTCACCATACATGCCAGGCATTTCAGCTGTTTCCCCACCGATAAGGGCTGCACCAGCCTGCACACAACCTTCTGCAACACCAGCAACGACTTGCTCTAATTTAGCAGGTTCATTTTTACCAGTTGCGATATAGTCAAGGAAGTAAAGGGGCTCCGCACCTGCAGCGATGATATCGTTAACACACATAGCGACACAATCTTGACCGATGGTATCGTGTTTGTCGTACTTGATGGCAAGCATCAGCTTAGTACCGACACCATCTGTACCTGAGATCAAAACGGGCTCTTTGACACCTGTTTTTGAAAGGTCAAACATGCCACCAAAACCACCAAGAGCTCCCATGACACCCGCACGTTCCGTACGAGCAACGTGTTTTTTGATCCGTTCAACAACTTCATAACCTGCTTCAACATCCACACCAGACTGTGCATACGCATTTTTATTTGTCATTTGTTTCATTCCTTTTCTTTTGCACTGCTCTTAATAGAAAGAAGTATGTTCTTTCAAACTTTCCACATAGCGTTCTTCGTAGTCATACAAAGGCGTTGGATATTTTCCATCAAAGTAAGCCACACAAAGACCGCCATTTGGAGCATCTGTATCAATTCCAATAGAATCAATCAAGCCATCGATTGACAAATACGTCAAGCTATCTGCACCAATGATATCGCGTGTTTCCTCTACTGTGTGATTGGCAGCAATCAATTCCTTACGTGTTTGAATATCGATCCCGTAGAAACATGGGTAGGCAAGGGCTGGGCTACCGATTGCTACGTGGACCTCTGTAGCTCCTGCTTCTTTCAATAACTTCACAATTCGACGTGATGTTGTCCCACGTACGATAGAATCATCGATCATGACAACCCGTTTGCCTTTCACGACACCGGATACGGCAGAGAGCTTCATCCGAACCCCTTGCTCTCGTAGTTCTTGTGTTGGTTGAATAAAGGTCCGTTGGGTATATTGGTTTTTAATCAAGCCCATTTCATTTGGTAGGCCAGATTCTTCCGCAAATCCCATGGCTGCGCTAAGTGATGAATTAGGTACACCGACCACAATATCTGCTTCATGTTTGAATTCACGTGCCAATTGAGCCCCCATACGTTTACGGGCTGTATGGACATTGACCCCTTGGATATTGGAGTCTGGGCGGGCAAAGTAGATATACTCCATTGAGCAAACAGCCAATTGGGTGTCCGTTGTATAGTTATCGTAAGTGATGCCGTTATCATCGATGATCACGACTTCACCCGGATTCACATCGCGGATCCACTCAGCACCAACCACTTCAAAGGCACAGGTTTCAGAGGAAACTACGATAGCGCCATTGGCCATTTTCCCAATCGAAAGAGGACGGAAACCATTTGGATCCAAGGCCGCAATCAGCTTATCTTCCAGCATGAGAAGGTAAGCAAATCCACCTTTCACCGTATTCAGGGCTTCTTTCACCTTACCCATGAAAGAAGGGTTGTGGCTCCGACGAATCAAGTGGGCCAAAATTTCTGAGTCAGAAGTTGAGCTAAAGATCGCCCCGTTATTTTCCAACTCCCGTTTGAGGGACTTGGCATTGGTCAAATTCCCGTTGTGAGCCAGTCCAAACTGGGTATCATGAAAGCGAAAGAGGAAGGGCTGGATGTTATCCACCGAAGCTTCCCCAGCTGTCGCATAGCGAACATGGCCAATCGCTCCCGTCCCCGTCAACTTATCCAAGTTAGCAGGATTTCGAAATACTTCTGAGAGAAGCCCCGTGTCACGATACCGTTTTAGTTGACCCGCATCATTTGAAAGGATCCCTGCCCCTTCTTGACCACGGTGTTGAAGACTGTGTAATCCGAAATAAGTCAGTTTTGCAGCATCTGGGTGTCCCCAGATCCCAAAAATACCACATTCTTCATTAAGAGATTTAACTTCGTATGTCATTTTGTATACCTTTTATTTTCCAGTAAAGTATTTAACCGCTGATGCAAAGAGATGTTGGTCTTTATTTCCTGGAATATTTTGGAAGAGACCATCTTCGAAACGTTCTGAGTGACCCATCTTACCAATAATTTGACCATTCTTACTTGTGATACCTTCGATCGCATTGACAGAACCATTTGGATTGTATTTTGAATCCATGCTTGGTTTACCTTCGAAGTCAACATATTGGGTAAAGATTTGACCATTGTCACGAAGCTCTGCGAATTCCTCAGCTGTCACGACAAATTTACCTTCACCGTGTGATACTGGGATGGCATGGATGTCACCAACTTCTACTCCGGCAAGCCATGGTGAGTTGGTGTTGGCAATCCGTGTTTCAACCATCTTAGCCACGTGTTGGTTGGCATCATTGTAGAAGAGGGTTGGACTGGTGCTACTTGCATCTTCAAAGTTACCGTATGGAAGAAGACCTGATTTAACAAGGGCTTGGAATCCGTTACAGATACCGATAATCAAACCACCTCGTTCAATGAAGTGATCGATGGCTGCACGTACTTTTTCATTAAGCAAGATGTTAACGATAAATTTAGCTGATCCATCTGGTTCATCCGCTGCTGAGAAGCCACCAGCAAAGAAGATAATGTTAGCTTTTTGGATATTGTCAACCATAGTGTCAACAGACTTGACAATAGCTTCTTCATTCAGTGTGACAAATGGTACCAAGTTGACTTTTGCACCTTCTTTTTCAAAGGCCTTAGCGGAGTCATATTCCGAGTTAGTACCTGGGAATACTGGGATGTAAACCACTGGTGTATCAACTGTTTCTTTAGCTTTGATCACAGCATCTGATGCTACAGCAGGTACTTCTTCCAACTCAGTTGCCTGTGCAAATTCCGTTGGGTAAACCTCTTCCAATTTACCTTGGAAGGCACTGTCAAGTTTGTGTCCATCAAGCGTTACACCGTTGACAGTAAGTGTAAAGTCAGTCACTGTTTGTCCAATCTTGGCAACACCTTCAATTTCTTCAGGCGATGTGAAGACGAATCCACCCAATTGGGCTGTCAAGCTAGTGTCAAGATCATCTAATTCAACGTTAGCTCCGATATGGTTCCCAAATGTTGCAAGGGCAAGAGCTTCAACCACACCACCATATTTAACAGCTGATGCTGCTGTCACTTTGTGGTCAGCTTGGATGGCTTCAAATTGAGTAAAGTTAGATTTAATAAGATCGAAGTCAATTTCTTGTGCCAATGCTTGACCTGGGATGTAGTAAATATTTTCACCAGCAGCTTTGAATTCTGGAGAAAGAACCTTACGGCTATCTGCAGTTGTCACCCCAAAAGCAACCAAGGTTGGTGGAACTGTTAATTCTTCAAAGGTTCCAGACATAGAGTCCTTACCACCGATAGATGGCAAACCAAGTTGAATCTGAGCTTCGATTGATCCAAGGAGAGCTGAGACTGGTTGACCAAAACGCTCTGCTTGTTTATCCATCCGCTCGAAATATTCTTGATAAGAGAAGCGAGCCTTAGACCAGTTGGCACCAGCAGCAACCAAACGAGCAGTTGCTTCGATGACCGCATAAGCAGCGCCATGATATGGAGACCATTCTGCTACATAAGGGTTGAATCCTTGCGCCATAACAGATGCAGTTGTTGTCACGCCATGTTGGACTGGCAATTTCTGTACAGAAGCTTCCGTTGGTGTGATTTGGTAGCGACCACCGAGTGGGTGATTGACTGTTGAACGACCAACTGAGCTATCAAAGATGGTTTGTAACCCTTTTTGACTGGCATGGTTCAGGTCAGCCAAGACTTCAAGAGTATCCGCTTCAAGGGTTGCAGCAGATGTTTGACGTTCTTCTGGAAGCTTGACATCCTTGTCAACCACCTTAGCATCTACAACCACACGTACACCGTTTGTATCAAGGAAACGACGTTCCAAATCAACGATTGTTTCACCATTCCAGTGCATGACAAGATTTGGTTTTTCAGTTACTGTTGCAACGACAACAGCATCAATATTTTCTTTGTTACATTCAGCAACGAAGGCGTCTACATCTTCTGGACGAACCACCACAGCCATCCGTTCTTGAGACTCAGAAATGGCAATTTCTGTACCGTTCAAACCTTGGTATTTCAATGGCACTTTGTCTAGATCAATTTCAAGACCATCTGCCAATTCACCGATAGCCACGCAGACACCACCAGCACCAAAGTCATTTGATTTCTTGATCAAACGGGTCACTTCCCCATTACGGAAAAGACGTTGAATCTTACGTTCTTCGATGGCATTCCCTTTTTGAACTTCAGCACCAGCTGTTTCAACAGATTCAACCGTTTGAACTTTAGAAGAACCTGTCGCACCACCGACACCGTCACGTCCAGTCTTACCACCGAGCAAGATAATCACATCACCAGCTTCAGGTTTTTCACGGACAACATTTTCCTTAGGAGCCGCACCGACAACCGCACCTAGCTCCATACGCTTAGCAACGAAACCTGGGTGGAAGTATTCACGAACATAAGTTGTTGCAAGACCAATTTGGTTACCATATGAAGAATAACCGTGGGCTGCTGTTTTAGAAATCACTTGTTGTGGTAATTTACCAGCACGAGTTTCAGCAATTGGTGTTGTAATATCACCAGCACCTGAGATACGCATGGCTTGATAAACATAGGAACGACCTGACAATGGGTCACGAATGGCCCCACCGATACAAGTAGCAGCCCCACCAAATGGTTCGATCTCCGTTGGGTGGTTGTGGGTTTCGTTCTTGAACATGAGAAGCCATGGCTCTTTCACACCATTGACATCCACTTCAATTTCAACAGAGCAGGCATTGATTTCATCAGACACTTCCATGTCGTCCAAACGACCATTGGCACGCTCATAACGACCAAAAATAGTCGCCATATCCATCAAGGTTTGAGGTTTTTCTGTACGTCCCAACTCATCACGCATGGCAATATACTTGTCATAAGTCGCTTGCAATTGTTTTTGGAATTTAGAAGCTGAGAAGTCGATATTTTTCAACTCAGTCTCGAAAGTAGTATGACGACAGTGGTCAGACCAGTAAGTATCCAAAACCTTAAGCTCAGTTTCAGTTGGCACACGTCCAATAGACTTGAAGTAATCTTGAATAAATAGAAGGTCATCCACTTCCATGGCCAATCCTTGCTCGGCCTTATACTGTGCAAAATCTTCTGCTGTATAAGTTTCAAAGAAATCCAAGTTTGGAATGGTCTTGTCAGACTCAGAGAAATCCTGTTTCGCAATACCAACAGTGATATCTTTGAAACGAGAGTCCACTGGGTTCAAGAGGTAGTTTTTGACAGCTTCCAATTCATTCGCATCAATATCCTTATTGACCAAGTAAAGTTGTGCTGTATTCACCGTTACATCATTTGAACTACCAAGCAAAAGCAAAGCTTCTTGTGAAGACGCCGCACGTTGGTCAAATTGACCAGGCAAACTTTCGATCGCAAAGAAAGCAACCTTCTCAAGATCAGCCTGAACCTCAGCTTCATCCAAAACAGTATCGGTCACCTGCTCAGAAAAAATATGTTTTTCCGCACGCGCAAACAAATCCTCTGCCAAACCAAAAACATCATAAACCTGAACAATCCGAAGATCATTCAAAGTTTTCAACTGAAGATTATGCTGTAATTCTTTTACTAAAGAGTCAGATTTGACACGAAAATCAGCTTTTTTCTCAACGAAAATACGTTTATCCATTTTAGTTCCTTTATCTATTTCTACTTAAAGATTGTAGTGACGACCAAGTATAACTTTACTTCAATCCCTGCAATTTCTCTAACACAACCTTATAAACATCCGTTAGATTGCCCAAATCTCTACGGAAAACATCCTTATCCATGTGGTGCCCTTCAGCATCCCAAAGACGGCAGTTATCTGGTGAGAATTCGTCTGCCAAGATGATCTTGCCATCCTTATCAAAGCCAAATTCCAATTTGAAGTCAATCAAACGAAGACCAATTTGTGCAAACCAATCTTTCAGCAATTCATTGATACGACGCGTTTCTTCCTTGATATAGGCAATTTGTTCGTCGTTAGCAATATCCAAAAACTTCACATGCTCGTCATTGATGAATGGGTCATCCAAATCATCGTTCTTATAGTAAAATTCAACGATTGGAGTTTTTAAGTCCAAACCTTCTTCAACGCCAAAACGTTTTGAGAAAGAACCCGCAGTCACGTTACGAAGAACAACCTCCAAAGGAATAATTTTCACTTTCTTGTTGAGTTGTTCAGTATCAGAAATACGTTCGATAAAGTGAGTAGCTACTCCCGCAGCATTCAATTTTTCAAAAATAAGAGACGAAATCTGATTATTTAGCACACCTTTTCCCTTAATAGTCTCCTTACGAGCCCCATTTAGCATGGTTGCCTGGTCCTTATAGACCGACTTAATCACATTTTCGTCCTCAGTAGTATAGATATCCTTAGCTTTTCCAGTATAAATCAGTTGATTGGTCATGACTTTGTTCGCCTTTCGTATTTTATCACCTTCATTCTATCACATACAAAGTGGATTTTCAATAAATTTCCGTACAATATAGGCAGAAACCGAATGAAAAGGACAGAAAAAAAGATCATCCAGAACAATCTCTGAACGATCCCTTTTCAACTACTTACTAGCAGTTCGTTTTTCGATATAGTCAACGACATCTCCTACCGTGTTAAAGTCATCAATAGCCTTGTCTGGAATCTCCAATTGGTATTCATCCTCAAGATTGATAATAAATTCCATCAATTCAACAGAGTCGGCTTGTAAATCCTTGCGCAAATCTGATTTCAAAGAAACTTGGAAATCTGGTCCCTTGCGGTCTTTGAGAAATTCCTCAATTGTAGCTAAAATTTCGTTTTGTTTACTCATACATTATCCTTCCTTCGATAATTCCTTCACTGATTTTCCAACAACATCTGTCTCTAACATAGTCCGAATCTGACGAATGGTACTATAGACTGCTTTTGCATCACTCGAACCATGCGTTTTAACAACAGGTGCTTGAAGGCCAAATAAAACCGCTCCTCCAACATCTGAGAAATCCAAGGTTTGTTTCAATGATTTCAACCGGTCCTTGAGGAGAAAAGCTCCTAGTTTCGCCTTCCAGTTTCCAGTAGCAATTGCTTGTTTCAATTGCTTCAAGATTCCAAAAGCTGTTCCTTCCATCGTTTTCAAGACAGCGTTTCCCGTGAAACCATCCGCCACAACGACATCGGCAACGCCATCCATCAAGTCACGCGCTTCCACGTTTCCAACAAAATGAATCGACTCATCCTCAGATAACAATTGGTAGGTTTCCTTGCGCAAAGGATCTCCCTTACTAGCTTCTGTCCCATTGTTCAATAGACCCACACGTGGTTTTTGAATCCCACGAACGTTTTCCGCATAGTAAGACCCCATCACAGCATACTGATGCAAGTGCTCTGGTGTATTTTCCGCATTGGCCCCTAAGTCTAGCATATCATAGCCACGACCATCAACCGTTGGAAGTGTCGACATCAAGCCAGGGCGTTCCACCCCTTTGATGCGGCCAACGATAAAGAAACCAGCCGCCAATAGCGCACCTGTATTCCCCGCAGATAGCATGGCATCGACCTCACCAACCTTCACATCCTTGGCAGCTAAGACCATCGAAGCCTGTTTCTTCCGACGAATAGCCCGTGTTGGCTCATCATCTGAATCGATTTTTTCTTCCGTATGCACAATCGATACACGTTCTGTTGCGGTTAAATAGTCTTTGATTTTTGCCTCATCGCCATACAAGACAATCTCAATATCATCAAAATCACGAATGGCTTGATTCACACCTTCTACCAAGGCTTGAGGTGCATTATCGCCCCCCATTGCATCTACTGCAATTTTTTTCATGTTTCACCTCCAGATGAATCTTTCATAATCGCTCCCCAATCACTCAAGGAATCGATAAACTTTTTAGCTTTTAAATGGATCCCTACATACTCCTCATACAACTGATCAATTGCCTGACGCAGAGCTGCTTTCATCTCCGCTTGTAGGGAAATCGTCTCTAACTCACTGAATCGTACTGCTTGAAACTGATCCAATAAATAGAGAACATTCGGATGCCAGTGAGCGCGTCTCTCATCCTGATCATAGTGATCCGGACAAAGCACCCCACTATACCGAAAAGAGTAATCAAAAGGAAGTCCAACCCGATGACAGAAACAGCATTCATGCAGATTCAAGACAACTCCAAATCGTGATAGAATCTGAATCTCAAAAATATTGGTTAAAACCTCATAATCCAGTCCCTCTTCCATCAAAGACAAGGTCTTTTCCAAAAAAGCAAACAGGGCCGGATCCACCTGATTATCCTGAATACTTGCATCTGCAAGCGCCAGAACATAGGTCGCATAAGAAAGGGCAAAAAGATCTGCATTGATTTTCTTATAAACCTGTACATCTTGAAAATCATCAATATAACTCAACCCATCATCATTGATTTTCAACAACATATCTGCCGTTACCAATGGTTGCAACATGGGATTCAACCGTGATTTTCCCGCATGTTTCACAAAAAACATCCGCTTCCCTGACTTCTCCGTGAAAATTTTGACCAGCTTGTCATCTTCACGAAACTCCCGATTATACAGGACAATTCCCCGGGTCTCAATTGACTCCAGCATGTTCTTCCATATACTCCTTCAAGCGTTTCATTGCTTCCTTGATAACCTCCATGCTGGCTGCATACGACAAACGCACATAGCCTTCACCATATTGGCCAAAAGCAGCACCTGGAATGAAAGCAACTGCTTTTTCACGCGCAAAATTCTGCAAGAAAGCAAAGGAATCTTGATTATAACCAGCTGGGATTTTAGCAAAAATATAAAAGGCTCCATCTGGCTTAATAATCTCAAACCCAAGCGCGGACATCTGTTCGATAATATAATCCCGACGCTTCACATATTCCTTCTTCATTGGTTCCGCATCATCCCGACCTTCCGTCAAAGCTTCGATCGCAGCATACTGGTTCATGGTTCCAGCAGCCGTTACCAAATACTGATGGCTCTTGATGAGTTGGGCCGTCAATGCAGCAGGCGCAAAGATAAAGCCAAGCCGCCAGCCTGTCATGGCATGAGATTTGGACAAGCCATTAATAACAATGGTCTGCTCAGGAATAAAGGAGGCCATAGAGACATGCGCTTCTCCAGTATAAGTCAGCTCTGAATAGACTTCATCACAAATCACAAAGACTTCATATTTTTTTAAGACAGCAGCTAATTCTGCCATCTGTTCGCGCGAATAAGTGACACCCGTTGGATTAGCTGGATAATTGAGAATAACAGCCTTCAATTTTTCACCCTGCTCTAGAATCGCCTTTTCCAACTTTTCAGGAGTCAAGACAAAACGATCTGCTGTCGTATCAATTTCAATAATCTCCGCCCCAACCAAATTCACAATCGGTTCATAACCAGGGTAGGCCGGTGCTGGGAGAAGGACTACATCTCCAGGTTCCAAGATTGCTGTCAAGGTTGCAGACAGGGCTTCTGTTGCACCAATCGTCACCAATATCTCATCTTCAGGACGATAGTGAATACCATACTTATCCGCCACAAATTGACTCGCAGCCTCTCGCAAGGCCAATAAACCACTCATCCCAGTGTAATGGCTAAAATTCGCATCAATGGCAGCCTTTCCTGCTTCTTTTACATGTTCAGGAGTTGTAAAATCCGGTTCTCCTAAAGTTAAACGCAAGACACCAGGAATGGAAGAAATTGATTGATCAAACTGACGAATCAAAGAAACTTCAATCCGATTCAGATTTTTATTAAAACGTTTCGTTAAATCCATAGAACACCTCCAAAAACACTTATATTCATTATACTATAAATAGGACCCCATCGCAAAAGAACAAGCCAGAACCCCACCTTTTGCTCACCATCAAAGGACATTTCAACAATCCTTTCATACAAAAAAGACTTAGCATTGCTAAGTCTTTCAAGACATTATTGTTGACCACGTGTTGCCACGTATTTCAATTGATCTGCATGTTTTGCCACAAAATCCTTCATTTCTGAATCAGGAATTCGACGAAGGTAGAGGTTAGAACGAATCGTTTCATCCTCTTCACGACAAGTTGACAATACTAAATACTTATCAGATGCTTTGATCTTGATATTAGGATTCTTCGTACGAGCTGACTCATAGATATTCTTCAACTGAGTGGTAAAATCTTTATCATCTGTAAAGCTTGTACGGTAGAAAGCAGTATCCTCAGGGACAATAACCAAGCCCATTACTTCATAGTAGTATTTCCGCTCTGGTGTCTCAATCACAACATACGGATGTTGGTCCAAATACTCTTGTTTGTCATAGTAGTTGACATCATTAAACATGCGATGATCGCCGACCTTACTACCACGAGCATGACCAAACAGCCAAGTCAAACGATCACTGAAGTCCTTCTTATTATCCATATCCATGAAGACTGTCCCCATGTATGGCTCATTTCCACCGTCAAACGTCTTATTCAAATAAGTTTCATTATCAGTGGTTTGTACAACAGGTTCATCCAACTCAGTACCCGGTGCATAGACATAAGCAATTGCCTCAGGGTTAACAGCTGTTAACTGAGCAAAACGATTTTTCAAGTAATCTTTTTCTTCTTGGCTTGGTTCATATTTAGTTTCTTGCTTGGTTGAGCTTGTTCCAGTTGTTTTTTTAGCCGTGCTAGATGACTTAGTTCCTCCAAATGGATTAAAGAAAATAAATCCAGCAACAAGAACAACAACTGCAACAAGAGCAGCAATTACAAGACCCAATTTAGTTGAACTTTTTTCCCCAGCTCTTTTCATTGATCGATCTCCTCTTGATGATTTTTTCTAAAAAATAACACTGAACCCGAAGGTCCAGTGATATTTTACGAGCTAATTAATAATCAAATTATTTAACTGCGCTTGTTTTTGGAAGAGCTTTACCAGCTTGTTTTGAACCAGCTTTACCAGCTTCTGCTTTTTTAGCTGCTTCTTCTGCTTTAGCTGCGTCAGCTTTAGCTGCGTCAGCTTTAGCTGCGTCTGCGTTAGCTTGTTCTGGATTAATTCCATGTTCTTTCAAGTAACGAGCGTTAGCTTGTTCTGGAGTTTCATTCAAGATATAGTAACGGCCTTCTTTTTTCTTAGCTGTGTTTTGAACAGTTTGGAATTGTTGTACATATTTGTTACGTACGTTCAAGAATGCAGTATTGAATGCTGCTTCATAAGCTGCTTTCTTTTCTCCGTAAAGGTGTGAACCACCTTCAACAGCATCAAATTCAGCTTTAGCTGCTACTACAGCTGGATCTTGAGCTGCTTCAGCTTTGATTTCTTCCATGTGACCGTTAAGGTATTCTTCAACTGTACGAGCACTTACAAATTCAGATTGATCATAGTATTTTGAAGCGACGTCAGTATCTTGAGGTCCTCTAGGATTGTTAGCTCCACCGTTGACTCCACCTTCGGCAAGAACTGGTGCTGCTGCAGCAAATACTGCAAGAGCTGCTACTGATGATAATAAAACTTTTTTCATTGTTTTATCTCCTTTTTTTCTTTTCAAAAATTATTCGTTACTTCGTAACTATGACTAGTATACTAGGATATTCTTCCCATGTCAAGACTTTTTCTTCAATTTTTTAAAAAAAGTTTAAGATTTTGACCTATTTGAAAGATAAAATTACGAATTCGTAACACTCCTAAATAAATTTAATTTCTGTAGATATCATCAATAAAGTTTCATTTTTCTTCTATACGAATCCTATTTCACAACCCCATTTTTAGGCAATCGTTTCTTGGGCAAACTAGGATCAGCCTTTGCTTCTAGTTCTTTAGCTGCTTGAACCAGTTTTTTCCGTTTCTTTTCTTTTTTTAGATTTTCCAACCATTTTCTGATTTCCATTTGTATATCCTCCTAAATAAAAGAGGCCAGTTACCCAGCCTCCTTATTGTTAACATTTTTTGGCATTTCCGATTTCAAATAGAGGGGAAAGAGGACGATTTTCGTGAATGCGAACAATAGCCTCTGCAAGGAGTTTCGCAATCGAAATTTGCTCAATCTTATCAATTAATCGATCTTCCGGTAGATAAATCGTATCCAACACCACCAACTTCTTAATGGCTGATTTTTGGATGTTGTCCATCGCTGGTCCTGATAAAACAGGGTGAGTACAGCTTGCATAAACTTCAACAGCACCTGCTTCTGCAAGGGCATCCGCCGCATGACAGATTGTACCAGCTGTATCAATCATATCATCAATCAAAATACAAGTCTTGCCTTCAACACTCCCAATGATATTCATCACTTCACTCGTATTCATCTTATCGACACTTCGACGTTTATCAATAATCGCAATTGGTGTCTTCAAAAATTCAGCTAATTTCCGAGCACGAGTCACACCACCATGGTCTGGACTGACAACAACATAGTCTTTCCCAATCATCCCGCGACGTTCAAAAAAGTCGGCGATCAAAGGCGCACCCATCAAGTGGTCAACAGGAATATCAAAAAAACCTTGAATCTGAGCGGCATGCAAATCAATTGTCAAGAGGCGATCAACTCCAGCAACCTCAAGCATATTGGCTACCAACTTAGAAGTGATTGGTTCACGAGCCCGAGCTTTCCGGTCTTGACGAGCATAGCCGTAATACGGCATCACCACATTAATAGATTGCGCACTAGCCCGTTTCAACGCATCTACCATAATCAAAATTTCCATAAGATTATCATTAACCGGTGAGCTAGTGGATTGCAAAATATAAACATCTTTCCCACGGATTGATTCTTCAATATTAACCTGAATTTCTCCATCAGAAAATTGACGAACCGTTGACTTTCCAAGCGGTAGTCCCATTTCGCGAGACACACGTTGAGCCAATTCTTGATTTGACGACAAAGCAAAGAGCATTAAATCAGAAAATGACATGATTTCCTCCAGTAAAATCTAAAAACCATATTGTACAGTCAGCACAAATTTCTCCTGTAAACATTTTATCTCTTTTTAAGCAAATATTCAAATATTAATTTATGGAAAATACAAAATCCGGCCCTACTGACACTCTTTCAAAAAAAAGAAGCAGAACAACTGTCCTGCTTCATGGTAATTCTTAGTTTGGATAGATATAAGTTACAGTACCTTGAGCTGTTGTTGGGTTGAACCAACCACGGTAATTTCCAATACTACGGATACCGTTATAGTTAGATTCAGAAACTTGGATACTTGTTGTAGATTGAACGGCTGTAACGACTGCTACGTGTCCATAGCCACCATCATTCCAACATGCAATAGCACCAACTTGTGGTTGAGATCCTGTACGGAATCCAGCAGCCGCTGCACTTGCAGCCCATTGACCGCCGTTGCCCCAGTAATCGCCAGCCCATGGAGCCAATGTCTTCGCACCCCATGTACATTCACCAACTGGATAAGATGATGCAGATGTACTATAAGTTGGACGAGAAGTAGTTGCTACTGGAGCTGCTGCTGCTTGAGTTTGAACAGCAGGTTGAGCTGCTACTGATGTTTGTGCTGCCGCTGGTGTTGCAGCAGGTGCTGCCGCTGGGGTTGCAACAGGTGTTTGTGCTGCTGCCTGAACTTGTGCTTGAAGGGAAGTATTTGCAGAAGCTTTCACAGCTGCTTGTTGTTCCTTTTGTTTTGCACGGTAAGCTGCTTCGGCTGCTGCCGCTGCCGCTGCCGCTTTTTCAGCTTCAGCTTTTTGTTGCAACAAAGCGTTCTTTTCGTTTTCAGCAGATGATTTTTCAGCTGCCAAATTCAATTGTGCCACTTTCAACTCAGCTTCTTTAGTTGACAAAGCTTGCGCATCATCTTCTAATTGCTGTTTATTTGCAATAACAGTATTGATAGCGTCGTTGTTTTCTTTTTGTTTTTGTGCAATGTCTTCTTTATCACGTTTTTGCTCTTGCAACATTTTGTTGTTAGCATCTGCAATTTCATTCATAGCAGAAATACGTGAGATAGCTTCTGTCAAAGATCCAGAGCTAACAATCGCATTAATATAGCTTGTTGCAGTTCCAGTTGTTTGAGCACTACGTGCTTGATTTGCAAGTGATTCTTGACGAGCAACAATATTTTTTGACAACTCATCAATCTCAGCTGACAATCGTTCAGATTCTTCATTCAAACGGTCATTTTCAGCTTGAAGATTTTCTTGTTGTTGTTTAATTTCAGATACTTGACCTTGGATTTGATCTACCTGAGCTTGTGCACTTTGTTGTTGTTGATTAATACTATTGATTTTGTTATCTTGAGCAGCAATCTTATCATCTGTTGAGTCAGCTGATACACCTGCTACAACAGCACCTTGTGATAAAGCAACTGTACTCAATAAGATTGTGGCAAATAATTTTTTCTTCATTAGATAAATTTTCCCTTTCTAATAAGACACTAACTAGTATAACAAATTTTTTGAAGATTTATATTACGCTATTGTTACATTTTTATTTCGAGTTTATAAATAAATCTTTTCAAGTAAAGGCTGTAATACGATCATTAGAAGCACATTCAAAATTAAACTTGGAAAAATTTGGTAAATAATTAGTGTAATCCAGTTAAATTTTATGCCGATAAAAAGAATCAAAAGAAGATTTGTTAAAATCTGAAATAATAGAATCGTTAATAAAAATGTAAAAAAACGAGTCAATCGATTGACCAAAATAATCTGATTACACCGATAAAAAATCACCTGTAGTAAAGGAAATACTAGGAAGGTAATTCCTAAAGTGTGTAAAAAATACACATCAAAACAAAAACCAAAGAAGACTCCCCACCAAATACTAGCTATCTCAGAGAAATAGAGACTCAATAACATAAAACCATATAGAAATAAAAATGAAGTAGGTTCAAAGGAGTTTGGACTGAAACGAGAAATAAGAAAAGAGATCTGTCCGTCAACAAATAAAGATAAGAATAAGATTAAAGGGAAAAAATGGTACTTACGTATGACTTTCACACTACTCTCCAATCAATAGTACATAACGATTGACATCTAAATTAGCCTTTGGTTTCACACGAATTTCTTGCCCTAACTGATCAGATGCCTTTTGAGTAGAAGCCACTGTACCAAGAGGTAAGTCACTACTCTTATATTTTCCTAAACCACTTGTTGAAACCAGAGATCCTTTTTTAATTTCAACTGGATCTCCAATTTGCAACAACCGAAACTCACCTGTCTTCTCGTCATAACCATTTAATAAAGCAAAAATAGATTGACCTTGACTCTCAATTTTAAACGTCAGGTGTTGTGAAGAAATAGTATCTTCGACTAATAATTTCACTTTGCTAGAATTTTTCTCTATACTTTCTACCACACCAATGACGCCACCAGACGAAAGAACAAACATAGAATCAGAAATTCCATCTGAACTACCTTTATCAATAACAAATTCCTGATCCCACGAACCATAATTACGGTCAATAATCTCACTAACGACTTGTTTAGAACCCGATACAGAATTCTTGATTGACATCAAATCCTTTAATTCTCTATTTTCTGATTCCAAACGGTTAAGTTTTGACTGGTCAATATCCTTTTGATAAAGACGTGATTTTAACGAACGGTTTTCATCATTTAATTCAGATAAATTCTTTAAATCCTTTGCCTTAGATTCCACAACAACAAATGGTACCGATACTGCCTTATCAACAATAGCAAATATATCAGAAGATTTTAAAACAATCGAAGTTCTAACAGATGGAAAAAGAAATAAAATTCCTGAAACAGTTAAAACAAACACAAAACTAAAAATTTTAAAGAATCGATTCAAGAACATAGACAAAACCTTCAAAAATATAAAAAATAGTTTGAGATGACATCTCAAACTTGGAAATTATACGGAGAATGGGGGATTCGAACCCCCGCGCCGGTTACCCGACCTAACGATTTAGCAAACCGTCCTCTTCAGCCTCTTGAGTAATTCTCCAAAATGGGCACGAGTGGACTCGAACCACCGACCTCACGCTTATCAGGCGTGCGCTCTAACCACCTGAGCTACGCGCCCAAGTTAAAAACTTGGTAAAGAACCTATGTTCAAAGCGGGTGACGAGAATCGAACTCGCGACAACAGCTTGGAAGGCTGTAGTTTTACCACTAAACTACACCCGCTTATTATTAAAAGAAATGGCGCGAGACGGAATCGAACCGCCGACACATGGAGCTTCAATCCATTGCTCTACCAACTGAGCTACCGAGCCAAATTGCGGGAGCAGGATTTGAACCTACGACCTTCGGGTTATGAGCCCGACGAGCTACCGAGCTGCTCCATCCCGCGTTAATATTAAGGAGGATGTGGGATTCGAACCCACGCACGCTTTTACACGCCTGACGGTTTTCAAGACCGTTCCCTTCAGCCGGACTTGGGTAATCCTCCAAGATAACAATGGACCTTGTAGGACTTGAACCTACGACCACTCGGTTATGAGCCGAGAGCTCTAACCAGCTGAGCTAAAGGTCCAACAAGATCAACAATATAGCGGCGAAGGGGATCGAACCCCCGACCTCCCGGGTATGAACCGGACGCTCTAGCCAGCTGAGCTACACCGCCATAATATCGGGAAGACAGGATTCGAACCTGCGACACCTTGGTCCCAAACCAAGTACTCTACCAAGCTGAGCTACTTCCCGATCTAAAGCTACCGCTTTATGCACCCTAGAGGAGTCGAACCTCTAACCGCCTGATTCGTAGTCAGGTACTCTATCCAGTTGAGCTAAGGGTGCTCGTTCCTATTCAATTATTACATAGCCTTGCGACCATGCACCCTAGAGGAGTCGAACCTCTAACCGCCTGATTCGTAGTCAGGTACTCTATCCAGTTGAGCTAAGGGTGCTTCTTTCAACCTTTGTCTATGCCGAGGACCGGAATCGAACCGGTACGATCGTTACCAATCGCAGGATTTTAAGTCCTGTGCGTCTGCCAGTTCCGCCACCCCGGCCTCCTCAAGCGAACGACGGGATTCGAACCCGCGACCCCCACCTTGGCAAGGTGGTGTTCTACCACTGAACTACGTTCGCATTGCTTTCTTTATATAAAAAAATGCCGGCTACATGACTTGAACACGCGACCCTCTGATTACAAATCAGATGCTCTACCAACTGAGCTAAGCCGGCTCATTATTATTCTTCTATGCGGGTTAAGGGACTTGAACCCCCACGCCGTAAAGCGCCAGATCCTAAATCTGGTGCGTCTGCCAATTCCGCCAAACCCGCAAAATATGACCCGTACTGGGCTCGAACCAGTGACCCATTGATTAAAAGTCAATTGCTCTACCAACTGAGCTAACGAGTCTTAAAATAATTTTCATTATCTTAACGGTCCCGACGGGAATCGAACCCGCGATCTTCGCCGTGACAGGGCGACGTGATAACCGCTACACTACGGGACCTATGGGAGTTAACGGGATCGAACCGCTGACCCTCTGCTTGTAAGGCAGATGCTCTCCCAGCTGAGCTAAACTCCCAGATGGTCGTTTAACTCAGCCAACGGTGAGAAACTACGTTTCTCTTATCCGCCGATTGGAATCTCGAATACCTCTCGATTCCAACTAAGCTAAACTCCCAAATGAGCCTAGAATTAACTAGGCTCAATCTCTTGCTAAGCGACTACCTTATCTCACAGGGGGCAACCCCCAACTACTTCCGGCGTTCTAGGGCTTAACTGCTGTGTTCGGCATGGGTACAGGTGTATCTCCTAGGCTATCGTCACTTAACTCTGAATGCTTAAACATTCAAAATTGAATATCTATATTCTAACAAGTTAAACTCACGTTGTCAATATCTTCTGACTCTTTGGATAAGTCCTCGAGCTATTAGTATTAGTCCGCTCCATTGCTCACACAACTTCCACTCCTAACCTATCTACCTGATCTTCTCTCAGGGCTCTTACTAACATATAGTTATGGGAAATCTCATCTTGAGGTGGGTTTCACACTTAGATGCTTTCAGCGTTTATCCCTTCCCTACATAGCTACCCAGCGATGCCTCTGGCGAGACAACTGGTACACCAGCGGTAAGTCCACTCTGGTCCTCTCGTACTAGGAGCAGATCCTCTCAAATTTCCTACGCCCGCGACGGATAGGGACCGAACTGTCTCACGACGTTCTGAACCCAGCTCGCGTGCCGCTTTAATGGGCGAACAGCCCAACCCTTGGGACCGACTACAGCCCCAGGATGCGACGAGCCGACATCGAGGTGCCAAACCTCCCCGTCGATGTGAACTCTTGGGGGAGATAAGCCTGTTATCCCCAGGGTAGCTTTTATCCGTTGAGCGATGGCCCTTCCATACGGAACCACCGGATCACTAAGCCCGACTTTCGTCCCTGCTCGAGTTGTAGCTCTCGCAGTCAAGCTCCCTTATACCTTTACACTCTGCGAATGATTTCCAACCATTCTGAGGGAACCTTTGGGCGCCTCCGTTACCTTTTAGGAGGCGACCGCCCCAGTCAAACTGCCCGTCAGACACTGTCTCCGTAGATGATGAACCTACCGGGTTAGAGTGGCCATAACACAAGGGTAGTATCCCAACAACGCCTCCATCGAAACTGGCGTCCCGATCTCAATGGCTCCTACCTATCCTGTACATGTGGCACAGACACTCAATATCAAACTGCAGTAAAGCTCCATGGGGTCTTTCCGTCCTGTCGCGGGTAACCTGCATCTTCACAGGTACTAAAATTTCACCGAGTCTCTCGTTGAGACAGTGCCCAAATCATTACGCCTTTCGTGCGGGTCGGAACTTACCCGACAAGGAATTTCGCTACCTTAGGACCGTTATAGTTACGGCCGCCGTTTACTGGGGCTTCAATTCATACCTTCGCGTTACCGCTAAGCACTCCTCTTAACCTTCCAGCACCGGGCAGGCGTCACCCCCTATACATCATCTTACGATTTAGCAGAGAGCTGTGTTTTTGATAAACAGTTGCTTGGGCCTATTCACTGCGGCTGACTGAAAGCCAGCACCCCTTCTCCCGAAGTTACGGGGTCATTTTGCCGAGTTCCTTAACGAGAGTTCTCTCGCTCACCTGAGGCTACTCGCCTCGACTACCTGTGTCGGTTTGCGGTACGGGTAGAGTATGTTTAAACGCTAGAAGCTTTTCTTGGCAGTGTGACGTCACTAACTTCGCTACTAAACTTCGCTCCCCATCACAGCTCAATGTTATAGAATTAAGCATTTAACTCAATTCACACCTCACTGCTTAGACGTGCACTTCCAGTCGCACGCTTTAGTTAGCCTACTGCGTCCCTCCTTCACTACATACTCTAGTACAGGAATATCAACCTGTTGTCCATCGGATACACCTTTCGGTCTCTCCTTAGGTCCCGACTAACCCAGGGCGGACGAGCCTTCCCCTGGAAACCTTAGTCTTACGGTGGACAGGATTCTCACCTGTCTTTCGCTACTCATACCGGCATTCTCACTTCTATGCGTTCCAGCGCTCCTCACGGTACACCTTCTCCACACATAGAACGCTCTCCTACCATACCTATAAAGGTATCCACAGCTTCGGTAAATTGTTTTAGCCCCGGTACATTTTCGGCGCAGGGTCACTCGACTAGTGAGCTATTACGCACTCTTTGAATGAATAGCTGCTTCTAAGCTAACATCCTAGTTGTCTGTGCAACCCCACATCCTTTTCCACTTAACAATTATTTTGGGACCTTAGCTGGTGGTCTGGGCTGTTTCCCTTTCGACTACGGATCTTAGCACTCGCAGTCTGACTGCCGACCATAATTCATTGGCATTCGGAGTTTATCTGAGATTGGTAATCCGGGATGGACCCCTCACCCAAACAGTGCTCTACCTCCAAGAATCTCTAATGTCGACGCTAGCCCTAAAGCTATTTCGGAGAGAACCAGCTATCTCCAAGTTCGTTTGGAATTTCTCCGCTACCCACAAGTCATCCAAGCACTTTTCAACGTGCCCTGGTTCGGTCCTCCAGTGAGTTTTACCTCACCTTCAACCTGCTCATGGGTAGGTCACATGGTTTCGGGTCTACGACATAATACTAAAGCGCCCTATTCAGACTCGGTTTCCCTGCGGCTCCGTCTCTTCAACTTAACCTCGCATCATATCGTAACTCGCCGGTTCATTCTACAAAAGGCACGCTCTCACCCATTAACGGGCTCGAACTTGTTGTAGGCACACGGTTTCAGGTTCTATTTCACTCCCCTCCCGGGGTGCTTTTCACCTTTCCCTCACGGTACTGGTTCACTATCGGTCACTAGAGAGTATTTAGGGTTGGGAGATGGTCCTCCCAGATTCCGACGGGATTTCTCGTGTCCCGCCGTACTCAGGATACTGCTAGGTATAAAGACTATTTCGAATACGAGGCTCTTACTCTCTTTGGCTGACCTTCCCATGTCATTCTTCTATACTCTTTAAGTCCACATTGCAGTCCTACAACCCCGAAGAGTAAACTCTTCGGTTTGCCCTCCTGCCGTTTCGCTCGCCGCTACTCAGGCAATCGCTTTTGCTTTCTCTTCCTACAGCTACTTAGATGTTTCAGTTCACTGCGTCTTCCTCTACCTATCCTTAACAGATAGGAGTACTAGCCATTAGCTAGTGGGTTCCCCCATTCGGACATCTCTGGATCGTCGCTTACTTACAGCTCCCCAAAGCATTTCGTCGTTTGTCACGTCCTTCTTCGGCTTCTAGTGCCAAGGCATCCACCGTGCGCCCTTATTAACTTAACCTTATTTTTGGTCTTACGACCTAAACTCTTTAAATATTTACAGCGTTTCGGTTTATTTTTCTTGTTACTATTTGATATAGATATTCAATTTTCAATGTTCAAACTTAACACTACTAAAGTGTTAATGGAGCCTAGCGGGATCGAACCGCTGACCTCCTGCGTGCAAAGCAGGCGCTCTCCCAGCTGAGCTAAGGCCCCACAAGACCTCTCAAAACTAAACAAGACCAACGTACAGGTTTCCATTTCCTTAGAAAGGAGGTGATCCAGCCGCACCTTCCGATACGGCTACCTTGTTACGACTTCACCCCAATCATCTATCCCACCTTAGGCGGCTGGCTCCAAATGGTTACCTCACCGACTTCGGGTGTTACAAACTCTCGTGGTGTGACGGGCGGTGTGTACAAGGCCCGGGAACGTATTCACCGCGGCGTGCTGATCCGCGATTACTAGCGATTCCGACTTCATGTAGGCGAGTTGCAGCCTACAATCCGAACTGAGACTGGCTTTAAGAGATTAGCTTGCCGTCACCGACTCGCGACTCGTTGTACCAGCCATTGTAGCACGTGTGTAGCCCAGGTCATAAGGGGCATGATGATTTGACGTCATCCCCACCTTCCTCCGGTTTATTACCGGCAGTCTCGCTAGAGTGCCCAACTGAATGATGGCAACTAACAATAGGGGTTGCGCTCGTTGCGGGACTTAACCCAACATCTCACGACACGAGCTGACGACAACCATGCACCACCTGTCACCTCTGTCCCGAAGGAAAACTCTATCTCTAGAGCGGTCAGAGGGATGTCAAGACCTGGTAAGGTTCTTCGCGTTGCTTCGAATTAAACCACATGCTCCACCGCTTGTGCGGGCCCCCGTCAATTCCTTTGAGTTTCAACCTTGCGGTCGTACTCCCCAGGCGGAGTGCTTAATGCGTTAGCTGCGGCACTGAGTCCCGGAAAGGACCCAACACCTAGCACTCATCGTTTACGGCGTGGACTACCAGGGTATCTAATCCTGTTTGCTCCCCACGCTTTCGAGCCTCAGCGTCAGTTACAGACCAGAGAGCCGCTTTCGCCACCGGTGTTCCTCCATATATCTACGCATTTCACCGCTACACATGGAATTCCACTCTCCCCTTCTGCACTCAAGTTAAACAGTTTCCAAAGCGTACTATGGTTAAGCCACAGCCTTTAACTTCAGACTTATCTAACCGCCTGCGCTCGCTTTACGCCCAATAAATCCGGATAACGCTCGGGACCTACGTATTACCGCGGCTGCTGGCACGTAGTTAGCCGTCCCTTTCTGGTAAGTTACCGTCACAGTGTGAACTTTCCACTCTCACACTCGTTCTTCTCTTACAACAGAGCTTTACGATCCGAAAACCTTCTTCACTCACGCGGCGTTGCTCGGTCAGACTTCCGTCCATTGCCGAAGATTCCCTACTGCTGCCTCCCGTAGGAGTCTGGGCCGTGTCTCAGTCCCAGTGTGGCCGATCACCCTCTCAGGTCGGCTATGTATCGTCGCCTTGGTGAGCCGTTACCTCACCAACTAGCTAATACAACGCAGGTCCATCTGGTAGTGGAGCAATTGCCCCTTTCAAGCAAATGTCATGCAACATCTACTGTTATGCGGTATTAGCTATCGTTTCCAATAGTTATCCCCCGCTACCAGGCAGGTTACCTACGCGTTACTCACCCGTTCGCAACTCATCCGCTCGGTGCAAGCACCAAGCTTCAGCGTTCTACTTGCATGTATTAGGCACGCCGCCAGCGTTCATCCTGAGCCAGGATCAAACTCTCATTAAAATAATTGTTTGTCTTAAACTCATTCTGTCACTGACAGATTTATTGTTTTTTATTGTTCAGTTACTACAACTTTCATTGTAGCGCCCTGCACATTGGTTCGTCTTGTTTAGTTTTCAAAGGTCTTTGTCGCTCTCGCGCGACAACTATATTAGTATATCATGACCCACCCTTACTGTCAACACTTTTTTTCAAAATTTTTTATTTTTTTGAAAGTTCATTTATACACTGTCAACTTTCAGTTCTTAAATTGAATTTTTAAAATCCTTTAGATAGTTCTCTAATTTCTTTTTCATTTTTGTTTTTCCTAGACATCTTCTGTTTGCTAGTAATGCTTCATATTGTTCTTTTTCTTTTACTGTTAATTTTTCTTTAAAACGTTTTAATGCATCTCTCAGAACAACCAGCTCATCTAAATATATTTTTCTTGATGAAATTCTGTGACTAATTTCTCCAATTTCAATATATGGAAGTCTATTAATTTTTCTCTTATCACTTTCCTGTTGTCTTATTTTATCTTTAATATGATTTCTAAATTTTGTTTTGAAATATGTATAAAGTAATTCTTCATTTGTTTCAATTTCAGGATTTTTTTGATAAAGTTCAAACAGAGTTAGCTGACCTTCTTGTTCCCAATCATCCTTTTCCCATAATTGAATATAATACTCTTTTTCACATTTTCTTACGATATATTTTACTTTTTGATACATTTTATTAAATTCCATAAGCTCTCCTTTATTTTTATCTGTATTTTATAAAAATAAAGAAGCCCATTGGACTTTTTTTCTATTCTGCACGTTTTTTTAACTATTTGGTTATTATTTTTAACTATTTTGTCCAAATACACAAAAAAACTGCCACCTGGTGACAGTTTATCGATAGTCCGTACGGGATTCGAACCCGTGTTACCGCCGTGAAAAGGCGGTGTCTTAACCCCTTGACCAACGGACCATTTTTACAACATATTCTATTATACAGAATATTTTTACTCTGTCAACACTTTTTTAATAAAAAAAGAAGGAAATATTTTCCTTCTTTTGAATTAGTTATTTTCTTCTAATTTTGACTTAATCTCATCATATGATAGAGGTTTTGCTTCTTCTTCTAATTCATGCTCTGAATTTTCAGGCATTTTTCCTGTTTCATATAATGATTTAATTTGAACACTATCCAAGGTTTCATATTTTAATAGAGCTTCCGCAATTAATTTATGCGTTTCTCTATTTCCTTGAATAATTTCTGCTGCTTTATTACGGGCTTCATTCAACAAACCACGAACTTCTTCATCAATTTCGTAAGCTGTTTGTTCTGAAATCATTTTTTGTGGGCTTTGAGCACCAAACATCGCATGATTTCCTTCATATTGGACCGGTCCAAGTTTTTCACTCATACCATATTCTGTCACCATTGCACGCGCCATTTGGGTAGCTTGTTCAAAGTCATTTGAAGCACCCGTTGTTTGCGAATTGAAAATAATTTCTTCGGCAACACGTCCTCCCATGAGCCCAGCTAATTGTTCTTTCATATCTTCTTTAGAAAGTAACATTTGATCTTCTTTAGGAAGGGCAATCATGTAACCGCCTGCACGACCACGTGGAACAATCGTAACTTTATGAACTACACGAGCATTTGATAAGACCAGACCAACGATTGTATGACCAGCTTCGTGATAAGCAACCATTTCACGTTCTTTTTGTGAAATCGTCCGATCTTTCTTAGATGGACCTGCAATAACACGATCTTCTGCTTCATCGATATCAGCAGCATCAATTACTTTTTTATTTCGACGAGCTGCAACCAAGGCTGCTTCGTTCAAAACATTTTCGAGATCAGCACCGACAAATCCCTGTGTTTGTTGAGCAACCAATTTCAAGTCCACATCTGGAGCGAGTGGTTTGTTCTTAGCATGAACACGAAGAATTGCCTCACGACCTTTCACATCTGGACGTCCAACTAATACTTTACGGTCAAAACGGCCAGGACGAAGAAGGGCAGGGTCAAGGACATCAGAACGGTTAGTTGCTGCGATAACAATGATTCCTTCGTTACCTTCAAAACCATCCATCTCAATCAAGAGCTGGTTGAGGGTTTGTTCACGTTCATCATTTCCACCACCAAGACCTACACCACGTTGGCGCCCAACAGCATCAATTTCATCGATAAAGATAATGGCTGGAGCTGCTTTTTTAGCATCTTCAAAAAGTGAACGAACCCGGCTAGCACCGACTCCGACAAACATTTCAACGAAGTCAGAACCAGAGATACTGAAGAATGGCACTCCAGCTTCACCAGCTACTGCTTTTGCTAAAAGGGTTTTACCAGTTCCGGGAGGGCCTTCAAGAAGCACACCTGCTGGGATTCTTGCACCCAATTTAGTAAAGCGTTTTGGATCTTTTAAAAATTCAACAACTTCAACAAGTTCTTGTTTTTCTTCTTCAGCTCCTGCTACATCTGAAAAACGAACTTTAATATCTTCTTTATTAGCAGCGCGGGCTTTATTACGACCAAAGTTCATTGCACCTCTGGCACCTCCGCCACCGCCTTGGTTCATCATTGAGAAGAAGAAGAACATGACGATAACAAATGGAACAATTGAAGTGAGAATTGTTATCCACATGCCACTTGAACTCTCACGCTTGATGGTGATTTCTGCTTTGTGGTCAGCTGCTAATTTTTGTAATTCATTGACGGTGATATCAGATGGAAGGATGACACTAGTAAAGCGAGATACTTTTTGAACACTTGGGGTAAAAAATTGAATTCCTGTATCATCTTTTGATTCTTTAGCTTTATTATAGGTCCCTGCAATTTCAATCACACTACCATTTGGTTGGTAACTGATCGTTTTTACATTGTCATTTTTAATTTCTTTGACCAATTCTGTGTAGTTGATTTGCTGACTTTGACCAACTCCATTACCCGCAAAAAAGTACTGGAATCCTGTCACAGCCGCTACAATAATCAACAAATACAGAAAAGGATTTCGAACAAAACCGTTATTTTTTCTGTTATTCATCTAGTCTCCTCTATTTTGAGTACACTTCCTCTTTTAATACACCAACATATGGTAGGTTACGATAATTTTCTTCATAGTCTAAACCATATCCGACAACAAACTCATTTGGAATCGTAAAGCAGGTGTAATCTGCTTCGATCTCAACCAAACGTCCTTCAGGTTTATCCAGTAAGGTAGCAATCTTCACAGATGCTGCATTTCGTTCTTCAAAGAGTTCTTTTAGACTCTTGAGGGTTTTACCTGTATCGATAATATCTTCTACAAATAAAATATCTCTACCTGTAATATCCTGATCAATATCCTTGATAATATTAATGATACCTGAGCTTGCTGTACCGCCATGATAACTTGACACCAACATAAAGTCTAATTCAATATGTGTATCCACGTGGTTGATCAACTCTGCCATAAATGGAACAGAACCCTTCAAAATACCAACGAAAATAGGATTTTTTCCTTGATACTCTTTTGTTAGGGTTTCACCCAATTTTTTTGCTGCTTCTACAATTTCATCATGTGAAACCAATACTTTTTTTATATCTTTTTCTAACATGTTTTTACCTATCTATTTTTTGAATATAAAGATTATCTTTCATTATACCACTTTTTGAGGGCTTACTCAAATCACTCGTTACCAATCCCACGACTGAAAGAATATTATGATTCTGTTCTAAAATGAGAGCCTTTTGCCGAAGAGAAATTGGGATTTTATGATTGATAAACCACCGCCTTAATTTTTGATGGTGACCATTAACAAGTAGCTGATCTCCTTCCTCTCGCCTTCTAATTAAGATGGGCGTTTCGCGTGAAACAGAAAGAATTTCCACATTTTTCCCTACTAATGGGTGGCCAAAAGATAATTTATAATTTGCAATCTCAAAGATATTCCCAAATTCTAACAAAAATGGGAGGACTTGGTCATCCGACTTTTGACTGATTTTTTGTATTTCAAAGAAATCATATTCTTGATGTAATTCATAATTCGACTTTAAATAATGAATGCAATTTCTTTTTTTTCGCAGTAAATCTAATAATTCTTGAAACTGGGCCCTACCAAGTTGCAAATCTGGAAATTGTGCCAAATACTCTTCTAATAAGAATGATTGTACAGAATGAGAATACGTTCTAAAAGAAGCTAAATCTTGAATGCTTAACTCGCTAGTCAATTCTTTCAGTGCTTGGTGCCAATGATTCACTTCCTCTGCTAAATAGCGAAGACTTGCTTGCATTTGGGGATTTTCTTTTTCAAATTCTGGAAGGTATTGATGGCGTACACGATTTCGAAAATAGTCCTGTGAGTCATTGCTACTGTCTTCAAAGTGAGGGATTTTCATCAACTCATCTTTGGTAAAAGTTAACAAAGGACGGATTAACTCACCCTTACCAAATGGTTGGCGTACAGGAATACCACTTAAATGGCGTAATTTTGTTCCTCGTATTAAGCGCATGAAAGTTGTTTCGGCTTGATCGTTTGCATGATGACCTGTTACTAAAGCGGTGCAATCCTCTTTCTCCATAATCTGTTTAAAAAAATCATAACGAAAGGTACGAGCTTTTGCTTCTGTAAAATCACCCGAATAGTGAGCCACATGGATACGTGTCTCTCGCCTATCAGCTAGCGTTCGAAGTTCACTTTCTTCTAAATCCGATTCTGGTCTTTGTCCATGATTGACATGAGCGAGTACCAGATGGATTTTCAATCGTTCTTTATTCTTATATAAAAGTTCATACAGATTCATTGAATCCAATCCACCAGATAAGGCAACTAAAACACGGCGATGGGGAGTAAATAGATCTTGTTTTTCACAAAACTCTAAAAATCGCTTTTCCATTATTTCAATACCTCATAGATATCTTTTGAAATATTGGAAATCGTATCATAATTCGAATGATCTGTAAAAATGGCTATTACATAGGGTGAATTTGTATATACAATTGCAACATCATGTCTAAAATCATAGGCATCTCCAATTTTATGAGCAACTTTTACTGGAAGGTCACGCGCAATCCGTTGATCATCATATTTTGTAGAGGAGAGTGCATCAATAATAGGGCCATTTTGTTGATAGACAGCCTCCATGACATTGCCAGCCATTTCAGCGGATGCTTCTCTTTTTTCAACATCCCAATGTTTCTTTGCAATTTTATCCAAAGTTTTTTGGAAGTCTTGATCTGATTGATGAGTGACATAATAATTCAAGATATTATGTCCAACATTATCTGATTCTTTTGCAATTTTATCTACCAACTCTTGAACACTATATTCTTTTCCATCTGGTGTTTTTGAAAGGCTACCACTTCCTTCTGGTTCATAGCCACCTTTGAAATCATTGACTTCTGGAATATATTTGTAGGTTGTAGTTGGAGAAATGGCTTTTTTATTGAGCTGTTCTTGGACGTAGTACAAGTATGGTAATTTCGTTACACTGGCAGAATACATTTCTTTTTGCGGATTGATTCCAGCAGTATTTCCAGTCTCTAATTGTTTTACATAGATTCCATATGAAGGAGAATTGTATTTACTATTTAACAAGTCCTGAACTTTTTCCATTCGATTATCTTTTTCAGTAACGAATGATTTGTTCACCCAGCCCTGACCTTCAATCTCCACAAACTCATCTCGTAAAGTCTTAGCTGTACGTAAGACTGTCACTTTTGTATAAGGAGAAAGAGGTGTATTTTTTTCTTTTGCACCATTTATTAAGGGTCGGTCATACACTTTAAAACCAGGTTTTAGCCACATGTCTTGTTTTTTTTCTTGTGTTTCTTGTACAACATCAGAAAAAATGACAGAAGAATCTGCTAATACATATCCTTTATCTGCTATTTTAAATACAGCTTTCCCTTCATCATTTACAAAGAGTTGTTCGATTGTAAACGATGTGTTGGGAAGAATTTCTCCTTTTGCTTTTTTCAACTGAGGATCAGAAAAAACAGAAATTTTGCGATAGATATTAGGGTTCGCTGGAATTGAAGAAAAATAAAGTTCTGATGGATGAGCTATTGTCTGAGAAGACTCAGACTGCTCGACACTCGCTGCTTGAGATCCAATAAATAAAATTGGAACTAACAATAGGAGCAGAAATCGTTTAGACACCTGTATTCCTTTCCTTTTCATCCTTTTGAAGTTTAATCATTTGGTTTTTCTTTTTTAATTCCTCTAATTTTTCATCCGAAAATTCAAGAAATTGTTTAACTGTTTGTAAGATATTTTCCATCGGTTATTGGGGGAGTAAATCTGGGATGGTATAAACATATTCACCATCTTTTGAAAAAGAATACTTAGCGCGTGCATATTTTGTTGCATAATCATCGTCTTTTAATTTTTTAGCGATGTCTTGTTGGTATTCTTTTTGTTCACTTGTTTCTTTATACTCTTTTTCCAACTGTTTGTATTGTTCTTTTTTATCTTGTAGCGATTGATAGCTCTGGGCTAAATTATAAGTTGGAAGAATAAACAGTAACATGACCAATATCAAAACGAGCCCTAGAAAACGATTGCGTTTTTTTCTTTCTTCTTCTAAAAAACGTTTTCGCTGACTTTCGTCTTTGATATATTTATTGTTCATTTGAACGATATTTTTAGGCATCTTCTTCTATCCTTGTTTCACTAATTATTTCGTACATTTTGGATGCATCTTCTTTTTTTGTACTATCCAACATTTCCAAGACTTTAACCGTCAATACTTTATTTCCAAAACGAACTTCAATTTGATCATTCACTTTCAAATCCGTTGAACTTTTGGCTAATACTCCATTGACTTTGATCCGCCCTTTATCTGCAACTTCCTTTGCAACAGGACGACGCTTAATAATGCGAGAAACTTTTAAATATTTATCTAATCTCATACTGTCACCTCTAACATAGTATTGTATCATTTTTTATACATAAAATGCGAAAAATGAGCTAAGAACTTCTAGTCCTCTTCTTTTTCCTGTTTAATTTCCAATAAGGTTTGACCAAATTGCTTCAGAGCTTCTAAAATTTCAAAATCTTTCTTATTTCGAATATCGAAGATCACTTCAATCAATCCTTTTTCCTCTGCAATCTGTGCCTTTAACTGTGTCATTGACAGAGCTTTGAAATAATCCTGTGTTAAAAACAGTTGTTTGGCAATAGGTTCAAATTTCACTGTCACTTTTTGTTGTTTTCTCTCAACAAGACGGACAAAGACTTGATCCAAGTAAGCTTTCACTAAACCAATTTCAAGTAGGTAGGCCACAACATCTGGGTATTCTCCAAAACGATCGATCAATTCATCTTGCAAATATTCATAGTCCGTCGCAGAATTCATTTCACGAATTTGTTTGTAAATTTCAATTTTTTGACGTTGATCTGAAATATATTCATTAGGTAAATATGCATCTATTTGAAGGTTCAACTCTGCATTGCTCTTTTGCCTACGATGCTCTTGGCCTTGTTTCTTAGCAATAGCTTCTTCTAACAATTGAGAATACATTTCAAAACCAACTGAATCGATGAAACCAGATTGAGAAGCTCCAAGGATATTCCCTGCTCCACGGATCGATAAATCTCGCATAGCAATTTTAAATCCAGACCCCAACTCAGTAAAACCTTTAATAGCTTCTAAACGTTTTTCAGACACTTCTGTAAGAGATTTGTCTGGACGATACATCAAATAGGCATAAGCAATTCGATTGCTTCGTCCCACACGACCTCTTAATTGATAAAGCGTTGAAAGTCCCATATGATCCGCATTTTCAATAAAGAGTGTATTAGCATTTGGAATATCCACACCTGTCTCAATAATGGTTGTCGTCACTAAGACATCGTATTCGCCATTAATGAAATCCAACAGGGTATTTTCCAGGCGAACTTCACTCATCTGGCCATGAACAAAGCCAATCGAAGCCTCTGGAATCAACTCTTTTAATTCAGACACCTTTTGTTCAATTGTATCTACCTTATTGTAAAGATAATAGGCCTGTCCTCCACGATCCATCTCCCGCAACACAGCATCTCGAATAATAGTTGGATTGGTCTCTAGTACAAAAGTTTGCACAGGATATCGATTGGTAGGAGGTGTTTCAATGACAGACAAATCTCTAATTCCTAGCATAGACATATGAAGAGTTCGAGGTATAGGGGTAGCTGTCAAGGTAAGCACATCCACCTTTTTTTTCAATTCTTTCAAGGTTTCTTTGTGCTTCACTCCAAAACGTTGTTCTTCATCTATCACGATTAAGCCTAAGTCTGAAAAAACAACATCTTTGGACAAGAGCCGGTGAGTTCCAATAATAATATCCACTCGTCCTTTTTTCAACTTTTCAAGCGTTTCTTTCTGCTCTGCCTTACTCTGGAAACGACTTAAAACAGCAACTTCTACTGCAAAAGATTCAAAACGCTCCTTAAAATTGGCATAATGTTGTTGGGCAAGAACAGTGGTAGGAACCAGCACTGCTACTTGTTTATGATCATTTACTGCCTTAAAAGCTGCTCGCATAGCGACCTCTGTTTTCCCAAAACCGACGTCTCCAACCAGCAATCGGTCCATCGGACGATTCGATTCCATATCTTTTTTAATTTCTTCAATGGAACGTAATTGGTCATCTGTTTCAATATATGGAAAATCTTGTTCAAAAGCCTCTTGGTTTTCATCATCTTGGGAATAGGCAAAGCCTTCTAATTGACTACGCTCCGCATAAAGTTTTATCAAATCATCCGCAATGTCCTCCACCTGGGTCTGAACCTTTTGCTTCGTTCTTTGGAAACGCCCATCATTTAACTTGTTAATTTTTGGCGTTTTTCCATCACTTGCAACGTATTTGGACAACATCTGAATCTGATCGACAGGAATCGAGATGCGATCTCCATTTTGATATTGAATTGAAACATAATCACGATGGACACCCGAAATTTCAATCGTTTCAATTCCCAAATATTGACCAATACCATGAACTTGGTGAACAACATAGTCCCCTTTTTCCAATTCATTATAATTTTTTAGGCGTTCTGCATTGGAAATATTTTGCCTGCGAATCTTTCGTTTGATCTTTTTCTGATAAATCTCTGATTCTGTAATGTAGACAATTTTTTCATCAACAAATTGAAAACCGTGAGCTAATCCTCCAACGACTAATTGACTAGCTTGAGGAATGATCGTATCCCCATCAATATAATCTAATCGAATCCCATACTCTTCTAAATTTTTATGGAGCTGTTGAAGATTGTGATGAGAAGTTGCTTGGATAATAACTGTATAGTTTGATTTTCGATACCGTTCAATTTCCTCTTTTAGTAAATCAAATTGTCCAAAAAACTCCTGCATGGGATATTGATTGAATTGATACAAATGATCAAACTTCAGATTTCCTAATCCTTTTTGAAAGTTTGAAAAATAAGTTGCAGGCGTATATTTTCGTAATGTTGTACTGGTGTCTGCAAAATACACTTGGCGAGAAGAAGCTCTATTTTTATGTAAATCTTCCGTCAAGAGATTAGCTGTATCTAGTTCAAATCTCGCTATTTGATCTGCTATTTTTTGATAATCATCCAGAAAAACAGGAGTGTGTTTAGGGAGATAATCGAATAGGGTATATTGCTTCTCGTAAAAGAAACTAATAAATTTTCTAAGATCCGGATGAAGTTTCCTTTGAGAAATATCTCCTAAAATTTCTGCTAGATAAGATTTAAATTCTTCATTCGCGCTCTGTTCTTGCAATTGTTCGATTTGCTGCTGACCACGGATGAAATCTTCCTCTTGCAACAATAGATCACTCACTGCCTTCAGTTGAACTTCTTCAACATTTTCAACAGAACGCTGACTTTCTGGGTCAAAGATTCGGATTCCATCAATCTCATCTCCGAAAAATTCAATCCGATAGGGTTGGAGTTGGTCGATCTCAAAGATATCTAAAATATCTCCTCGTAGACTAAACTCTCCCTGTTGCAAAACTTGGCTCACCTTTTGGTAGCCAATCTTCTGTAATGTTTCACTCAGAGTAGTTAAGTCTATTTCTTGATCGACCTTCAATTGAAAAATGCTAGATGCAAAAACTTTAGGAGAAGGTAATAGTAGTTTTATACCACTCACATTGGTCACAAGGATGCCTTGACGATCCTCTTGACATAAAAAGTTCAAAGCCTCTAATCGTGAAAATTGCCTTTCTTGTGAAGCAAAAACAAATTCTGCTAAAGGGTTATCATCTCCCAAAAATGTATGGACTTTCTCTTCTCCAAGTAAAGCAATAAAATCACTAGCCAATCGTTCTGCTTCGTTATAACTGGAAGTAATGAGGACTGCTTTTTCAATAGAATCAAAGGCTGAAGCCATTACAATAGCCTTTGTGGTCGCAGACAATCCTAAGATCAATTCCCTATTATTTTTTTGCAAACCTTGTTGCCAGGATAGAAGGTTGGAGTTTTGACTCACTAAATCAATTACATTCATCTATTTACCCGTTGTATTTCTGCATGCTTCTTTCAAAATTTTCTTCTACCAAGTAATCGTTAACCGCTTCTTCTACTCGATCAATTGTTTGTAGAATAGTGATGTAATCGTCTTTATCAAATTTTCCTAAGACATGATGAACAACTGACATGCCCTGCTTAGGTCTTCCAATTCCAATCTTAATTCGATAAAAAGTCTGAGTTCCAATATGATTGATAATCGATTTGATTCCGTTATGACCTCCAGCTGATCCTTTCGCTCGAAGACGAATCTTACCAACTTCCATATCTAAATCATCGTAAATAACCAAAAGATCTTCAATATCCAGACCATAATAAGTCAGAAGGGCATAGACTGCTTTTCCACTCTCATTCATGAAAGTGGTCGGCTTTACAAAATAGACCTTTTCTCCATTCAAAAATGTTGAGGCGATATCAGCTTGAAAAATCTTATCATGGGAGAAAGTAAGATTTAAAGACTTTGCCATTTGATCAACTAACATAAAGCCTACATTGTGTTTGGTTTCAAAATACTTATCACCTGGATTTCCCAATCCAACAATTAATTTCGTCATCTCTTTCCTTTCAAAACACTAAAAGGGTTGGAAATATTTTTTCCAACCTTTACATCTTTTTAACTCTCTTATACATTAAAACGGAATTCCATGATGTCCCCGTCTTGGACAACATATTCTTTTCCTTCTTCGCGCAAGCGTCCTGCTTCTTTTACAGCCTTTTCAGAACCGTATTTAACCAAATCATCATAGGACATGGTCACGGCACGAATAAATCCTTTTTCAAAATCAGAGTGGATGATTCCAGCAGCTTGAGGAGCTTTCATGCCACGTTTGAAGGTCCAAGCACGTACTTCTTTTTCACCAGCTGTGAAATAAGTGCCAAGTCCCAACAAGTGATAAGCTGCACGCGTGAGTTTATCAACTCCAGACTCTGTTAGGCCAATCGCCTCTAAAAATTCTTGTTTATCTGCATCATCTAGCTCAGAAATTTCTTCCTCAGCACGCGCAGAAATCACCACGACTTCCGCATTCTCTGTTGCCGCAAAGTCACGAATTTGCTTCACATAGTCAATAGAATCTGGATCTGCAACAACATCTTCATCCACATTGGCTACATAAAGAACTGGTTTGGTAGTCAAAAGGAAAAGTCCTTTCACCACTTTTTGTTCTTCCTCAGTGAATTCAATGGTCCGAGCTGATTTACCATCTTCAAGAACTGGTTTGATTTTTTGTAGAACATTAAATTCCGCAACAGAATCCTTATCTTTTTGTGTACGAGCGATTTTTTCTACACGCGCATATCGTTTATTGACAGACTCTAAGTCAGCTAAAATTAATTCTAAATTGATGGTATCAATATCTGCTAGTGGATCAACAAAGGCATCTTCACGACCTTGCTCCCGCATGACATTTTCATCATCAAAAGCACGCACTACATGGACAATGGCATCTACTTCACGGATGTTGGCCAAGAATTTATTACCAAGTCCTTCCCCTTTAGAAGCTCCTTTCACAATCCCAGCAATATCTGTAAATTCAAAAGTAGTCGGAACTGTCTTCTTAGGAGTAATCATTTCCGTCAATTTTTGGAGGCGTTCATCTGGAACTTCTACCATCCCGACGTTTGGATCAATGGTCGCAAAGGGATAGTTTGCGGCCTCTGCTCCTGCTTTTGTAATTGCGTTAAATAGGGTTGATTTACCAACGTTTGGTAAGCCAACGATACCTGCTGTTAATGCCATTTTTCTTTTTCTCCGTTCAAATTTCAATCTCTTTTATTATAACATAATTCAAAAGACAAGTGATGAAAAATGAAATATTTCATCACCTTTGAAACTAGATTTTTTCATCAAACTGTAACGTTCTAAAAAGATAAAAATGGTATACTATATTTAACAATGAACAAAGGAGTTTTTCAGATGAAAAAACAAACATGGAAATCTATTTTTCTTTCTTTAATCGCTATCTTCACTCTCTTTCTTCTTGGAGCTTGTGGACAACAATCTGTTCAAAAATCCTATCTTCAGGCAATCAACCAAGAAAAGAAAACAGATGTTCGTATTACACTAGAACATAAAGGTGATAAAGCGATCAGTAACCAAACCACCACTACTATTTATTACAAAGAGGCGGGAGTTACGAAAGATCAATTAAAGGAAATGATCGATAAATATGATGAAGAATACAAAGATGTCAAAGGATTCACACATTCTGCTGAATATAAAGATGATTATATGGTTGAAAAAACAACACTAAATTATGAAAAGGCAGACTTAGATCAGCTAATTGAAAAGAAATTAGTAACGACACAAAAAGATAAAAAAGTCGACTATATCAGCTTCAAATCAACTTTTGATATGATGAAACAGGGTGGTTTCAAAGAAGTTAAAAATGGAAAATTTGAAGAATTAAAATAATCGAAAAGGTTCGGTCACATAAGTGACTGAACCTTTTATAGTACTTTCTTCATTTTCTGTTCAAAATCATGGCGACTCATCATGACCACATGATCACAATTGCTACACTTGATTTTTATGTCTGCACCAAGTCGCGTAATTTCCCAACGATTTGCCTTCTTGCCTGTTTCTTTAATCACACAAGCGTGAGGCTTTTTCATTTCTACAAAATCACCTAACGTATACATGATTCACCTTTGTTAATTTGTGCGAACTGGCGTAATCAATTGAATGAACCCTTGTTCATTTCCTTCTGGAACCAATGTAAACGGTCTAACAGAAGAAATAAAACGAATAACAACTTGTTCACTGTCAATAGCTTTGAGCGCTTCAATCAAATAAGTTGGATTAAAGCTAATAGACAAATCCTCTCCTGAAACGGCGCTCGTATCGATCTCTTCATTTACTCGCCCAACTTCTGGTGAATGAACGTGAGAAGAAACCACTCCATTTTTGAACTCTAATTTAACCGTTCCGTTTTGAGTCGCATTTGAAAGAAGACGAGCACGCTCCATTGCAAATCGAAGGTTGGCCACATTGAAGGTTGCCTCTGTATTGAATTCTGTTGGAATGAGACGGTCTGTATCAGGATAATTTCCTTCTAGCAAACGGGTATAAAAACTAATGTGTTCACTTCTAAATAGGATTTGATTGTTAGCAAAGAAAACTTCAACTGTTTCAATATCATCAGAAAAGACAGAGGTGAATTCACGAAGAGAGCGACTTGGGATGACAACATCAAAGTTGTCTCCATTTTTCTCCAGTGTAATCACTTTTTGACTCATACGGTGAGAGTCTGTTGCTACTGTTTTTAGCTCTTTATTATCCGATAGAACAAAGTGAACACCTGTCAAAATTGGCCGACTTTCTTGTACACTTGCTGCAAATGCTGTTTCATTAATTAATTGTTTTAATAATTTTGTTTCCAAAACTAATGGATTACTTGCAGCAATTTCTTGAATACGTGGATATTGATCTGCATCTTTTCCTTTAAGTGTAATTTCTGATTTTCCACTTGTTAAAAGAACCTGTTTTTGTTCAATCTCTTTAAAATCTAAAGTAACATCTGGTAAACTTGAAACCACATTAATAAAGAAAGTTGCTTCCAATAAAATAGAACCTGGGGAGGTCACTAGTAAACCAGCATTTTCGTCTTTGATAGAAATAAAGTTTTCGATTGAAATTTGGCCATTCGATCCTGATAAGGCAACTCCTTCTGGAGTGACATCAATTTTAATCGTGGAAAGGATTGGAATAGCATTTTTTGAACTGATCGCTCTTTTGGTAGTATTTAGTGCTTGTAAAAATAAAGTTTTGTTAATAGAAAAATTTATCATGGTCATTCCTTTTATTTATTTTATGATTAGTAAGTTAATAGTAATAGTAGGTTGTGTGGAAGTTGTGGAAAAGTCTCAGAATCCTATCTATGACTTAAAAAGTTACTTGTTTAAAAATTGTGCATAACCCTTAGAAGTTTAGAGGAAGTTATCCACAGATTAATTTAACTTTTTCTTGATACTTTGAATTTCGAGTCGTAGATTATCATCTGTGTCGACCATACTTTTAATTTTTTCATAAGCATGAATGACAGTCGTGTGGTCTTTTCCACCGAATTCTTTTCCGATTCGAGGAAGTGAGTTGTCCGTCATCTCTCTTGAAAGATACATGGCCACTTGTCGTGCTAGGACAATATTCTGAACTCTTCGAGAACCTTTGATTTCTTTTACACTGACTCCATAAAAGGCTCCAACTGCTTCCTGAATTTTTTCAATGGGGATGACAAGCGTCTTGCTATTATCGTTTTTACGAGCTCGAATAGCTTCAGCTGCAACATCGATCGTAATTTCTTTTAGTTTTTTCACCTTCGCCATTAAAGAAATATCATTTAAGGCACCTTCTAAGTCTCGGACATTTGAATCAAACTGACCTGCTAGATATTCCAGTGTGTCATTAGGAAAAATATAGTCTAGATCTTCAATTTTATTCCGTAAGATGGCAATCCGAGTTTCAAAATCAGGTGGTGTTATATTTTGCGTTAGTCCCCATTTGAAACGAGTAACCAGCCGCTCTTCAAGACTATCTAAATGATCCGGACTTCGATCGCTTGTTAGAACAATCTGTTTGTTGTCGCTATGGAGGGCATTAAAGGTATTAAAGAATTCCTCTTGAGTCGTGACTTTTTTCCCGCCGAGTGACTGGATATCATCGATCAGTAAGAGATCAAGACTTCGATAGGTATTCTTGAACGTCTTCATTTCTCCTAATCGAAGGTGTTCTAAAAATTCATTAATAAAGGTTTCTGCTGGAACATACTTAACCCGTGCATTTGGAATATTTTCTAGGATTTGATTTCCAATTGCGTTCAATAGGTGAGTCTTTCCAAGCCCTGGTCCACCATAGATAAAGAGAGGGTTGTAAGTTGTTGCAAGATTTTCAGAAACTGCAAGCGCTGCTGCTTTCGCCCAAATATTTCCATCCCCTTGCACAAAATTATCAAAGGTGTACTTTGATTTCAGACCTGTATCAATTTTAGGCAACGGTTCGGTTGTTAAGCTACCTGAAGATAATCTCCTATTCTCACCGCTATGACTACTAGGAATTTCTTCGGTATCTTCAAAAACGAAATGAAACTTCAAATCTGTATTGTAGACTTCAAAGCTGGCTGTGATCAAAGCATTTTTTAGATTTGTTTCCCAAAATAATTCTTTATAATTTCCATCAAGATAAATGGTTGCCGTCTCTCCATCGATTTTGACTAATTTTGAATCGGCGACAAAAAAATCATAGGCACTATCTTTTAGTTGTAATTGGGCTAATTCTAAAAAACGAGACCAAAATTGCTCTTCTTGTGACACTATCAGACTTCCCTCCTTTTCTTGAATTGTATCAAATCATACGTACTCCTATTCTACCACAAACAAAAATAGTTTTCCACAGGCTAAATTTCATGAAATTAAATTATAGTTTTAAACTTTTCCACAAGTTGTGGATTTAAATTCACATTGTTTTTAAAAGTTATCCACAAAGTGGGGATAACTAGAGAACATCCTTATTTTTCTGCTATTTACAAAAGATTTTTATGGTGGAAAAGCTTGTCAATACAAAAAATAAAAATAACAGCCTTATTTAAGGCTGTTGATAATTCGTTGATATTCATCAAGACTGGAAAAAGAAATTTGGATAGTTCCTTTATTTTGAGAAGAGGAGTGTATCGTCACATCTGTTCCTAATATTTTTTTCAATCGTTGTTCCTCTTCTAGTAGGAAGCTCTCTTTTGCTTTTTGTTTTTTCTGTTTTCTTTTTGAACTAATCTTGTTTTCTAATGTTCGAACATTTAAATGATCCTGTTTGATTCGCTCCAACCAAAAGCGCTGCTCTTCTTCATCAAGAGGAACAAGAACACGCGCGTGAGCCGAAGAAATATCATTTTGAATGACTGCTTCTTGAACAGAGGGAGCTAGTTGTAACAAGCGAAGCATATTGCTGATATAGGGTCTAGATTTCCCCATAAATTGAGCGATTTGGTCGTGCTTATAGCCATGATCAACGAGCTTCTGGTAGGAGATAGCTTCTTCAATTGGATTGAGATCTTCTCGTTGAAGATTTTCAATAATGGCTTGTCGCATCATTTCTTGATCCGTTAACTCTTTAATAATCGCAGGAACAAGCTCTAATCCAGCAATTTTTGAAGCTCTAAAACGTCTTTCACCTGCAAGCAATTCAAAACCAATTATTGGAGATTTTCTGACAATAATGGGTTGAATTAAGCCATTTTCTTTGATTGACTGAGCCAGTTCTTCTAATTTTTCTTGATCAAATACTTTTCTTGGTTGGAAAGGATTGGTTCGAATGTCCTTTACCGCTATTTTTTCTAATTTTTCCATCTTATGAATAGAATAACACACCTTTACAAATTCGTAAAGGTGTGTTTACAAGTATGTCAAGAAAGTGAAAGTTAATCGCTCAGATCCTCAGTTGATTTTGTCAACTTGATAGAAGTTGTTTGTTGTTTTCCATCACGATAGAATGTGACCTTGATCGTATCATTGATTTGGTGAGAATAGAGGGCGGATTGTAAATCTGCCGTTGACTCGATATCTGTATCATCGATCTTTGTGATGACATCATAACGTTGCAATTTATCTGAAGCAGGCATATTTTCAAGTGTTGAACGAACCAGTACTCCTCCAGAGATTTTTTCAGGAAGTTTTAATTGGCTTAAATCAGAAGTTGAAAGGTTGGATAAATCCATCATTTGGATTCCAAGAGCTGGTCGAACTACTTTTCCTTTTTCTTCTAGCTGCTTGATAATATTGACAACATCATTTGCAGGAATTGCAAATCCCATTCCTTCTACTGAAGTTTGTCCGTTATTTGAAATTTTACTTGAGGTAATCCCGATGACTTGTCCTTGAATATTGATTAATGGACCTCCAGAGTTTCCTGGGTTGATGGCTGCGTCTGTTTGTAAGGCGCGTGTAGAGATATTTTGTCCATTATCGGCTTTCAATTTCACATTGCGGCCTTGGCTGGAAATAATCCCTTGGGTAACAGAATTAGCATAATCTGTTCCAAGAGGGCTACCAATTGCAATTGCAGTCTCACCGACCGTTAATTGGTTTGAATCTCCGAATTCAGCTACTGCCTTTGCTTTATCTGCACTAATGCGAACGACTGCAATATCAGAATAGACATCTGACCCAACTACTTCTCCGGGGACTTTATTCCCATCTGCTAAAAGAATATCTACTTTTTTAGCACCATTGATCACATGGGTATTGGTAACAAGGTAGGCATATTTTCCTTCTTTTTTATAAATGACCCCAGAACCTTCACTAGAAATTTGTGAGTCTGAATTGTCTTCTTTTTCAAACAATCCTTGATTCGAAGAATCAGAGTAAGTAATTACAGAAACAACAGCATTTTTCACCTTATCGACGGCCTCACTAGTTGAGGTTGTATTTTTATAGGCTGTTTTAACAGTGGTTGAGTGGACTTGTTTACTTTCAGTATTGGAAGTAGAAGAGTGAGATGTTTGTAAGGTTAAAAAAGTTCCAAGAATTCCACCTAGTAAACCCACAACAAAAATGAGGGCTATGTTCACAACTTTTTTCAGTAAATTAGATGAAGATTTCATATTTTCCTCCTAAGGCTATCAAATTGTCTAGAGTATAGACAAACTTTCTTAATTATAACTTAAATAATTAAAGTTATCCACAAATTGTGGATAACTTGTAACATTTAGTTAAGAAATGGCTATAAAAAAAACTTTATCGAATAGGTTTTCTTTCTATAGCTGTGGATTATTTGTGGAATTTAAGAATTATGCTACAATAGGGGAATGAAAATTAAATTGATAACCGTTGGAAAATTAAAAGAAAAATACCTAAAAGATGGGATCGCGGAGTATATTAAAAGGCTTGGTCGATTTGCAAAAGTAGAACAGGTTGAGTTAGTTGATGAAAAAACTCCAGATCGTGCTAGTCAACTCGAAAATCAACAAATTCTTGAAAAAGAGGGGGAACGAATTCTCTCTAAAATTTCAGATAAGGAATATGTGATTGTACTGGCCATTGAAGGAAAACAATTTCCTTCAGAGAAATTTAGTCAAACGATCGACCAGATTATGACATCTGGTTATTCAAACCTTACTTTTGTTATTGGAGGCAGTCTTGGTCTTTCTCCTGAAGTGAAAAAAAGAGGAAATCTATTAATGAGCTTTGGTCAATTAACTCTTCCTCATCAGTTGATGAAATTAGTGTTGGTGGAACAAATCTATCGTGCTTTCATGATTCAACAGGGGAGTCCTTACCATAAATAACCTTGACGCTCCTTCCTTTTTCTGCTAAAATGAAGTAAGTTCGGTCTCATAGCTCAGCTGGATAGAGCATTCGCCTTCTAAGCGAACGGTCGCAGGTTCGAATCCTGCTGGGATCAAATGAAAGATGCAGCTTCCGCTGTATCTTTTTTTTGTGTGAAAATGTATAAATTTTCATTATCTGTTAATTTTTGTATACTTCACTATAGACAAATAGTAATGGAATGATTTATTAGGAATTTTTTGAAAAATAACTAATAATCCCTATATAGTGCAAAGTGTCGATTATATAAATTGTGTAAAATAGTTTTCAATCATGTAACAAAAACATTAAAAAGATTACAATTTTATCGTTTCCCTTTAATTTTAGGCTATTTTATATTATAATTTTTTGTATATAAAATTTTATTTTTATTATAATAATACTAAAGTATAATAAAATAGAAAATAAAGTGGGAGAGTTTGTGTGATTCAGTCATTAGTCTTGTCTTTTCTCTTGGGAGGGATCATTGTTCTGACGTTTGCATTAGTGGACGAAAAAATCTATCAGGAACATCAATTTGCATTTATCTTTCTGCTGAGCACCTTTGTTCTTCTTTTTGAAAGTCTCTTAGTATTTTTAGATGTGACTTTATTTTCAAATATTCGACTCTCTGATTTAAATATGCTCTTATGGCCGGTTTATTTATATCCTTATTATCATTATGCCAATCGGACGAATCGCTTGTGCGCCATTTTTTATTCTTTTTTTACTTATTTAGCGGTTGAAGGAACAGCAACTTTTCTGACGATAATTGTCTCTTCAGTGTTGGGGGATGCTTTTGTAGCAACTCACTCGATTGTTTACAATATGTGCATTCGTTTGGTTTCTTTAGTGATCATCTTGAAGTTAATTGACTTATTTGAATTTGATTTTACTCCATTTTATGAGAAAGAATTTGAAAAATATTTAAAGAGACTTATCTGTGTCTATTTCGCCATATTTGTAGTGATTAATTTTGCTTTATGGATTAGTGAGCAAGCGCAATATAAAAATTTTGGGAGTATGTTGGCAACGATTTGTTTTTTCTCTTTTGTAGTCAGCTTATTTCATATGAAAATCGAGCGAGATCAGTATCGTAAAAATTTAGAACTGGAGTATAAAGAATTTTCTGAGCAACAAATGAGTCGGTATATGGCTGAAATTCAAAGCCTCTATTCTATTGTTAGGGGATTTCGTCACGATTTGGGAAATTTGGTGATTTCTATGTCATTAGCTATTAAGGAAGAAAATATTCCAGAAATACAGAGAATCCATAGAGAAGTATTGGAAAAAGGTTATAAAGAGATAAACACAGAAGAATTATCAGGATTCAACTTGGTCAATATCAAAGATTCTGCTTTACGAAGTATTTTGATTCGAGGCTGGTTGGATGCAAGAGATGCTGGGGTAGAAATGACCTTTGAAACAAGTGAACCAATTGAGCAACTACCAGTTGATTTATTAGATATCGTAAGAATTGTTGGAATTCTGGTGACAAATGCTTTGGAAGCTTCAAAAGAAGCGGAAGAAAAGAAAGTTCATGTTGCTATTTTTTCTATTTCAAAAATTGTTTACTTAGTGATTCATAATACAACAAATGAAATCACTTTTGATATCAAGAAAATATATGAAGAAGGCTATTCAACAAAAGGAGAAAATAGAGGACTAGGATTAAATAATGTGAGAAAAATCTTAGCAAATTATGGAACGATGTTTTTAGAAACAGAATTGCAAGAAAATCGTTTTTTACAAGTTTTGAAGATTGGAGGATACGAACAAGAATGAAGATTTTTTTATTAGAAGATGAGCTCTCTCAACAGATACGGGTAGAAAAACATATTGCAGAAATTGCTAAGGAATTAGAAATTAAACTTGAAGTGATTTCTACCGGTAAAATTTCGGAATTTGAAAATTATATCCAACATTCGGATATCCACCAATTATATTTTCTAGATATTCATATCCAAGACAATGAGTATTGTGGGCTGGAAATTGCTCAAAAAATACGAGAAGCAAATCCTTATGCCATTATTGTTTTTATTACTACAAAATCAGAATTCGCTTCGATTACCTATCGTTATAAAGTATCTGCCTTAGATTTTATTGATAAAAATTTGAATGAAGATTTATTTAGATTAAAAATCAAGGAGTGTATTGAGTACCTAACAACTATTCAAATTGGAAATGATGATTTGACAGATTATTTTGAGTATGACTTTAAGGATAAAAAGATAAAAATTCCATTTAAGGATATTCTTTATATTGAAACTGTTGGTTCGGCTTATAAATTAAACTTAGTTGGGAAAAATTTTCAAAAAGAAATTGCGGGAAGTTTATCAGATGTCTTGGAGAAAGATGTGGAGGAGAGATATTTCAGTCCCCATCAATCTTTTATCGTGAATAGAAGTATGATCATTGGAATGGATAAGAAAAAGAAACAGCTGCTGTTGAAAGAAGGGTATTCTTGTCCAATCTCAAGAAGCAATATCAAACGTGCCAAAAAATTAATTGAAGAGCAAAATTTAGAATTTAGTGCTTGACAATTAGTTAAATTTTGATATAATGGGATATGTTCTGTTAATGAATATATGGTCCGTTGGTCAAGGGGTTAAGACACCGCCTTTTCACGGCGGTAACACGGGTTCGAATCCCGTACGGACTATATCTCATTCCGCCATAGCTCAGTTGGTAGTAGCGCATGACTGTTAATCATGATGTCGTAGGTTCGAGTCCTACTGGCGGAGCTAGTATAGCACCCATTTGGGTGTTTTTTTTTTGTTTTGAAAAAGGCTAGGATAATGACTATCCTAGCCTTTTATTTATAAGTGAACGATGGTTAGATTCCTTAACTTTTTCGTCTTTTTATTTGTCTCCATTCGTAGAGGAAGAAGAGAATGATTCCAATGAAAAAGGCAATGAGTCCTTCAATGAAGCCTTGGGGAACAAATGTTAAGGTGACTGTTCCGGATCCTTTTGAAACACGAACTCCCATCAATCCTTTCTGGATGCGATGAATTTGGATAGGCTTTCCATTTTGTTTAGCTGACCAGCCTTTATCATAAGGGAGTGTAAAAATAAGGGTAGTGTCTCTATTTGCGTTATAGGCTGCTACCAATTTGTTTTTCTTTTTGTAAATAGCAACTTCTTGCTGACGAATACTAGCGATAGCTTGTGTGTATTGGTCAAGATCCAGAGCAAAAAATTCTGGTGTATCAAAGGAGACTGTCGAATTTTCTGGAAAACTCATACGAATAGTAACTGTTTCTTCTGTGTCAAAATGGCCAATTGAAAAGAATGGAAAGGCATTATCAATGGTATAGCGTTGGGTCTGTCCATTGTAGCTGATTTCAATATCTTTCCGATCATCGTTTGAAAATTGTAAATTTGGAACATTGACATATAGTTGGCTATGGGTAGGAACCGTTACTTCATATTGAATACTTGCGTAGGAAAGATGACTATCTTCTTCAATTTTTGCAGTTTGCAACGAAGATGTAGTATTTTGTGAAGTAGGCGAGAGAATATTTAATTTCTTATAAAATTTATATTTTTCATCCGTGATTTGATGGATGAATCGTGTCTGATTATCCAGTGTCAAATTCGTAAAGGAAGTATTTTTATAAGGTTTTGCTGACAGAAAGGCGATTGGTAAGGCATATTCGTTTTCTGAAAGTGAGACTCCATTTTTGGTTGCAATCTCTTTAAATCCAAATTTTTGAACAGGTTGTTGGCTTAAATTATAGCGAACACCAAATAGACTATCCATTAAAATAGAATTGTTTTGGTATCGAAGATTGAGGTTAGTTCCTTCAGATTTAAATCCTAGTTTGTCCAATGTCGAGCTAGCATCCGTATTTCGTACAGATGAAAATTGAGAAATTCCATTATAACCATACTTCATGCTATCATTGCCCGTTTGTGGATGTAGAATCTCAGTCCGATAATTTGAGTCTGTCTTCTCTCTTACTAAGGATTGGATGGCTTTTAAGTCGCGTTCGTAGGATGATCGAGAAGCAAAGACCCATTCATTCGCAATTCCTTCCATTTGATAATAACTATTTACCGATAATTCAAAAATGGAGAAAAAAAGGATCGAAAGATAGAAAAGTCTAGGCGGTATCTTTTTTAGGATAAATCCTAAACAGACCAAATAGAAAGCAATTAAAAATTCAAAAGTAACAATAAAATTGACAGCATCTAAAAATTTATAGTGACTGCTGTAAAGGACAGTTGCTCCAAATCCTAGAATAAGGAGGAAATTAGCAAGACTAAAACGAATCCAAGTGATCTCCTCTATTCGATTTAGTACTTCTCCTGCCATCAGAATAATCGTCAAAGAAAAGATCCAAGAGTATCGATGAAGAAACATATTTGGCGCGTGCATACCTTGCCAAAGGAGATCTAATAATTGAAAACGAAAACTCAAAATAAGAATGGTCAAGAGTATAAAGTAAGAAAGTTTCACGTGAAACTTGATCGACTTTACAAAGAAAAAGGTAATCGCTAAAAGAAGTGGAAATAATCCCACGTAGATCATTGGAATTGATCCATATTTAGTAGTGTCAAAACTTCCAATGAAATTTTTTGCAAATACGTCAAGATACCAACTTTTTTCTGTAAAGATACTGTCAACATTTGAAAAACTTTCTCCATGAGTGCGTAAATCTAAGAAGGTTGGATATAACATCACAAGGCTTGTTATAACTGATAAAAGAGATACAATCACAAAATGAAAGAAGCGTTTTCCAATTCCTTTGATGTCCCATGACAGTTGTGTCAAGTACCATAAAATAAGAAAAATAGACATCATAAACCCAAAATAATAATTTTGGATAAACAAGCTGGTTAAGCTGATAAAGTAGAGAATCTCTCCCTCATTGTAAATGAGTTTTTTGAATCCATAAAGAATTAATGGTGCTAGGATAAAAACATCTAGCCAAGTTTTGATTTCAATTTGGCTGATAGCAAAACTCATAAGAGCAAATGAGGTTGAAAGGGTAAGAACCAGGGATCTAGGAATTTTAGAAAACATTCCATGTAAACTAATATAAGTGCTTAACCCAATAGCTCCAAATTTAAGAAGAGTGATGAGGTAAACAGCATCCGGCATGGATTGTGCATTAAAGAAGTAGACAAGAGGAGAAAAGAAACTTCCTAGATAATAGCTACTGAGTGCATAGAAATTAATACCTAATCCACTTTGAAAACTGTAAAATAGGCTGTCTGTCCCGTGTAAAATATTTCGAAGTGTGGTATCAAAAATGACATACTGATGATAACCATCTCCTAATAAGGGGGATGTATCACTGTTCCAGTAGATTCCTTGTGAGAGGTAAATAAAGAACATCATGATAGCTGGAATCAGGAAAGAAGATACTATAAAAAGGGATGTTTTTAGCTTTGTTTTATTCATATATTTCTACTGAAAGAGCCTGAAATAATGATTTCAGGGCTCTTTATTTTTATGATTGGCTCCAAAGTTCTTTCACTTTTGCTTGAACTTCTTCATTTTCAAGAAACTCATCATAGGTTTCATCAATACGATCGATCACGCCATTTTTTGAAAGAACGATAATATGGTTGGCGAGTGTTTGAATGAATTCGTGGTCATGGCTGGCAAAGATAATCGATTCTTTAAAATTCTTCAATCCATCATTCAAACTTGAAATAGACTCCAAATCCAAGTGATTGGTTGGATCATCCAGTACAAGAACATTTGACTTGAGGAGCATCAATTTAGACAACATGACACGAACTTTTTCTCCCCCTGACAAGACGTTGACAGACTTGTTAACTTCGTCACCCGAAAAGAGCATACGTCCTAAGAAACCACGAAGGAAAGTATTGTCATCTTCTTCTTTACTTGCAAATTGACGAAGCCAATCAAGAATACTTTCACCACCTGCAAAATCACGACTGTTGTCTTTTGGTAGATATGATCGACTAGTTGTAACTCCCCACTTGACAGTTCCTTCATATTCAATATCATCCATCAATGCACGGATCAAAGCAGTTGTTTGAATATCGTTCTGTCCGATAAGGGCAGTTTTGTCACCAGGACGTAAGATAAAGCTGATATTGTCAAGGATAGTTTCTCCATCAATCTTGACAGAAAGATTTTCAACTGTCAAGAGATCGTTACCAATTTCTCGTTCTGCCTTAAAGTTGATAAATGGGTACTTCCGACTAGATGGAACAATTTCTTCAAGTTCAATCTTGTCAAGCATTTTTTTACGCGAAGTTGCTTGTTTTGATTTTGAAGCGTTGGCTGAGAAACGTGCGACAAACTCTTGTAATTGTTTAATTTTTTCTTCAGCTTTTGCGTTTCTATCTGCTTGTAATTTTGCTGCAAGTTCAGAAGATTCTTTCCAGAAATCATAGTTTCCGACGTAAAGTTTAATTTTTCCAAAGTCGAGATCCGCCATATGGGTGCAGACTTTGTTCAAAAAGTGGCGGTCATGGGATACAACGATAACCGTATTTTCAAAATCAATCAGAAAATCTTCTAACCAGGTAATGGATTGAATATCCAATCCATTGGTCGGCTCGTCCAAAAGAAGGACATCTGGTTTACCAAAAAGGGCTTTAGCTAAGAGAACTTTCACTTTATCCCCATTGGCTAACTCGCTCATAGCTTGATAATGAAGGTCTTCTGAAATATTTAGATTTTGAAGCAATTGAGATGCTTCACTTTCTGCTTCCCATCCACCAAGTTCGGCAAATTCACCTTCAAGTTCAGCTGCACGGACACCATCTTCATCAGAGAAATCTTCTTTCATGTAGATAGCATCTTTTTCCTTCATAATGTTGTAGAGCTTTTCATTTCCCATAATGACAACATCGATGACCCGCTCGTCTTCGTAGTCAAAGTGATTTTGACGCAAAACAGACAAACGTTCATCAGGGCCAAGAGAAATATGACCAGTTGTTGGTTCAATATCTCCAGCTAAAATTTTTAAAAAGGTTGACTTTCCAGCACCGTTGGCACCGATGAGACCGTATGTATTTCCTTCTGTAAAGTTGATATTGACATCGTCAAACAATTTTCGATCACTAAAACGTAGTGAGACGTCTGATACTGTAAGCAATGATTTTCTCCTCTTTCTATAATGTCTTCATTTTACTAGAAAATAGGGGAAAATTCAACTTTTTTACTGTCAATTTGTTTTTACAATGGTGTAAACGAAATTGACAGTTTAGTAAAGTGTTAATTCCTTACAAACATAGAGGATAGACTAACATTTTCAACTAGAAAGTGCTATAATGATAGGGATAACGATTAAGGAGAAGAGTATGACAAAACCCATCATTCTGACAGGAGATAGACCGACAGGAAAACTCCATATTGGCCACTATGTTGGTTCTTTAAAAAATCGCGTCTTGTTGCAAAATAAAGATTTGTATAATATGTTTGTTTTTCTAGCAGACCAGCAAGCTTTGACGGATCATGCAAAAGATCCAAAAACGATTGTAGAATCTATTGGAAATGTTGCTTTGGATTATCTGGCAGCTGGACTAGATCCTGAAAAAGTAACGATTTTCATTCAAAGTCAGATTCCTGAACTGGCAGAATTGACCATGTACTACATGAATCTTGTATCTTTGGCGCGACTTGAAAGAAACCCAACTGTAAAAACTGAGATTTCTCAAAAAGGTTTTGGCGAGAGTATTCCAACAGGATTTTTGGTATACCCTATTTCACAAGCAGCCGATATTACAGCATTTAAAGCAAATTTTGTTCCAGTAGGAAATGACCAAAAGCCAATGATTGAGCAAACTCGTGAGATTGTTCGTTCCTTTAATCATGCATACAACACAGATACTTTGGTGGAACCGGAAGGAATTTATCCTGAAAATGAAGCAGCGGGGCGCTTACCTGGTTTAGATGGAAATGCTAAAATGTCTAAATCATTAAATAATGGAATTTACCTAGCTGATGATGCGGATACTTTAAAGAAAAAAGTGATGAGTATGTATACTGATCCGGATCATATTAGAGTAGAGGATCCAGGAAAAATCGAAGGCAATATGGTATTTCATTACCTGGATGTATTTGGCCGTCCAGAAGATGCAGCTGAAATTGCAGAAATGAAAGAACATTATCAACGTGGTGGACTTGGTGATGTAAAGACTAAACGATATCTTTTAGAAATTTTAGATCGTGAATTAAGACCAATTCGTGAAAGACGCCTTGAGTTTGCAAAGGATATGGGTGAAGTCTACTCTATTCTTGAAAAAGGAAGTGATCGTGCTCGAAATGTAGCGGCTCAAACATTGGATGAAGTCAAATCTGCGATGGGAATTACCTATTTTAAAAAATAAAACGACTTCATTAATTGCGAACATTTTTTACCGTTCGTTGATAGTTACCAATAAATGATTGACAAATTACGATAGAATGGTATGATATTAACAATAAAAATTCGAGCCTTGCTCAAATAAAAAGAAAAGAGGATCCAGCTAATGTCTAATTGGGACACAAAGTTTTTAAAAAAAGGGTTTACATTTGATGACGTGCTTTTGATTCCAGCAGAAAGTCACGTATTGCCTAATGATGCAGATTTAAGTACACAATTAGCAAGTAATTTACGCTTGAATATCCCAATCATTACTGCTGCTATGGATACAGTGACTGAAAGTCAAATGGCAATTGCTATGGCGCGTGCTGGTGGACTTGGTGTTATCCATAAAAACATGTCAATTGAGCAACAGGCAGATGAAGTACGCAAAGTAAAACGCTCTGAAAATGGGGTTATCATTGATCCGTTCTATTTGACCCCGTCTCATACAATTTCAGAAGCAAATGAGTTGATGGGACGATACCGAATCAGTGGTGTTCCAGTCGTTGAAACACTTGAAAATCGTAAATTAGTTGGTATTCTTACGAATCGCGACTTGCGCTTTATTTCTGATTACAATCAACCCATTTCAAATCACATGACAAGTGAAAATTTGGTGACTGCACCAGTTGGTACTGATTTGGAAACAGCTGAGCGTATTCTACAAGAACACCGCATTGAAAAATTACCATTGGTAGATGAAAATGGTCGTCTTTCTGGCTTGATTACAATCAAAGATATTGAAAAAGTTATTGAGTTTCCAAATGCGGCTAAGGATGAATTTGGTCGTTTGCTTGTGGCTGGTGCCGTAGGGGTTACTTCAGACACCTTTGAACGTGCAGAAGCTCTTTTTGAAGCTGGTGCAGATGCTATTGTCATCGATACTGCTCATGGACATTCTGCAGGTGTTCTTCGTAAGATCGCGGAAATTCGTGCTCACTTCCCAGATCGTACCTTGATTGCAGGAAATATTGCAACTGCTGAAGGTGCGCGCGCATTATTTGATGCAGGAGTAGACGTAGTTAAGGTCGGAATTGGTCCAGGATCAATCTGTACAACTCGTGTTGTTGCAGGGGTTGGTGTTCCTCAAGTGACTGCTATTTATGATGCAGCCGCTGTAGCTCGTGAATATGGAAAAACGATCATTGCTGATGGTGGTATCAAGTATTCAGGAGATATTGTCAAAGCACTCGCAGCTGGTGGAAATGCGGTAATGCTTGGTTCAATGCTTGCAGGTACAGATGAAGCACCAGGTGAAACAGAAATCTTCCAAGGTCGTAAATTTAAAACATACCGTGGTATGGGATCTATTGCAGCAATGAAGAAAGGTTCTAGCGACCGTTACTTCCAAGGATCTGTCAATGAAGCCAATAAATTGGTTCCTGAAGGAATTGAGGGACGTGTTGCTTATAAAGGTTCTGTAGCAGATATGGTATTCCAAATGATCGGTGGTATTCGTTCAGGTATGGGTTATGTTGGTGCAGCAACCATTCAAGATTTACATGATCATGCACAATTTGTTGAAATGAGTGGTGCAGGATTGAAAGAAAGCCATCCTCATGATGTGCAAATCACAAACGAGGCTCCTAACTACTCAGCACAATAAATTTACACATTTGTAAACAAAAATAACAGCATCTTGACAGTATTGTCAAGATGCTGTTTTGATATGACCGGCTTGAACAGTGAAAATTTTCAACTCTTCAGGCAGGTCTTTTAAATGATCGAGAGTGGTCGTTGTAATAAATGTTTGAATATTATTAGAGATGGTTTCAAGTAGTTGAAGTTGACGATAATTGTCAAGTTCGCTCATGACATCGTCAAGTAATAAAATAGGCTTTTCTCTTGTGATTTCTTCCATCAATTCGATTTCTGCTAATTTTAGAGAGAGAACAACACTTCGATGCTGGCCCTGACTACCAAAGGTAGCATTCATATTATTGATAAAAAATGCCAAATCATCCCTGTGAGGCCCAATACTTGTTGTTTTCCTAAAAATATCCTTCTGACGGTTTTTTTCCAACATAGAGAGAAACTGCTCTTCTATATCATTTCCTTCTTCAGAAAAAACAGTTGACTGATATTGAATCGATAGGTCTTCTTTGTTGTCAGAAAGTCGAGTGTGTTTTTCTTCTGCTTTAGCTTCTAATTTTTTAATAAACTCAAGCCGATGATGGATGACGCGACTTCCAAAATTAGCTAGTTGTAAATCTAAGACCTCCAAAAATGTAGCATCAATTTTTTCCGAATTTTTTAGATAACTGTTTCTTTGTTTCAGTACATGGTTGTATTGAGATAAGTCGGATAAATAGAGAGGTTTCATCTGACCTAATTCAATGTCAATAAACTTTCGACGCCCTGCAGGTGATCCTTTGATCAGTTGCAAATCTTCGGGTGCAAAAAGGACAACATTCATATGGCCAATATAGTTCGATAATTTGGCTTGTTTCAAATGATTTACCTTAGTTATCCGACCTTTTGGTGTCAAGGAAATTTCTAATGGAAGGGGACCAGTTTCTCTTTGTAATTGACCAGAAACTTTAAAATCGGTGGATTCAAAATAGATGAGATCTCTATCATTTCGTGTTCGATGACTTCTGGTTAAAGCTAGAAAATAAATTGATTCGAGAATATTGGTCTTTCCTTGAGCATTTTGACCTAGGAAAATATTTAATCCAGGATGAAACTCGACTTCAAGTTCTTGATAATTACGAAAATGTTGAATGGATAACTGTTTTAACCACATTACGAGATACCAGGAAAGCGAATTGCTTTTTCTTTTTTGTTAGTCTTTGTCGGTAGTTTCTTTTGTTGTTGATTGAGTTGCTTGACAAGTTTAGCAACACGTTCCTTTTCTTCTTTCTCTTTAAGATGCTCTTCTATTTCTTCTTGAGAAGGTTCAAGAATGGTGATAGTTATGCTCAGTTCAGGAATGTCAATTTGATCATTGACACGAAGTTTACGGCCTCTCCGTTGTTCTAATTCACCATTAACAAAGACTTCTTTTTCTTGAAGAAAGGCTTTGATTGCACCACCACTCTGTATAATACCGAGTTCTTTTAAGATTGCTTGTAATGTAATAAAATCATCAAATAATTTGTAATTCATAGTTCACCTCTTTGCGTGTTATTATACCATATTTTTAGTTTTTCTAGGGTAGAGAATGTTGAGTGATTTGAGGAGCTTTTTCACAGTTTGAATTAGGATTTTAGTGTGATTTCGTGTTATAATGAAAGTTACTATTGAGTAGAACGAGGATGAAAATGGAATTAGTAAAGGGCGTGAATCTTCACTTTCTTCAATCAAAAAAATTTAAAACCAATAAAATTAAGGTCCGTTTTTCATCGCCATTAGATGAAAATATCGTGGCTGCGCGTGTTTTAGTAGCCTGTATGATGGAAACTGCAAATCAAAAATATCCAACTTCACAATTATTCCGTGAAAAATTAGCGAGTCTATACGGGGTAGAATTGTCAACCTCAGTCTCTAAGAGGGGGCGTGTTCATTATGTTGATTTGAATATTTCCTTTGTGCGCGATGACTTTTTGAGTAAGAAAAATGTTCTTACTGATGAGGTTTTGGACATTATAGAAACTATCTTCTTTTCACCTTTGGTAGTAGAAGATCACTTTGACAGTGATACATTTGACGTTGAAAAGAAAAATACGATTTCCGATTTGGAGTCAGAAATTGAAGAGCCTTATTATTATGCACATGGGCAATTGAATCAACTATTTTTTGAAGACGAAACAATCGGGATGTCAAGATTGGGGAAAGTTGATTTAGCGAGACAAGAGACAGCTCAAAGTTCTCTTGAACAGTTTCATCAGATGCTCCAATTAGATAACATTGACTTCTTTTTCATAGGTGACTTTAATGAGGTCGCTATTGTGGATCGAGTGAACCAGTTTGAATTCAAGCCACGTGATAACAATTTGTCTGTCACCTATCAACAACCTTTTACAAATGTTGTAAGAGAAAAGTTAGAGCAAAAACAAAACCAACAATCTATTTTAGAATTAGGTTACCATTTTTCTACCCAGTATGGAGAATCTCTCCATATCCCACTAGTTGTATTAAATGGGATGCTGGGAGCTTTCTCGCATTCGAGACTTTTTCAAATTATTCGAGAGAAAGAAGGTCTTGCTTATACTATCTCAAGCCATTTTGATATTTTTACAGGCTTTATGAGAGTTTTTGCAGGCATTGATAAGGAATCTCGTACGAAAGTAATGACCTTGATTATGAGACAGTTGAATGATTTAAAACGGGGAAAGTTTACAGAGTCAGAGCTTCAATTGACAAAAGAAATGTTGGTGAATACGACCTTATTAGCACAGGATCGGCAAAATACCTTGATTGAAAGGGAATATCTGAAAACGATCCTAGGAACGAAAGTCCTTTCTTTAGAAGAGTGGTTAGAGTCCATCGATAAGGTTAGTAGAGAAGAAATTATTGAAGTGGCAAAAACAATTAATTTACAGTCTGTTTATTTTATGGAAGGAAAGTAGTGTAAAGATTGAAAATTAAAGAAAAATATTATGAATCAGTTGGCGAGCAAGTTTACTTTACACGCTTGTCAAATGGGTTGACTATTCATTTAATTCCCAAAGAAGATTATTATGAAACCTATGGAATCATCACAACTAAGTTTGGCTCAGTGGATACACGAATTCTAGTGAATGGGGATGAACGACAATATCCTGCAGGAATTGCTCATTTTCTAGAACATAAAGTATTTGAAGATGAAAATGGTCAAGATTATTTAAAAAAATTCGTTCATTTAGGATCGGAAAGCAATGCCTTTACAAGCTTTACAAAGACAAGTTATCTTTTCTCAACAACTTCAAAAGTCACTGAAAATATTCAATTGTTATTGGAGATGGTTTCAAAGGCTTCCTTTACAGAAAAATCTGTATCTAAGGAAAGAGAAATCATTCAACAAGAAATTGGAATGTACCAAGATAGCCCAGACTATCGATTATTTTTTGGTGCGTTAGAAAATTTATATCCTGGAACACCTTTAGCAGACGATATTGCTGGGACGAGGGATTCTATTTCTAACATTACAATAGACAATCTCCGTGAAAACTTTGACCTATTCTATCATCCCTCTCAAATGCACTTATTAGTGATCGGAAACTTTGATGTTGATGAAGTATTGCAAGTAGTAAAGAAATATGATCGAGTTCCTCTTCATCCATCTGTGGAGTTAGAACGTTTTCCTGTAGAAAAAAATGAAGTAAGATTGAATCAATCTTGTAGAATGGAAGTTGCTACTCCTAAGTTGGCAATTGGAATTCGAGGAAATGATATCATTAGGGAAGAGGAAAAATTTCGATATAAATTGATGTTGAAATTACTATTTTCGATGATGTTTGGTTGGACCTCGCAACGGTTTCAAAGTTTATATGAAGCCGGGAAGATTGACAACTCATTGACACTTGAAGTCGAGGTTGAGGAATTATTTCATTTCGTTATTTTGACAATGGATACTCAAGAACCGGTCTCCTTATCTCATCAATTTAGGTCAGCGATCAAACAATTTGAAAAGGATCCAGATGTCAATCAGGAACATTTGGATACGATTAAAAGCGAAATGTTTGGTGATTTCTTACAAGGTTTAAATTCGCTTGAGTATAGTGCCACTCAGTTTGAATATTTTTCAGACGGTAGCACTTCTTATGATCTTCCAAAGATTTTACAAGGTATTAGTTTACAAGATATCATCAAATTAGGTCGTCAATTCGTCGACCAAGCTGAGATGGTTGACTATATGATTTTTCAAAAGTAGTACACAATGTATTAAGAAGGGAAAACATGAAGAAGAGAACGATTGGTCAAGTGTTAAGATTGTCAAGAGTAAATTTACACTTGAGTTTACAAGATGTGTCAAGTAAGACAGCCATCGAAATTCCATATATAGAAGCGTTGGAAAACGATGAGTTTGATCTATTACCGAGTCCCTTTTATGCCCAGATCTATCTTAAAAAGTTATCATGGGCTTTGGGATTAGATGAGTCCATCCTATTGACAGCTTTTCGCGAAGGAAAAGAATTGTTATTTGATGAAGAAATACTTGTAGATGACGAAGAGCTTCATTCAAGAAAATTAAGACAGAAAACAAGCTGGTTACCAATTCTGTATTATCTGCTAGTTAGTTTTGCTATTCTTGGTTTTGTGATTTATATCGTATATTTTTATGAGTTTACAGCATCTGTAAAATAGATGTAAAGATAGTTTATTTTTTGGAGGAAGTATGAAAAAAGAAAATATTCCTAATGCATTGACATTAATTCGGGTTGTGATGATTCCTATTTTTATTGCTATTTTAAGTTTAAGTCACTCTTATCTAGGACATATTGTAGCGGCAGTTATTTTTGCAATTGCAAGTATTACAGATTATTTGGATGGCTTTCTAGCACGAAAATGGAATGTGGTTAGTAATTTTGGTAAATTTGCAGATCCAATGGCGGATAAATTATTGGTTATGTCAGCCTTTATCATGATGATTGAATTAAAAATGGTTCCTGCTTGGATTGCAGCCGTTATCATTTGTCGTGAGTTAGCTGTTACTGGTTTGCGTCTTCTACTTGTTGAGACAGGTGGTACAGTTCTTGCTGCAGCTATGCCAGGAAAAATTAAAACCTTTAGCCAAATGTTTGCCATTATCTTTTTGCTTTGCCATTGGACTCTTCCAGGGCAAGTGTTGCTTTATATTGCATTGATTTTCACAATTTATTCTGGTTACGACTACTTTAAGGGAAGTAGTTATCTCTTTAAAGACACATTTAAATAAATGAAACAGATTATTGAGCTAAAAAATGTATCCTTTCGATACGATAAAACAGTAGAAGAATATCAAATTGACACGGTTTCGTTTCACGTGAAACAAGGAGAGTGGCTTTCGATTGTCGGACACAATGGTAGTGGGAAATCTACAGTTGTACGCTTGATTGATGGTCTTTTGGAAGCTGAGTCTGGTGAGATTTACATTGATGGAAAAAAACTGACTCGTGAAACTATATGGGAAATCCGTAGTAAAATTGGAATTGTATTTCAGAATCCTGACAACCAATTTGTTGGTGCGACAGTAGAAGATGATGTAGCCTTTGGTTTAGAAAATCAAGGAATTCCACGGGGAGAAATGCTTCAACGTGTGGAAAAGGCTATTGACCAAGTTGGTATGCTGAAGTTTAAAGATCGTGAACCATCTCGTTTGTCAGGTGGTCAAAAGCAACGAGTGGCTATAGCAGGTATTATCGCCTTGAGACCAACTATTATTATCCTTGATGAAGCAACTAGTATGTTAGATCCGGAAGGCCGAGAGGACCTAATGGCAGTAATGAGAGAACTTCAGAAAAAGTTCCAATTAACGATTATCTCCATTACCCATGATTTATCCGAAATTGCCTTAAGTGATCGAACACTCGTGTTTCAAAAAGGAAAACTAGAGTCTTCTATGACGCCACGGGAATTGTTTTCAAGAAATGATCTGAATGAGATTGGACTAGATAAGCCTTTTAGTAAGCAGGTCCAAGAATCTCTCAGCTCGCATTTTCCGCTAAAGCAGGACTATCTAACAGAAAGTGAGTTATTAGACCAACTATGGGAATTTCTTTAAAGAATGTCTATTATACTTATCAAGAGGGAAGTCCTTTTGAAGGGCAGGCGCTTTCTGATATTAGTTTGGAAATAAAAGATGGATCTTATACAGCCATCATCGGGCATACTGGTAGTGGCAAGTCTACTTTGTTGCAATTACTAAATGGTTTACTGCGTCCGACTAAAGGAACGATTCAATTTGAAAATTTTGTTTTAGATAACAATTCTGAGCCAAAAGAAATGAAGTGCCTGAGAAAAAAAGTCGGTTTGGTTTTTCAATTTCCAGAAAGTCAGCTATTTGCGGAAACTGTTCTAGCTGATGTAGCCTTTGGACCACAGAATTTTGGGGTACCTAAGGACAAAGCTGAGGAAATAGCTAAAGAAAAATTAGCGATCGTTGGTTTAGAAGAGTCTATCTATGATAAAAGTCCATTTGAACTATCTGGTGGACAAATGAGGCGAGTTGCGATCGCGGGTATTTTAGCTATAGAACCAGAGATTTTAGTATTGGACGAGCCGACAGCAGGGTTAGATCCTGCTGGGAGAAAGGAATTGATGGCGCTGTTTGAGGCATTACATAAAAATGGGATGACCCTAGTTCTGGTAACTCATATGATGGATGATGTAGCCAATTTTGCAGATACCGTATTTGCTTTGGAAGCGGGAAAACTTGTCCTAAAAGGATCCCCAAGGGAAGTCTTTCAACAGGTTGATTATTTACAAAAACTTCAATTAGGAGTTCCACAAATTACGAATTTTGCTCTTCAATTGAAACGAAGAGGGCTTTCTCTGGGCAGACTACCAATCAAAATTGAGGAACTAAAGGAGCTGTTACTTCATGAATAATATGATTTTGGGAAGGTATATTCCTGGAAACTCCATTATCCACCAACTAGATCCTCGTGGGAAGTTGCTCTCAATGTTTTTGTTCATTTTTCTTCTGTTTTGGGCAAATAATATCCAGACAAATGTTCTTCTCTTTGGTTTTATTTTTGTATTAATGTATCTAACGAGGATTTCGGTTAGTTTTTATATTAAAGGCTTAAAATCAATGATTTTTATCATTGCTTTTACAACTATTTTTCAATTATTTGCGACCTCTCAAGGAACTATTTTGTATCAATGGTGGTTTTTTAAATTAACCGACCAAGGATTGATGCAAGCTGCCATCATATTTTGTAGATTTATTTTAATCATTTTTTATTCGACGATTTTAACAGTGACGACGACACCATTGAGTTTAGCAGATGCTGTTGAAAAGCTCCTTACACCACTAAAAATTATTAAGGTTCCGGCTCATGAGATTGGGTTAATGTTATCTATGAGTTTGCGCTTTGTTCCAACCTTAGTAGATGATACGAATCGAATCATGAATGCGCAAAGGGCGCGTGGTGTTGATTTTGGTGAAGGAAATCTATTAAAAAGGATCCGTTCCTTTATTCCAATCCTCATTCCTTTGTTTGCCTCAAGTTTTAAACGCGCAGATGCATTAGCAATTGCGATGGAAGCGAGAGGGTACAAAGGCGGTGAGGGACGAACACGCTATCGGACTCTGCAGTGGGGAGTAAAAGATACCCTGGCATTGCTCGTTATTCTGTGCCTCATGTTGATAGTTTTTTATCTAAAAAATGGATAGAGCTAGTTGAATTGGTTCAAAAATAAGGAAAAAGCGCTATACAAAGCGCTTTTTACATTAAATTCACATATTCTTGTAACATTTGTAATATATTCTACAATAAACTGTAACATTTTGTGTGTATGATAGAATTATGTTCGAAAGGAGAATAGAATTCATGAACAGTAAAAAGTTCCAATGGACAGTCACTTCCCTACTTTCAGCAGCATCACTTTTCATTTCTGGTATTGCTACAGTGAATGCTGAAACTTACGAAGTGAAGTCTGGAGATACTCTATCAAAAATTGCACTAGAAAATAACACTTCAGTAGAAAATATTATTGCATCTAACAATCTGACTAATGAAGATTTGATCTATGCAGGACAAATTATTGAGTTAGGTGAGCGTTCAAAATCTATGATTGATAAAGTTGCTCCACAAGAGCAAGCAAAACCTGCTGAAAGTGCACCTGCAGCAGCACAAACTGCTCAAAAACAAACAACTTATGCAGCAAATGCTGCAGTGACTTCTGCACAATCAACAAATGGTGGAATTGTTCTATCAAATGGGAATACTGCTGGAGAACAAGGATCTTATGCAGCTGCTCGTATGGCTGAAATGACTGGTGTACCTGCTTCTACTTGGGAAGCAATTATTGCCCGTGAATCAAATGGTCAAGTAAATGCAGCAAATGCTTCTGGTGCCAGTGGTTTGTTCCAAACAATGCCAGGTTGGGGTTCAACTGCAACAGTTGATGATCAAATCCAGGCTGCATACAATGCATATAGTTCACAAGGTTTATCAGCTTGGGGTTATTAAAAAATAGGTTTACAATTTGTAAACCTATTTTTTTAATGTCTCAAGAATGTCAAGTGGAGAGTGACAAATAAAATCTGGTGAGTAAAAAAGTAGCTCTTCAAGATCTCCAAATCCCCAAGTGACTGCCATGGTTTTTATGCCAACTGTTTGACCTCCAATGAGGTCAAATTTTGTGTCTCCAATAATCACTGTCTCCTCTTTTGGAAGGTCATTGATTGACAAGGCGTATCGAATGACATCGGCTTTGTGGATACGATCTGAATTTGATCCATAAATTCCTTTAAAGTATTTAGCGATACCTAAATCTTGACACATCTGTAAAGCAACCGGTTCATGTTTTGAAGTAGTTACATAAAGAGGAATGTTTTCGTCTTGTAATGCTTTCAAAGCTTCTACTATCTGAGGAAACAGAGTTGATTTGTATTGACCTTTTTCATGATAATACTGGCGATAGATCGTCACTGCTTGATCTACCAAAGTTTCAGGAAGGGTAGCTTCAAAACTAGAAATCAAAGGTGGTCCCATAAAACTACGGATGGTTTTGAGATCGGGTTGAGGAACCTTCAAAGTATCGAATGTATGTTGAAAGCTCTCTGTAATTCCCTTGGAACTGTCAACTAATGTTCCATCTAAATCAAAAAATAAGGCTTGCATGTTATTCTCCAAATATCTCTTTTTGTAATCTACGTCCGGTTGGTGTTGCTGCCAATCCTCCTTCAGCTGTTTCTCTAAAGGCAGTCGGAAGACTAGAACCAACTTGGTACATGGCGTCAATCACTTCATCCACAGGTATTTTTGATTCAATACCTGCTAAGGCCATGTCAGCAGCAATGAAGGCATAGCTGGCTCCCATTGCGTTTCGTTTGACACATGGAACTTCCACGAGTCCTGCTACTGGATCACAAATGAGCCCAAGCATGTTTTTGATGACAAAACAGACTGCTTGACTCGCTTGATAAGGAGTTCCTCCAGCAGCAAGTGTCAATGCAGCCGCACTCATAGCTGAAGCAGAACCAACTTCTGCTTGACAACCACCTTCTGCACCTGAAATAGAAGCATTATTGGCGATGACTAAACCAAAAGCTCCAGCTGTCAGTAGAAAATCTAGTTGTTGCTGACGGTTTAACCCTAATTTTTGAGTTGCTGCAGTGAGAACTGCGGGAAGGCAGCCAGCAGATCCTGCAGTGGGTGTTGCGCAGACCAGTCCCATCTTAGCATTGTGTTCGTTGACAGCAATAGCATTCTTCGCTGCGGTTAGGACGGTCAAGTCAGATAACGTTTTTCCTGATTTGATATAGCGATCTAATTTTGCGGCATCCCCACCGGTTAACCCACTACGAGAGTGGTTTTCATTTAACCCTAACCTTACAGAATCAATCATCACTTCTAAATTACGGGTCATTAATCGTAGGACTTCTTCTCGTTCACGACCAGTTAGTTCAAATTCAGTCGCAATCATTAACTCTGCGACGTTTCCTTGGTATTGCGTGCTTGCTTGTTCTACGAGGTCTACAATTGAATAAAACATATGAACTCCTTATTTGAAAAAGTTGACATTATGAAGATGAGGAATTTTACGGATATCGTCGATCGCTGCTTCACAACTCCTTGAGTCAACTTCTATAATCATAATCGCTTTTTCTCCAGCTTTTTCCCGCGTCACATTCATTTGTGCAATGTTAATATCATAGCGAGAAAGAGCTTCTGTCACATGAGCGATCATTCCAGGGACGTCCTGGTGAACAATGATAATGGTTGGAGTATTCATATTTAGCGAGATAGCAAAGCCATTTAACTCAGTAACCTGTATGTTCCCACCACCAATTGAGATTCCAGTGACAGAAATCGTTTTATGATCATTTTTAACAGTAATAGTCGTTGTGTTTGGGTGAGGAGCATTGCTTTCTTTTTGAATAGACCAAACAATCCGAATGCCTCGTTCATGTGCAATTTTTAGACTATCTGGGATTCTAGGATCATCCGTGTCCATTCCTAAGATGCCCGCTACTAAGGCTAAATCTGTTCCATGACCACGATAGGTTTTGGCGAAGGAATTAAATAATTGGAACTCAACTTCTTTTGGTTCCTCTCCAAAGATAGAAGAAACAATTTTACCAATTCGAACAGCACCTGCAGTGTGACTACTGGATGGGCCGATCATCACAGGTCCAATAATATCAAAAACTGATTGGAATTTTAAAGAGTTCATGCTCTGCTCCTTTGTGATCACTTTACTTCATTATATCAGATATGGCTGATGATTTCTTCTATTTTTCCCGAAATATCTGAGAAATCTTAAAGGGAACTTAAAGCATTTATATTATCCTTGATTTTTAGTATTTCTAACATCTGACTGAAATATTTGACACATTATTTCAATAAATATGAAATATTTCTTGTGTAGTATAGAGGTATACCAATAAAGGAGTACATAATAATGAATAAAAAACAAATGATGAAACGAATGATTGGACTTAGTTTACTTGCAGGACTTTTCCTTCCAATTGTAGCGAATGCAGATTCTTATACTGTAAAATCAGGTGATACTTTATCAGCTATTGCTAAAGAGAAGAACACAACGGTTGATGCAATTGCTAAGAAAAATAAGATTAGTAACGTGAATCTCATCTCAGTTGGTCAAGTTCTTGAGATTGAAGATGCAAATACAACGCAGAAAACTACGGAGCAAGCTCCTGCTAGTAAAACGGATACTACACAAGCAACAACTACTGTCTCTGCTTCAGATGGCTTGAGTGCGGAAGATGCAGCTGCTAAGGAATGGATTGCCCAAAAAGAGTCAAGTGGTAGTTATACAGCACAAAATGGCCAATTTTATGGTCGTTACCAATTGACTATCACTTATTTGAATGGTGATTTATCACCTGCAAACCAAGAAAAAGTGGCCAATCAATATGTTGTCAACCGTTATGGATCATGGTCAGCAGCTAAAAATTTCTGGTTAGCAAATGGTTGGTATTAAATTCGTTTAAAAAGAGTTCTTGAATAGGACTCTTTTTTAATTTACAGACCTGTAAACCCATCGATAATGATCAACAAAAAAAATAGTAAGATGCTTGTTTTCTAATATAAAGCGTGTTAAAATGGTAACTGCTCAAAACGACCTTCAATCGTTGAAGCAAACCACGACCTTCAATCGTGAGAAACGAAAAGATGGGAGAAACCTATGAGTGATAACTCGAAAACACGTGTTGTTGTTGGTATGAGTGGTGGTGTGGATTCATCTGTAACAGCTTTATTATTAAAGCAACAGGGTTACGATGTCATCGGCATCTTCATGAAAAACTGGGATGATACAGACGAAAATGGCGTCTGTACAGCTACAGAAGATTACAAAGATGTAGCAGCGGTTGCAGACCAAATTGGCATTCCTTACTATTCTGTCAACTTTGAGAAAGAATACTGGGATCGTGTCTTTGAATATTTCCTTGCTGAATACCGTGCAGGTCGCACACCAAATCCGGATGTCATGTGTAATAAGGAAATCAAATTTAAGGCCTTTCTAGATTATGCTATGACACTCGGTGCCGATTATGTAGCGACAGGGCACTATGCGCGCGTGGTGCGCGATGAGGATGGCATTGTCCATATGTTACGTGGCGTTGACAACGGGAAGGACCAAACTTATTTCTTAAGCCAGCTGTCACAAGAACAACTTCAAAAAACCATGTTCCCATTGGGACATTTGGAAAAGCCAGAGGTTCGTCGTCTAGCTGAAGAAGCTGGATTAGCAACAGCTAAAAAGAAAGACTCAACTGGGATTTGCTTTATCGGAGAAAAGAATTTCAAAGAATTTCTAGGGAACTACCTTCCTGCCCAACCAGGTCGAATGATGACTATCAATGGACGAGATATGGGTGAACATGCTGGTTTGATGTATTACACAATCGGTCAACGGGGTGGACTTGGAATTGGTGGCCAACAAGGTGGAGACAATGCTCCATGGTTTGTAGTTGGGAAAGACCTCAGTCAAAATATTCTTTATGTCGGTCAATGCTTCTATCATGAAGCATTGATGTCAACAAGTTTACAGGCTAGTCAAGTTCACTTTACACGAGATATGCCAGAAGAGTTTACATTAGAGTGTACAGCTAAGTTCCGCTATCGTCAGCCTGACTCCAAGGTGACTGTACACGTTAAAGGTGACAAGGCAGAAGTGATTTTCGCAGAACCTCAACGAGCCATTACACCAGGACAAGCTGTTGTCTTTTACGACGGTGAAGAGTGTCTAGGCGGTGGCTTGATTGACAATGCTTATCGGGATGGAAAAGTTTGTCAGTATATTTAAATTGACAAATTTTCTCAATTTGCTACAATAATAAAAGCAATAGAAATGATGGTCAAAGCTCATGGATGTTGCAGGCTTTTTTGTCCTGCACTTCTCAGAGTTTTGACTATTTTTGTGTGATTTCGAAAGGAAGTAAAATGAGGCAACAGGATTTTCGGACGAAAATAGGTTCTACTGTTTTTGGCGTGAGAGCGACTGCTTTGATTGTAAAAGATAATCGCTTGTTCGTCATAGAAGATGAGGACGGCTGTTATACAATCGGAGGTGCTATTCAAGTCAATGAAACTACAGAAGATGCTGTAGTTCGGGAAGTCAAAGAGGAACTTGGTGTCACATCTACAGCAGGGCCGTTAGCTTTCGTGGTTGAAAATCACTTTGAACAAGCTGGAATCCACTACCATAACATTGAATTTCATTATTTGGTGGACTTGCTAGAAGATGCACCTTTGGTCATGCAGGAAGATACCAAGCAATTACCTTGCCGTTGGATTGCTTTCGATGATTTACACACTGTTGACCTGAAACCGGCCTTTTTAAAATCAGCCCTACCAGAATGGGACGGAAAATTACGACACATCCATCTTGAGAAATAGGAGAAAAAATGACTTATAATTTTATTGAAGAATACGATATCATTGTAATCGGTGCGGGACATGCGGGGGTAGAAGCCTCCCTAGCTGCTAGCCGTATGGGTTGTAAGGTCTTACTTGCGACTATTAACATTGAAATGCTGGCTTTTATGCCTTGTAATCCCTCTATTGGTGGTTCCGCTAAGGGGATTGTCGTGCGTGAAGTCGATGCCCTCGGTGGAGAAATGGCGAAGAATATCGACAAGACCTACATCCAAATGAAAATGCTCAATACTGGTAAAGGTCCTGCGGTTCGTGCACTTCGGGCTCAAGCAGACAAAGAACTTTACTCAAAAGAAATGCGGAAAACGGTTGAAAATCAAGAAAATTTAACTCTTCGCCAAACTATGATTGATGAGATTTTGGTGGAGAATGGTAAGGTTGTTGGTGTAAGGACTGCAACTCACCAAGAATATGGAGCAAAGGCTGTTATTGTCACTACTGGGACAGCTTTACGCGGAGAAATTATCATTGGAGATCTCAAGTATTCGTCAGGACCTAATCATAGTCTAGCTTCTATCAATTTGGCCGATAATCTCAAACAGCTAGGATTAGAAATTGGACGTTTCAAAACAGGGACGCCACCTCGTGTAAAGGCGTCGTCAATTAATTATGACGAAACGGAAATTCAACCCGGAGATAAAGCTCCAAATCATTTTTCTTATACATCGCGTGATGAAGATTATGTAAAGGATCAGGTTCCTTGTTGGTTAACTTATACGAATGGGCATAGCCATGAGATTATCCAAAATAATTTACACCGGGCACCTATGTTTACAGGGGTTGTAAAGGGAGTAGGTCCTCGCTATTGTCCGTCCATTGAGGATAAAATTGTCCGTTTTGCTGACAAAGAGCGTCATCAACTATTCTTAGAACCTGAGGGGCGAAATACAGAAGAAGTCTATGTTCAAGGGCTGTCAACGAGTTTACCAGAGGATGTTCAACGGGATCTCGTCCATTCTATTAAGGGACTTGAGAAGGCAGAAATGATGCGAACGGGTTATGCAATTGAGTATGATATGGTGTTGCCTCATCAATTGCGCGCAACTTTGGAAACTAAGAAAATTTCAGGTCTCTTTACAGCTGGCCAAACCAATGGAACGTCTGGCTATGAGGAGGCTGCTGGTCAAGGGATTATTGCAGGGATCAATGCGGCTCTAAAAATCCAAGGAAAACCGGAACTCATTTTGAAACGCAGTGATGGTTATATTGGGGTCATGATCGATGACTTGGTAACAAAGGGAACGATCGAACCGTATCGTTTGTTAACAAGCCGTGCAGAATACCGTCTGATTTTGCGTCATGATAATGCCGATATGCGCTTGACAGAAATGGGACGAGCAATTGGATTGGTAGATGATGAACGTTGGCAACGTTTCGAAACCAAGAAGTATCAGTTTGAAAACGAGATGAAGCGTTTGGATAGCATTAAGTTAAAGCCTGTAAAGGAAACGAACGAGAAGGTTGCAGCACTAGGCTTTAAACCTTTGACAGATGCTGTCACTGCTAAAGAATTCTTGCGAAGACCAGAAGTCTCTTACCAAGATGTGGTAGAATTTATCGGTCCTGCAGCTGAAGAACTGGATAATAAAATCATTGAATTGATTGAAACTGAAATTAAATACGAAGGCTATATTTCAAAAGCAATGGACCAAGTCGAAAAAATGAAGCGTATGGAAGAAAAAAGAATTCCTGCGAATATTGACTGGGATGATATTGACTCCATCGCAACCGAAGCTCGTCAAAAATTTAAATTAATTAATCCAGAAACGATTGGTCAAGCAAGTCGTATCTCAGGTGTCAATCCAGCGGATATCTCTATTTTAATGGTTTACTTGGAAGGTAAATCTCGGAGTATCTCCAAAAACAAAGCAAACCACTAATCAAATGAGGCTGAGATGATGTTTCAGCCTCAATTTTATGGATTGAAATCTGTTGTTACTGTTTACACAGTTGTAAACCTTGTTTACAAAGTAGTGAAACCGAGGAAAAGCTTTTTACGGGTCAATCTTCTCTGTAATATAGAGAGAAACCTCGCTTTTTACCTCTATTTATGGTATAATTCCGAGAAGAGGTTTATGATGAAAAAATTTCGTTTATCGTTCATCCATTATGTGTTAATTGGTTTTATTTCATTTGCAATTTTAGCAATTTTTTTAAGAATCTTTGGCAAAGGCTATGTAACTCTTATTGCAATTTTTTTAGTCTTAGCTGGATTGATTGCTTTATTTGAATACCAGTTACAAATTTCAGAGTTAGATGAATTAGAACAAATACAATACGTTAACCATCAGGCAGAAAGCGGATTAGCATCCCTCCTTGATAAAATGCCTGTTGGAGTTATCAAAATTAATGAAGAGACAAATGAAGTAGAGTGGTTCAACCCTTATGCTGAATTGATTTTTTCAACAGATGATGGGGACTTTGATGTTGAATCCTTGAAAAAGTTACTCAATACTCTGTTTGAGGATAAAGGTCATTATGTCACTGTAGCCGATAAGAAATATTCTGTTTACTTTGATCAGACGTCTAGTGTTGTTTACTTTTTTGATGTTTCAAGTGAATATGAAGCAACTGTGGGATTGGTGACAACTCGTCCTGTTATCGGTATTATTTCTGTTGATAACTATGATGATCTAGAAGATGTCATTTCAGACTCTGATATTAGCAATATCAATAGTTTTATTGCCAACTTTGTAGAAGAGTTTACAGCTCATTACCATATGTTTTACAGACGTGTGGGGATGGATCGTTTCTATTTGTTTACAGACTACACGGTCTTAGAACAGTTGATGGAATCAAAATTTTCTGTCATCGATCAATTCCGTGAAGAAGCTAAAAATCGTGAGCTACCTATTACCTTAAGTATGGGATTCTCGTACGGTGACGGGAAGCATGATGAGATTGGTAAAGGGGCTCTCTTGAACCTAAACCTTGCAGAAGTTCGTGGTGGGGATCAAGCGGTTGTCAAGGAAAATGATGAACAGAAAAACCCTATTTTCTTTGGTGGGGGAACAGCTTCGGCTGTGAAGCGGACTCGGACTCGCACACGCGCTATGATGACAGCTATTTCAGATAAGATTAAATCCGTTGATCAAGTCTTCATTGTTGGACATAGAAACTTGGATATGGATGCTTTAGGAGCGTCTGTGGGAATGCAGTTTTTCTCTAGCAATATTTTGGCCTCCTCTTATGTGGTCTATGACCCGCATGCAATGGCTAGTGATATTTCAAGAGCGATTGCGAAACTAGAAGAAGAGCAGGTAACGAAAATCCTTCCCCTAGAGGAAGCCATGCAAATGGTGACGGATCGCTCTTTGTTAATTATGGTTGACCATTCTAAGACAGCTTTGACCCTTTCTAAAGAATTTTATCAGGAATTTCAACAGATTATTGTCATTGACCATCACCGTCGGGACGATGATTTCCCTGAAAATGTTCTGATCACCTATATTGAAAGTGGAGCAAGTAGTGCGAGCGAATTGGTTAGTGAGCTTATTCAGTTCCAGAAGTCGAAGAAAAATCGGTTAACGAAGATTCAAGCTAGTGTCTTGATGGCTGGGATCATGCTGGATACTAAGAACTTCTCCACACGTGTTACAAGTCGGACCTTTGATGTGGCGAGTTACCTTCGTTCAAGAGGTAGTGATAGTGTAGCCATCCAGGAGATCTCTGCAATTCAGTTTGACGAGTACCGCGAAGTGAACGAACTGATCTTGACTGGTGAAAAGATTTTGCCGCATATCATCGTAGCTTGTGCCAATACGACTAAAGCCTATGATTCAGTAACCATTAGTAAGGCTGCTGATAGTATGCTGGCCATGTCTGAGGTGGAAGCAACCTTTGTCATTGCTTGTAATCAAAGTGGAACTGTCTCGATTTCTGCACGAAGTCGAAGCAAAGTCAATGTACAGCGTATCATGGAACAGCTTGGCGGGGGAGGTCATTTCAATTCGGCAGCCTCTCAAATTGAGGGTCAAGATTTGATGAGTATTCGTCAACAACTGATTGAGACTATTGAAAACGAAGTAACTATTGAAAAGGAGAATGTAGAATGAAAGTTATTTTCTTAGCGGATGTAAAAGGTAAAGGTAAAAAAGGCGAAATTAAAGAAGTGTCTACTGGTTATGCACAAAACTTTTTGATCAAGAAAAATCTTGCGAAAGAAGCCAATGCCCAAGCAATCGGTGAACTTCGTGGAAAGCAAAAGTCAGAAGAAAAAGCGCATGCTGAATTATTAGCGGAAGCGCAAAAGATTAAAGCAAAATTAGAAGAAGAAGCAACTGTTGTTCAATTCACGGAAAAAATTGGGCCAGATGGCCGTACTTTCGGCTCTATTACCAATAAAAAGATTGCAGAAGAGCTTGAGAAACAATTTGGCATTAAAATTGATAAACGTCATATCCAAGTTTCCTCTCCAATTCGTTCAACAGGTTTGATTGACGTCCCTGTAAAAATTTATCAAGATGTTACAGGTGTGATTAATATTCGTGTAAACGAAGGGTAAACACGATCGATAGAAAGGTTTTTTTATGGCTGAGATAGAGGAATTACGAACACAACCTCAAGATATCCAAGCGGAGCAATCAGTGTTGGGAGCCATCTTTATTGATGAGGGGAAATTGGTCTTTGTTCGTGAATATATCGAGCCTGGCGATTTCTTTAAGTACTCGCACCGTTTGATTTTTAAAGCCATGATCGATCTAGCTGACCGCGGGGATGCGATTGATGCGACGACTGTTCGAAATATTTTAGATAGTCAGGGGGATCTCCAAAATATTGGCGGTCTCTCCTATTTGGTAGAAGTCATTAATTCGGTACCAACTTCAGCTAACGCGGAGTATTACGCGAAGATTGTTGCCGAAAAAGCTGTCTTACGTCGATTGATCTCTCGATTAACGGAAAGTATTAATCAAGCTTATGATGGCGCAAGTCCTTCAGATGAAATCATTGCGGGTGCTGAAAAAGCTCTGATTGATGTTAGTGAAAACGCAAATCGTAGTGGATTTAAAAATATTCGAGACATCTTGAATATAAATTTTGGTAGCTTAGAAGCTCGTTCGCTTCAAACCTCTGATATTACGGGTATTGCGACAGGCTATCGCGATTTGGACCATATGACGACGGGGCTACATGAGGAAGAGTTGATTATTTTAGCGGCTCGTCCTGCAGTAGGGAAAACAGCCTTTGCTCTCAATATTGCTCAAAATATCGGGACAAAGTTGGATAAGACAGTGGCTATTTTCTCATTAGAAATGGGTGCTGAAAGTTTGGTAGACCGGATGCTAGCTGCTGAAGGCTTGATTGAATCCCATTCGATTCGTACAGGTCAATTGACGGATGAAGAGTGGCGAAAATATGCCATTGCTCAAGGAAATTTGGCCAATGCGAGTATTTACATCGATGATACCCCGGGAATTCGGATCACTGAGATTCGTTCGAGAGCAAGAAAATTAGCGCAGGAAACAGGGAATCTCGGTCTTATTCTGATTGACTACCTGCAGCTGATTACAGGGACTGGAAGAGAAAACCGTCAACAGGAAGTTTCAGAAATTTCTCGTCAGTTAAAAATTTTGGCTAAGGAACTAAAAGTTCCCGTCATTGCTTTGAGTCAGCTGTCACGTGGCGTGGAACAGCGCCAAGATAAACGTCCGGTTCTTTCTGATATTCGTGAATCTGGATCGATTGAGCAGGATGCGGATATTGTTGCTTTCTTGTACCGTGATGATTATTATGATCGAGCTGGTGAAGAGGAAGAAGATGGAATGCCTAATAATACGGTTGAAGTGATTATCGAGAAAAACCGTTCAGGTGCGCGTGGGACAGTCGAATTAATATTCCAAAAGGAATACAATAAATTCTCAAGTATTTCAAAGAGAGAGGATCAATAAGATGAGTGATGCATTTACAGATGTTGCAAAAATGAAAAAAATTAAAGAAGAGATCAAGGCTCATGAAGGACAAGTGGTTGAAATGACGCTTGAAAATGGACGGAAACGTCAAAAAAATAAATTTGGACGCTTGATTGAGGTCTATCCTTCTTTATTTATTATCGAGTATACGAACGACAACAGCTTACCAGGTGAACCAGCCAATACATACGTGGAGTCTTACACCTATTCAGATATTTTAACAGAGAAGAATTTAATTCGTTATTTGGATTAATTTCTTGCTTTTATCGTCTAAATCAGTTATTATAATAAATACATATGGGAGTCTGTGTACAGTCTGAGAGGAAGTGTAAGCTTCGACCGCACCTGATCTGGGTAATGCCAGCGTAGGAAACAAATGAAATGTATTTTTCGTTATGAGTGACCTTGTGCAATCCGTCTCCTATTTTGGAGGCGTTTTTTATTTGTGAGAAAGGAGGTTACGATGTCTCTTGTAAAAAGATATTCAAAACAATTGATAGGATTTGCAGGTTTTAGCAGTCTTCTTGTCTTATGGCAGTTAGCAGGATTTTTAAATATCCTCCCCAAATTTGTATTACCAACGCCACTTGAAATTGGGAATGCCTTTGTACGAGATCGAGCTCTCCTGATTCATCACAGTTTGTCTACCCTTCAAGTGGCCTTGATTGGACTTGTTATAGGGGTTCTTCTTGCTGCTGGATTTGCGATTCTCATGGATAGTTTTCAATGGGTGAATGATCTGGTCTATCCTTTTATGGTTGTTATTCAAACCATTCCGACGATTGCCTTGGCCCCTATCCTGGTTCTTTGGTTTGGTTATGGTATGCTTCCAAAACTGGTTTTGATCATTATTACGGTGGTATTTCCCATCGTAGTCAGTCTGTTAGATGGTTTTCGGCATTGCGATCAAGATATTCTGAGATTGTTTCAGATTATGCAAGCCAATCGCTTTCAGACCTTAGCTCATTATAAAATTCCTGCAGCGCTTCCTTATTTTTTTGCAGGTTTACGTGTGAGCGTTTCCTATGCTTTTATCAGTACGGTAGTTTCAGAATGGTTAGGAGGTTTTGATGGATTGGGGGTCTATATGATCCAATCGAAGAAGTTATTTCAGTATGATACGATGTTTGCGATCATTGTATTGATTTCTGCTATTAGTTTACTCGGTATGTTTCTCGTTGACCAATTAGAACGAACCATTCTAAAATGGAAAAAGGATTGACAAACTTGTAAATGGTGTAAAAATTAAATTGACAAAAATGTAAAAGAGGTATAGCTAATGAAAAAGTCAATAGGTTTATTTTTCTCAATAATATTGGGATTTGTTTTCTTGAGTGCTTGTCAAAATTCTGTCAAGCAATCGTCAAGTGGTTTGAAAAAGATTGATTTTATTCTAGATTGGACCCCGAATACCAATCATACGGGTCTCTATGTAGCAAAGGAAAAAGGGTATTTTAAAGATGCAGGACTGGATGTAGATATAAAACTTCCGCCGGAAGACAGTAGTTCTGATTTGATTATTAATGGGAAAGCTCCATTTGGTATTTATTTCCAAGATTCTATGGCCAAGAAATTGGATAAAGGTGCGGGGATTACCGCTGTTGCAGCTATCGTCGAACACAATACGTCAGGGATTATTTCAAGAAAAGATGCAGCGATCACAAGTCCAAAAGATTTGGTTGGTAAGAAGTATGGTACCTGGAATGATCCGATTGAGTTGGAAATGATCAAATCGATGATGAAAAAAGAGGGGGCTGATTTTAATCAAGTAAAATTGGTTCCAAATAGTGATTCAAATTCCATTACTCCGATTGAAAATAAGGTCTTTGATGCTGCTTGGATTTATCACGGTTGGGATGGAATTTTGGCTGAGCAAAAGGGAATGAAGACCAATTTCTTCTATATGAAAGATTTTGTTCCTGCATTTGACTACTATTCGCCTGTTATTATTGCTAACAATGACTATTTGAAGTCTCATAAAGAGGAAGCAAAGAAATTCATTCAAGCGGTGAAAAAAGGCTACCAATATGCTATAGAGCATCCAGAAGAAGCAGCAGATATCTTGATTAAACAGGCCCCTGCTTTGGCTAACCAGCGTGATTTTGTACTCGCTTCTCAAAAATATCTTTCCAGTCAATATGCTTCAGACAAGGATAAATGGGGGCAGTTTGACTCCAAGCGTTGGAATGCTTTTTATGCTTGGGCAAAAGAGCAAGGATTGGTTTCAAATGACTTAGAAGACAAAGGTTTTACAAATGAATTGGTAGGTGACTGATATTTTAACCGTAAAAGATGTAAGTTTCTCTTTTGGAGATAAAGCAGTTTTAAACAATGTATCACTAGAAGTGCAAAAAGGAGAAATCGTCTCTATTCTAGGTCCAAGTGGGGTAGGGAAATCAACCTTGTTTAATTTAATTGCTGGGATCTTTCCCTTACAAAAGGGCGCTATAGAAGTAGATGATGCCCCGATCTCCTTTGGAAAAGTCAGCTATATGCTACAAAAGGATCTTTTGTTAGAACATAAGACAGTATTGGGAAATATTATTCTTCCCCTTCAATTAAAAAAGATTCCTAAGGAAGAGGCAACATCTACAGCTCTAAAATTGTTAGATGAATTTAAATTGGGAAGTATTGCCAACCTTTATCCCAATGCCCTGAGTGGGGGGATGCGGCAACGGGTGGCGCTATTGAGAACCTATCTTCTGGGTCATTCTGTCTTCCTATTAGATGAAGCTTTTAGTGCCTTAGATGAATTGACAAGGCAGGATCTTTATCACTGGTATCTAGACAGTAAGGAACGTCTTGGTCTCACCACTCTAGTGATCACTCATAGTATCGAAGAAGCTTTGACATTGAGTGACCGGATCTATATCTTAAATCATAATCCCGGTGAAATTATTGCAGATCTTCCTTTAAAATGGGATCCAGCAACGGATAGAGACTGGCAACAATTGCAATATAAAAAACGAATCATAGAATTATTGTCTGAATTTCATTGAAATTGTTTTGAAGGACTTTACAAAGTTTCTATTCCGTGATAGAATAGAATTTGTGCGAAATGACAGCAGGACAAAATGAAGCTCGTCAACAGGAAGTCAGCTAGAAAAGTAACCTTTGCTGTTTGGGCGAAGGCTTTCTGAACGAATCAGGTTTGTCTAAAACGTTATTTCCTACAAAAATTATTTTTATAGGAGGACATTTCAAATGTCACGTTATACAGGACCATCTTGGAAACAATCTCGCCGTCTTGGCTTGTCACTTACAGGTACAGGTAAAGAATTGGCACGTCGTAACTACGTACCAGGTCAACATGGACCAAACAACCGTTCAAAATTGTCAGAATACGGTTTGCAATTAGCTGAAAAACAAAAACTTCGTTTCTCTTACGGACTTGGTGAAAAACAATTCCGTAACTTGTTCGTACAAGCTACTAAAGTTAAAGAAGGAACTGTCGGTTTCAACTTCATGCTTCTTTTGGAACGTCGTTTGGATAACGTTGTTTACCGTCTTGGACTTGCGACTACTCGTCGTCAAGCTCGTCAATTCGTTAACCACGGTCACATCCTTGTTGACGGAAAACGCGTTGATATCCCTTCATACCGTGTAACTCCAGGTCAAGTGATCTCAGTTCGCGAAAAATCAGCTAAAGTTCCAGCTATCCTTGAAGCTGTTGAAGCTACAGTTGGACGTCCAGCATTTGTATCATTCGATGCTGACAAACTTGAAGGTTCATTGACTCGCCTTCCAGAACGCGATGAAATCAACCCAGAAATCAACGAAGCACTTGTCGTTGAATTCTACAACAAAATGCTTTAATTTTAAGATATACCTTACAGAAAGCCTACAACAGTGGGCTTTTTGTTTTGTCTTAAAGGGTTGATTTCTGGCTTTGTTCAGTTACAAATTTTCTAAAACTGTTTCATTAAATGAGACAGTTTTTTGTTTTCTTAAAACCTAAACCTGCTAATAAAAAAACTCCTGATCTAGATCGATCAGGAGAGACTGTTACCGTAACATTTTCATTAAAAATTCAGCCATTTGTTGAGGGCTTTCTTTTTTTCCGCGAGAAACCCACATTTGACAGACTCCGAAGAAGGCATTGGTCAGATAGACAGAACTGTAGACTCTTTCAATATCTGTTAATGATTTATGACTATAGCGCTCTTGCAAACTATCAACCAGAAGAATCTGTAATTTATGTCGTAAGAAGGTCTGGATCTCCTTGGTTCCATTCTCTGTCAGAAGAACCGCGAAGAGTGGCTCCTTGGTTAGAAATTCGAACACTTCTGTAATCGCTTGGCGCTTGTCGTCTTGGTGTTTATCAAAGATATATTCAAGCTTGTGAAAGAGTGCTTGTTGGTAGCGCTCGATCATGTCATACTTGTCTCGATAGTGGGTATAAAAGCTAGAGCGACTAATGCCGGATTCTTGTGCTAACTCAACCGTCGTGATTTGGTCGAATGATTCCTTTTCGAGTAGTCGAACCATCGCCTCCTCGATATTTCGTTTTGTTTTTAATCGTTTATTGCTCTCAGTCATCTGTTAATCCTTTTTGCACAAAATTGTACACAGTGTCTAAAAATAAGATTTTCTACTTGTGAAAATTTCTAAAAACTGTATAATCTATTATATCAGAAATTTAGACAATGTGTATAAAAAGGAGACAAAAAATATGATGAAAGAATGGAAGGCTGTTCTTAAAAAGCCAACATTTATCATTGTCATGATTGGAGTTGCGTTGATTCCAGCTCTTTATAATATTATTTTTCTATCTTCCATGTGGGATCCATATGGAAAGGTTTCGGATCTTCCTGTAGCGGTTGTCAATAAGGATCAATCTGCTACATATAATGGACAAAAGATGGAAATTGGAAAAGACATGGTGTCCAATTTGAAGGACAATGACTCACTTGATTTTCATTTTGTAGATGAGAAAGCTGCGAAAGATGGTCTCAAAAATGGCGATTATTATATGATTGTAACCCTGCCTGAGGATCTTTCAAAAAAAGCTAGCTCCATCTTAACCAATCATCCGGAACAGATGACCATTGATTACCAAACGTCCAGTGGTCATAGTTTTATCGCAGGAAAAATGAGTGACACTGCGATGACAAAAATGAAGCAGTCAGTGGCTGAAAAAGTGACCAATACTTATACAACAGCTTTATTTTCTAAAATGGGATCGCTTAAAACTGGTATGGGGACAGCGGCAGATGGAAGTGCTAAATTAGCAGATGGTGCAAGTAAATTGGAAGATGGTGGTCAAACACTGTCTACTAATTTGAATACATTGGCTCGTTCAAGCTTAGCATTTTCAGATGGTGCAACCACTCTTCGTACAGGTCTAGCAGCCTATACAGATGGTGTTGGTCAATTAGGAAATGGTCTCAATCAAATGGCTGGTCAACTTCCAAACTTGGTATCTGGTGTCAATCAATTAAATAATGGGTTTGGTACTTTTAATACAGGCTTGATGGCTTACGCTACCGGAGTGGATCAATTAGGAAATGGTCTCAATCAAATGGCGAGTCAAACCCCTCAGTTGGCCTCAGGAGTTGGTCAATTAACCAGCGGTATGGGGACCCTCAATGATGGTCTTGGGAATTATACCAATGGCGTGCGTCAATTGAATTCGGGCCTATCTAACTTTTCAAATGGTTTAGCAACCTATACAAATGGAGTCGCTACTTTATCAGAAGGAGCGGGTCAATTAAGTAGTCAATCTGCTACCCTTCGAAATGGGGTTTCTCAATTAGAATCAGGTATTCAAACATTATCAAGCCAGCTACAAGCTTCTACAAGTCAATCTGCTCAGATTGATCAATTGGCAGCTGGTTTAAACCAATTAAATGCAGCGATTCAAAATGCTACAGTAGATACCAGTCAACTTTCGTCTGGATTGACGAGTATTGCGAATTCAGCTCAATCAATCCTTGCTTCAGCCCAAGCGGATCGTGCAAATGCCCTTGCAAGTGTGCAAGGAACAGCAGCCTATCAAGCAATGACAGCTGACCAACAAGCGGAAATCAATGCGGCAATCTCATCGAGCCCAAGCTCGAGTGAAACGGCGGCTCAAGGAATCTTGACTACGATTCAAACGATCCAAGGTAGTTTGAATACAGGAAATAGCTTGACACAACTGCAAACGGCAGCCAATCAAGTTTTACCGACAGCTTCTTCTACCTTGACAGACTTGTCAAGTGGCTTGTCTAAGATCCAATCCGCAGTTAGTGGACAATTGTTGCCAGCTAGTCAAACCATCAGTCAAGGGATCAGCGCTTATACAGCTGGTGTCGATAAAATCGCTAATGGAGCAACCCAACTTCAGACGAATAGCAGTACTTTAACAAATGGGGCTAGTCAGTTAGCAGCAGGTGTTGGTCAACTAGATAGTAAATCATCAGAATTACTTGCAGGAAGCAATCAATTGGCTTCTGGTCTAGGTGAGTTAAATGGGAAGATGCCTGCCTTGACATCAGGCATGAATCAACTGGCTTCAGGAGCGACCCAATTAACAGGTAAGTCGGGTGAATTGGTTGCTGGTGCTGGAAAATTAGCTGACGGTGTAGGACAATTGAACAGCAAGACTCCAGAGTTGGCAGGTGGTGTCAACAAACTTGTCACTGGTGTCAATCAGTTGACAGAAAAATCAGGTCAATTGGTGACTGGTGCTGATAAACTAGCCGACGGTGCAAATCAAATCTCAGATGGGTCCAGCAAATTAGCAGCAGGTGGCCAAACATTGACAAATGGTTTAGGTGAATTAGCAACAGGAAGCCAAACCTTGAGTCAAGGATTAAACGATGCTAAGGGACAATTGAATGTGGCTACAACTGAAAAAGAAAACGCTAAAACCTTAGCAGATCCTGTCACTTTGTCTAAAACAGACCATGACAATACCCCTGTGAATGGTGTCGGAATGGCTCCTTATATGATCTCGGTAGCTCTCTTTGTTTGTGCCTTGTCAACCAACATGATCTTTGCAAAACTACCATCCGGCAGTCATCCTGAAAGTCGCTGGGCATGGTTTAAATCTCGCTTTGAGGTCAACGGAACGATTGCGGTGATTGCAGGAGTCTTGGTCTATGGTGCCGTTCACTTGATTGGTTTATCAGCTAATCATGAGATGGCTACTCTCTTCCTTTGTGTGATTGGTAGTGTGGCCTTCATGTCTATCGTGACTGCTTTGACAACATGGCAAAGAAAGATCGGTGCTTTCCTTTCCTTGATCCTCTTGCTCTTGCAATTGGCTTCTAGTGCAGGAACCTATCCTCTTGCTTTGACAAATGGCTTTTTCCAAGCCATTCATCCATTCTTGCCAATGAGTTATACCGTTTCTGGTCTTCGTCAAACGATTTCGATGACAGGAGAAATTGGAAATCAAGTGGCCTTCCTTCTGATGACTATTGTCCTTTTTGCAGGACTCGGAATGTGGTTCTATAATCCAAAAAAATATGAAGAGGACTAATCTTCAGGAACTCCCAACAGAATGTGTTGGGAGTTTTTTATTTCATGTGAAACAAAAATTCTCGCTTGTTTAAGCGAGAATGTTTATTATTTAAAGAAGACGACATCAGGATTTGGAGTAATATAGAGAAGTTGGTCGTTTTCAAAGACCAGTTGGATGGTGTTGTTTTTATAGGTGTAAATGGTATAGTCTACTCCGGATTTAGAAGCTTGTTTGAGATCAACAGCTCCCATCAAAAAGGCGTGAGCTTGTTCCCCTGTGATTTTCCCCTCGTGGTAGAGCCCTTTAATATTTTCTAATTCGGTATTTTCAAAAGATTCAGCAATATAAGCAGGGTCTGTTATTTGTTTCTCTGGATTCCCAAGGATCTTTTGGACAAGGGCAGTGGTATATCCTTCATAATCCGGCGTCTGTGCAAAAATTTTATCGTCATTTCTAGAGTAGGCTACTTTTAAGTTCCCTGTTGCATAAATTTTATCTTTGGGTGCTTCTTGAGCATTTCTAGGGAGTCCTTCGGTTGTGACGATGTCAGAAGTGGTTTCCGTAGTAGTTGAGGGAGAGCTAGAGGAGTTGCTTGAGCTATTTGAACTGGTTGAGCGACTCGGGAGGCTAGAACGACTCGAGCTACTTTTTTTAAAGGTTTTCTTTTTTGAGCTGGTAGCAGTGGGTACTTTTTTAAAGTTGATCTTAAGGTCCGGCACACAGGCTGATAGAAAAAGAAGAGACAGCAAGAGTGTGAAGAAAAGAGGGAGTGTCTGTTTTTTCATCATGTTCCTTTCGATAAGCTAATTGATTTTCTATTCTATCATAAAAAAGGCAACAAAAAAAGGTCAGGAAGAAATCCTGCCTTTATTTGTTATTATTAATGACCGCCGCCTTGAGGTCCGCTACCGCCTGGAGCCCCACCGTCTCCAGGCATGGAGTTGACAATTTCCGTTTGTTTTTCACCGTTGATATAGATGTCTCCGCCAGTGTAGGTAGCAGTACCATCAAAGTCGAATCCAGATTGTCCCGTTAATTTAATGGTTCCTCCGGTAACAGTGATATTTCCATTCGAATCAATTGGATCAGTATCGCCTTGGCCAACTTCAACGTTGAGGGTTCCACCATTCATAGTGAAGAAAATTTCATCTTGGTTAGCATTAGCATTGGCTGCATTGACACCGTCATCGGTTGCATAGATGGTGATATCTCCACCGTTGATGGTGATCGATTTTCCTTCGAGACCTTCGACAGACTCTGTTACCTCATAGGTTCCGCTATCGATGATCAGATCACCAGAAGCATGGATTCCGTCGTCTCCTGCGGTGATGGTCATTTTGTTATCTGAAAGATACATGGTTCCGACCGAAGTATCTTCATCATTATCCACCTTGACTGCATCTTCATCTGCATCGATGGTCATGGTCGTGCCAGTGATATTGAGTTCATCATTGACGTTGAAGGCATCTCCTACAGCCGTGATCTTATAGGTTCCACCTGTGATATGGAGAGTGTCATTGGCCTTGATCCCGTTATTCTTCTTAGCGTCAATGTTGAGCGTACCTGAACCATTGATGGTGAGGTCGCCTTTAGAGAAGATCACTGCATCGGCGTCTTCATCATTGTTTGAACTTGAATCAGACAAGGTATTGGTCGTGCCGTCTGCTAGAGTGAGGTAGACATGACCTGCTTTCGTAGCAGAAATTGGCGCGTTGGTGTTGGTCATGGTAACGCCTTTCAGGACGATGTGAACATCATCTGAGTCACCCGCTTCGACCTTGATTTGAACCCCATCGGATTCACCAGAGATGACATAGGTTCCAGCCTTTGAGATGGTCACAGTTGATCCAGATACAGCTACGCCGTCACCTGATACATTTGCAGACGAACCAGACAGTTTTACAGTAGAGGCTTTGCTTTCATCATAAGAGCTGTCCTTGTCCTTATCTGTAAAATAGTTGGAATTGTTTGTTTTATTTTTTGAAGTAGAGGTAGTGGTTGTTTGTGCAGTATTGCTTTTTGTAGCTGATTGTGATGACGCCTGGGTACAAGCTGTCAGTAAGGTGAGGGTTGCGGCCCCCGTTAATAAAAATTTCCATTTGTTTGATTTCATGAGCTTTTCCTCTCGTTCAATTGATATGCTCCTAGTCTAAAGTTGCTAGCTGAAAGTTTCCTAAAGTTTTTCTGAAAGGAACCTTAACTTTGGTTTTCTTTAAGTTTGGCTTAATGAAAGCTTAAGAAAAGGCCACTAAACTAAGGAACAAGTAAAGCGACTTGTGGCTTTGCAACAAAAACGATAAAGAAAATGACAGCTTATTATAGAACAAAAGGAGAAAAACATGAAAAAAACGGTAGAGACAAGCTTCAAGCGGATTGAAACCAAATATGTGGTGAATAAAGAAGACTTGGATGACTTATTGAAAGATTTGAAGAAATATGTGGTTGAAGATGATTATCCCATCTCCACGATTTCGAATGTCTATTTTGATACCGAAGACTTCGATGTGATCCAAGATGCCCTTGCTAAACAGAACCGTCGTGAAAAGATCCGGATGCGGACCTATATAGAGCATCCAACAGTAGATAGTCCGGCTTTTCTAGAAGTAAAATCAAAGGATGCAGAAGGAATTGGTCCTGGTCTCGAACCCCTCCTCTATTACCCGCCTCATGACGGATGGACTAGTGGATCAGACCATTCAGGATCTGGACTTGGTGCAAAAAATCCAAGCTCTGCGTCAGCGCTATGATCACCGACTACAGCCTCAGATGTACATCTATTATGATCGTTTGTCCTTAAAAGAAAAGAAGAGCATCCAAGGCTATCCTTACAATAAGATTCGGGTCACCCTGGATCAAAACTTGGTCTATCGTGATCAGCAGGTCAGTCTCCTTCGTGGGAAAGCTGGAGAGCCTTTATTAGAAGAAAATACCATCATTATGGAAATCAAGGCCCCAGGTGAAGAACCTCAGTGGCTGAAGGACATTCTGGATAAGTACGGACTGGTCAAACAGAAATTTTCGAAATACAGTTGTGCCTACCATAAGTCACAAGGCTTAGATTATGCACCAACGCCAATTCAAGAAAGGACGGGTGCTGCCTATGTCTAATCTATTTGATTCTATTTTTAACAATGCTACGGCAACCGTAGATCCGGTGCGCCTGATGCTGGCCTTAGTCGTCAGCCTGGTGCTCGGGATGGCCCTGTCTTGGACCTACAAATACCGTACCCTCTATACGCGTGAATTTATCGTCAGTCTCACCTTGCTTCCCTGCATGATGACCCTGGTGATTTTCCTGGTGAACGGGAGTCTGGGGACCTCGATCGCAGTAGCAGGGACCTTTAGCTTGATTCGTTTCAGGTCTGCTACCAGCGGATCGAGAGAATTGATCGCGATTTTCCTAGCCATGATCATTGGTTTGGCGGCGGGATCGGGTTACCTCTTATTGGCGGTTTTGTTTACGGCCTTTCTGTTAGCTATCTGGCTCTTGCTCGAAACCAAGCAAAGTAAGACTGACCACCAACGGCGCCGTCACCTGACGATTCAAGTAGAAAATCAAGAACGGATTGCCGACAAGATCAGCCGTCTGCTGGATCGCAATTGTACAGAAGTCGACTTGATTTCGGTCAATACAAGCCAAAATGGGGAACAGATTACCTTGGATTATGAAGTAGATCTGAGACCAGAAGTTGACGATTTTGCCATGACGACCCTCCTAACAGAAGAAATTTATCATTGCGATGTCTCCTTGACCAAGAAGGCTAAGAAAAGAAAGAATTTATAGACGCTATCCTCTTTTAGGATAGCTTCAGATTGAAGATAAAGTCTTTGAAAAACTTTCCTTAGGTGAGTACGGACGTCAGCGAACTTCTTCAAAGTTCCATGACTAATTATTGAGCCTAAGGTCTCAATAATTCCGAGTGCCTGAAACATTTGTGTTTCAGGCACTTTTCTCACAGCGGAAGTTTTTTGATCTTCTTAAATAACTAAAAAATAAAAGTCATTTTTTGGTAATCATCTAACTGTTTTATGTAAAACAATAGTTTGTTTCCATTCTAACACTATCCTCCTTTAGGATAGCTTTTTAGGCTTTTAAGAACTTTTTAAGGAAAAGTGGTATACTGTTTCTAAAAAATTGAAGGAGTCCTGCATGAGAAAAAGAGCTATTTTTGAAGATGTCGTCTCTATTATGACTCACGATTCATCTACCATCAAAGACCAAAGAGGGTGCGATCCCGAGCCTTTTCGAGAAAAAATTACAGATGATATGACAGATGATGCCTTTCTTTATCAAGTCAGGTCCTACCTAGCTAGTTTTGGGGTGATCGGGCATGTTTCCTTTGGAAAGAAAAAGGCCCCCAACAAAGGTTTTTTGTTGCGCTCGACAGACGACGGTCTCTTTGTAGAAGGGGCAAATGAAGATACGGGACTTCAAGTAGGAGATCAGATCTTAGCTTTGGATGGAAGTGACTTGGAGCAGGTAGCGTCTCTTCATAAGGACTATTTTATCAGTAAGACCCCTGAAAGACACTACCGAGAATGGGCGGATTTGGTCTCTCAGTCCACAAGGGTCACCCTGCTTCGGGAAGGGGTAGAAAAGACCATTGAAGTAGTGCCCAGTCGAGAACCAATCCAAGATCAGATTTTTTGGAAACGATTAGACGATGAGATTCTTTATCTTCGTCTGGATAATTTTATGGATGAAGGAGCCATTGGTCGGGTATATCAAGAGTGTTTACCGATGATGACGGAGGTCAAGTTTCTTCTCATTGATGTCCGACAGAACGGCGGAGGGACAGATTCTTTATATATCCCTCTATTACATCTAGGTTTAGAAAAGGATCAGGGCTATGATTCGCTTGACGGGGACGATGATGGTATGGAAATTCTCTATACGGAACGCAATGTTGATCTGCGCTTGAAAGATTTTGAGGACTGGATGCAACAGGAAGAAATTAGTCCTGAAACAGTTAAGCTGCTTGAAGATATGAAAAAGGATTTGCTCCGCCATCGAGGCAAAGGTTATGTACTGTATCAGCAAGAAAGCGAGGAATTCTTCCCAGAGGTTAAAGGTGGCCACTATCCTGAACGGATCTTTGTCTTATCAGATATCTATTGCGGTTCTTCTGGCGATAACTTTGTTCAGATGATGAAGCAGTTTAAGAAGGTAACGGTGGTAGGTAGACCGACTCTCGGAATTTTAGACTATTCCAATTGTTGTACCGTTGATTATGGCGATTATCAATTGATGTTTCCTACTTCTCGTTGTCTATGCGTAGATCAAGGTAAAGGAATGACGGATCAAGGTGTTCTACCCGATATAGAGATTCCTTGGACACCTAGCCATTTCGAGAGAGATGTGGATCTGGACAAGTGTCTGGAGTTGATTCATCAGGGGACTGTGAAATAGAATAGGATTTCAACCAGAAAACTGATTAAAGAAAAATGCTTTCGTTAAACGACTTGAATGATCTGAAATGATAACGTTTTCTACGACATTCTCACTATGTTTAAAATTGCTTACTTGGTATAAAAAATGGTAAAATAGTGAGTAACAATCAAAATGAAGAGTGAAACTTATGAAACATAAAACACTTTATAAATTTATCGGGCAGACGGTCTTGTATTTCGCCATTTTCCTAGCCCTACTTTATTTCTTTAGTTACCTTGGTCAAGGTCAGGGTGGCTTTATCTACAACGAATTTTAGAAAAGGAGACTCCTAGCCGTGTCAAACCAACCAATTACTGATATGATCGAGACAATTGAACGTTATGCGCAACTACAACCAGACTATCCGGTTTACAATGTCCTTGGTGAGGAGCATACCTATGGCCAATTGAAGGCTGATTCAGATAGCTTGGCTGCTCATATTGACCAAATGGGACTTCCCGAAAAGTCACCTGTAGTGGTCTTTGGTGGACAAGAATATGAAATGTTAGCAACCTTTGTGGCCTTGACCAAATCTGGCCATGCCTATATCCCAATTGATAGCCACTCTGCCTTGGAGCGCGTGTCTGCCATTGTTGAAGTAGCAGAGCCAAGCTTGATTATTGCTATCAATGAATTTCCATTGGAAAACCCAGCTGCTCCAATCATGTCCTTGGAGCAAGTGCGTGAAGCTTATGCGGCTCAGCATGCCTATGACTTGCAACATCCGGTCAAAGGGGATGATAACTACTACATCATCTTTACCTCAGGGACAACTGGGAAACCAAAAGGGGTGCAAATTTCGCACGATAACTTGCTCAGCTTTACCAACTGGATGATTACGGACAAGGAATTTGCAACGCCAGAGCGTCCGCAAATGTTGGCGCAACCGCCCTATTCCTTTGACTTGTCTGTCATGTACTGGGCACCGACCTTGGCTCTTGGAGGAACGCTTTTTGCTCTTCCATCAGCCATTACTCAAGACTTCAAACAACTCTTTGCGACCATCTTTTCTCTTCCGATTGCTATCTGGACTTCAACACCATCTTTTGCAGATATGGCCATGTTGTCTGAAGATTTCAATGCTGAAAAAATGCCAGGGATCACCCATTTCTACTTTGATGGGGAAGAGTTGACAGTCAAGACTGCTCAGAAATTGCGCGAGCGTTTCCCAAATGCACGTATCATCAATGCCTACGGCCCAACAGAAGCAACTGTAGCTCTTTCGGCTGTAGCCGTAACAGATGAGATGTTAGCGACTTTGAAACGTCTGCCAATTGGTTATACCAAAGAAGATTCTCCAACCTTCATCATTGATGAGGCAGGCAACAAATTGCCAAATGGTGAGCAAGGGGAAATCATCGTGTCTGGACCAGCCGTTTCAAAAGGTTATATGAATAATCCAGAGAAAACAGCAGAAGCCTTCTTCGAATTTGAAGGTCTTCCAGCCTACCATACAGGAGATGTCGGAACCATGACAGATGAAGGTCTTCTTCTCTATGGTGGACGGATGGACTTCCAAATCAAGTTTAACGGTTACCGTATCGAGCTAGAGGATGTCTCTCAAAACTTGAACAAATCGAAGTATATTGACTCAGCAGTCGCGGTACCGCGTTATAATAAAGATCACAAGGTGCAAAATCTCTTGGCCTATGTCATCTTAAAAGAGGGTGTCAAAGAACAATTTGAGCGCGAAATTGATATCACGAAAGCCATTAAGGAAGATTTAGAAAACATCATGATGTCTTATATGATGCCTTCAAAATTCCTCTATCGTGACAGCCTGCCATTAACACCAAACGGGAAAATCGACATCAAAGGGTTGATTAGCGAGGTTAACAACCGATGATCGAGTTTTTGAAACAGCTCCCTCATTTAGAACACTATGGAACACCGATCTATTTTATCTACCTCATTCTAGCTTTTTTGCCGATTTTTGTGGGCCTCTTTTTCAAAAAGAGATTTCCGGTCTATGAAGGACTGGTGAGTCTGATCTTTATCATTTTGATGCTGACAGGTTCGAATCTCAAGCAAATTTATGCCCTGCTCTTTTACGTAGTCTGGCAAATCTTGATTGTGTATTCCTACAAGATCTATCGTCAGAAAGCGGACAATAAGTGGATTTTCTATCTTCATTCCTTCTTGTCTGTCTTGCCCCTGATCTTTGTTAAGGTAGAGCCAGCAATCAAGAATGGGCACCAATCCTTGTTTGGATTTTTAGGGATTTCGTATTTAACCTTCCGGGCTGTCGGAATGATCATCGAAATGCGAGATGGTGTCTTGAAAGAATTCACACTTTGGGAATTCTTACGCTTTATGCTCTTTATGCCGACCTTCTCAAGTGGGCCGATTGATCGTTTCAAGCGTTTTAATGAGGATTATAACGCTATTCCTGAGCGTGAAGAATTATTGGATATGTTGGAGCAAGCTGTTAAGTATATCATGTATGGCTTCCTTTATAAATTTATCCTAGCTCATATTTTTGGTCACTTATTATTAGGTCATGTGCAGACCTATGCCTTGTCTCAAGGTGGATTCTTCAATATCGGAACGCTGGGAGTCATGTATGTTTATGGCTTTGACCTCTTCTTTGACTTTGCGGGCTATTCGATGTTTGCTTTAGCAGCTTCAAATTTGATGGGAATTAAAAGTCCAATCAACTTTGATCGTCCCTTTAAATCACGTGACTTAAAGGAATTCTGGAATCGTTGGCATATGAGTTTGTCTTTCTGGTTCCGTGATTTTGTCTTTATGCGTCTCGTGATGGTATTGATGCGCAATAAAGTATTCAAGAGCCGAATTACCACCTCAAATGTTGCCTATATTATCAATATGTTGGTCATGGGCTTCTGGCACGGGGTGACCTGGTACTACATCGCTTATGGGCTCTTCCATGGGCTTGGACTGGTTATCAATGATGCTTGGATTCGTAAGAAAAAGACCATCAATAAAGAAAGAAAAGCAAAAGGATTGGATCCTATACCGGACAATCGTTGGACCAAAGCTTTAGGGATCTTTATCACCTTTAACACAGTGATGCTGTCCTTCCTGATTTTCTCAGGATTCTTGGATCAACAATGGTTTCCAAAATTGAAATAAAAGGAGAATAGAAAAATGGATGTAAAATCACAAGTAATTGAAATTATTGACGAATTGTTTATGGAAGATGTCTCAGACATGATGGATGAGGATCTCTTTGATGCGGGTGTCCTTGATAGTATGGGAACAGTCGAATTGATTGTAGAACTGGAAAATCGCTTTGGCATCCGTGTTCCTGTATCTGAATTTGGACGTGATGATTGGAATACTGCTAACAAGATCGTAGAAGGTGTAACGGAGCTTCAGAATGCTTAAGCGTTTGTGGCTGATTTTAGGGCCCGTATTTTGCGCGCTCCTCATGGTAACAGCTTTATTATTCTTTTATCCAATCAATCATAAGCACAACTATACCGAAGAGAAAAAAGCTGCGGTTAGTCTGAATGCAGAAGGATTCAAGAGTCGTACAAAGAAACAAGAAGCACTTTCTGATCCACAGCATCGCTTTGTTCCTTATTTCGGCTCCAGTGAGTGGTTGCGCTTTGATGTGGTGCATCCAGCAGTTTTGGCTGAAAAATATGACCGCAATTACAGACCCTACTTTTTAGGAGAACGTGGTGCGGCTTCTTTGAACCAATATTTTGGGATGCAACAGATTTTGCCAGAACTCAAGGACAATACAGCTGTTTATGTAGTTTCTCCGCAATGGTTCACCAAGAAGGGCTATGATTCCTCTGCCTTTCAACAATTCTTTAATAGCGATCAGTTGAATAGCTTTATTGCCAATCACCAACAGGATGCTGCATCCCAGTATGCTGCAAAGCGTCTATTACAACAGTATCCAAACGTCGCCTTTCAAAGTGTTGTAACGAAAATTTCTCAAGGAAAGAAAATTTCCGGATTTGATCAGTCTTTGAACCAGTTTGTTTCCCATCTGGTTCAGCGCGAAGATGCCTTATTTAGTAATCTCGCTACTCGTACAAACGGGAATTATGATAAGAAGGTAAAAAAACGTCTACAAGATTTGCCAGACCAATTCTCATATGAAAAATTGGAGGAAATTGCAACGGCTGAAGCAAAAGTCAAAACCAATAATAACGACCTTGGAATCAGCAATCATTTTTACAACACTCGTTTAAAAATGAAGTTGAAGAAACTAAAAGGTTTCCAAAAAAACAAATCCTATGTTCAATCTCCGGAGTACAATGACTTGCAGTTGGTTTTAGACCAGTTTGCTAAATCTCGGACCAATGTCATCTTTGTGATTCCTCCAGTCAATGCCAAATGGATGAAATACACAGGCTTGAGCCAAGAAAAGTATGAACAGGCTGTTCAAAAGATTCGTTACCAATTGGAAAGTCAAGGATTCACCAATATTGCTGACTTTTCTAAAGATGGTGATCAGCCCTACTTTATGGAAGATACGATTCATATGGGATGGAATGGTTGGCTAGCCTTTGATAAAGCGGTCAATCCCTTTGTCACAAAGGCTGAAAAAGCACCAACTTACCATCTAAATGATCGCTTCTTCAGTAAAGATTGGGCCCAATATAAAGGAACACCAGACGAATTTAAATAATGCTTGATCAAAGGGGGCAGGATCGAATCCTGGCTCCTTGATTTGTGAGGAAAGGGACGGAAAGTCACAAGTAAGCAAGATAGTTATCCACAGGCTGTGGGAAACTTGCTTGTAAATGGATGAAAACAAGTCCTGATGCTGATGAATCTTCCTCTTTTAAGGGGGAAATAGGTAAAAGTTATCCACATTTTTGTGGATAAGTGATGAAAAATAGTGGATAAGTCAGCTAGCATGTGAAAAGGAGAAATAGTGTGAAAAAAATTTGGTTTTACGCAATTGTTCAGGGGATTGTTATCTTTTTTATTGTGGGTGGCATGACCTACGCACTTAGGGGAGATTTCTTTTTCCGTTACTTATCCCCTATTTTTGGACTAGCAGCAGCTGTCTTGAGATTTGGGACAGCGACTTTAATGAAGGTGATAGCCCCCACTCTCTACGATGATCCCAAAAAGAAGGAAGAAGTTGGCCACGATAACTAAAGAAGTTGGTAACTGAAAAAGTTGAGCTAAAGGCCACTTTCTGCTGGTCTTTATGGTAAAATAGAAGGAAGAATATTAGTTTGGAGATTAATTAGAAATGAAACGTTCAATGTATGCTGGACGTGTTCGTGAAGAACACATTGGAACTCATATTACCTTGAAAGGATGGGTTAGCCGTCGTCGTGACTTGGGTGGTTTGATCTTTATTGATTTACGCGACCGCGAAGGAATCATGCAATTGGTGATCAATCCAGAAACAGTTAGTGCAGAAGTGATGGCCACAGCTGAAAGCATCCGCAGTGAATATGTTGTAGAAGTGACAGGTCTTGTGGAAGCTCGTGAACAAGCGAATCCGAACTTGCCAACTGGAGCAGTAGAACTCAAGGTAGAGACTATTACGGTTCTTAATACTGCCAAAACAACGCCATTTGAAATCAAGGACGGAATTGAAGCCAATGATGATACTCGTCTTCGTTACCGCTACTTAGACCTTCGTCGTCCTGAGATGTTGGAAAACCTCAAACTCCGTGCAAAAGTAACTCATTCAATCCGCAATTACTTAGATGAATTAGAGTTTATTGATGTGGAAACTCCGTTCCTTTCTAAGTCAACTCCAGAAGGAGCACGTGACTACTTGGTTCCTTCCCGTGTCAACAAAGGCCATTTCTATGCCCTTCCACAAAGTCCTCAGATTACAAAACAATTGTTGATGAATGCTGGATTTGACCGCTATTATCAAATCGTGAAGTGTTTCCGTGATGAGGATTTACGGGGAGACCGTCAACCTGAGTTTACACAAGTCGACTTGGAAACTTCTTTCTTGAGTGATCAAGAAATCCAGGATATCACAGAAGGCTTGATTTCACGTGTCATGAAAGAAACCAAGGGAATTGAAGTAACACTCCCATTCCCACGGATGAATTATGATGAGGCTATGGCCTTGTATGGTTCAGATAAACCAGATACACGTTTTGAAATGTTGCTCCAAGACTTGACAGAGCTTGTCAAGGGTGTAGACTTCAAAGTCTTCTCAGAAGCTCCAGCAGTTAAGGCGATTGTTGTCAAAGGTGCAGCGGATCATTACTCTCGTAAAGACATCGATAAATTGACAGAAGTTGCGAAGCAATACGGTGCAAAAGGTCTTGCTTGGGTGAAATATGCTGAGGGTACTTTGAACGGTCCTGTTGCGAAGTTCTTGACAGAGTTGACAAGTGACTTGACAGTTGCTTTACAGTTAGAAGACAAAGATCTAGTTCTCTTTGTAGCAGATACTCTTGAAGTAGCCAATGCAACGCTTGGTGCTTTGCGTGTTCGTCTTGCGAAAGAGCTTGACTTGATTGACAACAATCAATACAACTTCCTTTGGGTAGTGGATTGGCCAATGTTTGAATGGTCTGAAGAAGAAGGCCGTTATATGTCTGCTCACCATCCATTTACACTCCCACAAGCTGAAACAGAGCATGAATTGGAAGGCGATCTTTCAAAAGTTCGAGCAATTGCCTATGATATCGTCTTAAATGGCTATGAATTAGGTGGAGGAAGCCTACGGATTAATCATAAAGATTTACAAGAACGGATGTTTAAGGCACTTGGATTTACAAAAGAAGCTGCCAATGAACAATTTGGTTTCTTGTTGGAAGCAATGGATTATGGTTTCCCACCACATGGAGGATTGGCGATTGGTTTGGACCGCTTCGTGATGCTTCTTGCAGGTGAAGATAATATTCGGGAAGTCATTGCCTTTCCTAAGAATAACAAGGCGACAGATCCAATGACACAAGCTCCTTCTGTCGTTTCTGAAAAGCAATTGGATGAGTTAAATCTTCAAGTAGAAGTAGCAGAGCAAGAATAGGACAAGAGAGAAAAGGGAGAGTCTAGGAATCAGTTGCTCTAAGATTTTCCTTTTCTTCTAATCGATGGATTGAAAATGAAAAAAATTCGCTTTTATAAGCTATTTCGCTATCATGTGCGGCGACTAGCTTATAACATTAAATTATTGCGCGTGCTGAAGAGCATCTCCCGTGAGAAATACGATGAAAAAGTGTCAGCTTCCTTGCTGTATGGTTTTCTATCAGCGATTGCCGTCAACTTCTTCTTTCAACCAGGACATGTATACTCCAGCGGTGCAACAGGTCTAGCTCAGATTTTATCTGTTCTGAGCCAACGCTTTATTGGCTTTACGATTCCCGTTTCCTTGACTTTTTATGCCATCAATATCCCTTTGATGATTGTGGCTTGGTATCAAATTGGCCATAAATTTACCATCTTTACCTTTATTACGGTTTCGATGAGTTCCCTCTTTATTCAGTTCGTGCCAGTGATTACGTTGACCAACGATCCGATCATGAATGCCCTATTTGGTGGGGTTGTCATGGGAACAGGGATTGGTTTTGCTCTTCGGAACAACATTTCCAGTGGAGGAACGGATATTGTCAGTTTGACGATTCGAAAACGGACAGGAAAGAATGTCGGCAGCATCTCCTTTTTGGTCAATGGGACCATTATGTTGATCGCTGGTCTGACCTTTGGTTGGAAGTATGCTCTTTACTCTATGATTACCATCTTCGTATCGAGTCGAGTAACGGATGCTGTCTTTACCAAGCAAAAACGGATGCAGGCAATGATCGTAACGAGCCAGCCAGATGCCATTATTGAAAAGATCCATAAAAAATTGCATCGTGGAGCAACCATTATCCACAATGCAGAAGGAACCTATAACCATCAGGAAAAAGCAGTTCTGCTGACAGTTATTACGCGTGCAGAGTTTAATGAATTCAAATATATTATGAAAAAAGCTGATCCTCAGGCTTTTATCACCATTTCAGAAAACGTTCATATCATCGGACGCTTTGTGGAAACAGAAGAATAAAAATAAAGGTCACCACATTGTGGTGACCTTTATTTTGCTGATTCAGTTTCATGGAGAAGGAGCCAACTATGGGCAGGAATAGAAAGTTCCTTTCCTTTAGGAATAGGGGTTTTTAGGTTGGTATGAGGATAGACAAATAACAGGTGACTATCGCTCGGATGTTGATAGGTCTGTTCTTGATCACCGATATTGACAAGAATCGTTATTTTTTCACGATCTTTCTCAATCGTGTAGATCAAATGATGATCAGACAACCATTTGACATCACAGTAGTCGCGAATCTCTTGCCCTTTTTTCAAACGAAGGAGTGGCTGTGATTTCCGATAAGCAATCAATTCTTCAAGAAAAGCAATTTCTTCTTGGCATTTTGGAAGGGATGTCCAGTCCAATTGGTTGAGACTATCTGGCAAGTTATAGGTGTTGTCTTCGAGCCCTTTTGTGCGATAAAATTCTTGACCAGCATGGATAAACGGCACTCCTTGAGCTAGTAACACTAAATGAAGAGCTAATCGTGAGAGAGCTTTTCGATCTTCTAGACGAATCTCTTCCTTTTCAAATTGGAAATAATCAAAAACAGTTGCATTGTCGTGGCATTCGACGTACTGAATGGCTTGTTGAGGTTGGGTGAAATGAGCAGGCCCTAGCTTCCCGACATTCGCCGTTAGAATGTTAGCAAAATCATTCGCGGAATGTTGACTCTCACGACGGTGACCAGCTACAAGTGTTCTCTTGATCGTATCCCGGAAGTTATCACTGAAAAAGCCAAAGGCTGGTAATCGTTTCGCGTTATATTGGTGAGCGAGCTGATCTTCAGAGAGGCCTGTATCCATCTTCCACCCTTCCCCATAGAGATAGATGTTAGGATAGATTTCACGGAGTTCTTCTGCAATCTCTGTCATGGTTTGAATGTCTAGGATTCCCATCAAGTCAAAGCGGAAACCATCAAAGCCGTAGAGGGAAACCCATTGTTTGAGGGATTGCTTGATATAGTGTCTCACCATGGAGCGTTCACTTGCTACGTCATTTCCACAGAAGGTTCCATTGGTCCGCTCGCCCTCTGCATTATAACGGTAGAAATAACCAGGAACGATCTGTTCAAAAGCGTATTCGTCTGCTTGGTAGACGTGATTGTAGACTACATCCATGATAACACTCAGATTGGCGCGGTGATAGGTGTCAATGGTGTCTTGGAGCTCTAGGATTCGTGCATAAGGATCGTTAGGATCACTCGCATAGCTGCCTTCTGGAACATTGTATTGAACAGGATCATAGCCCCAGTTGTAGGCTTTCCATTGATCCTCTTCATCGACACTACCGAAATCATAGACAGGAAGTAACTGTACATGGGTAATGCCCAGTTTTTGAAGGTAATCAAATCCAAGGATCTGGCCATTTAGTTGGGGCGATTCTGTTAAACCTTTAAACTTACCAGGATGCTTAAAGCCAGCCTCTTTTTGGACAGAGAAATCACGAACGCTCATCTCGTAAATGATTGCCTCTGTTGGGTCTAATTGACGAGTGGCACGCGTGATAGGACGTGTGATCTTCTTCCGGTCGATGACCAAGCTATCTCCAGAGTTCGCTAAAGAGGATAGAGCATAGGGATCGTGAATCCGACGTTCTAGGCCATTGACACGAAACTTATAGTGGTAGGTAGCTCCTTCCCAATCCCCTTTGAGCACGAGTTCCCAGACACCGTTTTCTGTACGATTCATCGGATAGACCTGATCTTCGATATGGAGGGTCACATCTTGCGAAATCGGTGCCCAGAATTTAAATTGTGTCTGACTTGGTGTGTAGAAACTTCCTAGATCCTCTCCACTATAGGTGAAGGTTTGATCAAAAATGGGTTTGCGAACAATTTGACGATAGTGGAGAATAGAAGAATTTCCAGCGGCATCGTAGATGGTGTATTCTTCACCAAGTTCAAGCGGAATAGGGCTTAATAAATAGTCTCCTGTATCAGTCGCTCCACTTGACGTTTTGACAGGGATTAAGGAAAGACGACCTTGGTTTGTTTCCAAATAAAAAGGAAGGATATGCTCCTCTCCTTTTTGGATACGAATCAGGTCTTGGTCATCTAAATAAGCAGTAAATGTAGACATAAAGACTCCTAAAGTTTCGTAATGGTATGGTCAATCAATTGACGGTAGCAAACAGTTTTTCCTTCTTTGTGATCCTTGATAATTTGAAGAATTGTCCGAACAGACTCACGTCCTAGTTCCACCGCATTGATGTCAATATAGGCTTCAATATCGAGTCGTGGCTTGATCGAATCAAAGGAAATAATCGGGATTGTCAGCTGGTGTTCTAGTAAGTATTGGCGCACCACTTCAGCAACGAGAATATCGGTTGTCATGATGGCATCTAACTCTGCTAGGGGAAGGCTTTCCATCATTTGATAAGAATTGTCTTCTAACATAAAACCAAATGAAAAATGAACCAGTTTTTCATCGAGAGGAATCCCTGCTTTTTGGAGGGCTTCTTTATAACCTTCGTAGCGGTCTTGAGATACGAACAGTTCTTTGTTTCCCCCGATAAAAGCAATTTTTCGGTAGTTTTGTTGAATGAAATAATCCGTCGCATCAAATGCAGCCTTGATATTATCATTATCCACTAGCGATACAAAAGGTGAAGCTGCCTTTCCGAGAATGAGGAAGGGGAACTTGTCTTTGATCGCAAATTCAACGAGGGGATCATTCGGGTTGGAATAAAGGAAAATCAAACCATCTACACGGTTACCGTAGATCAGTTGTTTGAGGTTGTCGAGCCGCCGTTCTTCATTTTGCCCCGTACAGATTTGGATGGCATAATCATTGTCTGACGCGATCTGGGTAATCCCTCGTAAAACAGTTGGGAAGAAAGGATTCTGGTAGAAGACGTCACTGTCGATTGGTAGGACCAAAGCAATGACTTGACTAGATTGGCTGACAAGGCTGCGAGCATTAAGATTGGGATGGTAGTCCAATTCGACCATGGCCTCACGGACACGTTTTTTTGTTTCATCACTAATCGTGGATTTGTTTTGGATGACGCGCGTGACAGTTGAAGGCGCGACGCCAGCGAGTTTCGCCACATCTTTGATGGTAACACGCATGAGAAAACCTCCTAGCGGTGATAGTCTGGATCACGGAAGTGGGTCTTATAAAATACCATAGCAAGATAGAGTACAAATAAGACATTTTGGATCATGATCGTCGTAGTAAATACTTGATGGAATAGTAAACTGATGAAGACACTCAGTAAAATAGGGAGTCCCAAGCAATTCAGAATACAGTTGAAACATTCCTTGAAAGTTTGTAGTGAAAAGAGTCGAGATTTTCGTGTCAAGTAGAGGAAGAAAGAGGCCCCTACGATGAGAATCAAATAATTGACTGTCGATAAGAAGCCAGAGAAAATCACGAGAAAGAGACTGACAGGGAGTCGATTGTCGCGAAACCAATCGCTAGAGATAGCTTGAGTGAAGCTTTTTTTATCCCGAAGGCTCTCTTGATTAATAGCCTGGTATGAGACTGTAGCGAGTTCTTTATTCTCTTTTGAGATAATCAATTGTTTGCGATCAAAATGGAGTGTTAACTCCTTGCCTTCACTAGCCTTTGCCTCTTGGCCTAAGATAACCTGTCCTTTTGAAGTCTTGTGTACAGGGTTAGTCCCTGTATAGGTGAGCTCTTGGTCTTTGATCACGACGTGTTCTTGGATATCTTTCATAACGTCTGTTGATAAAGGATCAAACACATCGCTGACAAAGGTTGTCAAAGGATAGGTTTTGAGTTGAGCATTTTGCAGAGCCACAGGTAATAGTGTGATAGAGATTAGAAAGAAAGAAGTAAAAATCATTTGGAACCAGCTCAGTTTTTTGCGGTTTGCAAAAGAAGAGCGGAAATTGAAGATACTTGCGAAATAATTAAAAGGATAGGGCATAAGATGACCTTTCTAAATATAAGAGTATCAGAAATGCAAAGAGAAATCTCTTTGCATTGATTTTATTCTTAACGAAGGGTAGTAAAGCATCCACCATACTACCCTCAACTTAAAAATAAAATGTGCTTGAAATAAGATTCTATTTTATCCTTTATCTCCACCAGCTGTCAAGCCTGAAACAAAGTTCTTTTGTAGGAAGAAGAATAAGATACAGATTGGAACCGCGATCAAAATAGCACCGGCTGCAAAGAAGGCGATTTTTTGATTTTTTTGGTCACTGATAAAGGTTTGAAGACCAACGGCTACCGTATAGTTCACTTCGTCACGAAGCAAGAATTTAGACAAGATATAGTCTCCGAAAGGCCCCATGAAAGCCCAAAGCGCTTGAACGGCAATCATTGGACGAACAAGAGGGAGGACGATTTGCCAGAAGCGACGGAAGTGTCCAGCTCCATCCAATTTCGCAGATTCATCGAGGGAAATTGGAACAGTATCGAAGTATCCCTTCATCAACCAGGCATTCATTGGAATACCACCACCAACATAAAGGAAGATCAAGAACCAAGGTTGGTTCAAGGCATTCAGCATCAAAGCCATAACGAAGAAGGCTGTGAGGGCTGCCATGGTTGGGACCATTTGAATAATCAAGAAGAAGACCAAACTTTGTTTACGCGCCAAGAAATTGTAACGGCTGTATGCGTAACCTGCAAAGGTAACGATACTTGTTTGTACAATCATGGTGATAATGGCGATAACCAAGGTGTTCATATACCAAGTGCCATAATGAGTTTCAGAGAAAAGTTTTGAGAAGTTATCAAAACTAAGATTGCCACTAAAATCAAGTGTAAAGGCACTGACATTCCCTGATTTGAAGGCTGATAGAACCGTAATCAACAATGGATAAATGATAACGATTGAAAGAACCACCATGTACAGGTAAGTCAAGAAATGATTGAGGCGGCGTTTAAATTGAACTGAATTTTTCATTTTATACATCCTCCATATCAAATGCATGTAGTTTCTTGAAGGCAACCATAGAGATTGAGATCACAATCACAGAGATAATCAAGGTTACCGCTGCGGCCATTGAATATTGAGGAGAAGAATTGGTTGTCAACTTGTAGATCCATGAGATCAAGATATCTGTAGATCCAGCGTTTCCTCCGACAGAACCAGGTCCTCCATCGTTAAACAAGTAAATGATGGAGAAGTTATTAAAGTTGAAAGTATATTGACTGATCAAAGTTGGAGCTGCAACAGCCATAATCATTGGGAAAGTGATGCTGCGGAATTTTTGCCAACCGTTGGCACCATCAATATAAGCAGCTTCGTAAAGATCGTTTGGAATAGATTGAAGAATCCCTAAAGTCAAGACGTAAATGTAAGGGAAGCCGAGCCAACCTTGCATCATAATCAAAGCAATTTTTGTCCAAGTAGGATCTGTCTTCCAAGGAATCAAAATGCCATCTAAGAATGGGAAAATCTTCGCAAACAATGGGATAACTTGTGCATTGATAGCACCGACACTATCGTTAAACATATTTGAGAAAGTTAAGATAGTGATGAAGGCTGGAACAGCCCATGGGAGCAAGAAGATAACCCCAAAGATTCGTTTTCCTTTTACGAATGGTTGGTTTGCAACAATAGCGGTCAAGATACCGAGTACGATTTGAAGAGTAGAAGCTGCGAGTGCCCAAATCAAGGTCCAGCCAAGAACAGATGTAAAGGCTGAGCGGAAGGTACTCAAGGTCCACATATTAGTGAAGTTTTGGAACCCGATCCAATCGAGCAAGGTTGTTGGAGCGGTATGTTTGAAGTCGTAGTTGGTAAAGGCGATCATCAAAGTTACTAAAACTGGGAAGATAATCGCAAATGTCATAGCAATGTATGAAGGAATGATCAATAAATATGGGAAGCCATTTTCATAGATGGCTTGAACCATTTCTTTTCCAGTTTTTGGAACAGCGATGCCATTGTTGATACGTTTTGCAACGGTTCCAGCATCCTTAATATTTAAGGCATAAAATAGGAAGTAAACAATGGTAATGATCAAGTGGAAGGCGCCACGAATCAAGATAAAGAGAGAATTATCTTGTCCACGGACGGTTCCAAGTGTAACCAATTTCGCTAATTCCCCAGCTCCGATTCCTAGGAAATAGGCGAGAAAGAGAACAGTTACGGCAAGAAAAATATAGCCTTTGGTTTTTTGTTTGTTATAAATTTGCCCAAGACCCGGGATCAAAGAGAGCCACATAGCCTTTTTAGGGTTTTGTTCTGTAGTCATTCAAATCTCCTTATAATGTCCTTGCTAGAGAGCAAGAAGACAAGTCAGACAGTAAGTTGTGTTTGAAAATTGAACATAAGAGGTTGGGACTTTGTCTCCAACCTCTTACTCACACCTAAAAACTGTCTTATTTGCTACCGAATTTTTGTTCGATGGTTTCTTTAATCAATTTCACTGCATCGTCAGCAGATGCTTTTGCAGATTTTTTACCACTTACAGCATCGAAAAGCATAGTAGCAGCTGGATCCCAAACAGCACTCATTTCTGAGATATTTGGCATTGGTTGAGCGTTCTTGAATTGATCAACAACGGCAGTTGTCAATTCATCGTTTTTGCTAACCGCATATTTACGAGCTTCTGTGTTGGCAGGAACTTCATTGGTCTTGTCAAACAAAGCTTTTTGTTGATCAGTACTTGTCAAGAAGTCAATGAATTTTTGAGCGCCATCAAGGTTTTTCGCACCTGCAGGGATAACCCAAGCTTTACCACCACCAAAGGCAGAGTATTGTTTTCCGTTTGGAAGAGTTGGAATCGTTGCGACACCATAGTTTACTTTAGCTTCTTTCAATGAAGCAGCTTTCCAAGGACCATCGATGATAGCAGCTGTTTTACCTTCTTGGAATTGTGTTTGGATGAAGTTAGCAGCACCTTTTGTATCTTGCAAACCTTTTGGCCATTTAGCATACCAAGTTTTTGCATATTCGATACCATCGATAGAACCTTGGTTGTTCAATCCAATATCTTTAGGATCTGTACCGTCTTTACCAAACACATAACCGCCGTTACCTGAAAGTAAACCGTAAGTGTAGTAGAAGTTTGTCCAGTCAGCTAAGAAGGCAGTTGTTTTACCAGGTTCGCTAGCGAAGTCGTACTTGCTATCTTTTGCAAGATTTTCAAGATCACCAAATGTTTTTGGAGCTTCGCTTAAAAGATCTTTGTTATAGTAGAGAACCAATGTTTCGATGACAGCAGGTGCACCGTAAACTTTACCACCGTTTGTTACAAGAGCTTCAGTTGTTTTATCTGTATGGCTATCTTTGTTTAATGTCACTTCAGCCAATTGACCATCGCTACCAAGACCACCTACACGGTCGTATGGAGCCATCATTACGTCTGGAGCTTTTTTAGATTGGTTATCAAGAGAAAGGTTATCCAATCCACCAAGAGCATCACCAGTCTTGATGTTAATTTTTACGCCATTTTCTTTTTCAAAAGCTTTTGCAGCTTCTTCAACATAAGATTTGTAGCCTTTGTCTACATAGACGTTGATTTCTTTACTTGCCTCAGAAGAACCTGATGAGTTATTGCTACAAGCAGCAAGTAAGAAGCCGGCAAAACCAACTGTACCAAGTACAGCAGCACTACGTAAAATTGTACGTTTCATGATTTATTCCTCCTAAAGAATAAAAAAAGATAATAATTAGAAACCGTTTTAGACAAACGTTTTCCTAAAACGACTTAAGTATATCACAAGGCGAAAACGTTTGCAAGTGATTTTGAGAAAATTTTTTAAAAATATTTTAATTCTAAACTTTCTTCTATAAAAACCGCTAATTCATTGACATTGCTAATAATAAATACTAAACTAGTGATAAGGGGCTTTTTTAAAAAAGATATAAAGTTTTTAAGAAATCCCTTGCAGAAAATAGGGAAAAAGTTTATAATAACATGGTACGCAAACGTTTTCGCAAAAATTGCGTAAACTGAGTTGCGCCTGTTCGATTTTTAACAAAGAGTAGAGCCGCTTGAGAGCTGGATACGACTCTGCAACGATACCCATACCGTGCACCGAATCGCAGGCTTCAAAGAAATAAAAAAAGGTGGTAACCCATGAAAAAACGTCAAAGTGGTGTTTTGATGCACATTTCTTCCCTTCCTGGACAATACGGGATCGGATCATTCGGTCAATCAGCATATGATTTTGTTGATTTCCTCGTTCGGACCAAGCAACGTTACTGGCAAATCTTGCCGCTTGGTACAACTAGTTATGGAGATTCTCCATACCAATCTTTCTCAGCTTTTGCTGGGAACACTCATTTTATTGATTTCGATCTTTTGATTGAACGAGGTTTGTTGACAGAAGCAGATCTTAAAGGAGTGGACTTTGGTCAAGATCCTACTCAAGTGGATTATGCAAAGGTTTTCGAACAACGTCGTCCGCTACTTGAAAAAGCCGTTGCGAACTTCTTGAAATAAGGTGATCAAAAAGAATTCCAAGCCTTTTGCGAAGCCAATGCTTCTTGGTTGGAACTATTTGCAGAATACATGGCTATCAAAGAACACTTTGATTTAAAAGCCTGGACAGAATGGCCAGATGCAGCTATTCGTGCACGTGAACCAAAAGCTTTGGCTCAATACCGTGAAGAATTGGCGGATCAATTGACTTACCATCGTGTGACTCAATTCTTCTTCTTCCAACAATGGTTGGCCTTGAAAGCTTATGCCAATGACCATCACATTGAAATCGTCGGAGACATGCCAATCTATGTAGCGGAAGATTCAAGTGACATGTGGGCGAACCCTCATCTCTTCAAAACAGATAAAAACGGGAAAGCGACTTGCATCGCAGGATGCCCGCCAGATGAATTCTCAGCAACTGGTCAACTTTGGGGGAACCCAATCTATGACTGGGAAGCAATGGACAAAGATGGCTACCAATGGTGGATTGAACGCTTGCGTGAAAGCTTCAAGATCTACGACATCGTGCGGATCGACCACTTCCGTGGTTTTGAGTCTTACTGGGAAATCCCTGCTGGATCAGATACAGCAGCACCAGGTAAATGGGTTAAAGGTCCTGGCTACAAACTCTTTGCAGCTGTGAAGGAAGAGCTCGGTGATTTGAACATCATCGCTGAGGACCTTGGCTTTATGACAGATGAAGTCATCGAACTTCGTGAAAGCACTGGCTTCCCAGGAATGAAGATTCTTCAATTTGCCTTCAATCCGGACGATGAAAGTATCGATAGCCCTCACTTGGCACCAAACAATTCTGTGATGTATACAGGAACACATGATAACAACACAGTTCTTGGATGGTACCGCAATGAAATCGACGATCCAACTCGTGAGTACCTTGCTCGTTATACTAACCGGAAAGAGTACGAATCTGTACCGCATGCGATGCTTCGTACAGTCTTTGCTTCCGTCAGCTTCATGGCGATTGCTACTATGCAGGACTTGCTCGAGTTGGATGGTTCAGCTCGGATGAACTTCCCATCTACTCTCGGTGGTAACTGGTCATGGCGAATGACAGCGGATCAATTGACTCCAGCTGTCGAGCAAGAATTGCTTGATTTCACTACGATCTATCGTCGTGAAAACAAAGACTTGAAAAAAGAAGTTAAGAAAGCAAAAAAATAATCTTTCCCCCCTATTAAAATTGTTGAAACAAAGGAGACTCCCAACATGGAATCATTACAAAAATATGTGATTGATCATCATCAAAAAACAATTGCTGAATGTTCAAATGAAGAATTGTACATTGCCTTGCTAAATTACACGAAGCAAGCAAGCGCTCAAAAGAAATTAAATACTGGTAAGAAAAAAGTTTACTACATCTCAGCTGAGTTCTTGATAGGTAAACTCTTGTCTAACAACTTGATCAACTTGGGTCTTTACGACGATGTTAAAAAAGAATTGTCAGATGCTGGTAAAGACTTGATCGAAGTCGAAGAAGTGGAATTGGAACCATCACTTGGTAACGGTGGTTTGGGACGTTTGGCAGCCTGCTTTATCGACTCTATCTCAAGCCTTGGTTTGACAGGGGATGGGGTTGGTTTGAACTACCACTTTGGTTTGTTCCAACAAGTCCTTAAAAACAACCAACAAGAAACGATTCCAAATGCATGGTTGACTGACCAAAGCTGGCTCGTTCGTTCAAGCCGTAGCTACCAAGTGCCATTTGCACACTTCACATTGACTTCTACCCTTTATGATATCGATGTCCCTGGTTACAAGATTGAAACCAAGAACCGTTTGCGTTTGTTCGACTTGGATTCAGTTGATTCATCTATTATTGAAGATGGTATTAACTTTGACAAGACAGATATCGCTCGCAACTTGACCCTCTTCTTGTACCCAGATGATAGTAACCGTCAAGGGGAATTGCTCCGTATCTTCCAACAATACTTCATGGTATCAAACGGTGCACAATTGATCATCGACGAAGCCATCGAAAAAGGAAGCAACTTGCATGACCTTGCTGACTATGCTGTTGTCCAAATCAACGATACTCACCCATCAATGGTCATCCCTGAATTGATCCGTCTTTTGACAGAACGTGGTATTGGAATGGATGAAGCCATCTCTATCGTTCGTAGCATGACGGCTTACACTAACCACACAATCCTTGCAGAAGCCCTTGAAAAATGGCCACTTGAATTTTTGCAAGAAGTGGTTCCTCACTTGGTTCCAATCATTGAAGAATTGGACCGCCGTGTTCGCGCTGAATACAAAGATCCAGCTGTTCAAATCATCGATGAGAATGATCGCGTACACATGGCGCACATGGATATCCACTATGGATTTAGCGTAAACGGGGTAGCAGCACTTCACACAGAAATCTTGAAGAATTCTGAGTTGAAAGCCTTCTACGACATTTACCCTGAAAAATTCAACAACAAAACAAACGGTATCACATTCCGTCGTTGGCTCATGCATGCCAACCCAACCTTGTCACACTACTTGGATGATATCCTCGGACGTGACTGGCACCATGACGCATCTAAATTGGAAGACCTTCTTTCTTATGAAGATAAAGATGCAGTCAAAGCAAAATTGGAAAACATCAAGTCTCACAACAAACGGAAATTGGCTCGTTTCTTGAAAGACCATCAAGGTGTGGAAATCAATCCTAACTCTATCTTTGATACCCAAATCAAACGTCTCCACGAATACAAACGTCAACAAATGAACGCTTTGTATGTGATCCACAAATACTTGGACATCAAAGCTGGAAATATCCCTGCTCGCCCAATCACTGTTCTCTTTGGTGGTAAAGCAGCTCCTGCCTACACCATTGCACAAGATATTATCCACTTGATCCTTTGCTTGTCTGAAGTGATTGCAAACGATCCAGCAGTAGCTCCACACTTGCAAGTCGTTATGGTAGAAAACTACAACGTGACTGCTGCAAGCTACTTGATTCCAGCTAGCGATATTTCTGAGCAAATCTCCCTTGCTTCTAAGGAAGCTTCAGGTACTGGTAACATGAAATTCATGTTGAATGGTGCGTTAACACTTGGTACTATGGATGGAGCAAACGTGGAAATCGCTGAATTGGTTGGACGTGACAACATCTACATCTTCGGTGAAGATTCAGAAACTGTAATCGATCTATATGAGAAATCAGCATACAAATCAGCGGACTTCTATGAACATGAAGCTATCAAACCATTGGTAGACTTCATTATCAGCGATGCCGTTCTTGCAGTTGGTAACAAGGAACGCTTGACTCGTCTTCACAAGGAATTGATCAACAAAGACTGGTTCATGACTCTTCTTGACTTGGAAGACTACATTGTAACCAAAGAACGCATGTTGGCTGACTACGAAGACCGTGATGCATGGTTGGATCAAGTGATCGTAAACATTGCTAAAGCAGGATTCTTCTCATCTGACCGTACGATCGCTCAGTACAATGAAGATATCTGGCACTTAAACTAATCATTAGTTGTTAGACCAAGGTCCATAAGACCTTGGTCTTTTTCATTACTTCTTATTTTGGAAAAGAAATGGAGCTAGTTTAGGGAATGGACAGTCTGCAAAAAGTGTTGTTTTTTTGAATTTTGTAACCCCCCAAAGGGAAAAAATTACATAATTTTTTCTTTCAGCCTTCAAATCTAATTTATTGGTATAAAAAAATAATTCTCCTAAAAAAGCCTTCCGGTGAAATTTATAAAAAGAGAAAGCGTCTTAAAAACCATTGAAAATAAAGGTTTTTTTCAAAGGTGTTTGCATATATTTTCAACCAAAAGATGGGGAAGGCAAGGAAGGTTTGGGGATTCAAGTTGTTATATATTTAAAGTAAAATAAAAAATTAAATTGACAAATAAATAAAAATGGTTGATTGTGATACAATGGAGTTAACTGAAAGTAGCATATTTTTGCCTCTACAGTGAGATTTTTTTAAACAAAAAAGGAGAGTTTTGAAAATGAAAAGCTATCGTGAACATGTTTCGAAGCAGGAAAAATTTTCAATTCGTAAGTTATCAGTCGGTGTTGTTTCATTGGCCATCGCTGGATTGGCTACTGTTAATACCTATGGAGCAGAAGTGAAAGCAGATGAGGCAACAGCGCCTGCAACTGAAGTGACTACTACGGATATAGCAACAAGCGATGCAGCTGTTGCAACAAGTTCTAAGTTGACATCTACAACTGTGACAGAAGGAAATAAAACAGTTACGACGACTTATGTAGAATCACCAGAACTTGAAAAAGCAAAAGCTGATGCAGCCACAGAAGGTGTGACCGTTACAGAAGAAGCTGAAAAAGTCCAACCATCTATCGTAGCAGCAGAAGCAGATAACAAAGCCCAAACAGCTGAAATCAACACAGTCGTTGAAAACTACAAAAAGGCCAAAGCTGAGTATGAAGCAAAATTAGCTGAACAAAAGCAAGTAGAAGCTGAAAATGCTAAAGCAAAGGCTGACTACGATCAAGCTAATACTGAATACCAGAATGATTTATTGGCATATCAGGCTCAAAAAGCTGAATATGAAAAAGCAAAAGCTTCTTACGCAGAATCCCAAAAAGCATATGAAGAAGCTTTAGCAGCATATAAAGCAGCTACTACTTCAACTGCAAGTAAAGACTCTGATGCCTATAAACTAGTTAAGGAGCAATACGAAGCTGCAAAAGCAACTTATGAAACTAGTAAAGCTAAATATGAAACAGATGCAGCAAAATATGCTGATAATAAGTTGAGTTTTGCGGATGCAACAGCGTCGTACAATACTGCAAAAACTTCTTATGACGCAGCACTTGCCCAGTATAATGAAGCTAAAGTTCAATATGATAAGGAATTAGAATCATACGAATCTAAAAAAGCAGAGTTTGAAAAAAATAAACTTGCTCAAGCAGCTGCTGAGAAAAAATTCGATCAACAAACTAAAGAATATACTGTAGCTGAAAAACAATACCAACAAGATCTAGCAGCATATAATGAAGCTAAGACAGCATACGAAACTGCTCTAGAGGCTTATAACGCTGCGACATCTACTGGTGGGACAGATTCGGCGGAATATGCTGCGCTGAAAGCTAAATATGAAGCAGATAAATCAGCATATGAAACTGCAAAATCAAAATATGATGTAGATGCTGAAAATTATAATGATAAGAAAACATCATATGAAACAGCCAAGACTAGTTATGATTCAACTAAAACAGCATACGATGTAGCAAAATCAAGTTATGATATTGCAAAAGCTCAGTATGATTCAGAAGTGGCAAAATATAACAAAGCTACTGAAGAATATAATAAGGCGGTATCAGATTATCAAAAAGCACAAGAACAATATGCAAAAGATAAATTAGAATATGATACGGCTGCAACATCTTATGCTAAAGCTAAAACTGAATACGATACAGTAGTAAACAAATTTAAAAATGTCAAAGAAGAAATTAAAGCAATCTACAAAGATGCAAAAGTTGATATTGTAGAAAGTGATACGATTGTAGAAGATGAAGAAAAAGAAGTAGAAAAAGACAAAGACGGAAAACCTACTAAGGAACTTACTGACAAAGCTAAAGATTTAACAGCTGCAAAAAACTTATATAAAAATAATAAATCTCAGTATGAGGAAGATAAGAAAGCATTTGAGGAAGCAAAAGCTAAGTACGCTTCAAACGAAATTGAGTTTGTGGCTGTAAAAGCAGCTTATGATAAAGCAAAATCAAGTTATGATGCTGTGAATGAACAATATGCAAAACTTTATCAAGCGAAACTTGCAAGTATTGAAACCGCTTTGGCTCAATACAAAAATGCTAAAGAAGCGTATGAAAAATATATGACTGACAATGGTTTCAAAGATTTGAAAGATGTTGAAACTGTTCAAGATTTGACTTTCCAACGTGAAGGTGGTGCAACTCACACCATTGACGGCATCAGCACTTATCTTACTCGTGATGCTCAAAAACGCTTGAATAAAAGCAATGTGCATCAGTATGATTCCAATGAATTGGAAGCTTCAGATATTGTAGCGACTAGTCCTTGGACCAATAATGAAACTGAGTACATTCAAGTGAAAGAAGGCGATAAATTTGTCGTTACTTATGATAACTTGAATCAGTCCAGCATGCGTGAAAATACGGATATGCATCCAATCAAGCGCGTGATTTACCGCTATGAGATTTTGAGTCTTCCATCAAATGACGGTAAAGGAATTGCAGCTGTTAGCTCAGATCCAACTGTAACACTAACAGTCGGTGCTTCAACAGACCAAAATAAACCAGTTAAAGTTGCTGTCGATGTTGAATTCTATGATGGCGATGGCAATAAGTTTGATTTGACCCAACATAATGCGATTGTCGCTTTGAACTCTCTCAACCACTGGACAGGTGCTTCTTATGTAGATAGTGGAGATAAACCTCGTGCTATCACAGTAGAAGCCAAGGATGTAAATGGAAACACTGTACGTGGCACTTGGGATCCGTATGCAGATGGTTCATCCATGAGCATTGAAAACAATGAAGTGAAGGTTAAAACAGGAAAAGCAGACTTCGGTACTGCAACTGTTTCCATTTCAGCAGATAATCCCCTCAAAATTGTAACACAGAAATATGGTTATGTAGAAGTCGAGACAGGTAAATGGGCTCCTGGTACTACCCCTGAGAAGGAAGAAGTAACGGATGCGTTAACTGTGAATGCTTCGGGTTCAGGAAGTGTTCATTCTATTGGTACAGAAGAATTTACTTTTGAAGGTAAGGATGATGTTCTTGGTTCATACAAAGTAGATGCAACTACAGGTCAAATTACTTTTACCCCTAAGAAGAAATTTGAAAATGTGGAGCACCAAGAGTTTGTAAATATTGGAAATAATAAATACATTCAAATTCCAAACTCAAGTGTTTCTTATGATGCGGCTACTAAAGAAGTAACTTCCCCTACAGATAACCAATATATTGAACATGGTGCTGTCTTTAATGGGGAATCATCAGCGACTCTTCGTGGTTGGGATGATCCATCTTCTCCATATCTCTATTATGGTGGTGCGGGATTAAAGATGTCTGATGGTCACCTAGTCTTTACGGCTAATGGAGCTAATGCGGCTGGTCAACCAACGGTTTATTGGTTTGCAATCAACTCAAATGTTGGTCTTCCAAAAAATCCAGGTTCATTTGTCATTCCGCCAGCTCCAGTTTCTCCAGTTGCCCCAGTAGAGCCAAAATTAAATGAAGTAAAACCAACATTGCCTACTCCGTTGAGTCCGGTTTCTCCAGTGGCACCAGTTAAACCGGTGAAAGAGGAAATTGAAAAAATTAAAGAACCGACTCCACCAACACCAGTAGCACCGGTTTCTCCAGTTTCTCCAATTGAACCAAAAGCCCCTGAGCAACCAAAATACAAAACAATTCCGAAAACTGAGGGACCTCAATCAGCTGAGGTGAAATGGCATAAGAATAAAGTGGTAACGGAAACAGATATTCCAACCCCACCAACACCGGTTCCTCCAACTCCACCAACTCCATACAACCCACCAACACCAATTGTTCCACCTACACCAATCGTTCCACCAACTCCAGAGGTTCCAACCGAACCAACTCCTGAAGTTCCGGAACAGCCTGTACAACCTGCGCAACCACAAACACCTGCGCTTCCAAATACAGGTACAGAAAGCTCAACTGCAGCTGTTCTTGCAGGTGCGATGGCTGGATTGCTTGGATTGGGTCTTGCACGCAAGAAAAAAGAAGATTAATTCTTGTTTCTTTCGTTCATTCATCTAAATAAAGAAAGTCAGAAGGCAAGTCCTTCTGGCTTTTTTGATGGAGTGATGACCAAATAGTTGAGAAATAGAACAGAATAGTTTTTGGATAAGGAGAGGAAATGGCTTTTATAGACCAAATCGTGTCGAAATGAAGCAGAATAGAAATGGATGACACAAGAAGAAGAGAATGAGGTATACTGGTGGTGTTCGAATGAAAGTTTATAGGACTCCGTTATATCTCTAATCATTCCAATGATACAGTTGCGATGGCTTTTCATCTTTTGCACACATTACTTTTCCAAATGAATTTCATTTGAACGTATCAGTGATCAGGCAAGTGCCTCCACGGTTTTGAGGCGCTTGCCTTTCTATCTGTATCGCGATATAATAGGGTGTAAGAAATGAAAAGGAGTTTGTATGAAAAAGAAACCTATCTATCTTTATATCCTGTTATTTTTCTCTACGGTTGGAACCCTGACTTCAGCTGTCTCAACCTTTGGAGCTTCAAAGAGTTTTGAGCTGACAGATGATTTTGCGAAACAACTTGGTTTAACAACGGCTCAAGACAAGGCTGACTATGTGACATATTATGAGAAATCAGCCCAACTCAATCAGTCTCCACTAACCTTTTTATTTGTTTCCTTGATTCTGATTGCCTTACTGGCAACTTTCTATTTCCTCTTTATGAAGCAGGATCTGTTAACAGCTCATTATACTTATATGGGGCAGATTTTATTAAGTCAAGCCTTCTCTTGCTATAATTATTTTGCAGGGCGTCCACTATTAGCTAGTTTTTCAAACTCAGCGCTTCGCCAACGATATCTGGCATCTTCGTCCATTGCTTTGTTACTCTTGACTGCTTTATCCCTTCTCTTCCTTGGAATTGTTTTGTATAAAACCTTGCGTTTGAGAAAAGCTCAAGCTAGGGCATAATAGATAAGTTTAAAGGGAGCTCTCTTAGAGGATAAGAGAGCTTCTTGATTGGAGAAAAAAGATGAAAGTATCCTTTGTTTATATTAGTCTGAGTGGAAATACAGAGAGTTTTGTCCGTCGCTTAAGTGACTATTTGCTGGAAGCTCATCCCGGACTTGAAATCGAGAAAGTGCATGTGAAAGACCTAGTCAAAGAGGGCCAGCCCTTCTTTGAAATGACCAATCCTTTTATCACTTTTTTGCCTACCTATTTGGAGGGTGGAAATGGTGTCGACAATGGCGATGTGGAAATTTTGACGACAGATGTTGCGGATTTTATTGCTTACGGAGACAACGCCAGCAAGTGTTTAGGAGTGGTTGGGTCAGGCAATCGGAATTTTAACAATCAATATTGTTTAACCGCTAAGCAATACAGCCAACGCTTTGGTTTCCCTATGTTAGCCGATTTTGAAATGCGGGGGATGTTGGGAGATATTAAAAAAGTAGCTGCCATTGTAGAAGATTTGTATCATCTTTAAAATAAAGAGAGTGGGACAGAAATCGGTAATTCGTTAGAATTCGATTTCGTCGTCCCACCTCCGCACAGTTGAGTAGGGCTGTAAAAGCTGATGAAATCAGCGTAGTAGAGGCCACTCAACCACTGCGTCTTGCTCGACAATCCAAAAATAATTGAGAGGCTAGGACTTTTGTCCCAGCCTCTTATTTGTTGCGACTGAATAGAAGAGGAGTCACATTTTATATGACTCCTCTTCTATGGCTTATTTTAATTTTTCTGTGATTTCTTTAGCAAGTAGGAGCCCCAATCGATAGTCTTTATTGATGGCATGGATGACATCGTTGATATTGTCGGTCTCTTGGATTTTTTCCTTGATGCTATCTTTGAAAGCTTGATCTTTCAAGAGTTGCTCTTGTAAGAGCCGTTGTAGTTTTTCTCTTTCGTACTTGTTAAATAAAAAGAGAACCACTAAACTGATGAGGATTAAGATGTAAACGGTTTGATTCATAGATTTCTCCTGTATATAAAGGAACTGAAAATGTAGAGAATGAAGGGCATTGGGCATGAGAAAAGGAGTGAGATGGAACTAAATAAGGCTTATTTAGCTATTCCTCTCACCCCTAAAAAAGACGGTTTCCTATCAAAAAGTAAGAAAGATATTACATCTTATCAGGCGCATCCACACCCAATAGACGAAGTGCTTCTTTCAAAACAACTGCTGTTGAGTAGCTAAGAGCAAGACGGCTATCACGTTCTGGGCTTTCATCCAAGATACGAGTGTGAGCATAGTACTTGTTGAAGGCTTGAGCCAAGTTGATGGCATATTTAGCAATCAAGGATGGGTCATAGTTTTCAGCAGCACGTTTGACAACACGAGAGAAGTCTTGGAGAAGCTTGATGATTTCCCAGCTTTCAGGATCGCTCAAGCTATAAGTCGCATCTGCAGATGGTGTGAAGTTGGCTTTGCGAAGGATAGATTGGATACGAGCATAAGCGTATTGAACGTATGGTCCAGTTTCTCCTTCGAAGGATACCATGGCTTCAAGGTCAAAGTCATACCCGTTTCGACGGTCTGTCTTCAAATCGTAGAATTTAACCGCACCAACACCGACTGCATGTGCTACTTCTTCCTTGTTTTCTAGTTCAGGATTCTTTTCTTCGATCTGAGCTTTGGCACGAGAGATAGCTTCTTGAAGAGTTGGTTCGAGCAGGATGATATTTCCTTTACGAGTTGACAATTTTTGACGGTTCTTTGTGACCAAACCAAAGTCAACGTGGATCATATCGTCGCTCCATTCAAATCCCATCTTCTTCAAAACAGCTTTTAACTGACGGAAGTGGTTGGATTGTTCTTGACCTACAACATAGATGTTTTTCACAAAGTTGTAAGTCCGTGCACGGTAGATAGCGGTTGCGATATCACGAGTGATATAAAGAGTGGCACCATCTGATTTTTTAATCATAGCTGGTGGTAGGTTGACATCATCCAACTCAACGATGCTAGCCCCCTTAGACTCTTTCAACAAGCCTTTTTCTTCAAGGATTTGGACAGCTTCGTCCATCTTGTCATTGTAGAAGGCTTCTCCGTTTAAGCTGTCAAATTCAACACCGAGGAGTTTGTAGATACGGTTGAATTCTACCAAGCTCTCGTCACGGAACCATTGCCACAATTCAGTTGCTTCTGGATCTCCATCTTCCAATTTCTTGAACCAGAGACGTCCTTCATCGTCCAAAGCAGGATCGTTTTCGATTTCGGCATTGATGCGAACATAAAGTTTCAACAATTCGTCGATTGGATTGGCTTCGACAGCTTCCTTGCTACCCCATTTTTTGTAAGCCACCATCAAGAGACCGAACTGTTTACCCCAGTCTCCCAAGTGGTTGATTTTAATGGTATTGTAGCCCATTTTTTTATAGATGTTTGAAATAGCATCCCCGATAACGGTTGAACGTAAGTGACCAACTGAGAAAGGTTTTGCGATGTTTGGGCTTGAAAGGTCGATGGTAATGTTTTGACCTTTACCTTCGTCTTGTTGGCCATAGTCTGCACCTGCTTCGATGACGGATTTGATTACTTGATCAGAGATCTTAGATTTGTCTAAGAAGAAGTTCACGTAAGGTCCAGTTGCAACGACTTTTTCGAAGGCACTTTGGTCGATCTTTTCAGCAATATCTGCAGCGATTGCTTGAGGAGCCTTGCGTTCCACTTTTGCAAGTGAGAAGGCTGGAAAAGCAATGTCACCAAGATCAGATGATTTTGGTTGTTCAAGCAAGTTTAAAATAGCATCTTGGTCAAGAGAGTCAATCACTTTGGCCAATTCACTAGCAATGAGTTCTTTATTGTTCATATTAGCTCCTTAGTCCTTTTAACTATTATTTTAACACAATTCTGAGCGAATTTTCAATTTTTTTGGTATAATTTAAAGTATATTTATTCAAAAGTGGAGGTCCAATGAAAAAGACAGAACGTCACCTTTTGATTCAACAAATGATTCGAAATGAAAAATTGTCGACTCAAAAAGAGATTCAGGATCGATTAGAAGCAAAAGGAATTGCTGTAACGCAAACAACTCTGTCACGAGATTTGCGCGATCTGGGTCTAGTCAAGGTGAAACGAAAAGACCAGTTGTATTATATTTTGCCCAATGAGCCTGAGGTGGCAGAGATTTATATTATGTTGTCCAGCCACGCCAAGTCTGTCTCACGGGCAGAATTCACCTTGGTCTTGCGGACAGAGCTAGGAGAAGCAGCTCTCTTGGCCAATGGTGTAGATGAAATGTCAGATGAGCGTATTTTGGGAACTGTAGCAGGGGCTAATACCCTCTTGATTGTCTGCCGTGACCAAGATGCAGCCATTGAAATTCAAAATGAAATTTTAGGGATGATGCAGTAATCAAGCCCTGTTAAGATGTCAAAAGGAGGAAGATAGTGAGCTATCTACTCCTGTTTTCATCTATGGGGCTTGCGTCAGAAAATGATGCAAGAGTAAGGAATAAAGAAGTATGGCAGTAGAGAAAATATCCCCTGGAATGCAGCAGTATCTAGATATCAAAAAAGATTATCCGGATGCCTTTTTGCTGTTTCGAATGGGAGATTTTTACGAATTATTTTATGAAGATGCAGTGAATGCGGCTCAAATTTTAGAGATTTCCTTAACCTCACGGAATAAAAATGCAGAGAATCCGATCCCTATGGCGGGTGTTCCCTACCACTCGGCCCAGCAGTATATTGATGTTCTCATTGAACAGGGGTATAAGGTCGCGATTGCAGAACAAATGGAAGACCCCAAAGAAGCCAAGGGGGTCGTTAAGCGTGAAGTCGTACAGGTGATTACGCCGGGTACAGTGGTGGATTCGACCAAGCCAGATAGTGAGAACAACTTCCTGGTTGCTTTGGATCGTTCAGGAAATGAGTATGGGCTAGCCTATATGGATCTGGTGACAGGGGAGTTTCAGGTGACGACCCTCAATGACTTTAGCATGGTTTGTGGAGAAATCCGCAATTTACGTGCGCGTGAGGTGGTCCTGGGTTATGAGTTGCCAGAACAGGAAGAGCGTGTGTTTGTGAGCCAGATGAATCTCTTGTTGTCACATGTAGAGACGGCGCTCGACGATGTTCAACTCTTAGGGGATCAGTTGAGTGAGCTCGAAAAGAAAACGGCTGGAAAACTTCTCCAGTATGTCTACCAGACACAAATGCGGGAATTGAGCCACCTCAAAAAAGCCCATCATTATGAGATTTGCGATTTCTTGCAGATGGACTTTGCGACCAAGGCTAGTCTTGATTTGACAGAGAATGCGCGAACTGGGAAGAAACATGGTAGCTTGTATTGGTATTTGGATGAAACCAAGACGGCCATGGGCGGTCGTTTGTTGCGGTCCTGGATTCAGAAGCCCTTAGTCGATTTGAAACGGATTCGAGAGCGACAGGACATCATTCAGGTCTTTATGGATCATTTCTTTGAACGGAGCGATTTGACCGACAGCCTCAAAGGGGTTTATGACATTGAACGCTTAGCGAGTCGGGTTTCCTTTGGCAAGATCAACCCTAAGGATCTCTTGCAGCTAGGAGATACTCTGGGGCATGTGCCGACGATCAAGTCGATTCTACTGGGGATTGGTGATCCAGTCTTAGATGTCTTAATTGCACGCTTGGATGAACTTCCTGAGTTGCACCGCTTGATTACCTCAGCTATTGCTCCGGAAGCGTCTGCTGTTATTACGGAGGGAAATATCATCCGAACTGGGTTTGACGAGCAATTGGACCAGTACCGTGTCGTTCTTCGGGATGGTACTGGTTGGATTGCTGAGATTGAGGCCAAGGAGCGCGAAGCCAGCGGCATTACAGGTCTAAAAATCGATTACAACAAGAAGGATGGCTACTATTTCCATGTCACCAATTCTCAATTGAGTCACGTTCCTGCTCACTTTTTCCGCAAGGCGACCTTGAAAAATTCAGAACGCTTTGGTACGGAGGAATTGGCTCGCATCGAAGGAGATATGCTAGAGGCGCGTGAGAAGTCTGCTAATCTGGAATATACGATTTTTATGCGGATTCGGGAAGAAGTTGGCAAGTATATCCAACGTCTGCAACAATTAGCTCAGGCGATTGCAACGGTTGATGTTTTACAAAGTTTAGCCAGTGTCGCTGAGTCGCAACGGTTGAATCGTCCCCTTTTTCATGAAGAACGACGAATCGCAATCGACAAAGGCCGCCATCCGGTTGTTGAGAAAGTGATGGGAGCCCAGTCCTATATTCCTAATAGCATCTTTATGGATGAAGAACGGGATATTCAGCTGATTACGGGACCAAATATGAGCGGGAAGTCTACCTATATGCGCCAATTGGCGATCATTGTGATTCTTGCCCAAATTGGCTCCTATGTACCCGCGCAAAAGGCCGAGTTGCCAATCTTTGATGCGATTTATACCCGAATCGGAGCTGCTGATGACCTGGTATCGGGGCAGTCTACCTTCATGGTGGAAATGATGGAGGCCAATCACGCCATTCGCAAGGCAACGACCCAGTCCTTGATTTTGTTTGATGAGTTGGGACGGGGAACGGCGACCTATGATGGGATGGCTCTCGCCCAATCCATCATCGAATACATTCACGATCGAACCGGTGCCAAAACCTTGTTTGCGACCCATTACCATGAGTTGACGGCTCTCTCAGAGACCTTGTCCCGTTTGGAAAATGTTCATGTTGCGACCTTGGAGCGAGATAGTCAGGTTACCTTCTTGCACAAGATTGAACCCGGCCCAGCAGATAAGTCCTATGGGATTCACGTGGCCAAGATCGCTGGTTTGCCAGAAGAATTATTGAAGCGGGCGGATGCGATTTTGACCAAGCTCGAAGGACAAGCCCAGCAAGTACCGCTTGCGGATGCAAATCCTAAAAAGGAAGTGTCTTCGCAGGTTGCTGAACAAATGTCCCTTTTTGAGGAAGAGACAGAAAATACGGTGATCACAGAATTGAAGAATCTGGATCTCTACAATATGACTCCCATGGAAGTCATGATGGCAGTCGCCGAATTGAAAAAGAAATTATAAAAGAAGATCCTCGTGACGGCGAGGATCTTTTTGCTTAGTGGTTAGCAATGCTTTGGTTGATTTCTTGGACTTGTTTTTTATAAAAATGATGGGAGACCAACCAGATGATCACGTAAACGAGGGTGAATTCGACAACGAGTGAGAGGTAAAATCCGAGTCGTGCTGGAAACCAGCCGGCCAAAGTAGCCAGAGGAATAAAACCAAGTAACATGAGTAGGTAATGGCTCAGAGTAGCCCGTAAGAGGCTCCAGTCTTTTTGAAAGAGGAGACTTCCGAAGCTAAAGAGGACCCCAATTGCACCCCAAACGAGGGCACAATAGAGCATGACTAGTGAGCCGTGAACATGATGCAAGAACATCCAGCGACCGACTGCAGAGTTGGGACTTAAGGGAAGGTACAACTCAGGTGAGAAGAGATAGGAAAAGAAGATGGATAGGATGAGCCCAATGAGAATCCCTTTCAGGGCGTCAGAAAAAGATTGTTTTAGCATGATAATTTCTCCTTAATGGCTTTCAAGTAACGACGGGAGGAGTAGGTCAGACTCCCGTTTTTAAGATAGATTTGCACTGATCCTCCACTGGTAAAGTGCAGGTGATCGATTTCTTTTGTGTTGATAATTTCAGATTGGGAAATTTTGAGAAAGAAGGTCGGTAAGTCTTCAGATAACTGATAGAGTGGCCCAGTCAGAATAAATTGATCTGTCATAGTCTCGCCAATTACTTGCCGATTTTCAATGTAAAAACGTTGGAATAGCTGGCTTTCGATCAGGTAAGCTTCCCCATCCTTTTTGGCACGTAAGCGCCCTTTTTGATCCAATTCTTCCACAAAGTCACGGATTTTCTCTACACGCGCAGACAGTGCAGGTGCTGTGATCATCACCGCTTCTTCTTGGAAGTGGGAATCAATTTGTACTTCAACTTTCATAAGATCGTTTCTCCCTCCTTTGGGTAAAGTCGGTTGGCCTGCTAGCCCGGCCCCTTCTTTACACTACTATTAAACACTTTTTCCAAAGGGAAGACAAGGGGATTTGTCTATGTGGTCATTTTCTTTGCCTATGCGGTTTTTTAGGAAGAAGATGGGACTGGCCTCTATTTTTTAAGAAAGGGAGTCTTGTGGATCTGTGGTATAATAGAGCTACATGTATCGGTGAAAAAATAGGTAAAGGAGCAGACATGTCACAGATTATTGAATTGCCAGAAGTCCTAGCCAATCAGATAGCGGCAGGTGAAGTGATTGAACGACCTGCTAGCGTGGTCAAGGAATTGGTTGAAAACTCGATCGATGCTGGAGCAAGCCAGATTGTTGTCGAAATCGAAGAAGCAGGATTGAAGTCGATTCGAATCACAGACAATGGGGAAGGAATTGCGCACGATGAGGTCGCTTTGGCCCTCCGTCGACATGCGACCAGTAAGATCAAGAGTCAAGCGGATCTCTTTCGTATTCGAACGCTTGGTTTTCGTGGTGAGGCCATGCCTTCCATTGCTTCTGTCAGTATTCTAACCCTTCTAACGGCGCAAGAAGGAGCTGCCCACGGGACCAAATTGGTCGCAAAGGGTGGCGAAATTGAGGAATTGGAGCCAGCGACAAGCCCTGTCGGGACCAAGATCACAGTGGAAGATCTCTTTTTTAATACCCCTGCTCGTCTCAAGTATTTAAAGAGCCAGCAGGCAGAGTTGTCCCATATCGTGGATATTCTCAACCGCTTGAGCTTGGCCCATCCTGAGATTGCCTTTACCTTGATCAATGATGGAAAAGAAATGACCAAAACAGCTGGGACTGGTAATCTCCGGCAAGCGATTGCGGGTGTCTATGGCCTCGCGTCTGCCAAGAAGATGGTGGCTATTGAAAATCGCGACCTAGATTTTGAAGTTACGGGCTTTGTGTCTTTGCCTGAATTGACTCGTGCAAATCGCAATTACATCAGTCTCTTTATCAACGGCCGTTACATCAAGAATTTCTTGCTCAATCGAGCTATTTTAGACGGCTACGGCAGTAAACTCATGGTGGGTCGCTTTCCACTTGCGATCATTAATATCCAGATCGATCCTTACTTAGCGGATGTCAATGTTCATCCCACTAAACAAGAGGTTCGCATCTCCAAAGAACGAGAACTAATGGCCTTGATCTCCCAGGCGATTGCGAACGCTTTGAAAGAGCAGGACCTGATTCCGGATGCTCTAGAAAATCTAGCCAAGTCGACTATTCGTCGAACAGAAAAGCCAGTACAGACGACCCTGCCTTTAAAAGAAAACCGCCTCTATTATGACCGAGAGAGTCAAGATTTCAAGCTTCGACCAGAGGTGGCAGATCCTCAACGGCCTCTAGCAGATGAGACTGCTACTGAAGCTAGAATCCAAGAAAACCCAGTAGAAAAACCGACAAGCGCGATCAAGTTTGCGGAAAGAAAGGCTGTGGTTTATGATGAACTGGACCACCCAGAGTTGGATCTGGCTAGTCTAGACAAGGCCTATGATAAGTTGGATGGGGAAGAACATTCGACCTTCCCAGAATTGGAATATTTTGGTCAGATGCATGGAACCTATCTCTTTGCCCAAGGAAATGGGGGCCTATATATCATTGACCAGCACGCGGCCCAAGAGCGGGTCAAATACGAAGAATACCGGGAGAGCATCGGGGACGTAGACGGCAGTCAGCAACAACTGCTGGTGCCTTATATCTTTGAGTTCCCTACAGACGATCTGATCCGCCTGCAACAGCGCAAGCACCTTCTAGAAGAAGTGGGCGTTTACTTAGAAGAATACGGAGCTAACCAGTTGATCTTGCGGGAGCATCCGATCTGGATGAAGGAAGAAGAGATCGAGTCAGGCATCTATGAGATGTGTGACATGCTCCTCTTGACCAAGGAAGTGTCCATCAAGAAATACCGAGCTGAGTTGGCCATCATGATGTCCTGCAAACGCTCTATCAAGGCCAATCATACACTGGATGATTACTCTGCACGGGATCTGATCTACCAACTGTCCCAATGTGACAACCCTTATAACTGCCCTCATGGCCGTCCGGTCTTGGTTAACTTTACCAAGTCAGATATGGAAAAGATGTTCCGACGCATTCAGGAAAATCACACCAGTTTACGGGAATTGGGCAAATATTAATCAAACAATAAAGGAAGATTATGTACGAATACATTAAAGGAATTTTAACGAAAATCACCGCTAAATACATTGTGGTAGAAACAGCTGGGATGGGCTATCTCTTGCATGTGGCCAATCCCTATGCCTACTCTGGTAAAATGAATCAAGAGGTGCAAGTCTATCTCCATCAAGTAGTCCGTGAAGACGCTCACCTGCTCTATGGCTTTGCGACAGAAGAAGAGAAAAAGCTCTTTTTGAACTTGATCTCAGTCTCTGGGATTGGACCTGTCTCAGCTTTGGCCATCATTGCTGCAGACGATAATGCAGGCCTTGTCCAAGCCATCGAAAGCAAGAACATTACCTACTTGACCAAGTTTCCAAAGATCGGCAAGAAAACAGCCCAACAGATGGTCTTGGATCTGGAAGGTAAGATCAATCTTGATCTAGAAGATGCACCGGCTCAGTCCAAAGCCAAAGTTGCAGAAGAAAACCAAGCCCTTGAAGAAGCTATGGAAGCCATGTTGGCATTGGGCTACAAGGCAACGGAACTTAAGAAAATTAAGAAATTCTTTGAAGGAACTTCTGATACTGCTGAAAACTACATCAAGTCTGCCCTTAAGATGTTGGTGAAATAGGAGAAGTCTATGCCAAAACGCTGTGGCTGGGTCAAAATGAGCAACCCTCTCTATGTAGCCTACCATGATGAAGAATGGGGACGACCCCTCCATGATGACCAGGCCCTTTTTGAGTTGCTTTGTATGGAGACTTATCAGGCCGGTCTATCTTGGGAAACGGTGCTCAATAAACGGCAGGCTTTCCGAGAATCTTTTCATGGTTACCACCTTCAAGCTGTTGCAGAGATGTCGGATGAGGAGTTGGAAACTTTGTTAGACAATCCAGCCATCATCCGAAATCGTGCCAAGATCTTTGCGACACGGGCCAATGCTCAGGCCTTTTTACAAGTCCAGGCAGAATTTGGCACCTTTGATGCCTATCTTTGGTCTTTTGTCGATGGGAAAACCATCGTCAATGATGTTCCAGATTACAGTCAAGCACCAGCGAAGACAGCTCTTTCTGAGAAGCTAGCCAAGGACCTCAAAAAGCGTGGTTTTAAGTTCACCGGACCAGTCGCAGTTTTATCCTACCTACAAGCAGCAGGATTGGTTGATGACCATGAGAATGATTGTGAATGGAAAAGTGGAAATAAGTAACTTTAGATGACTAGAACATCAGAGAATATAGAAAAAGAGAGTGGGACAGAAATCGGTAATTCGTTAGAATTCGATTTCGTCGTCCCACCTCCGCACAGTTGAGTAGGGCTGTAAAAGCTGATGAAATCAGCGTAGTAGAGCCCACTCAACCACTGCGTCTTGCTCGACAATCCAAAGATAAATAAGAGGCTAGGACTTTTGTCCCAGCCTCTTATTTGTTATAGTCAAAGCGAATGACTTGCTCCGTTGCATCTACATGGGCATGGACTCCGAAGGGGACAATTGCTCTTGGAGTTGCGTGTCCAACATTCAGATTATAGACAATTGGGATATTGCTATCAATGATATCCAATAGTGCTTCTTTATAGTCGTCATAGAAAGTTTCATCCATAGGTTTTCCGACCAAGAGTCCACTGATGACCTCGAATATACCAGTTTCCTTTAAAGTCCTCAACATCTTTTTGAAGTCTTCAGGATTAGGCTTTTCTTGGCTGGTTTCTAGCAAGAGGATTTTTCCTTCCCAGTCGGATAAGTCAGGGAAAAGTTTGTATTTTTGGCAGAGGTCTATGCTATCCGCGTGTAGAGAGTTGTCAAAAATATCATAGAGAGACTCAAGACAACCACCGAGGATTTCTCCCTCAAACTGAGCATTGCCTTGTAACAAGTCAAAACCTGTATTTTCATGGCTGACACGAGGTGTTCCCAGAGCCTCGGGACTAAAATCAGTCCGTTCCTCATACCAAACGTTACTAGGGCGAATTTCTGAGATTCTACCAGTCTCAATCAATTCTTTAAAGTAGTGGCAGCTATATGGCAACATTTCTTTGTCTAACTCACAAATGTCTGCAAAAAAGGATTGCCCATAAAAAGTCTTGATTCCTAGTTTATGCAACATGAGATGGTTCATGGTCGTATCCGAGAAGCCAAGAAAAATCTTTTGCTTGATAACCTTTTGTAGTTGGTCATTTTCAAAAAGATAAGGTAGCAAGCGATAGGTATCGTTTCCACCGATGGCGCATAAGATCATGTCGATGCTATCATCGGAAAAGGCCTGAATCAAATCCTCTGCACGAGCTTCAGGATGTTCTTTGATAAAGTCTAAGCCTTTTAGTGAATGAGGTAAAAAGATAGGATTGAGTCCGAGGTCTTTGAGTCGTTGGACCCCCAAGTCCACTTCGTGCTTGACAAAGTCCTCTCTGATAATCCCACTAGATAAACTTATAATACCAATAGTAGAAACCATATCTCATCCTCCTAGAAAAAATTGATGCTATTGTATCACAAAAGATGAGGGGAAACAACAAGAATTAGAGTCAGAAGAAGGCTTTCAGATCAAGAAAGTAGTAAAAAAGCAACCACTCGATATGGTTGCTTCAGAATATGGATAAGCTCTATCAACAATAGAAATAGCCCTTTAGAAGTTGATTGCCACATAGTTAAAATTCTTAGGAATGCTGATGTAATGGTATTTCTAAGAGTTTTTACTTTATACACTAAAAGAAAAGGATTGAAGAAAGTTGTCCAAAATGGACTTTATCTTCAATCTGTTTTTTTAATAATTTAGGAAATTGTGTTAAAATGAAATGAAAATTACGAATAGTATAAGTAGGAGGCACCATGAAGGCGGAAATTATTGCAGTTGGAACGGAAATTCTAACAGGACAAATTGTCAACACCAATGCTCAGCTCTTGTCTGAAAAATTGGCTAGTTTAGGGATTGATGTCTATTATCATGTGGCGGTAGGAGACAATGAAGGTCGTCTCTTCTCGACCATTGAGACAGCTTCAAAACGCAGTGATTTGGTGATTTTATGTGGTGGACTTGGGCCAACAGAGGATGATTTGACCAAGCAAACCCTTGCTAAGTTCTTAGGGAAAGAACTGGTTTTTGATCCAACAGCGCTTGCCAAACTCGACACCTTCTTTGCCAGTCGCCCTGATTATGTCCGGACGCCCAATAATGAGCGACAAGCACAATTGATTGCCGGTTCAATCCCCCTTCAAAACCGTACAGGTCTCGCGGTTGGAGGTTTGATTGAAGTCAATGGTGTGACCTATGTCGTTCTACCTGGTCCACCAAGTGAGTTAAAACCCATGGTCAATGAACAATTGGTGCCTCATTTGACAACAGGGGAAGAGCTTTTTTCAAGAGTCTTGCGCTTCTTTGGGATTGGGGAAAGCCAGCTAGTTACGATCCTAGCAGATATCATTGAAAAGCAGAGTGATCCGACGGTTGCCCCTTATGCCAAGACGGGAGAAGTAACCTTGCGTCTATCTACAAAGGCGAAGGATCAAGCCTCAGCGGATGCGAAGCTCGATGTCTTAGAAAAGGAAATCTTATCCCGTCATACTCTGGATCATCAACCCTTGCAAGAGTTGTTTTACGGTTATGGAGATGACAATTCGATGGCCAAGGTTGCCTTTGATCTCTTGAAAGGGACTGGTAAGACCATTACAGCTGCAGAAAGCCTGACGGCTGGCCTGTTCCAAGCGACTTTGGCAGATTTTTCAGGGGCGTCCAGCATCTTCGCGGGTGGTTTTGTCACCTATAGTTTGGAAGAAAAAAGCAAGATGTTGTCTATTCCAGCTCAAGAGTTAGAGCAACATGGAGTGGTGTCTCATTTTACAGCTCAAGCCATGGCTTCACAGGCCCGTAAGTTAACAGGATCCGATTATGGTGTTAGCCTGACCGGAGTTGCGGGGCCAGATAGTCTAGAAGGGCACCCAGCAGGGACCGTCTTTATCGGACTTGCGACTCCAAATGGAGTGGATAGTGTCCAAGTCAATATCGCCGGACGTAGCCGAGCTGATGTCCGCGAAATTGCAGTCCTTCATGCCTTTAATTTGGTGCGCTTGGCTGTATTAAATGGTGAAAATTTGGTATAATGAAGCTTGTGCCAAATGAAGAATAATTCTAAAGATGGATAGGAAATGTGCCTTTCAAAGGACGGAAAACGTCAGTGAGTTGCATGTATTTCCTGTATAGCAAAAACATAGGAGAAAAGAATGGCGAAAAAACAGAAAAAATTAGATGATATCTCTAAGAAATTTGGAGACGAGCGTGAAAAAGCGCTCAACGATGCCCTGAAGTTAATCGAAAAAGACTTTGGTAAAGGATCCATCATGCGTTTGGGTGAACGCGCAGAGCAAAAAGTTCAAGTCATGAGCTCTGGTTCCTTGGCGCTTGATATTGCCTTGGGTGCTGGTGGTTATCCAAAAGGTCGGATCATCGAAATCTATGGTCCAGAATCATCTGGTAAAACAACCGTTGCCCTCCATGCAGTAGCGCAAGCACAGAAAGAAGGAGGCATTGCTGCCTTTATCGATGCCGAGCATGCCTTGGACCCATCTTATGCTGCAGCTCTTGGGGTTAATATTGATGAACTCCTCTTGTCTCAACCAGACTCAGGAGAACAAGGACTTGAAATTGCTGGTAAATTGATTGACTCTGGTGCCGTTGATTTGGTCGTTATCGACTCTGTTGCGGCCTTGGTCCCACGCGCAGAAATCGATGGCGATATCGGGGATAGCCACGTTGGTTTGCAAGCGCGGATGATGAGCCAAGCGATGCGTAAGCTTGGAGCTTCTATTAACAAGACCAAGACCATTGCTATCTTTATCAACCAATTGCGTGAAAAAGTTGGGGTCATGTTTGGGAACCCTGAAACCACACCTGGTGGTCGTGCCCTGAAATTCTACGCTTCTGTCCGTCTAGATGTTCGTGGAAATACTCAAATCAAGGGGACTGGGGACCAAAAAGATACCAACGTTGGTAAGGAAACCAAGATCAAGGTTGTGAAGAACAAGGTAGCTCCACCATTCAAAGAAGCCATGGTTGAAATCATGTACGGGGAAGGAATTTCACGTACAGGTGAATTGGTGAAGATTGCAACAGATTTGGATATCATCCAAAAAGCGGGTGCGTGGTACTCCTATAATGGCGAAAAAATTGGTCAAGGATCTGAAAATGCTAAGAAATTCTTGGCTGACCACCCAGAAATTTTTGACGAAATCGACCACAAGGTTCGGGTTCATTTTGGTTTGATCGAAGAAGACGAAGCAGTGAAAACCCTTGATAAAACTGAAGAAGCAGCTCCTGTCGTAGAAGAAGTAACTCTAGATTTAGATGACGCGATTGAAATTGAAGATTAATTTTTTTCAAAATAGGTCGCTAGACTGATGGTTTTTGTGTTATAATTTAATACGATAGTATTATCGTGTAGCGAAAGGAGTGCAGGCATGATTAAAATTTATACAGTGTCAAGTTGCACCAGCTGTAAAAAAGCAAAGACTTGGCTCAACGCTCATCAGCTAACCTATAAAGAACAAAACCTCGGTAAGGAAGGGATCACCAAAGAAGAATTATTGGATATCCTTACAAAGACTGAAAATGGAGTGGCAAGTATTGTCTCTTCAAAAAATCGATACGCTAAAAATCTAGGAGTGGACATTGAAGACTTGAGTGTCAATGAAGTCATTGACATCATCATGGAAACACCTCGTATTCTTAAAAGTCCGATCTTGGTAGATGACAAACGTCTCCAAGTGGGCTACAAAGAAGATGATATTCGTGCCTTCTTGCCACGATCAGTTCGAAATGTAGAAAATGCAGAAGCGCGGATGCGTGCAGCTCTTTAAAACGATTGAAAATCAGAAACAATTTGTTTCTGATTTTTTCTTGTTAAAAATCGAAATGGAAAGCAGTTTACTGCGCCATTTTACCAAATCTATGATACAATATTTTAGAAAACAATAACTAGTAAGGAATGGAAAATGAAAAGGAAAATCTTCTTATTGGGTGCACTTGCCTTGTGTTTGACGGGATGCGGTCAAAAAAAACAAGCGAAAACGCCAAATTCAAGTGAACAAAAGGCAATCCAAGCAAAAGCAGAGCAACTGCAAAAGGATAATAAGAGTATCCTGCAAAAAGCTGAAGAAAATAAAGTCATCACTAGAACCTTTGTCTTTCCAAAAGATGACAAGGGGACACAACAGACGCAAATCGTCACCTATGTGGGGAATACCTTTAAAAAATTGGAGACCATCAATGTGACGGCAACCGATGAGGAGTTGAAAAAAGGGATCCAACAGGTTGGAGTAGAGGAAGCGCAAAAGCAATTGAGAGAATCCTTTAATAAGGATGATGCCTTTAAAGAAGCTTTGACAGTGCCAGGTTTCACAGCTGATTTGACCTTGGAAAATGAGAATGAATACAAGGTAACCATCACCTATGACTTTGAAGCGATGGATGTGAAGAAGGCTGAAGGTATGACCTACTTCAAAAACAATCACTTACCAGAGTTGTTGAAGCTGACACCGAGTCAATTTGCGGACAATCTCATCAATGCTGGAGCAAGTGAGCAAAAATAAAAAAACAGTTTAACTGAAATAGCTCAAAAATGCTTGAAAAAGCTGTAAAATCAAGGGCTTGACCGTTGTGGAAAACTCTTGATTATGGTATAATAGTAATATTCTAAGGAAAGAGGGTGTTCTTGTGGGATTTACAGATGAAACAGTACGTTTTAATCTTGATGATTCAAATCGTAAGGAAATTAGCGAGACCTTGAAAGATGTTTACTTGTCACTGGATGAAAAAGGCTACAATCCAATTAATCAAATCGTAGGATACGTACTCAGTGGTGATCCTGCCTATGTACCTCGTTATAATAATGCACGGAACCAAATTCGTAAATATGAACGAGACGAGATCGTGGAAGAATTGGTACGTTATTATTTGAAAGGGCAAGGAATAGACCTCTAATGAGAATTATGGGATTGGATGTTGGCTCAAAGACTGTCGGGGTTGCTGTGAGTGATCCTCTCGGTTTTACAGCTCAGGGTCTTGAAATCATCCAAATCGATGAAGACAAAAAAGAATTCGGTTTGGAGCGCTTAGCCGAATTAGTAGCTCAATACAAGGTGGACCGTTTTGTTGTGGGCTTGCCGAAAAACATGAACAATACCAGCGGACCACGTGTGGAAGCCAGTCAGGCTTACGGCACGATGATTGCTGAAAAGTTTGGGTTGCCAGTCGACTACCAAGACGAACGGTTGACGACAGTTGCTGCAGAGCGGATGTTGATTGAGCAAGCAGATATTAGCCGTAGCAAACGCAAAAAAGTTATTGATAAGTTAGCGGCGCAGCTTATTTTACAAAATTATTTAGATCGCAATTTTTAGAAAGAAAACGAGGAAGAATAGTATGGCACATGATCATAACCACGACCATGAAGAACGTGAATTAATCACATTGGTGGACGAACAAGGAAATGAAACCTTGTTTGAAATTCTTTTGACCATTGATGGCAAAGAAGAATTTGGGAAAAACTATGTCCTTTTGATCCCTGCAAATGCAGAAGAAGATGAAAACGGCGAAGTTGAAATCCAAGCTTATTCATTTACAGAAAACGAAGACGGAACAGAAGGCGACCTTCAACCAATCCCAGAAGACTCAGATGCAGAATGGGATATGATCGAAGAAGTCTTCAACAGCTTCATGGAGGAGTAAAAACATCCACTGGATGTTTTTACCCCAACTCCAAGAAATTGGAAAGAGTTGGTAAGTCCGGGGGACGTTTTTAGCCCTGCTTCAAGAAACAAGAAAAAGCAGGAAGTCCGATGGACTTGCTGTAAAAATGAGAAAGAAATAACTACAAAAGAAAGGAGCGCAAACGTCAGAAGAGGTTTTGTCGCTTTTTTCTTTTAGGAGGAAGATGTGAATAAGATTGAGCAATGGATGAATAGTCGGATCGGTCTGAATTTTCGATCGGGACTGGATCGTATGGAGCAGGCAGTGAGCCTTTTAGGGAGGCCAGATAAGGCTTACCCGATCCTTCATGTGACAGGAACCAATGGGAAGGGATCCACAATCGCCTTTCTGCGTCAATTATTGATGGCTCACGGAAAGAAGGTTGGGACCTTTACCTCTCCTCATATGATCAGTATCCATGATCGGATTTGTATTGGGGATCAGCCGATTTCAGATGAAGATTTTACTCGGATTGGTCAAGAAGTTCAACAAATGGAGCAGACCTTGCTTCAAACCCAGGACCAACTCTCTTATTTTGAGATTATCTGCCTCATGGCCCTCTTGTATTTTAAGGAACAAGCTGTGGATGTAGTCTTGTTGGAAGTTGGCATCGGTGGGCTTCTAGATACGACCAATGTAGTGACGGGAGAGATCGCAGTGATCACTTCGGTTGGCCTGGATCACCAGGAAACACTGGGAGGGACGATTGCGGAAATCGCCCAGCAAAAGGCAGGAATCTTTAAGAAGGGCAAGAAAGCTGTGGTGGGTCCCTTATCGGATGATGCTATAGCTGTTTGTCAAGAAAAAGCGGAGCAATTGGCTGTGGGTCTCCACGCCTTCCAGAAAGATTTTGGCATAGAGCAGGATCGCTTTTGGAATGAACGTGTGGAACTTGTCTTGCCGTCTCTGGGCTTGAAGGGTGATTACCAACGGGAAAATGCTGCAGTAGCTCTGGAGGCCTTTCTCCTCTATATGGAAGGTCTAGATCAAGAAGTGGATATAGATCAGGTCAAGCACGCCTTGCAAGAGACGCGGTGGCCGGGACGTCTAGAGTTGTTTGGAGACCAGGTGTATCTGGATGGCGCTCATAATCCTCATGCTATGTTGCGCTTGATTGAGTTTGCCAATAGCTTAGCAGGAAAACGCGTGAAGATTTTATTCGGTGCTCTCAAACGAAAAGATTATAGTGGGATGCTCCAAACGCTTCAAGCGGGATTGCCAGAAGCTGAATTGATTTTGACGACCTTTCATTACGGTGAAGTGGTGGCGCAGGGTGATCGACAAGACCTGCCTTATGTGGCTGACTACAAGGCCTATATCAAAGAGTTTATGGATCAGAGCCATCCAGATGAGGTTTTATTTGTGACAGGTTCCTTGTATTTTATTGCAGAAGTAAGGGCATTTTTATTAGAGGGGTAAACAATTGACCTAAAGACTTTCTTGGCGTATACTGGTGGTAGATAGTATACGGTTATGGCGAAAGGAGTCGATCTTAATGAAAAAAATCATGTCTATACTGACCTTGGCGGTAGCTCTTTTCCTGACTGCTTGTAGCCAGCAAGAAAAAGCAACACAGACTTCGAGCAAACAGACGTCAACTTCATCACAGACTATGACTTCGGCGAGTGAAGAACAGAAAGAAGGAGTGTCCATAGATGGCAGTTATCGAGGACAGGACGAGGAAAATACGATTCTCTTAGTTGTGACGGGGCGAAAAGGCACGTTTACGGTACAAGATGCTGATGGAGAAGAAGAGACCAAAGAGGTCAGCATTGATCCGGTCAATCAATCCATGCGTATCGGGGATGAGCCTTATCGCTATCGGATCGAAGGAGATCAGTTGTCGCTAGAAGACCTAGAGCAAGCAGAGGATGATCAAGGGATTATCGTTTTGACCAAGCAATAAGGGACGAAACAAGAGAGAGTGGGACAGAAATCGGTAATTCGTTAGAATTCGATTTCGTCGTCCCACCTCCGCACAGTTGAGTAGGGCTGTAAAAGCTGATGAAATCAGCGTAGTAGAGCCCACTCAACCACTGCGTCTTGCTCGACAATCCAAAAATAATTGAGAGGCTAGGACTTCTGTCCCACTCTCTTTTTGTTTGTCTAGAAGGGGTTTGGTTGGTCGTTGCAACGGGTAAAAAGAATTGGTATACTAGTAGAAAGAAACAAGGAGGATGCTGTGACCTTTCGAAAATTACGTCTATTAATGTCCAAATATGGATTTAGTATTTTGTTTATGGGCTTTGAACTATGGGCCTCCTTTGCGGCCTTCTTTTGGCTCAATAGATGGTTCCCTCATTGGCTATCTGTTGCAGTCATTGGGCTCTTATATGTGTCGACAATCTTAGCTATTGTTAATCGAAATACCCCGCCTGAAAATAAGGTGACCTGGCTCTTAATTGCCGTCATTCCTGTCTTTGGATCGCTTTTATACCTCATGTTTGGCGAGCGGCGTTTGTCCAAAAAGGAAATGATCCAGCTGAAAAATATGGAGTCCATGAAGTTTCGAGAGGACAATAGTCATCAGTTGCGTAAGGAGCTCAAGCAAGAAAGCAAAGCGGTTTATGGCTTGGTCAAGTCGATTTTATCCATGGACCACAATGCGGATCTCTACAATGGGACAGCATCGACCTTTTACCCTCTAGGGGAGGAGATGTATGAGCAACTACTAGAGGATCTAAAAGCAGCGAAAAAATTTATCTTCATCGAGTTTTACATCATTGATGAGGGCTTGATGTGGAACAGTATCCTAGAGATTTTAGAGCAGAAAGTGAAAGATGGGGTTGAAGTCAAACTCCTTTATGACGATATCGGCTGTATGGCAACCTTGGCTGGGAACTATACCAAACGATTGCGAAAGATGGGGATTGATGCCCATAAGTTTAACAAGGTGATCCCCCGTCTAACAGTGGCATATAACAACCGAGACCACCGCAAGATTCTGGTCATTGATGGGCAGATCGGCTATACGGGTGGTGTCAATTTGGCAGACGAGTACATCAACCACATTGAGCGGTTTGGTCACTGGAAGGACAGTGCCATCCGTTTAGATGGACGAGCTGTTAAGGCCTTAACGCGACTCTTCCTCATGAACTGGTACATCAACCGTGGGGAAATCGAGGATTTTGACCGCTATCATATTGAAAACAAGGCAGTCGAAGGAGAAGGGCTCTATATTCCCTATGGGAGTGGACCAAAGCCAATTTACAAGTCGCAGGTCGGAAAGACGGTTTATCAAAATATGATCAACCAAGCGACGGATTACGTCTATATCACGACTCCTTACTTGATCATCGATTATGATTTGACAGAAGATATCCGCAATGCGGCCCTTCGTGGGGTGGATGTTCGCATCGTGACCCCGCATATTCCGGATAAAAAATTGATCCAAATTGTTACGCGTGGGGCTTACTTGGATCTGATGGATGCTGGTGTGAAAATCTATGAGTACACGCCTGGTTTTGTCCACAGTAAGCAAGTTCTGGCAGATGACGAAATGGCGGTTGTAGGGTCGATTAACTTTGACTACCGTAGTCTGGTCCATCACTATGAAAATGCGGTCTGGATGTATCGGACGCCTGCTCTGAAAGAGATCCGAGCGGACTTTGACCACATCTTTAAAGTATCTCAAGAGATCACTGAAGATACCTTCCACTTTACCTGGCACCAAAGCTTAATCAAGGAAATTATGCAATTGTTCGCACCGATGTTGTAAATGTATAAAAACGAAAATCAGAGTCAGGAATCGAGATGCCTGACTCTTTTTCCATAGGACTATGTGGCAAGAGGCTGACATGGTCGGCAGAATTTGGTATACTAGAAAAGATAATGGGCTTTTTTCTAAAAGGAAAGAGCAGAGGAATAGCGAAGAAAAGGAAAAAGAATGAGCGAAAAAGAGCAAGAAATGACTTCGAAAAAACTAGGGCTTCACGTGGGGGATAGTTTCCAGGATACACGTGAAATTCGCGAAGTGCTAGACAAGTCGGTCTTTCGCGAAGAAGAGCCGACTCATAGCCAACAGGCAGAAGTCTTGGAGGAGCCGGTTGCAATGGAGGCATCAGAGGAAATGAGTGATGTGGAGCCAGCAGTGGAAACAGAGCTAGAACCAGTAACAGAGCCTAAGCAAGAACCAGAACAGGAAGCGGAGCAACCGCTCAGTCGGATGAGTCGTCGTTCCCGTAAGGCGGGAGTTGAAGCGGCAAAAGTGGAAGCATCTAAGGTAGAAGAGGATACGGAAGAGCTAGAAGCGGATGTGGCAGTTGAGCCGATCCGTCGTCAATCCAAGCGTCCAGTCCCCCTAGCGATTCCTTTTGTGTTGAGTCTCTTGATTAGTTTGCTGCATGTCGGGGTGCCATTTTTAACCCGTTTTGCAACCAATCAACAATCGCAAAACTTGTATGCTGGCTGGGCAATGACCAAGGGTCAAGTACCGTTTGGTGATTTTTACGGAACCAATGGTCTGCTCTATTATGCGATCAACTGGTTGGGAAGCTTGGCTGGTGGACATTGGATCTTGATGATTCTCCAAGCGATTGCTCTCTTCTTTGCGGGGACTTACCTCTATCGGGTTGTGCGCTTGCTGGTGTCTGATAAAGATACAGCGAAGAATGTCCAGTTACTCTTTTATTTCTTGGTGCTAGGCCTTGGTTTTGGAGGGACTTATGTGACTCTCTTTAGCCTTCCAATCCTATTTGCTAGCATGAATTTCATTTTGGCTTATTTGATTGGGCATCGTAAGGACGAAGGCTTTATACTTTATGGTGCGATTGCTGCTGTGGCTTTCTTGATTGATCCGATGACCAGTGCCCTGTTTTATTTGTTGGCCTTCCTTGGATTAACAGCCTTTAACATCAAGCAGAAGAGATGGGCGCGTGGCTTTTATCAACTGCTAGCAGCTCTCCTTGGTTTTTCACTCGTCTTTTATCCAATTGGCTATATCACCGTTTTGAATCAGACTTTTGGCTATGCCATTAACCAAGTAACCTATGTCTTTAATGCCTTGAATTTTAGCAATGGACAGACCTTCAGTAATGCCATTTATTATGGACTGTTGGCGCTGGCCTTTGGCCTAGTCTCTGCCTTTTTGATGTCCTTTACCAAGCAAAATAGCAGTGCTCGACGGATCTTCCGCTTTATGGGATGGGCAGGTAGCCTGGTAGTCCTCATCGTGTCTATTGGTCTTCCTGAACAAGGCGCTTACCAATTGTTGCCAATGTTGCCATTTGTTCTTCCTTTGTTTGCGATCTGGTTCTCACGAGATGGGGAAGAAAACGATGGGATCGAACGTCGTGGTCGGAAGAAGAAAAACAAGGAAGTTTGGGCCGCTTACTTTACGAGCCAAGTTTTCTTACCGTTAGTAGCCCTTGTCTATCTGTTGGCGAATCCAGTGGTTCAAGATGTTGTGCTTCAGTCTGGCCAATCCAGTGAACGGAGCGCTATTGCCAGCTACATTAAAAATCACACCAAGTCGAAAGATACCATTTATGCATGGGATGCGACAGCTACTCTCTATCAAGAAAGCGATCGTTTGGCAGCTTCTGCCTTATTGACCCCGACGTCTTATCTGGGAATTAATGAAAATCGGACCAATGTGATCCAACAAATCAATCGGTCTGAACCCAAGTATATTGTGGTCAATAATCAGGTGGAGTTGACCTCCAAAATGAAGGACTTGCTCAAAGAAAATTATCGTCTCGTTGAGAAGAAATACCGTCATTTCAAACTCTATCAACGCTCTTAAGAAAATCAATATCTTGTGTTTTAGAAAGTTTTTTAGAATTTTCACCACAAGATATTGATTTTTATTTTTGGAGTGGTATAATACAACTTGTATGTAAATAAATGAAGAGAGGCATGTTTGGTATGATCACCTTGAGAGAAGAAAAACTGAGAATGGCCCCGGATATTTTTGTTGAAAAACGAGATGGCCGTCGTGTTCCATTCGATGTTGAAAAAATTTATAAAGCCTTGTTGAAGGCGACAGAAGAAGTGACTTCTCTCACTCCCGTGATGGAAGCCAAACTAGAAGCCATTGTCGATCGTGTGATCGCAGAGATTTTGGAACGTTTTCCAAATGGCGTGAAAATCTATGAGATTCAAAATGTCGTCGAGCATGAATTGCTTCAAGCTAATGAATATGCGATTGCAGAGAGCTACATTACTTATCGCACCCAGCGGGATTTTGAGCGCTCAAAAGCGACGGATATCAACTTTACGATTGGCAAACTCCTCAATAAGGACCAAGCCGTCGTCAATGAAAACGCCAATAAGGACAGTGATGTCTTTAACACGCAACGGGACTTGACGGCAGGGATCGTTGGTAAGTCTATTGGTCTTAAAATGTTGCCCAAACACGTAGCCAATGCCCACCAAAAAGGGGACATCCACTACCATGATTTGGACTATAGCCCTTATACACCAATGACCAACTGCTGTTTGATTGATTTTGAAGGCATGCTCAGAAATGGCTTTAAGATCGGGAATGCAGAAGTAGAAAGTCCTAAGTCTATCCAAACTGCAACGGCACAAATCTCGCAGATTATTGCCAATGTGGCCTCTAGCCAGTATGGGGGCTGCTCAGCTGACCGGATCGATGAAGTCTTGGCCCCTTATGCAGAAAAGAACTACCAAAAACACTTGACAGATGCCAAAGAGTGGGTGCTTCCTGAAAAGCAAGAGGACTATGCTTGGAGCAAGACTCAAAAAGATATCTATGATGCCATGCAATCGCTGGAATATGAGATCAATACCCTCTTTACCTCGAACGGACAAACTCCCTTTACTTCGCTTGGTTTTGGTCTTGGAACCAATCGCTTCGAGCGGGAAATCCAAAAGGCGATTTTGGAAATTAGAATCAAGGGACTTGGATCGGAACATCGGACAGCGATCTTTCCAAAACTGATCTTTACCCTCAAGCGGGGGCTCAACCTAGAACCTGGAACCCCTAACTATGATATCAAGCAATTGGCCTTGGAATGTGCAACCAAACGCATGTATCCGGATGTCCTCTCATATGATAAGATTGTCGAATTGACGGGCTCCTTCAAGGTACCCATGGGCTGTCGTTCTTTCCTTCAAGGGTGGAAGGATGAAAATGGTGTCGAAGTCAATTCTGGCCGGATGAATCTGGGAGTTGTGACGGTTAATTTGCCCCGGATTGCCTTGGAATCTGGCGGAGACAAGGAAAAGTTCTGGGAAATCTTTAATGAGCGGATGAACATCGCGGAAGATGCTTTGGTCTATCGGGTAGAGCGGACCAAGGAAGCAACCCCAGCTAATGCACCGATTCTTTATCAATATGGCGCTTTTGGGAAACGCTTGGGCAAATACGACCAGGTAGACCAACTTTTCCGCAACCGTAGAGCGACGATTTCACTCGGCTATATTGGATTGTATGAAGTGGCGACGGTCTTTTATGGGCCTAATTGGGAAGAAAATCCAGAAGCCAAACAATTTACAATCGAGATTATTAAGGATATGAAGAAACGGGTCGAAGAATGGTCCGATCAGTATGACTACCACTTCTCCATCTATTCGACACCGTCAGAAAGCTTGACAGACCGCTTCTGTCGCTTGGACACGGAGAAATTTGGGAAGGTTCCGGATATCACAGACAAGGAATATTACACCAATAGTTTCCACTACGATGTCCGCAAGAACCCAACCCCGTTTGAGAAATTGGACTTTGAAAAAGTCTATCCAGAAGCTGGAGCGACGGGTGGCTTTATCCACTATTGTGAGTACCCAGTTCTCCAACAAAATCCAAAAGCCCTTGAAGCGGTTTGGGATTATGCCTATGACAGGGTCGGTTATCTCGGAACCAATACGCCAATCGACCGTTGCTACAAGTGTGATTTCGAAGGGGACTTCGCGCCAACCGAACGTGGTTTTACTTGCCCAAACTGTGGCAATAGTGACCCCAAGACAGTGGATGTCGTCAAACGGACCTGTGGCTATCTAGGAAATCCTCAAGCTCGCCCCATGGTCAATGGCCGCCATAAGGAAATCGCTGCGCGGGTTAAACACATGAACGGGTCTACTATCAAATCAGCTGGACACCAAGTGAAAGATTAGAAAAGGAAGATTATGGGAAAATACCAATTAGACGATAAGGGCAAGGCTCAGGTACAACGATTCCACGAAAAACATTCGACAGGCGGAATCAATAAAAAAGACCGGGTAGCCAGCCTGAGAGAGCAATTTTTAAAGAAAGCTAAGAAAAAATAAAAGTGAGAGTTCGCTCTCGCTTTTCTCGTATGGGGAGGTAAAGATGGAATTACGCAGACCAACTCTAGCAGATAAAGAAACTGTATTAGACATGATGACAGAGTTTGAAGAGACCCAATCAGCCCATGACGGTGGATTTTGGGATGCTGAAGCTTTTGTTTATGAAGACTGGTTGAAAAGCAACCGTGATATGGAAATGGGGCTAGGGATCCCTGATGGTTGGGTGCCTGCTGTTCAGTTAGTCGCTTTTGCTAGAGACGGTCAAGCGGTTGGCTTTCTCAACCTCCGATTGCGTCTGAGTGACTATCTCCTAGAGGAGGGTGGGCATATTGGTTATTCCATCCGTCCCTCTGCGCGTGGGCAAGGATTGGCAAAAGAGCAGCTGCGGCAAGGATTGCAAGTAGCCAAAAGTAAAAATATCAAACGTGCTTTAGTGACTTGTGATAGTGACAATGCTGCCAGTCGAGCAGTGATTCTGACTAATGGCGGAGCTTTAGAGGATGTTCGAGGCGGGAAAGAGCGCTATTGGATTGATTTAGATTGAGGAAAGTTTATGAAGTTACAACGACCAACTTTAGCAGATAAAGACGCGATTTTAGAGATGATTGCTGAGTTCGATGCTGCAAAATCCTATATGCACGGTGGCATGGGCTCCACTTGGAAGCGAGCAAAGGATTTTGCGGATTGGTTGCGAATCGTAGAGCAGCAGGAGGATACTGAGAATCTGCCAGAAGGCTGGGTTCCTACCATTCAATTTTTATCCTTTGATGAGACTGGCTACCCTCTGGGCTTTTTAGCCCTGCGCTTGTCCTTGAATGACAAATTATTTGTAGAGGGTGGTCACATTGGCTATTCCATCCGGCCCAGTCAACGCAGAAAGGGCTTGGCTAAGTTGCAGCTAGAGCTAGGACTAGCAGAGGCTCGAAAGCAAGGATTGGAACGAGTACTGATTACCTGTGATGAAGACAACGAAGCCAGTCGTCGCACCATTCTCTCTGCTGGCGGTGTTTACGAAAACACAATCGACAGAAGTCAGCGCTACTGGATTGATTTGGAGGATGAAGATGAACAATCCCAAACCTCAAGAATGGAAGAGTGAGGAACTGAGTCAAGGACGCATCATCGACTACAAGGCCTTTAACTTTGTGGATGGAGAAGGGGTGCGCAACTCCCTTTACGTAGCAGGCTGCATGTTTCACTGTGAGGGTTGTTACAATGTAGCGACCTGGTCTTTCAATGCAGGTATTCCCTATACCCAAGAGTTAGAAGAGCAGATCATGGAAGATCTGGCCCAACCCTATGTCCAAGGCTTAACCTTGCTAGGAGGAGAGCCATTTCTTAATACAGGTATACTTTTACCCCTTGTAAAACGTATTCGGAAAGAATTGCCGGAAAAAGACATCTGGTCATGGACGGGCTACACTTGGGAAGAAATGATGTTAGAAACGCCTGATAAACTGGAGCTCTTGTCGCTGATTGATATCCTGGTCGATGGGCGCTATGATAAGAGCAAACGCAACCTCATGTTGCAATTTCGTGGTTCTTCCAACCAGCGGATTATTGATGTTCAAAAATCATTGAAAGAAGGAAAAATTGTCATCTGGGACAAGCTCAATGATGGCAAGGAAAGTTTTGAGCAAGTCAAGCGGGATGATCTTTTGTAGGATCTTCAAAAACCGAGTTTTTCACTCGGTTTTTTTGAATTCTCTGCATAAGTATACAAGGGATTTTTGCTTGTTTTAGAAAGCGCTTACTTTCCGAATGTCCATAACGGACAAAAAAGTGATAATTAATGCATTTTTTGCTAAAAATATGTTACAATAAATATGATTAGGACTAATTGGAGGTATTTATGTCACAAAGGAGACGGAGTCGTCGTTCAGAGCATAAGTGGGGGCAATTGCGAATCGTTAATTCCGTATTGCTTATTTTTTTGCTTATGACCGCGAGTTGGGCGACCTATACCATGTTGGCCAATAACATCTTGGCTTTTCGCTATGTTAATGTTCTCGTGATGGTACTACTAGCTGTTCTCGTGCTCTTGTCAGCTTGGTTTGTGATCAAAAATCAGGCCAAAAAGACAACTTTGGTCCTGCTTCTTGTCGGCTTATTGGCTAGTTCAGGAGTTTTGTTTGCTAGTCAACAGCTGCTAAATCTGACGAGCAATGTCAATGGCCATTCTAACTATACAGAGTTTGAGATGGCTGTCTATGTCAAGAAAGACAGTGACATCAAAGATATCAAAGAAATCAAGGAAGTGGTGGCGCCAAAGGGCAACAATAATGAAGCCAATCTCACGGCCCTCTTGGACAATATCAAAAAGACCAAGGGTCAGGAAATTTCTGTAGTGGATGCACCAACTTATCTAGATGCCTATAAGAGCCTGCAAGAAGGGAATGCTTCTGCCATGGTCCTCAACAGTACCTTTGAAGATACTATCGTTGCTGAAGATGCCGACTATGCGAAGAAGTTGAAGAAAATCTATTCCTACAAGATTCGAAAAGAAGTGGCAGCGACGAGCAAGGTGTCTGCCAATGCGGATGTCTTTAACATCTATGTCAGCGGGATCGATACCTATGGCCCAGTAACTTCGGTTTCTCGATCAGATGTCAATATCATCATGACCGTCAATCGGAAGACCAAGCAAGTTCTGTTGACAACGACGCCGCGGGATGCCTATGTACCGATTGCAGATGGTGGTAACAACCAAAATGATAAGTTGACCCATGCGGGGATCTACGGTGTGGATGCTTCCATTCATACCCTTGAGAATCTCTATGATATCAAGCTCAATTACTATGTTCGTCTCAATTTCACCTCCTTCCTCAAATTGATTGACCTTCTAGGGGGAATCGATGTGGAAAATGACCAAGAATTCACGAGCCTGCACGGGAAGTTCCATTTCCCAGTAGGAAAGGTCCATTTGAATTCAGAGCAAGCGCTTGGTTTTGTCCGAGAACGCTACTCCCTTCAAGGTGGTGACAATGACCGTGGGAAAAACCAAGAGAAAGTCATTGCGGCCATTATCAAAAAGTTGACCTCTACCAAGGTCTTAAGCAACTACAATGAGATTATCGGAAACCTCCAAGATTCTGTCCAAACCAATATGCAGTTGCCGACTATGATGAACTTGATCAATACCCAGTTAGAAACGGGTGGTTCTTATGAGGTGACTTCTCAAGCGATTACCGGTCAAGGACGAAATGACTTGCCATCTTATGCTATGCCTGGATCCAACCTCTATGTCATGGAGTTGGATCAAGCCAGCTTGACCAAGGCTAAGGAAACCATTCAAAAAGTAATGGAAGGAAAAGAAAAATGATTGATATCCACTCGCACATCGTCTTTGATGTGGATGATGGACCAAAGACAAGAGAAGATACGCGTGCCTTATTGGAAGAAAGCTATCGCCAAGGGGTACGGACTATTATCTCCACTTCTCATCGTCGCAAGGGGATGTTTGAAACTCCCGAAGAAAAGATTTCTGAAAATTTTCAAGAAGTGAAAAAAATTGCGGCAGAGGTCGCGCCAGATTTAACGATTCATTACGGGGCAGAGATCTACTTTACCAATGATGTCTTGAAAAAACTGGAAGAAAAGATCATTCCACGTTTGGCAGAGACGCGCTTTGCGCTGATTGAATTCAGTATGGGAACACCTTACAAGGACATTCATACGGCCTTGGACCGCTTGCTCCATCTAGGCGTCACACCGGTGGTGGCCCATATCGAGCGCTACAAGTGCTTGGAGAAAAATGAGGAGCGCGTGCAAGAGATGATTGACATGGGCTGCTACATGCAGATCAATAGTTCCAGCGTTCTCAAGCCTCGCCTCTTTGGGGATGAGCAAAAACAACTCAAAAAACGAGCTCGGTACTTCTTAGAAAAAGACTTAGTGCACTTTGTGGCCAGTGATATGCACAATGTGGATAAACGACCGCCTTATATGGCAGAAGCCTATCGCTTGATCAAGGAAGAATACGGAGAACAACGAGCACAAGCTCTCTTTGTCAGCAATCAAGAACTCTTGTTAGCGGATGAATTAATCTAACCAGGAAACAGGTGGAGAGATCCACATGAAGGAGTAATTAGGAAATGAACAATCAAGAAAATCAAGCAGTGGAAATTGATGTTTTCGCTATGCTGAAGACCCTATGGAAACGCAAGTTTTCGATCGTTTTGGTCGCTCTTGTCTTTGCCATTGCAGCATTTGGCTACAGTGCCTTTTTAGCCAAGAAAGAATACCAAAGTACTAGCCGGATCTACGTGGTCAGTCGTCAAAACCAAGACAACAATGCCTTGACAAACTCTGATTTGCAGGCGGGTTCTTACTTGGTTAAGGACTACCGTGAGATCATTCTTTCTCAGAATGTCTTGAGCCAAGCCATCGAAGAATTGAAACTCGATCTGACACCTGCTGAATTGTCGAAAAAGATCAGTGTGTCCGTTCCGACAGATACTCGTATCCTTTCGATCACGGCTAAGGACGGAGATCCAAAAGAAGCGGCTCGTATTGCCAATGGCCTTCGAAATGTAGCAGCTGAAAAGATCATTGCTGTGACCAAGGTGTCAGATGTTACGACCTTGGATGAAGCAGAAGTGCCTCAAACACCTTCTTCACCAAATATCCGACGCAATGTCCTTCTTGGTTTTATTGCTGGAGCGGGCTTGATGGTGGTTCTCATGGTCGTAGTAGAAGTCTTGGACGATCGTGTTAAGAGACCAGAAGATATCGAAGAGTTGATGGGCTTAACCTTACTTGGTATTGTGCCAGATATTAAGAAACTGTAGACTGGGGATCGCATGAATACGTTAGAAATTTCAAAAAACAAATTGCAAGAAGTTCGGAAGGCCGAAGAGTACTTTAATGCCCTGGCGACGAATATCCAATTGAGTGGGGTAGACTTAAAAGTCATCGCCATCTCATCTGTTCAAGAAAATGAAGGGAAATCAACCACTTCAACCAACTTGGCCGTTGCCTTTGCGCGTGCGGGTTACAAGACCCTTTTGGTCGACTGTGATATCCGAAACTCTGTCATGACAGGGATTTTCCGTAGTCGTACTAAGATCCAAGGCTTGACCGACTTTTTATCTGGTCGTAGCCAATTGGACCACATTTTGTATGCGACTGATTTTCCAAACTTGGATATCATCGAGTCTGGACAGGTAGCGCCAAACCCAACGGGTCTCTTGCAAAGCAAGAACTTCACCGTGATGATGGATGCCCTGCGTGAGCATTTTGACTACATCATTGTCGACACGCCTCCAATCGGGGTCGTGATCGATGCGGCCATTATCGCCCAACGCTGTGATGGAACTGTCTTGATCACAGAATCTGGCGCCAATGGACGCAAGGCTGTCCAAAAGGCTAAGGACCAATTAGAACAAACAGGCACACCTTTCTTGGGAGTAGTGCTTAACAAATTCAACATTAAAGCTGCTGAATATGGTTCGTATGGTGGATATGGATCTTACGGAGAGTATGGGAAAAAGTAAAGAATAGGATTGAGGGAAAATGGGAGAAGAAAGAATCGAACTGGAAAAACTAAATATTGTTCTCTTTCAAAGTTTGGCTGTCCTATTTTCAGCTTACATTGTGAGTCTTTTTAAGGATGCAGAATACACGTCGCAGACAATCGCTATTCTCTATCTCTTACATTTTGTATCCTTTTACATTAGCAATACTGCCTATCGTTTTTACAGCAGAGGCTATCTAGATGGGCTCTTTCAGGTCTTGAAATACAATGTATTTTTCGCTGTTGGGATCACCTTTACCTCTTTTATGCTGGATGGGGTCTTTTCCATCTCTCGTCGGGGGATGATCTACTTCTTTCTTTTGAATACGTTTTCTGTCTATGTCATGGATCTCTTGCTCAAGAGATACCGGAAGTCTGTTTCACCACGGCGGAAAAGCTCGCGAAAGATTTTCCTGATTACAGCGACTAGCCGGATGGAAAAAGTTTTTGATATTTTGCATTCGCCTAGCCTTTATCATGGAGAACTAATCGGTGTCACTGTCATGGACGATACGGATTTTGCTCATTCAGGTGTACGGGTGGTGCAGCCAGATCAAATGATGAACTTTGTGACCAAGGAAGTGGTGGATGAAGTGTTTATCAACCTGCCAAGTGAGGACTACAATATTAGTGACTTCGTCTCGGAGTTTGAGAGTATGGGGATCGATGTATCGGTCAATCTCAATGCCTTTAACTTCGCTTCCTTGGGCAATAAGCGGGTTCGAGAAGTCGGGGGATTAAGTGTCGTCACTTTCTCAACCAATTTCTACAAGCCGAGTCACGTCTTTGCTAAACGTCTCTTGGACATTGTAGGAGCTCTCTTTGGACTCTTGATTTGTGGACTGGTAAGTATTGTCTTAGTCCCTCTGATCCGTAAAGATGGCGGCCCTGCCTTCTTTGTACAGAAGCGGGTTGGAAAGAATGGTCGGTATTTCAACTTCTATAAATTCCGCTCCATGCGCGTGGATGCCGAAGAGATTAAAAAAGATCTCATGGAACAAAATACCATGACGGGTGGCATGTTCAAGATGGAAAATGATCCGCGGGTAACCCCAATCGGACGCTTTATCCGTAAGACCAGTCTTGATGAATTGCCACAATTTTACAATGTGTTGATCGGTGATATGAGTCTAGTCGGAACTCGTCCTCCAACGGTAGACGAATACCAAGACTATACGCCAGCTCAAAAACGTCGCCTCAGTTTCAAGCCAGGGATTACCGGCCTTTGGCAAGTGAGCGGACGCAGTGAGATTACAGATTTTGACGAAGTGGTCAAACTCGACGTTGCGTATATGGATGGTTGGACGATCTGGAGAGATATTCAGATCCTGCTCAAGACCGTGAAGGTTGTACTTAAAAAAGAAGGAGCGAAGTAGGCTGTGAGTAAAGTTAGACAGATTCAATTAGGAGAACTATCCTTATTAGAAAAGTATATTGAGATTTGCACAAAACACAATCTTCGATACTATGCTTTAGGGGGCACTTTATTGGGAGCCATTCGTCACAAAGGTTTTATCCCTTGGGATGACGATATGGATTTGGGCATGCCTAGAAAAGACTATGAAAAGTTTCTGGGAATTTGCCAAAACGAATTACCAAGCAATGTCATCTTGAGAATCCATGATGATAATTTAGGCAATACGTCTATCATGGATACCTCGCTTCAAATTGAATTTGGTGGGGTTGTGTGTAGTCCTTTTATCGATGTGTTTCCTTTAGATGGTTACCCGTCAGATGGTTTCCACTATTTCTTGCACACCAATAAAATTAAGTATTACCGTGCCCTTTCCAAAATATCTGTCATCAATCGATTGCACAATCGCGACCGAGGTTTCTTTGAAAATTCAATTGTGAAGGTTTCTAAGATCCTTCACCTAGACAAATTACTAAATACTGAAAAAATCAATCAAAAGTTGCAAAATACGATTAAAAAATATGACTTTGAGACAAGTGATCTCGTGGGAAATGTCTTAGGATCCTATCGCGAGAGAGAATTGGCCTACAAAGAGGTATTTGGGGAGCCACAACTCCTTGATTTTGAAACTATTAAAATCAGTGGTCATGCTGATCCGGATGCTTATCTGACAAAGATCTATGGCGATTATATGAAGTTGCCAGAAGAATCAGAGCAAAAAGGTCACTTTGAATCCACTTGGGGAGAATAAGCTTGAAAAGTTTTACAATGATGGGGGTCAGAATTGACCCTTTAACAATGGCTGAAACCGTTGCTGCTACTGAACAATTCGTACGAGATAAAAAACCCCTCCATTTGATGGGGGTCAACGCAGATAAGCTCAATCAGTGTGCGACAGATGAGGCCATCAAGAAGATTGTCAATGGGTCTGAAATCATCAATGCAGACGGTGCTTCTGTCGTTCTCGCTGCACGCTATTTAGGTTATGCTGTGCCAGAGCGCGTAGCAGGCATCGATTTGATGCAGGAATTGCTCCGCTTGGCCAATGAAAAAGGCTACTCTGTCTATTTCTTCGGGGCAAAAGAGGAAGTCTTGACAGATATGTTGGCCATCTTTAAAAAGGATTTTCCAAATCTCCGAGTAGTGGGCCATCGCAATGGCTATTTCTCTGCTGAAGAGGAGGAGGCCATTCAAGAGGATATTCGTGAGAAGAATCCAGATTTTGTCTTTGTCGGCATTACCTCTCCTAAAAAAGAGTACTTGATCCAGAAGTTTATGGACAATGGAGTCAATTCTGTCTTTATGGGTGTGGGAGGAAGCTTTGATGTCCTCTCAGGTCATATCAAGCGGGCACCTATGTGGATGCAAAAGGCCAATCTGGAATGGTTGTTCCGTGTGGCCAATGAACCAAAACGCCTCTTTAAGCGCTATTTTGTGGGAAATGCCACTTTTATTAAGAGAGTAGTACATGAAAAACGGAAAGCAAAAAAATAATATTCTGCACATTTCGCGGACCATGGATATCGGTGGGGCAGAACGCATTGTCTATCAGTTAGCGACAGACCTCAAGGATGAATTTGACCAGGTTCATGTCGCGTCAACTGGTGGATTGTGGGAAGAAAAATTAGCAGAGAATGGGATTCAACACCATCGTATTCTAGACGTCGATAGCAAACAACCAGCTACTGTGCTTAAGATTCTTGCTAGTCTTTCCAAGATCATCAAAGAAAATGAGATCACTATTGTTCACACCCATCACCGGATGGCTGCTTTCTATATTCGTTTGCTGCAGATGCGCCATCCGAACTTGATCCATGTCTATACAGCCCATAATGTTTTCAAGGATAAATTACCACTTTATAAATTTGCCCTAGGAAAGGCTCGAACGGTTGCTGTCAGTCAAGCTGTCCAGGAAAATATCCTTAATGATGTAAGGTCAAAAAACTCTATTGTGATTTATAATGGAGTGAAAATGAAACAAAGTGAGCATACAGTAAATGAAATTACTCAGTGTGACGGTATCAAAATAGGCTGTATCGCTCGCCTGTCCGAACAAAAAGGGTTACCCTATCTGATCGAAGCTATGTCACTAGTGACAAATCCAAGTGTGTCCTTGTTTCTTATCGGTGACGGAGAATTAAAAAATGATTTGATAGATCAAACAAAAGAACTCGGCCTAGAAGAAAGAATTCATTTTTTGGGCTACCGGAGTGACGTGGTAGAGTGTATCAATAGCTTTGACTTTTGTGTTCTTCCATCGATCTTTGAAGGATTTGGATTGGTTGCAATCGAGGCCTTTATGAACGGCAAAACGATGATTGCAACAGATATTCCAGGTGTGAACGAAGTAGTGAATTCTGAGAATGGGCTCCTCGTCCCAGCTGAGAATCCGCAAGCCTTAGCTCAAGCAATTAAAAAATTGGCAGAGAATCCTGAGGAAAGAGCCTCTTTAGCTGCTCAAGCAAAGAGAGATTATGATAACAAGTTTAGCTATCCGATCTTTTTAAACAACTATCGCAACTTTTACCAATCGATGAGGAAGGGTTCAAAATGAAAAAAGTAATGTTAGTGTTTGGAACGCGCCCAGAAGCCATTAAAATGTGTCCTTTGGTCAATGAACTCAAACAACACGATACCATTGAAACCGTAGTCTGTGTAACAGGGCAGCACAAGGAAATGCTGGACCAAGTGTTAGACGTTTTTCGTGTTGTTCCAGACTATAATCTAGGCATTATGAAGGCCAATCAAACATTATTTACCATCACGACCTCTATATTGGAAAAAATCCAACCGGTATTAGAAGAGGAAAAACCTGATATTGTCCTCGTCCATGGGGATACCACAACCACCTTTGCAACAGCTTTGGCGGCCTTTTATATGGGCATCAAAGTGGGGCATGTGGAAGCAGGCCTTCGGACTTACAATCTTCAAAGCCCATATCCTGAAGAGTTTAACCGTCAAGCTACTTCCATAGTGGCAGATTACAATTTTGCTCCAACCCAGGTTTCAAAAGAGAATCTTCAAAAAGAAGGTCGGACCAATATTTTCGTTACAGGAAATACCGTTATTGATGCCTTAAAAACTACAGTCCAAGAAGACTACGACCACCCTATATTGGAATGGGCAAAAGGAAGCAAGCTCATCATGTTGACGGCCCACCGTCGCGAGAATCTTGGAGAACCTATGGAGCACATGTTCCGTGCGGTCAACCGGATTTTAGAAGAGTTTGAAGATGTCAAGGTGGTCTATCCTATTCACAAAAATCCAAAGGTCAGAGAATTGGCTAGCAAGATTTTTGGAGAGAATGAGCGAATGAAAATCATTGAGCCTTTGGAAGTGATTGATTTTCATAATTTCATGAACCAAAGCTATATGATCTTGACGGACTCAGGTGGCGTCCAAGAAGAAGCACCTTCTTTAGGAAAGCCTGTCCTTGTCATGCGAGATACAACTGAACGTCCAGAAGGTGTGGCTGCGGGGACTCTGAAATTGGTCGGAACAGAAGAAGAAAACATCTATCGCAACTTCAAGCTCCTTCTGGAAGACCAAGATGAATACGAGAAGATGAGCCAGGCAAGTAATCCTTATGGGGATGGAACGGCTTGTCAACAGATTGTAGAAATTATCATGAAGGGATTAGCATAATGGAAAAGGTTTCGATTGTTGTACCAGTTTATAACGTTGAAGATTACTTGAAATATTGTGTTGATAGTTTAATTAATCAATCGTACAAGAATATTGAGATTATTTTGGTAGATGATGGCTCTACGGATGATTCTGGAAGAATATGTGATGAGTACGCCCAAGAAGATGATCGTGTTAGAGTCTTGCATATTGAGAACGGAGGCCTATCTAATGCTCGAAATACGGGTGTAAATGTTGCTTCTGCTGAGTGGGTTATTTTCATTGATTCTGATGATTACTATGACCGTAGAACTGTTGAATATTTAGTGCAGCTTCAAAAGAAGTATGCTGTTGATCTTGTGGCAACTTCTGTTATTGAAGTTAGGGATTTCCAAAGCGATGATTTTATAGGTTCATTGACTGACATAGATTCTTTGAAATTAGATCGCTATACAGCTTTGAAGGAGATGTTTTATGGAAATATAGTGGGAACCCATCCAGGGGGAAAACTATACAAAAAAGAAATATTAATGAAGTTTCCTTTTCCAAAGGGTATGATCTATGAAGATTTGGCTGTCTCTTTTGAGCATATTGGAGCATGTAATGAAATTGCCGTAGGATACATCAATTTATACAAATACTATCGAAGACCTGGAAGTATTGTCAATTCTTCATATAGTGATAAATTTTTAGACTTCTATAAGGCTATAGAGTTGAATAGAGAATATGTTGAGAGAGACTATCCTAATGATCAGGAAATGAAGAAAGCACTTACTGTACGCTATGTTTTTAAGGGGTTACATGTAGTCCATGCTTTACTAGGCTCTCAAATGTATGAGCAAGTTAACAAGATTCGCAAAGAGTATCGTCGCTATTGGAAAGATATTCTAATCAATTCACATATTACAAGAAAAAATAAACTCAAATACCTTCTTTTGCTCCTTTCTCCTCATTTGTATCAAAAGGTGAGAGCAAAACTAGGCTAGATTGCTAAATAGCCATGTTCTAGAGAAGGAAAAGAGACAACATCAGGAGGTTTAGGATGATTTATGCAGGGATTTTAGCAGGTGGAACAGGCTCACGGATGGGGATTACGGATATGCCCAAACAATTTTTGGATTTGGGTGGACGTCCTATTTTAATCCACACGGTTGAGAAGTTCTTATTGGTCCATGAGATTCAGAAGATTGTATTGGGGATTCATCCGGACTGGGTGACCTATACGGAAGATCTGGTAGACAAGTACTTGTCTTCATATAAGGACCGGATCTTGGTTGTAGAGGGAGGAAGTGACCGCAACTCTACCATCGAAAACATCATCCTGGCTATCGATGAGGTGCAGCCTTTGACAGAAGAGGATATTATCGTCACCCATGATTCGGTTCGTCCTTTTGTTAGCCTAAAAACTATCCAAGAAAACATTGAACTAGCCAAGAGCCATGATGTTGTAGATACAGTGGTCGAAGCGACCGATACCATTGTTCAAAGCTTGGACAATACCTTTATCACGGATATCCCTGAACGCCAATACCTCTATCAGGGTCAAACCCCTCAAACCTTCAAAATGAAAGACTTTCTTACCTTGTATCATGATTTAAGTGACCAGCAAAAAGAAGTCTTGACAGATGCCTGCAAGATCTTTGTCATCAATGGTAAAAAAGTTGCTCTTGCTAAAGGGGAATATTCCAATATTAAAATTACGACGATTACAGATTTGAAAATTGCACGCGGTATGATTGAGGACAATTAATATGTTGAACCAAATCTTTCAGCTGACCCAGCCGAAAAATATTACCATCAAATACCAAGAAGAAGACATGAGCCGTGAAGACAAGGTGTTAATACGCCCTTATTACATGGCTATTTGTCATGCGGACCAACGTTACTATCAAGGGAAACGGGATCCTAAGGTGCTTAAAAAGAAATTACCCATGGCCCTGATCCATGAGTCGTCTGGTATCGTGGTAGCGGATCCTACGGGAACCTATCAACCAGGACAGATTGTGGCCATGGTTCCCAATCAACCTCCTCATCAAACAGAGGGTGTCTTCTTTGAAAATTATTTGGAGGGGACGCACTTCTTGTCTAGTGGCTTTAATGGTTTTATGCAGGAAGTCGTTGCCTTACCGCTGGATCGTGTAGTGGCTTACCCAGAGGAAGTTCGGGGCCCAGTCACAGCTTTAGCAGAATTTAGTAGTGTTGCCATGCATGCCATTCATCGCTTTGACCTCATTGCCCACCAACGAAGAGAGTCCGTTTTGATTTTAGGAGATGGTAGTCTTTCATATGTGGTTGCGACATCTTTGCACTATCTTTACCCAGATTTGAAGATAACTGTAGTTGGGCGCAACAATGATAAACTGCAATTGTTTAATTTCATTCATCAAGCAATTTTGACCAGCGAGTTGACAGACGATCAACGGTTTGACCACGCCTTTGAGTGTACTGGTGGCCAAGGAAGTGAACCAGCCATCAATGATATTATTGATCATATCAAGCCTCAAGGAACCGTAATGTTAATGGGGGTTAGTGACAACCGGGTAGCAGTTAATACAAGAGATGTTCTTGAAAAGGGCTTGACTTTTGTAGGGTCTTCTCGCTCAGGTCGTGAGGATTTTGAGCGGGCTGTAGAGATGCTGGCTAATCGTCGGGTCCAAAGTCGTTTGAAAAACATTATCCACGTTGATGGAGAAGTTCAAACCATTCCAGATATTCATCGAGCTTTTGCGACGGATTTGATCACACCGTTTAAAACGGTCTTCAAGTGGGGATTGTAGACAGTCATGAAAGTTCTTAAAAATTACGCCTATAATCTCTCCTACCAGTTGCTGGTGATTATCTTGCCGATTATTACCACTCCTTATGTGACACGGGTCTTTAGTTCGAATGACTTAGGAACCTATGGTTATTTCAACTCCATCGTCACCTATTTTATTCTATTAGCGACCTTAGGAGTGGCTAACTATGGAACCAAGGAGATTTCAGGACACCGCAAAGACATCCAAAAGAATTTCTGGGGGATTTATACCCTCCAGTTAGGTGCGACCTTTGTTTCCATCCTGCTCTATGTCTTGCTGTGCTTGGCGCTCCCTTCTATGCAAAACCCTGTGGCCTATATCTTAGGGCTTAGTTTGGTTTCAAAGGGACTCGACATCTCCTGGCTCTTTCAGGGGTTAGAGGATTTTCGTAAGATTACCGTTCGAAATATCACGGTCAAACTGGTTGGAGTCATCTCCATCTTCTTGTTTGTCAAATCTGCCAATGATCTGTATCTCTATGTATTCTTACTCACCATCTTTGAACTCTTAGGTCAGCTCAGCATGTGGCTACCCGCTCGGGAGTTCATTGGGAAAGCCCATTTTGATTTGGCTTATGCACGGGTGCACTTAAAACCGGTCATTCTGCTCTTTTTACCGCAGATTGCTATTTCCCTCTATGTTACCTTGGATCGGACTATGTTGGGGGCTCTCGCCTCTACAAAGGATGTAGGGATTTATGACCAGGCCTTGAAATTGGTTAATATTTTGCTGACCCTTGTGACGTCTTTAGGAAGTGTCATGCTTCCGCGCGTGGCGAGTCTCTTGGCTTCAGGAGACCACAAGGCTGTCAATAAGATGCACCAAATGTCCTTTTTGATCTATAATTTGGTCATCTTCCCAATCATCGCGGGTATGCTGATCGTCAACGATGACTTTGTTCGATTCTTCTTAGGGAAGGATTTCCAAGATGCTCGCTATGCCATCGCTATCATGATCTTCCGTATGTTCTTCATCGGATGGACCAATATCATGGGGATTCAAATTCTCATCCCGCATGATAAGAACAAAGAATTTATGCTGTCAACTACGATTCCTGCTATCGTCAGTGTCGGGTTGAATGTGCTCTTCTTACCCCATTTTGGTTTTATCGGTGCAGCCATTGTATCCGTCTTAACAGAATCCTTGGTATGGCTGATTCAATTGTACTATACCCGTCATTACCTCAGGGAAGTTCCAATTATCGGGTCTATGACAAAAATTATTTTTGCATCTGCTGTGATGTATGGCCTCTTGCTACTTGTAAAACCATTCCTACATTTCACCCCTACTCTGAATGTACTCGTGTATGCGGTGCTTGGTGGGATCATTTATCTGATCGCTATCCTATCTCTGAGAGTGGTAGATGTGAAAGAATTAAAACAACAATTTTTAAATAAACAGTAGAGAGTAGAAAGGAAGGATATGAATTTTTAAGTAAACAAAATCTTTAGAAAAGAATGCTATAGCACAGGTGTTCCCAAAGCAGGCATTCCAATCTAGACAGAATGAGCTTTTCTTTAAAAATTCTTTATCAGGTAACTTAATGATAAAAATGAAATTTGACGATCTACTGGTTGGTTTTGTCGTCTCGATTGTGATCTTCTTTAATACAATATCCACTACGATGTTAAATAAGGGCTTTTTGCATGTTGGTGCGAGCTCCCTCTTAGTGGTTGTAGCTCTCTTATTACTTCGTTTTTTTAATAAAATCTCGATTCCCTATCATTATCTAATCTTGTCTGCCATGTTATTGATGGTAGCTGTTATGGTTTATTTCAAGACGGATAAGTTAAATTTCTTAGTTTATTCTCTCTTAATGGTTTTACTGGTCAATGCGGATAGGAAAGTCATTTTAAAAACTTATGTAGGTGTTGCAGGTACGATAGTCCTTACAGTATTTCTATTGTCACTGTTAAAGGTAGTTCCAAACTTACAATATAGTCGGGGTGCTGTTATCCGTAATTCATTTGGGTTTATCTATCCAACAGATTTCGCAGCCCATTGTTTCTACCTTTATGTTGCGATCTCCTATTTGCTAAAAGATCGTTATATTGGCTTACGATCTCTGGGTGGCGTTCTTCTAGCTCTCTTTATTATCAAGTTCTGTGACGCTCGTATGAATGCGATCTCGCTTTTGGTCGCTGTCTTGCTCTTTCTCTTCTTTTATTTTACAAAAGAGAAAAAGTTGAAGTTGTATCACTTGTTGCCCTATTCGATCATTCTTTTTTCAAGTGGGATGATCTACTTGACCTATCATTTCTCCTGGTCTTCTCCACTTTATGTTCAAATTAATCAATTCATTACAGGTCGGTTAGCCTTGGGTAAAAATGCTTTTAATTTATACCCTTTGAATTGGTTTGGAACAAGAGAGGTTCAGTTTATTGGATCCGGAGGAAGCACAGAGTCTGTCCTCAATTATAATTATGTCGATTCGTCTTATGTTCAGATGTTATTTACATATGGTATCGTACCGGTTGCTTTATTAGTCGGCATTTATGTCATTGTTTCAAAATATGAATTCAAGAAGGGGCGTTATTTATTTGTTGCGATTTTATCCCTTATTGCGATTAACTGTATGATTGAAGCATTTTGGTTTGTACCGACTTATAACATCTTTATGTTCACACTCTTTGCGACAGAAGTTGTCAAGAAAAAGCCGGCCAATTCCCTCTCTTATAGTGAGGAAATTGGGGGGATTTGAAGATCTAATCTATAGTTATGAGTCTATGATACAGCTGAGAGTTTAGATATATTTTAAAATAGAAAAATAATGGAGTCTACTATGTACGATTATCTGATTGTTGGTGCTGGTTTGTCTGGAGCCATTTTCGCACATGAAGCTACAAAACGTGGTAAAAAAGTAAAAGTGATTGACAAGCGAGATCACATCGGTGGAAATATCTACTGCGAGGAGGTTGAAGGCATCAACGTCCATAAGTACGGTGCCCACATTTTCCATACCTCCAACAAAAAAGTGTGGGACTATGTCAACCAATTCGCTGAGTTTAACAACTATATCAACTCACCAGTAGCTAACTACAAGGGCAGTCTGTACAATCTTCCCTTCAACATGAATACTTTTTATGCTATGTGGGGAACCAAGACTCCTCAAGAAGTCAAGGACAAGATTGCCGAGCAAACAGCTGACATGAAAGATGTTGAACCGAAAAACTTGGAAGAACAAGCCATCAAATTGATTGGTCCAGATATCTACGAAAAGTTGATTAAGGGCTATACAGAAAAACAATGGGGACGTTCTGCCACAGACCTTCCACCCTTTATCATCAAACGTCTTCCGGTTCGTCTGACCTTTGATAATAACTACTTTAATGACCGTTACCAAGGGATTCCAATCGGTGGCTATAACGTTATCATTGAAAACATGCTGGGTGATGTAGAAGTAGAACTTGGAGTTGACTTCTTTGCCAATCGTGAAGAGCTTGAAGCTTCAGCTGATAAAGTTGTCTTTACAGGAATGATTGACCAGTACTTTGACTACAAACATGGGGAGTTGGAGTACCGTAGTCTTCGTTTTGAACACGAAATCTTAGATGAAGAAAATCATCAAGGGAATGCGGTCGTCAACTATACAGAGCGTGAGATTCCTTATACTCGTATCATTGAGCACAAGCACTTCGAGTATGGTACACAACCCAAGACAGTTATCACCCGCGAATACCCAGCTGACTGGAAACGAGGAGATGAACCCTACTATCCAATCAATGATGAAAAGAACAACGCTATGTTTGCCAAGTACCAAGAAGAAGCAGCTAAAAATGATAAGGTCATCTTCTGTGGACGGCTAGCAGACTATAAATACTACGACATGCACGTGGTCATTGAGCGTGCTCTAGAAGTCGTAGCAAATGAGTTTGATTGAAAGAAACCATAATCTATGAAATACTACTTAAAAGAAGAATTCCTGCATGATGTCAACGCAAAGAACGCAGGAAATAAAGCACGCAATGACGTAGAAAGTATTGTGAAAGAAGAAGGCTATCATCCTTTGGTCCTTTCTGTCGACAATTGGTATCAGATGAGTACCCTTGTGGCTCAACGCCATAAGGCGAAGGCTTTCGGTCAAGCCTTGGATCAACTAAAGCAAGGAGATGAGTTGCTGATCCAGTTTCCAATGCTTCACCATAGTTTTTTCTCAACCCATTTGGTTAAAAAAGCACAAAAAAGAGGGATTAAAGTCTATCTCTTGATTCATGACCTAGAAGTGCTCCGCCATGCCAATATGACGTCACTACCTTTAAAACACAGAATTCGGATGTTCCTTCAAGAAGCAAGTTTTCTCAAAGCGGCTGATGGGATCATTGCCCACAACCCGGTGATGAAATCTGTTTTGGTGGATAAAGGGATTGCGGAAGATAAGATTGTTAGCCTGGGCATTTTCGACTATTTGATTCCAAATTTCCAAGAGAAGAGTGGCCAAACAAAAGACCAGCCGATGATTGTGGCAGGTAATTTGGCCCAGGAAAAAGCTGGATATCTCTATGGTCTTCCTGCAGAACCTGCCTATAACCTTTATGGCGTCGGTTTTGACGAGAGTAGAGCACTTGAAAACGAGACCTACTTTGGTTCTTTCCTACCGGATGAACTTCCTGCAGCCCTTGAGGGTGGTTTTGGGCTTGTCTGGGATGGGGATAGTGCAGAAACCTGTAGTGGTGTCTTTGGCGAGTATCTTCGCTACAACAACTCTCACAAGGCGTCACTTTATCTAGCATCGGGCTTCCCGCTTGTGGTTTGGAAACAGTCAGCCTTGTCTCACTTTGTGCTTGAGAAGGGCTGTGGGATTGCAGTAGAGTCTCTTCATGATTTGAAGGAGATAATCGACAATCTTTCAGATGCTGATTACCAAGACTTGGTGGACAATGCCAAGCGTGTTGGTCAGGAAATTCGAGAGGGTCACTATCTAAAGACGGCCTTAAAACATTTAGCATAAGATCAAAAGAAGTCAGACGGACTTCTTTTTTTAGTTTTTCAAAAAAATATCACTAATTTTAAAAATTTGCCTCATAAAACTTTTCATCGCTGAAAGCGTGTGGTAAAATGATTAACGTATAAAATTTGTATAAAGGGAAGTTTATATGAAAAAGAAAGATCTTATTTTTTATGCTGGAGCGGCAGTCTTGATGGCTGTATCTGCTCAGGGAGTCAGTGCAGATGAGCTGGTTTCAAAAGAAGCTACTACTGAAGGTAACCAAGTCCAAGCTGAAACAGCGCCAGAAGTAGCCATTGCTGAAAAGACTGTAGCGCCTGTCGCAAGTAACTATGCTGCACCAGCAAATGTGACCGAGCAGCCTGTGGTTTCTGCGAGCAGTACCACTGTTACAGACAGTCGTACACCATCTGTAGAGAAAGCTGTAGAAGCATCGACTACTGAGAAAGAAGAAATCCCTCTTCCGTCTGATACAGGAAGCACGACCTTCTTTAATACAGGTGCTCACGCTCCTGCTGGTCGCTCAACAGATGTAGCGGTTCAGCCAAAATCATTCGTTGATGTGAGTAGTCACAACGGTGATATTAGTATTGGCGACTACCGTACCCTAGCTAATAAGGGCGTGGGCGGTGTCGTTGTCAAATTGACAGAAGATACTTGGTACAAGAACCCGAATGCGGAAAACCAAATTCGCAATGCGCAAGCAGCTGGTCTGCAAGTATCGACCTACCACTTCTCTCGCTATACTTCTGAGGAAGCAGCGCGTGCAGAAGCGCGATTCTACATTGCAGCTGCACAACGTTTGAGTTTGCCAAAGAACACCCTCATGGTCAATGACTTTGAGGATGCCAAGATGCAGCCAAACATTAACCGCAACACCCAAGCTTGGGCTGACGAAATGCGCAAAAATGGCTACACCAACTTGATGTTCTACACCAGTGCCAGCTGGTTGGATGAAAACAACCTTCGAAAGAAAGGTCCTGTCAACACCGCTCAATTTGGGCTTCAGAATTTCTGGGTTGCTCAATACCCTTCTCCAAAACTGTCTGAAAACGATGCGAAAAGCTTGCGTTACAATGGGAAAGCTGGCGCGTGGCAGTTCACTTCTCAAGCGGAATTGCTTCCAGGAAAACACCTCTTTGACCACAGTGTGGACTATACCGGTCGCTTTACAGCGAACGCAAAACCTGCAGCGGATCCAACAGAAGGCAGCTTAAGTGGGAAGATTGACATTGTCAATAACGATACTATGACGGGCCGCTTTGACGTTGTCATCTCAAATGTTAAGGCGCCAAATGGAGTTCGAACCGTTTCTGTCCCAATCTGGTCAGAAACAGGTGGTCAAGATGACCTTGTTTGGTATACAGCCAACCGTCAAGCCAATGGGACCTATACCGTCAATGTAAAAGCAGCGGACCATAAAAACTCAACCGGTCTTTACAATGTCCATCTTTACTATGTTCAGAATAATGGACAAATGACGGGTGTGGGCGGAACAACGACGACAGTAGCCATTGGAAAGAAAAATCAGACACCAGTGTCAGCTGATTTGACTATTGCAAAATCAGAAAAAGACGGTACCTTCACCATTACAGCTAAGAACCTTCAAGGCTTCGATGGCTACAAGGAAGTGAAGATTCCATTCTGGTCTCATGCGAATGGGATGAAAGACATCATCTGGTATACTCCGACTCGCCAGGCAGACGGTTCTTATACTGTAACAGCCAAAGCCAGTGACCACGAAAATGCTGATGGCAAATACGAAGCGCAGGTCTTCTATGTAGACGCCCAAGGTCAAAACAAATTTGTGAAAAAGGCCTTTATCGATTATACGGCGAAAAAACCGGCCAATGCTGTCGCAGCTGATCTGACCATTACAAAATCAGGAAAAGACGGCACCTTCACTATCACGGCTAAGAACCTTCAAGGCTTCGATGGCTACAAGGAAGTGAAGATTCCATTCTGGTCTCATGCCAATGGGATGAAAGATATCATCTGGTATACTCCGACTCGCCAGGCAGACGGTTCATATACTGTAACGGCTAAGGCTAGTGACCACGAAAACGCTGATGGCAAGTATGAAGCTCAGGTCTTCTATGTGGATGCTAAAGGCCAAAATAAGTTTGTCAAGAAAGTCTTTATCGATTACACAGCTTCTAAGCCATCTGCTGATCTGACCATTACAAAATCAGAAAAAGATGGGACCTTCACCATCACAGCCAAGAACCTTCAAGGCTTCGATGGCTACAAGGAAGTGAAGATTCCATTCTGGTCTCATGCCAATGGGATGAAAGATATCATCTGGTACACGCCAACTCTCCAGGCAGACGGTTCATATACTGTAACAGCCAAAGCCAGTGACCACGAAAACGCTGATGGCAAGTACGAAGCGCAGGTCTTCTATGTGGACGCTCAAGGCCAAAACAAGTTTGTCAAGAAAGCCTTTATTGATTACAAAAATCAATCTCGTCCAACCGGCACTCTCTTGATTCAAAACAACAACAAGGATACGGGGACATTTGATGTCATCATCAAGGATGTCTACAGCCCTAAAGGGGTGCAGACTGTGCAAGTTCCTACTTGGTCTGATAAGGACGGCCAAGACGATATTCGCTGGTATGAAGCAACACGCCAAGCGAACGGAGATTACAAGGTATCTGTAAAAGCTAGTGACCACAAAAACTCTACTGGTAAGTACCATGTTCACCTCTATTACATTCAAAATGATGGTTCTCGGATTGGTATTGGTACCACAACAACAGACGTAGAAGTTAGAAATGCCATGACTAAGACGCAGGCTTCTATCAAGAATGTCAATGCAACGAACGGGACTTATACAGTAGCTGTAGATCAAGCGCCTCAGGGACGTCAGATTAAGAATATTCGTGTCGCAGCTTGGTCTAAAGCTCATCAAGAAAATCTTTACTGGTATTCCGCAACACCGACAGGTATGCACACAGAGATCACTGTCTCTACCAATAATCACGGTAACGAAGCGGGCAGCTATACCACTCACGTCTATGTAGACTACAAAGATGGGGGAGTTGAAGGTTTTAACCTCGGTCAGACAGCCTTGTCTCCACGAAATCAAAAGGTGAATCCACAAACAACCTATTATTCTCAACGGGATCCTCGTTGGGCTGGGAAATATTATGGTGTGAGCAATGTCGATCAGTCAGGTTGTGTGCCAACCTCTCTTGCTATGACCTTCACAGATATCCTTGGTAGAACTATTTTGCCAACAACAGTAGCTGATTATCTCTACAACAATACTGATTCATTCAACAAAGGTGAAGCAGGAACAGATTCTGATGGGATTGTAGCTGCCACTCGTAACTGGGGCTTGAAGAGCCAATTGATTAATGGAGCTGGAGGCATTGCAGAAGCCCTCATGGCTGGCAAGCATGTACTTGCTGCAGTAGGTAATAGCCAATTTACTAGTGATCCTTATACTCATGAATTGGTCTTGCATGGTTATGACAATGGAAGAACCTATGTTCGCGATCCATATAATAGCGGCAACAACGGCTGGTACTCCATCAATTATCTTCACTCTATTAAGAGTAAGGACCCGATGGATAACAAGCTTGGAGCACCTTTCTTCTCAATTTTTGCATAAGCTAATCAGAAGGCCAATCTGGCCTTCTGTTTTCTTTAAAAATAGGATTCTTCTCATGATATTGTTTCTTGATCCGGCGGTTTGTGCTATAATACTACTATGTGGGTACAACCGTATAAAAAATTGTAAGGAAGATACATGAAAAAGAAAGATCTTATTTTTTATGCTGGGACAGCCGTTTTGTTGGCTTTTTCGACACAACAAGTCAAAGCCGATGAGCAACATGCGTCTGATCAAACACCAGAAAATACATCAGCTATCGTTGCAACAACAACTTCATCAGAAGCACAGAATACCGCGAGCGAAGAAGTGGGAGTTGAGAAAGGTATTCAGACAGAAAATACCGTTGCAACAGAGGCAGCACCTGTCACACCGACTCTTAGCAATAACCAGTCTTCTGACAAGGGCACTAGCGACAAGGTTGTATCAGAGCAACCAGCACCAGCTGTGGTAGCTAGTCGTGCACCATATGGCGCACGCGCACGAGTGGTAGCAGCAAGAAATGAGAGTGTTCCTCAACAGGAATCTCCGGTTTCCGCAGATTTGACTATTGCAAAATCAGAGTCAGACGGCACCTTTACCATTACGGCTAAGAATCTTCAAGGCTTGGATGGTTATGAAGAAGTGAAGATTCCATTCTGGTCTCATGCCAATGGGATGAAAGACATCATCTGGTACACTCCAAGTCGTCAAGCAGATGGTTCTTATACTGTAACAGCCAAAGCTAGTGATCACGAAAACGCTGATGGCAAATATGAAGCGCAAGTTTTCTATGTGGATGCTAAAGGTCAAAACAAGTTTGTTAAGAAAGCCTTTATTGACTATACAGCTCCTAAACCATCTGCTGATCTGACCATTACGAAATCAGAGTCAGACGGTACCTTCACCATCACAGCTAAGAACCTCCAAGGCTTCGACAGCTACAAGGAAGTGAAGATTCCGTTCTGGTCTCATGCCAATGGGATAAAAGATATCATCTGGTACACTCCGACTCGCCAGGCAGACGGTTCTTATACCGTAACAGCCAAAGCTAGTGACCACGAAAACGCTGATGGCAAATACGAAGCGCAAGTTTTCTATGTGGATGCTAACGGACAAAACAAGTTTGTCAAGAAAGCCTTTATTGACTACACAGCTCCTAAACCGTCAGCCGATCTGACCATTACAAAATCAGAGTCAGACGGGACTTTCACTATTACAGCTAAGAACCTTCAAGGTTTCGATGGTTATAAAGAAGTGAAGATTCCATTCTGGTCTCATGCCAATGGAATGAAAGATATCATCTGGTACACTCCAACTCGTCAAGCAGATGGCTCATATACTGTAACAGCCAAAGCTAGTGACCACGAAAACGCTGATGGCCAGTATGAAGCGCAAGTCTTCTATGTAGATGCCAAAGGACAAAACAAGTTTGTCAAGAAAGCCTTTATTGATTTCAAAAATCAGTCACGTCCAACTGCTAGTTTCTTAATCCAAAACAACAACAAGGATGCGGGTACCTTTGACGTCATCATCAAGGATGTCTACAGTCCTAAAGGTGTGCGGACGGTTCAAGTCCCAACTTGGTCTGATAAGGATGGCCAAGACGATATTCGCTGGTATGAAGCGACTCGTCAATCAAATGGAGACTACAAGGTATCGGTCAAAGCGAGCGATCATAAAAACTCTACTGGTAAGTACCATATTCACCTTTACTATATTCAAAATGATGGTTCTCGTGTGGGTGTCGGTTCAACGACTACAGAAGTTGAATTCCGAAATGCTCAGACGAAGACACAAACAGGGATCAAGAATGTTAATTCTGGTGCTGGAACCTATACGGTAACGGTGGATCAAGCGCCTCAGGGCCGTCGGATTAAGAACATCCGTGTCGCAGCCTGGTCTCAAGCACACCAAGAAAATCTTTTCTGGTATTCAACAGCACCTTCTGGAATGCATACAGAAGTGCAGGTCTCTGCAGCAAATCACCAGTACCAATCAGGCAACTATACCACTCACGTCTATGTGGATTATGTCGATGGTGGCGTTGAAGGCTTTAACCTTGGTCAAACAGCCCTTCATCCCCGTGCGACTGTAGATCAAACTGCTTTTAGTCCTCGTGTAACGAATGGACAACGGGACCGTGTCTTACGGGCAGCAGCTAGTCTAGTGGGCGTTCGTGGCGGCACTGCAGCTCACCATCAATTGGTCAATGATTATAACAGTGTTAAACCACTTCCGGTTGGTTATGCAGTGAAGACGACCGATGACTGGTGTGATATCTTTGTCACAACAGTCTTCCAGCGGGAAGGTTTGAGCGGTTTGATTGGCCGTGAATGTGGAGTCGAACGTCACATCCAGATTTTCAAACGCTTGGGCATCTGGAATGAAGATGGTACCACTACACCAAAAGCAGGGGACATCATCACCTTTAACTGGGATCAAAATACCCAACAAAACAATGGCTTTGCGGATCACATCGGAATTGTCGAGAGCGTCTCAAATGGGATCATTCACACCATTGAAGGAAACTCCAACAACCAAGTCCGTCGCAATACCTACCGAATCGGACATGGCAATATTCGTGGATTTGCAACCCCACGCTATCAATAATAAAAAGGGAGTGGGAAAGAACTCTGACTAGTTAAAAAGAGTTCGTCTTCCCACCCCCGCGCAGTTGATTAGGTCATCTTTGGAGCTTAAAAAGCGAACAAAGATGCCAATCAACCACTGCGTCATACAGTTATTTCTATCAAATATAAAAAGGCTGAACAGTTTTTGTCCAGCCTCTTTTTGTGGCTTCTTTTTTGAATGCAGATAAGTTTTTAAAATAAAATGAGAGATTCTGTCAATTGTTTAAAATGATTTTTATCTTTTGAAATATTCGATTATGACTGGAGACTTTACGCAGTGAGAAAAGTGCTTGAAATATTAGAATTTCAAGCACTCGGGAGTTTTGAGACCTGGGGCTCAAAACTAAGTCATGGAACTTCTTTGAAGTTCGCTGACGTCCGTACTCACTTAAGGAAAGTCTCTAAGAAGACTATTTCGGTTCTTTTCTCATTTTTTCAACCCTTCTTCAAAACTCTTAGAAGGGGCCTCGACTTGGATGGTTTCAAGGGTTAATGGATTGGTGAAGGTCAAGCGATGGGCATGGAGCATGAGTCGCTCTCCGCGTTCAGGGTTATAGAGAGGATCCCCGACAATCGGGTGCCCATGATGGGAGAGATGCACCCGGATCTGATGGGTACGCCCCGTCTTGAGCTGGCATTTGACCAGGCTGTTTCGCCCGATTTTTTTCAGTTGCGTCACCTGGGTTTCTGCGTACTGACCTTTGCGTGGATCGACCAGGCGCTTGCGCCGATCGTGGCGATCGCGTCCGATTTTATCCTTGTAGACGATGGTTTTTTGTGCTAAGCTACCTTGGATCAAGGCCCAGTACTCGCGTTGGATGTTTTTATCTTCCAAAATGCGGTTGAGAATGGGCAGAATAAAAGGATTTTTGGCAAATAAAATTGCTCCGCTGGTTTCCTTGTCTAAGCGGTGCACGACGTAGCAGGTAGATCCAACATAGCTGGAAACATGGTTAAGAAGAGCAATTTCTGTCGGCTCATTAGCATGGGTTTTCATGCCTTCAGGCTTATTGACGATGATGACATGCTCATCCTGATAGAGTTCTTCGACCAGACTCGGGTCTCCGGATGGGAGCTCTTTTTCAGGGTAATCGTCCGCGTCAAAGATCAGCTGGATCTGGTCTCCTTTTTGAACGGGGCTCTGCCAGTTGATGGTCTCGCCATTGACCAAGACGTGCTTCTTGGTTCGTAAAAAATGCCGGATCTTACGGGGAATGAGGAAGTAGTCCTCAAGCAACTCTTTCACAGTCATCTGGGGAAAGGATTGTGGAATGGTAAATTGATAGTTCATGACCCTATTGTAGCAAAATCTAAGCTTAAAGAAAACTAAATGGGAGAAGTGGATGAGCTATCTTTTCTTGCTAGGACAAGGATAAGGTGTTACAATAACAGGTATGAATAGAATAAAAGAATTATTTGAAAACCTGATCACTTTTTTTAGAAAGGATCATCCGCCCAAAGCGGTGGCAGAAGAAGTGCCAGGCACGGAACTACCGGAAGAGACAGTAGAGCCGACCTATAGTCGCTCAGGCAAGCACAGAAGCAAGCCTCTCTCTCAGCACCCCTTCCGTCGTTTTTGGCGCCGATTCCATTTGACCAAGATTCTCCTGATCATTGGGCTAGGCTTTAGCCTCTTGACAGGGGGCTATCTCTTCTATCTTGCTAAGACGACCAACGTCAAGGATTTGCAGAATGCACTCAAGGCGACGACGATTATCTATGATAAGAATGGCGACCAGGCTGGAAGTTTGACCGGGCAAAAAGGAACCTATGTCGAACTCGATGCCATTAGTGAGAATCTGCAAAATGCCGTGGTCGCAACAGAGGACCGGAGCTTTTACAAGAATAGTGGGATCAACTATGGTCGCTTCTTCTTAGCCATTTTGACTTTGGGTCGCTCAGGTGGTGGGTCGACCATCACCCAGCAGCTAGCTAAAAATGCTTATCTGTCCCAAGACCAGACGGTGGAGCGCAAGGCCAAGGAATTCTTCCTGGCACTTGAAATCAATAAGAAATACAGTAAAAAAGAGATCCTCACCATGTACCTCAACAATGCCTATTTTGGAAATGGGGTTTGGGGGATTGAGGATGCTTCCAAAAAGTATTTTGGGGTTTCAGCCAGTCAATTAAGTCTAGATCAGTCAGCGGTTCTCGCAGGCATGCTCAAGGGACCGGAGATCTATAACCCGCTCTATTCAGTAGAGAATGCGACCAACCGCCGCAATACGGTCCTTCAAAATATGGTAGCGGCTGGCTATATTGACCAGGCAACAGCCGATCAATCTGCTGCTGTTGATATCCATGGCCAGCTAGTCGATGCCTATGAAGGCAAGTCAGAGGACTACCGCTACCCATCCTATTTTGATGCGGTCATCAATGAAGCGGTCAACGAATACGGTCTCACCGAAGAAGATATTGTCAAAAATGGCTACCGGATCTACACCGAGCTGGATCAAAATTACCAAGCAAGCATGCAGGTAATCTATGACAATACAGCCCTCTTCCCGGTAGCGGAAGACGGCACGCGCGCAGAGTCCGGTAGTGTGGCCCTTGATCCTAAGACCGGGGGGGTTCGGGCTCTCGTAGGACGCGTCGGAAGCGATCAAAATCCAGGTTTCCGTACTTACAACTATGCCACCCAGGCTGCCCGTAGTCCGGGATCGACCATCAAGCCTTTGGTGGTCTATAGTCCAGCTGTTGCAGAAGGTTGGTCGACCAATAAGGAACTGGATAATAGTACCACCCAATACGGAAGTTATGAAGTCAATAACTATGCAGGAATCCAGTCGAGCCCAACGGTACCGATGTACCAGGCCTTGGCAGAATCCCTCAACCTTCCAGCAGTGGCGACCGCTAATGAATTGGGCCTCAATACTGTCTTTGAGTACGGAAAAAAATTCGGTCTCAACATGGATAAGGTGGATAAGTCGCTTGCTGTTGCCTTGGGAGCTGGTGTGACAACCAATCCGATGCAGATGGCCCAAGCCTATGGAACCTTTGCCAATGGCGGGGTCATGAATGATGCCCACCTCATTACCAAGATCGAAAATGCCAGTGGCCAAGTGGTCAAGAGCCACAGTCAGAAATCAACCCGGGTGCTTAGTGGATCCACAACGGATAAGATGACCAATATGATGCTGGGAACCTTCAGTAATGGTACAGGGGTCAACGCTGCGCCTTATGGCTATACTATGGCAGGGAAAACCGGTACGACAGAGACCAGCTTTAACAAGGACCTCTCTGGAGACCAATGGGTGATCGGCTACACGCCAGATGTGGTCATCAGTCAATGGCTTGGTTTCCCAACGACCGATGAAAATCACTACCTGACGGACAGTAGTGCTGGAACGGCGTCCGAGATCTTCCGCAATGTTGCCAACAGTGTCCTGCCTTATACAGACGGTACCCAGTTTGACTCGGTGAAGAACTCTTATGCTGAAAACGGCATTGCGCCAGTCGGAGAAGAAACGACAGAAACAGATAGCAAAGAAGACAAAGGTTTCTTTGAGGATGTCAAAGAAAAGGCGTCGAATATGGTCGATGATGCGAAAAAAGCAATCGACGAGGCCGATATTCCAGGAAAAGCGAAAAACGCCTGGGATACCTTCAAGGGCTGGCTTGGTTTCTAATCAAAAAAACGATTCAGAAGAATTTCTGAATCGTTTTTTGCAGATTGAAGACAAAGTCTTCTTAGAAACTTTCCTTAAGTGAGTACGGACGTCAGCGAACTTCGAAGAAGTTCCATGACTTAGTTTTGAGCCTGAGGTCTCAAAACTCCCGAGTGCTAGAAACAACAGTGTTTCTGGCACTTTTCTCACGGCGGAAAGTTTCTGTTGAAATGATCCTAATAGTATTAATTATTTTAATTTTTCAACGTTACTTAGATTGTTTTATGTAAAATGCAATTTGTCTATATTCTAAAAAGATCCATTCAGAAGGATTTCTGAATAGACCTTTGTTTAGAGTTCGCTATCTGACAAGCTAAAGGTATCGCCGTGTTGAAGATCCCCGTACTGGTAGCCTCGTTTGAACCAGCGCATGCGTTGTTCCGAAGTCCCGTGGGTAAAGCTATCTGGTACCGAGTAGCCGTAGGCTTGCTCCTGGAGAGTATCATCACCAACTGCATGAGCCGCATTCATGGCTTCTTCGATATCGCCGATATCTAGAAGGTTTCGGTCTTGAATGGAGCGGGCCCAGACACCGGCTAGATAATCAGCTTGTAGCTCAATGCGGACACTGATGGCATTTCGTTCCTTTTCAGAAAGACCTTGTTGCATCCGATGGTATTTACCAAGGATTCCCAGCTCATTTTGCACGTGGTGGCCGACTTCGTGAGCGATCACGTAGGCCATGGCGAAGTCCCCGCTAGCCTTGTATTTGGTTGTTAATTCCTTGTAGAAGCTCATATCCAAATAAATCTTTTTGTCGGTTGGACAGTAGAAGGGACCAGCCGATGCTTGCCCAACTCCACAGCCTGTCTTTGTCCGTCCGGTATAGAAGACTAGTTTGGGCTCCTGGTAGGTCCGTCCTTCGGCTTGAAAGACCTTGTGCCAATGATCTTCTGTTGTGGCAAGGACCTTGCTGACGAACTCAGCATCTGCATCATCGACATGGGTCTTGTTGGTGCGCGTGACTTGGGTGGATTGGTAAGGTTGAGAAGAAGTCCCATTTCCAAAGAGACCCCCAAGGCTAGCTCCTCCTCCTAGAAAGACTATGAGGAGGATAATGATGATCTTACTCTTGAAGCTTCCAGGCGATAGTAAGATCTGTAAAATCCCCCCGCCAAGGTTACTGTTGCCTGAAGACTGGGAGTAGCTTTGCCCTCGACGGTCTTCAATATTTCTACTTTCTTTTAAGTTATCACTTTTCATATTCGTCTCCTTTTGTTTTATTTTACCAAAAATGAGGAAAAAACTAGAGTGATAACGCTTTAGATTTGCTTTTTTATTGACAGTAGATTTTCTGTCCTTGTCAAAACGTGGAAAACTTGCTATAATGGGGTGAACGGAGGCGTTATGGCATTAAAAAAAGCAAGTCTAGCGTGTACGGTTTGTGGGTCACGCAATTACTCCATTAAGTTGAGTGGGACGCCAAAACCAACACGTCTAGAAGTCAATAAATTCTGCAAACATTGCAGCAAGTATACCATCCATAAAGAAACACGATAGGAGAGAGTTGTGAAATTCATTAAAGATATTTTCGTCTTACTAAAAGATACAACTTGGCCAAATCGCAAGGAAAGATGGAAAAACTTTATCTCAGTGATTGAGTACACCGCTTTCTTTGTTGCATTGATTTATTTGTTTGACAAAGTCATTGCACGTGGCCTATTGCACATGATCAATTTCTTTTAAGAAAAGAAGCCAGGCGGGATCCCAAGGGTCCTGCTTTTTATGGCCTTTTCTTAAAAATAAATCAGCAAACCTCTTTGCATTCCGGCAAAATGTGGTATAATGAAGCTAGGAAAAGGAAAGCCAAGAGGCTTTTTTTAGTGTGTTCACAAAAGCTCGAGCAGGCTAAACAGAAAGAAAGGATGCCCAAATGGACAGTTTTGATAAAGGCTGGTTTGTACTACAAACCTACTCAGGATATGAAAACAAGGTAAAAGAGAATCTTTTGCAACGTGCGCAAACTTATAATATGTTAGAAAACATCTTGCGCGTAGAGATTCCAACTCAAACCGTACAAGTTGAGAAAAACGGTAAAACAAAAGAAATCGAAGAAAACCGCTTCCCAGGTTATGTCTTGGTCGAAATGGTCATGACAGATGAAGCTTGGTTTGTTGTTCGGAATACACCGAACGTTACTGGTTTCGTCGGATCCCACGGGAACCGTTCAAAACCAACTCCATTGTTGGAAGAAGAAATCCGCAGTATCTTGCTCTCTATGGGTCAAACTGTTCAAGAGTTTGATTTGGATGTCAAGGTAGGTGATACAGTTCGTATCATCGACGGTGCCTTCACAGACTATACTGGTAAGATCACTGAAATTGATAACAACAAGGTCAAAATGGTCATTTCTATGTTCGGTAACGATACGGTTGCAGAAGTGAATTTGAACCAAATTGCTGAATTGTAAGAAAGAGAGAGTGGGACAGCTTCAACAGTCTGGGAGACTTGCAGATAAAGGAAACATAGTTTCCGTCAACATAGGGTATTTTTGAAGCTTAAAAAGCGAACAAAGACTTAGGATACTTGCTTCGCAAGTTCTATCCACCACCTCAAAGCAGTGCTTTGAGCACTCAACCACTGCGTCTTGCTCGACAATCCAAAAATAATTAAGAGGCTAGGACTTTTGTCCCAGCCTCTTTTTATGGATCGTTATTGATTTTTATCCAGACCGGTGATGCCTTTTAAGCGCTTGGTTTCTGCAGCAGACATAACATTAACGATCTTGTCTCCTTGTGTAGAGAAGTTAGATTCGTCCCCGTTACTATCTTTATAGACATAGCTGGTCCAACGTTCAGAACGCATAATGGCATAGGGTTTTCCGAGACGCTCGAGAGCTGTTTTTGGTGTATCGGATTTGGAAATGGCGCCAGTAGACTGGTGGTTGGCATCGCCCTCTTTTAAACGGAAGGTGATATCTGTTAGGACATTATTGTGGAAGAAAGCCATGATATCGCCATTATCTGTTACCCAAACATTAACCCCATCTCCAGGATTCGCACTGTCTGTGCTACTTACAGGTTGACCAAAGGCTGCCACCATATCATCGTAACTGCTTCTTTCTTTTGGCCCACCAACCTCTTGTCCATCTTCGGTTCTTAATACAAAACCAGTGGTAGGGTGGAGATTCTTGAGTTTTTCGATCTCAGGAATGGATGCAGCTCCCGGCACATATTGGAGAGAAGAACCATCATCTGGATCCATGCTGTAGCGATCTGAAAAATCATTTGAGCTAGTGCTGTCTGAAGAAGTGCTCGACGGTTTACTAGATGATTTTTTGGTTGAAGATTGTTTGATCGGTTTTCTAGAACTAGAAGCAGTTTTTGCTGGTTGCCCAGAATTGGCAGGTGAGCAAGCTGCTAGTGTTACTAGTGAAAGAAGGCCGATCGTAAAGAAACGAATGTTTTTCATAAATACCCTTTCTAATGTGCTTCGCCAATCAGGCGAGGTTTTATTATATCAGTAATCAAGGAAAGGAGCAAATGGCAACAAAAAAACCCCCTATTGCTAGGGGAATTTTTAAAAGATAAAAGATGATAAAAAATTTTATTATCAAGGCGGTAGACGGATTTGAACCGACGATCAAGCTTTTGCAGAGCCGTGCCTTACCACTTGGCTATACCGCCATAACATATAATATTGTAACCTAAAAAACAAGATAGGTCAAGAAAAACTTTTTACGTCAAACAACTTTAGAAAACCATTTCATCGTAGGGATTGAAAAAATCTCTCAAATAGCTTGCGAATTCTAGGGATTTCTGCTATACTTATAGAGTTGTCTAAGACAGCAAATACTCATCTCGGATCCATTGTGGCACCGTTGCCCTTGTGGTCGTGCTGCAAGTTGACGTCTGAGAGAGGAGAAAAAAACAAAAAAGGAGAAACTACTCATGGCAGTAATTTCAATGAAACAACTTCTTGAGGCTGGTGTACACTTCGGTCACCAAACTCGTCGCTGGAACCCTAAGATGGCTAAGTACATCTTCACAGAACGTAACGGAATCCACGTTATCGACTTGCAACAAACTGTAAAATACGCAGACCAAGCATACGACTTCATGCGTGATGCAGCTGCAAACGATGCAGTTATCTTGTTCGTAGGTACTAAGAAACAAGCTGCTGATGCTGTTGCAGAAGAAGCTGTTCGTGCAGGTCAATACTTCATCAACCACCGTTGGTTGGGTGGAACTCTTACTAACTGGGGAACAATCCAAAAACGTATCGCTCGTTTGAAAGAAATCAAACGCATGGAAGAAGATGGAACTTTTGAAGTTCTTCCTAAGAAAGAAGTTGCATTGTTGAACAAACAACGCGCTCGTCTTGAAAAATTCTTGGGCGGTATCGAAGACATGCCTCGTATCCCAGACGTAATGTACGTTGTGGATCCACATAAAGAACAAATCGCTGTTAAAGAAGCTAAGAAATTGGGTATCCCAGTTGTAGCGATGGTCGACACAAACACTGACCCAGATGATATCGATGTTATCATCCCAGCGAACGATGACGCTATCCGCGCTGTTAAATTGATCACTGCGAAAATGGCTGACGCTGTTATCGAAGGACGTCAAGGTGAAGACAGTGTTGCTACAGTAGAAGTTGAATTGGCAGCTACTGAAGGTCAAGCTGATTCAATCGAAGAAATCGTTGAAGTTGTAGAAGGCGACAACGCTTAATTTCATTCAATAAGTAACGAACCTAAGAGGGCAGGGCTCAGCCCGACCCTCTTATTTTATTAAAAAATATAGGAGAACAAAAATGGCAGAAATTACAGCTAAGCTTGTAAAAGAATTGCGTGAAAAATCTGGTGCCGGTGTCATGGACGCTAAAAAGGCATTGGTTGAAGTTGAAGGTGATATCGAAAAAGCGATCGAATTGCTTCGCGAAAAAGGTATGGCTAAAGCAGCTAAGAAAGCTGACCGTGTTGCCGCTGAAGGTTTGACTGGTGTTTATGTCAATGGTAACGTTGCAGCAGTAGTTGAAGTAAATGCTGAAACTGACTTCGTTGCGAAAAACGCTCAATTCGTTGAATTGGTAAACGCAACAGCGAAAGTGATCGCTGAAGGTAAACCAGCTAACAACGAAGAAGCTCTTGCTTTGACAATGCCTTCAGGTGAAACTCTTGAAGCTGCATATGTATCTGCAACAGCTACAATCGGTGAAAAAATTTCATTCCGTCGTTTTGCTTTGCTTGAAAAAACAGATGCACAACACTTCGGTGCTTACCAACACAACGGTGGACGTATCGGTGTTATCTCTGTGATCGAAGGTGGAGACGAAGCACTTGCTAAACAAATCTCAATGCACATCGCTGCAATGAAACCAACTGTTCTTTCATACAAAGAATTGGATGAACAATTTGTGAAAGATGAATTGGCACAATTGAACCACGTCATCGACCAAGATAACGAAAGCCGTGCAATGGTTGGTAAACCAGCTCTTCCACACTTGAAATTCGGTTCAAAAGCACAATTGACTGACGAAGTGGTTGCTCAAGCTGAAGAAGATATCAAAGCTGAATTGGCAGCTGAAGGTAAACCAGAAAAAATCTGGGATAAAATCATCCCGGGTAAAATGGATCGCTTCTTCTTGGACAACACAAAAGTTGACCAAGCCTACACTCTTCTTGCACAAGTCTACATCATGGATGACAGCAAGACAGTGGAAGCTTACCTTGAATCAGTAAATGCTTCAGTTATCGAATTCGTTCGTTTTGAAGTTGGTGAAGGTATTGAAAAAGCTTCAAATGACTTTGAAGCAGAAGTTGCAGCTACAATGGCAGCAGCTCTTAACAACTAAGAATAAAAAAATAAGAGGTTTCCTTCGAAACCTCTTTTTTGTATGTAAAGGACTGAAGCCGTTGCTTCAGTCTTTTGGTTAATGTGCGAAGGTATCGATTCCTAGAAGCAGGGACAGGGTTCCCATGATGAGGCCGGCTAGTATCACTCCGAGCATGACTGCGAGGCTACTGCGTTTGAAGTCCCAGTCAAGGATAGAAGCTGCAAGGGCACCGGTCCAGGCACCAGTTCCCGGAAGAGGGATTCCAACAAAGAGCAATAAGGCCCAGAAGATTCCCTTGTCTCCTGCAGCTTTTTCTAATTTCTGTCCGCCTCTATGGCCTTTATTGAGACACCAGCTAAAAAAGCCTCCGATAATTGGTTTTTTTGCCCCCCAAGTAAGAATATGGCGGGCGAAAAAGAAGATCAGAGGGACAGGGAGAAGATTTCCGATCACTCCGATCAGGAGCGCTGTCCATAAGGGAATACCATTTGCAATGGCAAAAGGGATGGCCCCGCGCAATTCAACAAGGGGCACCATGGAGATCAGGAAGGTAAAGATATATTTCATTAGTCAAGCCTTTCGATTAGTCTTCTTCATTCTATCGTATCTTTTCTCAATTGACAACTATGATCTTTTTTAATCTTTTATCTTGACTTTCTGGTGGAGGAAGCATATAATAAAGACATAGTTAATTAGAATCATTATAAAAAGGAGAAATGACATGACAACTATGAAACATGAAGCAGCTACTGATGTAGCAACTTTTGCACCTTCAAATAAAGAAACTCTTCCAGAAACAAAAGCTCTCTTGAACCAAGTCGTAGCAGATCTCTACGTGGCTCACATTGCCCTTCACCAAGTACACTGGTATATGCGTGGACGTGGCTTTATGGTTTGGCATCCAAAAATGGACGAATACATGGACAGCTTGGATGCAACCTTAGATGAAGTGAGCGAACGCTTGATCACTCTTGGTGGTGCGCCATATTCTAGCATGACTGAATTTTTGGAACACAGCAATATTGAAGAACGCCGTGGAACATTTACAAAAAATGTAGAAGAAAGCTTGACACGTGTTCTTGAAATCTTCCATTACCTTGATGGCCTTTACCAAAAAGCTTTGGATGTTACCGATGCTGAAGGCGACGATGTAACCAACGATATCTTTGTTGGGGCGAAAGCAGAACTTGAAAAGAACATTTGGATGGTGGCTGCTGAACTTGGTCAAGAACCAGGATTATAAGATCATAAAAAATAGAAGCCGTTGGCTTCTATTTCAGACTGAAGACAAAGTCTTCTTAGAAACTTTCCTTAGGTGAGTACGGACGTCAGCGAACTTCTACGAAGTTCCATGACTAATTATTGAGCCTAAGGTCTCAATAATTCCGAGTGCCTGAAACTGAATAGTTTCAGGCACTTTTCTCACAGCGGAAAGTTTCAGTAGATGATTGAATAATTCTAACGAATAAATTTTTTTATATTATAGAATTTATAAGATTTGTAAAAAAGAACAGTTTGTCTATGCTCTCAATAGGAGCCGTTGGCTTCTATTTTTTGCCTCGTAGGGGATTTCCACTAATTAAAGGAATTCTTAATCTAACTATAGTTAGAGCGAAATCGAGGCCTATCGCTCCTATTTTTTTGGTATAGTTAATATGTGATTTTCTGTAAGTGTTCGCAGACAGAAGAAAGCGCTTACAAATTTAATTGTTAATCCTAAGAGGAGGTTTTTATGGGAAAGTCTTTTTTTGAAAAGCGTCCTGTTTTTAGTATTCGTAAGCTCTCAGTTGGAGCTTGTTCTGTTGTGATTGGGATTTCTGCCTTGGGTCTTTCAAGGGTCCATGCGGAAGAAAAGCCAGCCCTCGAAAGTGAACCGACTTCGATGGAGACACCAAGTGTTGTGACGGAAAACTCAGAAGCGGAAGTTCCTGGAGCTGGTGCAAGGGTTTCAGAAGCTCCAGCTGTCATCACCCCTACCAGAGTTGAGGAAAAGCCAGCGCATCAAGGCGAAGGCCAGCCCGTTTCAGCTTCATCTGAGCGTGCTACAGGAACGGAAGAAACAGCTGCTCCAGACCAAAATCGTGTAGCGGAGGATATTGTGCAAGATCGAGAACGTGATTTTAATAAAGATTGGTATTTTAAATTAAATGCAGCTCCTGGTGCAGAAGGGCGTCAAGTGGATGTCAAGGATTGGAAAAAATTAGATCTTCCTCATGACTGGTCTATTTTCTTTGATTTCGATCACAACTCTCCTGCTCAAAATGAAGGGGGGCAATTAAACGGAGGGGATGCTTGGTATCGTAAGACCTTCCGTTTGGACGACAAAGATCTAGATAAGAAGGTCCGCTTGGAATTTGGCGGGGTTTATATGGATTCTAAAGTCTATGTAAACGGACAATTCGTTGGTCATTATCCAAATGGCTACAATGCCTTTTCTTATGATATTACTCCTTATTTGAATGCGGATGGAAGCGAGAACACCATCGCCGTTCATGTGGTCAATCAACAACCAAGTAGCCGTTGGTATTCTGGTAGTGGGATTTACCGGGATGTTAAGCTGAGTGTAACGGACAAGGTTCATTTAGCGCAGTATGGGACTACGATTACGACCCCTCAGTTAGAAAAACAGCAAAATGGGGCAGTAGATACAGTGGTGAAGAGCCGCATTGTCAACCAGGATGATCAAGCCCATAGTATTTATGCGGAATATGAAATTGTCGATCAAAATGGCCAAGTGGTGAGCGAAAAAACGCGCAGTGAAGCGCAAGCTGTTCTAGCAGGTCAAGAGATCAACCTATCTCAAACCTTGCATGTTGAAAAACCAACCCTCTGGGATGTGAAAACGGATCATCCAGCTCTCTATACCTTGTATACGCGGGTTTATCGGGATTCGCAGTTGGTCGATGTGCAAAAGGAACGCTTTGGTTATCGCTATCTGAACTGGACGCCAGAAGGTGGCTTCTTCCTGAATGGGGTGGCGACGAAATTCCACGGGGTATCCCTTCACCATGACCACGGGGCTCTTGGAGCTGAGGAAAATTACAAGGCTGAATACCGTCGTCTCAAACAGATGAAGGACATGGGGGTCAATGCGATTCGGACGACCCACAACCCAGCCAGTGAACAAACCTTAAACATTGCGGCTGAGTTGGGCTTGATGGTCCAAGAAGAAGCCTTTGATACCTGGTATGGTGGTAAGAAACAATACGATTATGGTCGTTTCTTTGAAAAAGATGCCACTCACCCAGAAGCTCGTAAGGGGGATACTTGGTCCGATTACGATCTACGGACCATGGTAGAGCGGGGCAAGAACAATCCAGCCATTGTCATGTGGTCAATCGGTAACGAAGTCGGTGAAGCAGATGGTTCAGACAAATCTGTCGCAACTGTTCGTCGGTTGGTCAAGACCATCAAGGACGTGGATGCAACCCGCTATGTCACCATGGGAGCTGATAAATTCCGCTTTGGTGATGGATCAGGAGGCCATGAAAAGGTAGCAGCAGAGCTTGATGCGGTTGGCTTCAACTATTCAGAAGCCAACTATGAAAGCTTACGGGCGAAACATCCAAACTGGCTCATTTATGGTTCGGAAACCTCTTCTGCGACGCGGACACGGGGTTCATACTACCACCCTGAAAGAGAATGGGTAGGAAGCAACCAAGAAGACCGCCACTATGAACAATCAGACTACGGCAATGACCGGGTTGGTTGGGGTCGGACAGCAACCGCCTCTTGGACCTTTGACCGTGATCATGCCGGCTATGCAGGACAATTTATCTGGACCGGTACGGACTATATCGGTGAGCCAACCCCATGGCACAACCAAAATGACACACCTGTGAAAAGTTCTTATTTCGGTATTGTCGATACTGCCGGCCTTCCAAAGAATGATTTTTACCTTTACCAAAGTCAATGGGTATCGGCCGAGAAACATCCAATGGTCCATCTCTTACCACATTGGAACTGGGACAATCCAGAATTAGCCAATCGTGTCATGGATGAAGAAGGACGGATTCCTGTTCGGACCTTCTCCAATGCCCACAGTGTGGAATTGATTGTCAATGGGAAATCACAAGGAGTCAAGACCTTTACCAAGAAGACCACAGCTGATGGCCGGACCTACCAAGAAGGGGCAAAACCAGATGAACTCTATCTAGAGTGGTTGGTACCTTATGTACCAGGTAAAGTGGAAGCTATTGCGCGCAACGAAGCGGGTGAAGTGATTGCGAAAGATCAAGTCGAAACAGCCGGCAAGCCTGCGGGTGTCCGTTTGTTGAAAGAAGAACACGCGATTGCAGCGGACGGCAAAGATTTGACCTATATTACCTACGAAATCGTCGATGAAGCAGGTCGTGTCGTACCAACTGCCAATAATTTGGTGCATTTCCATTTGCATGGACAAGGCCAAATTGTCGGTGTCGATAATGGAGAACAAGCCAGCCGTGAACGCTACAAAGCGCAGGAAGATGGCACATGGCAACGCAAAGCCTTCAATGGCAAAGGGGTTGTGATTGTCAAATCAACTGAGCAGGCGGGTGCCTTTACTCTGTATGCAGACTCAGATCGCTTGCAATCAGACCAAGTCAGCCTCTTTACAGGTAAGAAGGACCAAGCAGAACGAACTGTATTAGGTGTGGAACCTATTCGACAAAGTGCTTATCTAGGAGAAGAGCCAGCCTTACCAAGTAAGGTCAATGTGGTCTATAGTGATGGCAAGGCCCAAGAAGAAGCCGTTGAATGGGATGCAGCAGACTATAGCCGTGCTGGCCAAGTCCGTGTGACAGGTCATGTTCAAGGACGCACGGTCGAAGCTCTGGTCGATGTGATCGGCGTGGAACAAGTCCTTCCAGTCATCAAACAAATCCCACAGGGAGCAGATCTAGCAACAGTGGATAAGGCTGTGCAATTAGTCTTCACTGATGGGACCACTGCCCACTATGAGGTCGATCAATGGACCTTGGAAGCTGGTCAAGAAGATCAATTGTCTACACCAGGAGCACGCTTGAAAGCGACAGGACTCCTAGGCAATGGAGAAACGGTCCAAGCGACACTAGTGGTTGCAGGAGGAGATGTAGCCAAGGCTAAGAAACCAACGGTTCAGCTAGATGGGATAGCCCTTCCAAAATTTGGTAGTGGCAACCATACTATTTTCCGTTCCCTCGATTATGGTCAAGAGCCAGGTCAAGTCACAGCAAGTGCAGAAAATGCTCAAGTGACGGTCCTCCAAGCTAATCGTGAAAATGGTTTGAAGGCTCAAATCTTTGTGACTGCTCAGGATACGGGAGCTGTACAGACCTATGTGGTCCAATTCCAAGAAGAAAGTCCACAGATTGAGCGCCTAGAATTGCGTCTGCCAGAAGGACAGGAACTCAAGGAAGACCAAACGGTACCACTTGAAGTCATTGCCCATTACCAAGATGGTAGCCAGGCAAGTCTCAAAGCAGATCAAATCGATGTGAAAACAAGAGCTGGTAGCCAAGGAAAAGCCGTCGCAACCAATAAAGGTTTGGAATTGCGAGAAGCAGGATTGGTTCATTTAGAAGCTAACTTCCAAGGACAAACAGGAGAAGTCAGCTTTACCATCACGCCAAATCCAGAAGAAAAGACGGTTGTGAAGGTGCGTCCTGTACGGATCAGTACGGATCGAAATGTTTTGCCAGCTCTTCCAGAGACCGTCTTGGTCGAGTATGACAAGGGATTCCCGAAAGAAAAACGCGTGACCTGGGATGCTGTAACCGCAGATCAAGTCAAGGATTACCATAGCTTTACAGTCACAGGTCATGTAGAGGGTGTGGAAAAAGAAGCCCAAGCTCAAGTGACGGTTGAAGGCATTATCGCTGTAGAAGAAGTCAGCACTACCACTCCAGTCGGAGAAAAACCAGCTCTTCCAGAAAGCGTGCGGACCTATCACTCTAATGGTAAGACCTATGCTGCCAAGGTGGCCTGGGATGCGGTCGATCCGCAACTCTTGGCCAAAGAAGGAGAAGTTGTCCTAGCCGGTCGTGTAGAAGGAACGGATCTTCCAACACGTCTTCATATTCGTGTTTCCGCAAACACAGTCAAGGGTGCCAATGTAGCAGAGCAATGGACAGGATCTGTCTTGCCACTCGCTTTTGCAAGTGATTCTAACGATGCAGATCCAGTTGCTAAGGTTAATGACAAGGTCATCTCCTTTACCGATGCTCCAGCTAACCGTTGGACCAACTGGGGCCGTAACAATGCGGAAGATTCTGTCGGTATCTTGTTTGGGGATTCTGGTATCTTGACCAAGCGAGCAGTGGACAACCTCCATGTTGGTTTCCACGAAGACCACGGCGTTGGGGCTCCAAGTGAGTATGTGATTGAGTACTATACAGGGGAACAAATCCCAACAGTTCCAAGCAATCCAAATCGTGTCAAAGACGAAACAGACCATCCATTTAACAATCCAGCTAACTGGAAAGAAGTCAGCAACCTAACCGTTGAAGAACCGGTAGCAGCTGGTAAGATGAATCATTTCAGTTTTGATAAAGTCGACACCTATGCTGTTCGTATCCGTATGAAGACGCCAGAAGGCAAGCGTGGAAGCTCTATTTCAGAGATTCAGATCTTTGCCAATAAGGTTGCGGCAGAAGAGAAGAGCCAGTTGACCATTCGTGTCAATGGCGATGTCTTGCCAGGTGTCAACCCAAGTGTGACCGATTACTACATCGATGCGCGTGATCGAGCTTATCCACAGGTGGAAGCGACAGCTAGCCATCACGGTCTTGCAACGGTTGTGCCAAGTGTCCATGAAGGGGAGCCAATCCGTGTCATCCATAAAGCGGAAGATGGTACCATCTTACAAGAATACCGCCTCCATCTCACAAGCGATGCAGAAAAACTGAAACAAGCTACCCCAGTAGCAGTGGAAGCAGGTAGCCGTTTTGTGAAAGTTGGTCAAGATCTGGTTCTACCATCTACCGTAGGCGTTTACTTCCAAGGGGATACAGGCTATGAACGCAAGGAGCTTACGGTGGATTGGCAGGCTGTCCCAGCTGATGCGCTTTCTCATGAAGGAAGCTTCACGCTGGAAGGAAAAGTCATTGGCTATGATCTGAGAGCTCAGCTGACCGTCCGGGTGTCAGAAAAGACAGGAGAAAACCTTTCTGTAAACCGTGATTACAATGCAGACGATACCAGGGCATTTGCCAGTGAAACCAATGATCTCGATCCAAATCAAATCGACTATATCGATTACATCAACGATGGTGGCTACAACGAGTATTACCGTTGGACCAACTGGAAGAGAGAACCGGATCAAACCGAAGCCTTTGCTGGTCTCATCTTCAAGAAAAATGGCCAGGTAACAGAGCGTTTGGTCAATAAAGTAGCGGTCGACTTCTTTGCGGATCAAGAAACAGGCTTGCCAACGAAAACCGTTCTTGAACGCTATATTGGTCCAGACTTTGAGGTTCCGGATGATTATGGCAATCTGAAGAATCTTCCAGATCATCCATTTAACCAAGCCTCTAACTGGGAAGAAATTCCTTATAGCTTGGATTATGACTTTGAAGCTGGCTATATCTCTAACCTCAGCTTCAATGAAACTAGAACCAAAGCCATCCGTTTAAGAATGGTCCGTGATGAACATCTAAAAGGAATCGGAATCGTTGAATTGAGCGCCTATGCCCCAACAGAAGAGGCCCAGGCAACAACAGACGTCACCATCCAAGTGAATGGCAAAGACCTAGAAGGCTTTAAACCAGATGTGACAGATTATCATCTAGAGTATGAGGGAGACCGTCCAATCGTTTCAGCACAAGGCAAGAATGGAACAGCCGTTACGGTCGTGGATGCTAAAAGTGGCAATGCTCCGGTTCTTGTCAAGGTTGTCTCAGAAGATGGCAAGCTCGAAAAAGTATATCAACTTTCTCTCTCCGCAAAAGCACCTACAGGCTCAGCCATCCCTGAAGAAGGGGTTAAGAATCTGGTCCACACCAAACCAGAGTTGGTGATTGAGCCAGAAGAGATGGACTTTGAACGCTTAGAACGTCCAAATACGGATCTTCCAAAAGGTAAGAAACGTGTGGTTCAAGAAGGTCAAAAAGGCCGCAAATTGCGCTTAGTGGAACTCTCTCAAGAAAATGGTGTGGAAAGCCGGAAGGAACTAGATGCCTTTGTAGAGCTAGATCCAGTGGCAGAAATTACAGAGGTGGGCACGAAAGAAGTGCTTCCAGACACTCCACAACCAGAGCCACAGCCGCAACCGCAGCCGCAACCAGAACCACAACCAGAGCCACAGCCGCAACCACAACCACAACCGCTTCCGAACCCAGAGCGCCCTCATGTCTCAGAAGGACCAGAGCCAACAGAAACTTCTAAGTCATCTGTTGGGGTGGAACCTGTCAGTCAGAAAGGAATCGTTTCAGAAGGGAAGGAAGTCGAGAAAACAGCTCAAACACCAGCAGTTTCAGCTGCTCCAGTTTCCGAAGGTAGATTACCAAATACAGGAACGGAAGAAAGCATCGCAAGCCTCGTTGCTGGAATCCTAGCAGCAGGCCTTGCCAGTGCTGTGCTGGACGATCAGAAAAAAAGAGCCGATAAGGCCAAGTAAAACAGCTAGAGAAACTAGCAAAAAACGGTGAAAAGTTCACAGGTAAAAAGAAGGAGGATGGGGAAGCCCCACCCTCTTTACCTGGTGACATAAAGGAATGGAATATGGGAAAAAGATTAGTTGATCAGAGAAATCAATTTGGCATTCGTAAACTCTCAGTAGGCGTCTGCTCGGTAGTCGTAGCGACTTGTTTTTTAGGAGCTACTACCAGTTACGCAGAGGAACAAGCTGAGAATAATGAACCGCGTGAAGAACGGGTTGAAACAAGCAATGCAGGAGATCAAGGAAAGGAGGAGAAAACTGTGAACGAGCCCCAAGAAGAATCAGAACAGCCCTCAGCAGCTACTAGTGAGAAAGAAAATCGCACAGTCAGTCAAGGGACAGAAGCAAGCCAACCAGCCACTTCTCTAAACGAGGAGACTGAGATTGCGGATTACGGACCACTTCCAAGCAAGGCTCAGATGCAATACCACCGTGAAGAACTAGCAGCTTTCATCCACTTTGGGATGAATACTTACTATGATCGTGAGTGGGGGGATGGGCAAGAAGATCCTTATTATTTCTATCCAGAGCATCTGGATACCGATCAGTGGATCAAAACCCTGAAAGACGCGGGCTTCAAACGAACCATCATGGTCGTCAAGCACCACGATGGCTTCCTCTTGTACCCATCCAAATACACCGACCATACCATTGCTAAAAGCGGTTGGAAGGATGGAAAAGGCGATGTTCTAGCTGAGGTTTCTGCTTCTGCCAGCAAGTATGACATGGACATGGGGGTCTACCTCTCGCCTTGGGATGCTCACAGCCCACTCTACCATGTGGATACAGAGGACCAATACAATGAATACTATCTCAACCAGCTTAAGGAAATCCTTGAAGATCCAAAATATGGTAACAAGGGCAAGTTCGTAGAAGTCTGGATGGATGGAGCGCGTGGCGATGGGGCTCAAAAGGTCACCTATACCTTTGACAAGTGGTTTGAAGCCATTCGCAAGGCCCAAGGGGATATTGCCATCTTCTCAGCTGAGCCGACCAATGTTCGTTGGATTGGAAATGAAAAGGGGATTGCCGGAGATCCGGTTTGGCAAAAGGTCAATCCAGATAAGATCCGCAACAATCCATCCAATAGCTACCTCAATCACGGGGATCCGGAAGGGAAGCAATACTCAGTGGGAGAAGCCGATGTCTCTATTCGCTCCGGCTGGTTCTACCATGACAACCAAGAGCCTAAGTCCTTGCGCGAATTGATGGACATTTACTTCAAATCGGTCGGCCGTGGAACTCCACTCTTGCTCAATATTCCACCTAACCAAGACGGAAAATTTGCGGATGCCGATGTGGCCCGTTTGAAAGAATTTCGTCAGACCTTGGACCAACTCTACAGTGTGAACTATGCGGCAGGAGCTTTGGTAGAAGCTGACTCGACACGACGCAATCCGCTCTACAAGGCCAGCCATTTGACAGATGGCGATGAAAAGACCAGTTGGGCACCTGCAGATGATGCTAAGACCGGCTCTTTTGTCCTCGATCTTGGAAAAGAACAGCATTTTGATGTGGTAGAGCTTAAAGAAACCATCGAGAAAGGCCAACGGATTTCTGGTTTCACCATTGATGTGGCTGTGAATGGCCAATGGGTTCCATATGGGGCTGGCTCAACCGTAGGATATCGCCGATTGATCAAAGGGCAACCAGTTGATAGTCGTTATATCCGGGTGTCCATCACCGATGCCCAAGCTACTCCAATCTTGAACGGAGTCTCTGTCTATAAGACACCCGCTAGCATTGAAGAAACCGATGGCTATCCGCTTGGTTTGACTTATCATTCTGACCGGGCAGCAGAGCGGGCCAATGGCCAATGGAATGAAGAGGGAGAAGGTGTTCGAGGGACCTCTATGTGGACCAAGGAAAAAGGGGCTTCGGTGACCTATCAGTTTGAAGGCACCAAGGCCTATGTGGTCGCAACTGTCGACCCTGGTCATGGGGAAATGGATATCTATGTCGATGGCCAAAAGCTAGCGACGGTCAATACCCAAAGCCCAAGCCGCAAACGCAGCCAAAAGGTCTATGAAACACCGGACTTGGCAGCAGGATCCCACACCTTGACCTTGGTCAATAGCAAGGGAGATGCGATCGCAACGGAAGGGATTTATGCCCTCAATAACCAAGAAAAGGGTCTCTTTGAGTTTGCTCAGCCAACCCTAGCCGTTAAGAAAGGCGACCCAGCGCAAGTTGTCGTCAAGAGAAAAGGTGGCTCTAAAGGAAGTGCCAGTCTCAAATTAATCACAGAACCAGGAACAGGGGTTCATGGCAAGGTCTACAAAGATACCAACGTCACCCTTGAGTTCGCAGATGGCGAGACAGAAAAAACAGTCCAAGTTCCAACCCTTGATTTTGCAGGAAAAGCGACCGACGTCTATGACTTTAAGGTCAAATTGCTCCATCCGGATCAAGGAAGCCTTGTCGGCTTTATTCCAGAACTGACAGTTCAAGTGATGAATGAAGACCAGTTGCCAGAAAATCGCAAAGAAGTGGATGACCAAGATCCGAAACTGCATTACAGTGAGGGTTGGCACCATGAGACAGACAATCCAAACTTCTCAAATGGCACAGAATCTTGGTCGAGCTTTAACCAAGTGACCGATGAAGAAGGCAAGAAACACATTGAAGTGACCATTACCTTTAAGGGCACCGGCGTGGAGGTCCGAGGAGTGGTTGATCCAAGTCATGGTCTCTACAGCGTCACTTTGGATGGAAAAGAAATGGCCTTCGAAGAAGGTCGGGGCCATGATTATGAGATCGACGGCGATCATTATTTCAGTGGCTATGGAGACCAACGCAAGCTCGACCAGAGTTTGGTCAATCTGCAAGGCCTAGCAAAAGGCTACCACCAGCTACGCTTGCACTTAGATCCAGCCCTCAATGATCCTCAGTCATCTCGAGCCATCCAGGTAGACCGATTTATCCTCTCAGGGAAAGATAGCCAGTTGCTCAGTCAAGAAGAGCTGCAACAGATCATCAGAGAAGGAGTAGAAAAGATCAAGGCTACCTCTCTCGATCGTTTGAAAGCAGACCTCAAACCGAAGGTTCAAGGACAATTGACGGACTTGACTCAGTTGTTGAATCAAGAGCAACCAGATTTGGTTGCTGCAGCTAATCAAGTGGAAGCCCTTGAAACCATCTTAGAAGATGCTCGCAATTATGAACCCCTGACGCAGACACGACCAGATCAAGGTGTTCGGGATCTGATTCTTGAAAAGCCAGAACTTCTCATCGAAGCGGAGGAGATTCCATTTGAGAGTCAAACGCGTGAGAACAAGGACTTGACCAAGGGTGAGAGCCGGATCCTTCAAGCAGGGAAGGTCGGACGCCGGTTGAAATTGATCGAAGTCCGACAAGAAGAAGGCAAAGAAATTCGGACAGAAGTCGATGCCTTTGTCGAAGTGGAGGCCCAGGACCAGATCACAGAAGTCGGAACGAAGGAAGCGGAAGAAAGTCCGTTGATAGCTGATATGCCGACTCCAACCACTCCTGTAACTCCAAGTAAGGTGCAACCAGAAGTTATGACTCTTTCTCAAGCTGAAGACAAAAAAGAAAAAGAAAGACCGGTTCTCTTGCAACCGAAAACCCCAGAAGCAGTTTCTGTTTCGACTTCAGACCATCCGGAAAAAGAAGATGTTGAAAGTCCTTCTCTACAATCGGAAGGAAAACTTCCTCAAACCGGTACAAAAGAAGGTGGTTTCTTTGCTTGGTTAGGCCTTCTTGGTCTAGGTTTCTTGGGTGGAGGCGCCAAATTCGCTCGTCGCAAAGAGTAGTTCCTTCTTCGCATAAGAGGTTAGTTCTCACTAGCCTCTTTTGTTTTGCCTTCTTAAGAGATTCCTATTTCCATGGAGTCTTTGCTTTATTTACAGCCGTAAAAATTGTATAATAGTCAAATAAGGTCAATGATGAGAAGGAACACTCCAAGGCCATTTTTTATGGGCCAAAGAGCAGAGCATCCATCTAGAAAAAAACAAGCCAGAAAGGAGCATCATGGCAAATAAGAACACATCTGATAGCATTGAAGCTTATATCAAGGCCTTGCTGGCTCAAGCTGGCATGGCAGAGCTCAAAAGAAGTGAGTTAGCCGATGTCTTTCAGGTTGTACCCAGTCAGATTAACTATGTCATTAAGACTCGCTTTACCGAGAGTCGAGGCTATATTGTAGAGAGCAAGCGGGGTGGTGGGGGCTATATCCGCATTGGCAAGGTCCAGTTTTCAGATCACCATCAGATGCTCCAAGACTTGGCAGCCAATATTGGAGAGACCATCAGCCAGCAGGTCTTTAATGATATCCTCCAGATGCTCTATGAAGAAAAATTATTGACAAAACGTGAGACTCAGCTCTTGCTTGCGACGACCTCCGATGAGGTCCTAGGTCGAGATGCTCTCATCCTACGAGCAACGATGCTGAAAAAAATCATTCAACAAGTAGATAGAAAAGGAAATACCGACTAGATGAACTATTCAACAGCACTGTTAGAAAGTATAGAAGCGGCCCAAATACTAGCAGGCCACTATCAGGGGCATACCTTAGATACTTGGCATCTCCTGACGGCTATGGCCAATAATCCCTATAGCGTGGCAGGTTCTGTACTGAACGATTATCCTATGCAGATCGATGAGTTTCAGGATGCAGCGGAGCATATCACAGGCCAAGCTTTTCAAAGCGACAATCGGTATGAAATCTTCCCATTTTCTTATCGGATGGAAGCCATTATGAAACACGCAAGAGAGATTGCCCAGGTCCTTCATGCCAAGACCTTGGGAACAGAGCATGTGCTCCTCTCTCTTCTAGCAGACCGTGGGACCTTGGCGAGCCAAGTCATGGAGTTTGCTGGCTTTGCCTTTACAGAGCAAGACAAGGGAGTTCCTATTGCCTCCCTTCGAAAGAATCTTGAGGACAAGGCAGGTTGGGACAAGAATGATATCAAAGCCATTCGGAGTCTCTATCGAGCCCAAAACCCTAACCGCCAAACCATGGGAAATATGATGGGCATGCCCCCAAGCACCAGTGGAGGTCTTGAAGATTATACCCGTGATTTGACAGAAATGGCGCGTGCAGGCCAGCTTGAGCCTGTGATCGGCCGGGATGCAGAGATTTCACGCATGATCCAAATCCTCAGCCGCAAGACGAAGAACAATCCTGTATTGGTGGGAGAAGCAGGGGTCGGAAAAACCGCCCTTGCATTAGGTCTGGCCCAGCGTGTCGCTAGTGGCAATGTTCCAGCTGAAATCGCGCAAATGCGTGTCCTTGAATTGGATCTTATGAATGTCGTTGCAGGGACGCGCTTCCGTGGGGACTTCGAAGAACGGATGAACAATATCATCCAGGACATCGAAGAAGACGGTCACGTGATTCTCTTTATCGATGAACTGCATACCATTATGGGGTCAGGATCCGGTATTGATTCGACCTTAGACGCAGCCAATATTCTAAAACCAGCCCTGGCACGGGGAACCTTGCGTACAGTTGGAGCAACGACTCAAGATGAGTACCAAAAGCATATCGAAAAAGACGCAGCCCTCTCTCGACGTTTTGCGAAAGTCACCATTGAAGAGCCAAGTGTTGCAGATAGCATCCAAATTCTCCAAGGCTTGAAAGAGACCTATCAGGACCACCATCATGTGACCATTACCGATGAAGCGATCGAAACAGCTGTCAAATATGCCCACCGCTATTTGACCAGTCGTCAATTGCCAGATTCAGCCATTGATCTCTTGGATGAAGCGGCAGCTACTGTACAAAACCGCGATTCCAACGGTCACGTAAAAGAAGAGTTGACCGCCTTAGACCGGGCTTTGATGGATGGCAAGTGGAAGAAAGCAGCCCAGCTCTTAGAAGTAGAGGCCGCTCCCATTGTCTACAAAAAAGAAGTCACTGACCAAGATGTCTTGGTGACTTTGAGCCAATTATCTGGTATTCCAACTCAAAAACTGACTCAAACCGATGCCAAGAAGTACCTAAACTTAGAAGCAGAATTGCACAAGCGCGTGATTGGTCAAGACCAAGCGGTTTCGAGTATCAGTCGGGCTATTCGACGCAATCAATCAGGTATCCGTAGCAATAAACGTCCGATCGGTTCTTTCATGTTCCTAGGACCTACCGGTGTCGGAAAAACAGAGTTAGCCAAAGCTTTGGCAGAAGTTCTGTTTGATGATGAATCGGCCCTCATCCGTTTTGATATGAGTGAGTACATGGAAAAATTCGCGGCGAGTCGCCTCAACGGAGCTCCTCCAGGCTATGTGGGCTACGAAGAAGGAGGCGAGTTGACCGAGAAAGTCCGCAACAAACCATATTCAGTTCTCTTATTTGATGAGGTGGAAAAAGCCCACCCAGATATTTTCAATGTCCTTTTGCAAGTCTTGGATGACGGAGTCTTAACCGATAGCAAAGGCCGGAAGATCGACTTCTCCAATACCATCATCATCATGACCTCAAACCTGGGAGCAACAGCCCTTCGGGATGATAAGACAGTTGGCTTTGGTGCTAAAGATATCCGCTTTGACCAAGCCAATATGGAAAAACGCATGTTTGAAGAGTTGAAGAAGACCTATCGTCCAGAGTTTATCAACCGGATTGATGAAAAGGTGGTCTTCCATAGTCTCTCAAGCGAGGACATGCAGCAGGTAGTGAAAGTCATGGTCAAACCGCTCATCGCGACCTTGGCAGAACAAGGCATGACCCTCAAATTCCAGCCTTCAGCGCTCAAGTTGCTAGCAACCAAAGGGTACGATCCAGAAATGGGAGCTCGCCCACTGCGTCGTGTCTTGCAGACCGAAGTGGAAGATCAACTAGCAGAGCTATTGCTGAAAGGCCAAGCCCAAGAAGGACAAACGATCAAGGTTGGAACGACAGCCGGAACGATCAAGTTTGAGATTGTCTAGGAGGATGTCATGACGCTTCAGCGATTAACCCGTATTTCGCTTTTGGCGGCCCTTTGTGTCGCTCTACGTCAGGCTTTTGCCCCTTTCCCAAATGTCCAACCTATTTCTGCCATCTTTTTTCTCTTGGTGATATTTGAAGGGTATAGCTTTGCTTTTCTTGTGATGATGATCACCATGTTTGTCTCCGCCTTTTTCCTGGGGATGAGCCTGATTGTGTTCTTTCAGATTGTCGCCTTTGGCTGTTTGATGCTCATTTGGCGCATCAGTTACAAGTGGTTGCCCTTTGTCCTTCAGATCCTTTTTGTGGGCCTACTGTCCTTTGCTTATGGGGTCTTGATCGATAGTGTTTATGCCTTGATATACCATATTCCTTGGTGGACCTATGCTTTGGTCAATGGTTTTAGTTTTAACCTTGCCCATGCTCTGTCGACGATCATTTTCTATCCCATTATCTATCAAATCTTTAGGAGATTTTATGTTGAAAAAAACCATTTCTAGCTTGATGACCTTACTTGCAGCTCTTCTTTTAGCGAGTTGCGCTTCGTCTCATAGCACAAACCATCAAACAAGTGCTTCTAGCACAGAAGTTGCCAAGAAAAACGAAATTTCGATTACGATTAGCGTGACGCCAGAAGGTCAAAAAGCGCAATCGAAAACCTTGAAAGTAGCAGAAGAGAGCAACCTCATGAAAGTGCTCAAAGCCAACTACAAGATTGAAGAAAAAAATGGCATGATCACCTCGATTGACGGTCACAGCCAAGATGAAGCCAAAGGTCTTTACTGGATGTACAAGATCAATGGCGAAATGGCTCCAAAAGGTGCTGCAGAAACCACCGTTAAAAAAGGGGACAAGATCGAATTCTATCAAGAAGTGTATAAATAAGAAAAGCTGGACAGTATGTCCGGCTTTTTTTGCAAAGTTTAGGAACTTACCTAAAATTTCTTTCAAATTAGAAAAATATTTGAGAAACTATTGACAGCCTCATATAACAGTGTTACAATAACGTTACAAAATATTACAAATGTTACAAAAAGAGGTTCTGTTATGAAAAACAAAAAAATCATTTCCCTAGCAGCCCTAGCTTTGACAGCTAGTCTTTTCCTAGGAGCTTGTGGCGGGAATAAAGAAGAAAAAACTTCAGAAGCAAGTAGTTCAAAGACCAGTCTGGTTAAACAAACCAGCTCTTCTTCTAAGAAAAAAGTGATCACTAGTAAAGATCCCATTGCCTCTTCATCCTCTGATAGCAAATCAGAAGAAAGTCATACCGTTGGTAGCAAAAATAACCAAGCTGCAGCTAGTCAAACACCTGCTCCAGCTAAAGAAGCGACACCAGCAGCACCCGTAACAAAAGAAGTAGCCACTCCAGCAACACCAGCGAAAGCAAAATTGCCAAGTCTAGAAGACGGCCATGCCCATGCTAAGAAGCAAGCTTCTGCTACAGAGAATGCCCAATACAAGGGAGTCTATTCTGTAGCAGCAGGGGATTTCTCTGCAGCAGCTGGGAATTGGTCTGACAAACGCGACACTGGAGTCACTATTGGCCAAGGTGGTCAAGTGACCATCCAACTTCCTGGGGGCCAACCCGTAGCCTATGGTATCAGCGCTTATAACTATACCTTGGATGATGGTCATTACCATGCTAATCTCTCAGCAGGCGATGGATCTGCAGCGACTCTAGATATCGTAGTTGGAAAAGATGGCTCGGTATCTAGTGTGACGGTTTTGAAAGACGGTGTCAGCCACTCCCTCACTCGTGAATAAAATTCGAAAGATCTGAAAGGATAAGCATCTCTTTTCAGATCTTTTTTTGTTGATTTGAATAAAAATATATTTTTTTATAAAAAACTATTGACAGATAGAAAATATAGTTTATAATAAAAACATAAAGAAAATCTATTTATAAAAAATTATAAAAAGGAGCTTATATGAAAAAAGAAAGAATTGCCCTGGTTTTTGGAACCTTTGCGCCTCTTCATCAAGGGCATATTGACCTGATCCAGCGGGCCAAGCGTCAGTGTGATCGCGTTCGTGTCATCGTTTCTGGTTACGAAGGGGATCGTGGCGAAGAAGTGGGACTGCCTTTACAAAAACGCTTCCGTTATATCCGCGAAGCTTTCTCAAATGATGAGTTGACCCAAGTCTATAAGTTAGATGAGACAGAACTTCCTCGTTATCCCTTGGGCTGGGAGCCTTGGTTACAGACAGCCCTAGACACCATCCAGTATCAAACAGAGACAGAAGAGTTGATCTTTTATGTAGGGGAGAAAGCCTACAAGGAAGAGTTGGAAGCTAGAGGGTTTGAAGTTCACTTAGAAGAGCGTCGCTTCGGGATCTCTGCTACCATGATCCGGGAAAATCCCAGCAAATACTGGAAATACATTGCCCAGCCCTTCCGTCGCCAGTTCACGAAAAAAGTCTTGATCATGGGGAGCGCCAGCAACGGGAAAACGACCCTTGCAAAGGACTTAGCCCGCTTTTACGATGCACCTGTTAGTCTTGAGTATGCCCGTGAATACCAGATCAAGAACAATGTTCGAGATGATGAGCTCACGCCAAAAGATTACTATTATCTACTCTTAGGACAGTATGATCAAACCTCTAAGCTCATCGATAGTAGTGCCAATAGAGGCCTTGTCATCGCAGATACCAATTCCCTAGTGACCAAGGGTTATTACGACTACTACATGGAGGTCGAAGGTCAGGATACCAGCATGACTGATACCTTTGACAACCTCTTTGTCAGTATTCTCTCCAAAGAAAAATGGGATTTGATCCTCTTTGTCCAGCCGATCGGTTCCTATGTCAATGATGGTTTCCGAGACATGACCATGGCTGACGAAGAGATCCGCACCAGCTTTTCAAATTACCTGGACCAATTGCGCCAGCAATACCTAGGAAACATTCCGACCACTTTCCTCGCATCAGACTACCTCGGCAACTACGAAGAAGCCAAGAAGGTGATCGATGCCATTTACCAAGCCGACTAAGGAGCAGCTTATGAAAAACCTATCTGAAAAATTCGCAACTTTTAGCCAAGACTTTAGAAATGTTCACCGAGAAGCGAAAAAGCAAGGCTTTGTCAATATTATGAAACTTCTATGGAAGGACCTTTTTGTAGGACGCACAGCCTTTCAATGGATTTATCTCCTCCTTCTTTCTAGTGTTCCCTTCTTCTTAGAATGGACCAATCGGACAGGACAGCATGATTGGCTGGGACTGTTTGCCTCTTGGACAGGCATTGTCTGCGTCATCCTGGTTGCAGAAGGGCGTGCTAGTAACTACCTTTTTGGAGCAGTGAATTCAGCGATCTACCTCGTTTTAGCCCTCAATAAGAACTTCTACGGGGAAGTTCTGACAACTCTTTATTTCTTCATCATGCAACCGATCGGTCTCTATGTTTGGCTCTCTAATCGGATCAATGATCAAGGTAAGGTCGAAGAATCTCACTTTGAAGCCAAGAAATTGAACTTGATTGAGTGGATGCGCTACTTGGCCTTGTGTGCTGTTATTTGGATTGGTATGGGCTTTGCGTATCAGAGCATCCATAGCGCTCGCCCTTTCCGCGATAGTATCACCGATGCGACCAATGGGGTCGGTCAGCTCCTAATGACTCGCCTTTACCGGGAGCAATGGATCTTCTGGATTGCGACCAACGTCTTTAGTATCTATCTCTGGTGGGATCAGAGCCTTCACATCCAAGGGATGTACTGGGTCTACACGCTGAATAGCCTAGTGGGCTGGTACCAATGGACCAAAGCCCTCAAGAAGGAGGTGGCTTAGATGGCAAGTCTCTCAATTCCAGCAGGAATGACGGAGAAAGAGTATTTTGAGACGGCCGCTAGTGAAGCAGACTTTCTCAAGTGGTACAAGGAGCAAGACCTGCCGACTTATGAAACTCCAAGTGTCACAGCGGACATGGTAGCTTACTGTTTTGTTGAAGGCCAGCTCAAGCTCTTAGCCATTCGCCGCAAGGCCCACCCTTATCAACACCGCCTCGCCTTGGTGGGGGGCTTTGTGAACAAGGATGAAGATGCGACTCATGCCTGTATCCGAGAAGTCAAAGAAGAAGTTGGGCTCGATCTTCCAGTGAATAAGGTGGAACAACTCATGACAGTTTCCACCCCTGGGCGGGACCCCAGAGGCTGGGTCATTACCATTGCCCATCTGGTCTATCTGCCAGCAGAAGCAGTAGACTTAGCTCATGCAGGTGACGATGCCAAGGAAGTCGTTTTTCTCGATGTCGACTTCAAAAAGTCCCAGTGCTTGCTCGATGGAGAATCCTTAGCTGCTTCTGATTTTGCCTTTGACCACTATCAGATTATTCAAGAATCGATCAAGCGGATTCAGGGTCGTCTAGACTGGAATCCAACCTTCCTCTATCTGTTAGAGGAGCCTTTCACCGTTTATGAAGCAACCGAGTTGGTCAATCTGATCAATCCTGGACGCCCCATCGTTAGCAATAACTTCCTCGTAAAATTCGGAGAATTCGTGGAGGAAGTGGGTGTCAAGCGGGTTCCTAAGAAAAAACCACGCAAGACCTATCGCTTAAAACAGTAGATCGAGCGGGGTTCATTCTACCAGCCCTCCCTTACTTTTAGTAACGGAAGGGCTTTTTCTGATTTTTCCTGCTCCACTTGTGTGCAAAGTGGTATAATAATCATAATTGAAATCAAAAGAGACAAGACTATGGAAGAAAAAATAATTTTACCACAAAATACACGACTGATGGGGGCTCTGCTTGGTTTTATCGGAGGGGGCCTCGATGTTTTTTGCCACATGCACTACCGGAGTTTGGTCGCGACCCAAACGGGGAACCTCCTGCTTCTCATCGCTGATTGGCACGATCCCCGTGTCGAAAATACCATCATGCGTTTTTCATCTATTCTATTTTTCTCGATCGGCTTTTTGGTTGCCCTCCATATCAAAGAGTATCGCAAGACAGCCTTTTGGCGGACCAAGATGTTGATTCCTTTGTTTGTGGTAACACTCCTGATTCCCTTGGTGTCTGTCATACCACCTGTAGAAGTTCCCTTTATTGCTTTTGGAACAGGGATGATGATGTTGACCTTTACAGGGAGCCTCATCGAAAATCACCCTTATGTGATCTTTATGACTTCCGGAAATTATCGCAAGATGCTGACGGCCTTGTACCGAATCACTCGAGGAAAGGGAGATTTGGACGAGTATCGCAGGCAGGCTATGAATTACGGGATTGTCGTTGGAAGCTTTGTTGCGGGAGCTATTAGTGTAGCCATCCTCATGCATTTTATTCACAAATGGGCCATCTGGCTGATCACAGTGAACCTCTTTTTGATCATGACCTACTACACCGCCAGAGTCAAACAACTCGGCCTGCAAACAGACAATCTATAGAAACAGGACCCCGTGTGAGGTCCTGTTTTAGATTAATGACAAAGCCATCTTAGAAACTTTCCTTAGGTGAGTACGGACGTCAGCGAACTTCGAAGAAGTTCCATGACTTAGTTTTGAGCCTAAGGTCTCAAAACTCCCGAGTGCCTGAAACAATCGTGTTTCAGGCACTTTTCTCACAGCGGAAAGTTTCGGTATTTTTTTGATTCGCTCAAAAAATTAAAACATATTTATATTTCTTTGCCGAATTGCTTAACTTATTTAAAAATAGTACAGGACCTCACATGAGGTCCTGTTTTTTGCGTTTCTATGCTTTTAATTGTAAGAGTTCTTCAATCTCAGCCAGAGTGCTAGCTTGGGAGATGGCGCCGCGTAGTTTAGCTGCACCTGAGGTACCACGGAGGTAGTGAGGGGCGAGACCACGGAATTCACGAACGGCAATGTGCTCACCTTTGAGATCGATCAAGCGTTTCAAGTGTTCGTAAGCAATCTTCATTTTGTCTTCAAAAGTCAAATCAGGCAGGATTTCTCCTGTTTCAAAGTAGTGGTTGATTTGGTTGAAGAGATAAGGATTGCCCATAGCAGCGCGACCAATCATGACCGCATCGGCACCGACTTCTTCGATCCGTTGTTTGGCATCTTGAACCGTACGGATATCTCCGTTTGCGATAAATGGAATCTTGGTCAGAGCTTGTGCAACCTTGTGAAGGGTCTCAAGATCCGCATGACCTGTATACATTTGCTCCCGAGTCCGTCCATGCATGGCAAGGGCAGAGACACCTGCAGCTTCGGCAGCGAGGGCATTCTCAACTGCTAGAGAAGGGTCAGACCAACCTGTCCGCATTTTAACAGTGAGAGGGATATCAAGGACGGATTGAACCTTGTTAATGATAGAGTAGATCTTATCGGGATCTTTAAGCCACATAGCACCCGCCTCGTTCTTGACGATTTTATTTACCGGGCAGCCCATGTTGATATCCACGATATCAGTTTTGGTATTTTCTTGGATAAATTCTGCTGCGCGTGCTAAGCTATCTTCGTCGCTCCCAAAGAGCTGGATCGATACAGGATTTTCTCCCTCATCGATATGGAGCATATGCAGAGTTTTTTCATTGTTGTACTGGATCCCCTTGTCAGAGACCATTTCCATCACAACGAGCCCCGCCCCCAGTTCTTTCGCAATGGTCCGGAAGGCTGAGTTGGTCACTCCGGCCATGGGGGCTAGGACCGTCCGGTTTGGGATCTCGACGTTCCCAATCATAAAAGGTGTATTAAGATTTGTCACGAATGAGTTCCTCCAAGTCGTTTTCATCAAAGTGGTAAGTTGTCTGACAGAATTGGCAAGCGATTTCCGCGCCATGGTCTTCGTCCTTCATTTCTTGAAGGTCTTTGGCTGGTAAGCTTGCCAAGGCATTCATGAAGCGTTCCTTGCTACAGTCACACTGGAAGCGGATCTCTTCTTCTGAGAGACGCTTGTATGGTTCGTCACCATAGATGGCAGTAAGAAGGGCTTCAATATGGTCGTCAGAGGCTAAAAGGGTAGAAATGGCCGGCATTTCTTGGATCCGTTTTTCAAAGCTGGCAATTTCTTCTTCCTTGGCATTTGGCAAGACCTGCACCAAGAAACCACCGGCAACCTTGACCTTGTCTTCTTCATCAAGGAGGACATTGAGCCCAACCGCAGATGGCGTTTGTTGGCTTTCAGTCAAGTAATAAGCTAGGTCTTCACCGATTTCTCCAGTGACGAGAGGTGTCATGGAATGATAAGGATTGCCTGTGCCGTAGTCGGTAATCACTAGGAATTCCCCGTTTCCGACAAATGGTCCGACCACGACTTCACCGGTCGCTGTTTTCTTGATATCCACACCAGGATTTTGCACGTAGCCTTTGACGTTTCCTTGAGTATCTGCCACAGTGATGATAGCACCAAGTGAGCTAGTGCCCAGGATTTTCACTGTTATCTTGGTGTTTCCCTTTTCATTGGCTGCGAGAATTTGACTAGCGATCAGGGTACGGCCAAGTGCGACCGTGGAGCTAGCTTGTGTATGATGTTTTTCTTGGGCTGTTCGTACGGTTTCTGTACTGTCTAGTACATAGGCACGAAAAGCGCCGCTTTCTGAGATAGTTTTGATAATTTTGTCCATACCTTTTATTTTAACACAAAATAGAAAAACAGGCGCAGGCCTGCGCTTGTTTTTTGGGGTTAGGAAGAATTTTAAGACCAAAAATAGTATAATAAAACAAAGGAGGCTAGCATGAACCAATCTTTGAAAGCGGCAGTCTATGGTTTGGCGGTAGCTGATGCATTAGGGGTTCCGTATGAATTTTTAACCCGAGGCAGTTTTAAAGCGATTGAGATGGTGGGCTATGGAAGCCAACAGTAACTGGCTGGAACTTGTTCAGATGATACTAGCCTTGTATTCGCGGCCTATGATTCTTTTTGGGAAAAAGGGAAGATTTCCTCTGCTATATGCAGGAGAGGTTTGAAATTTGCTTGTTAGAGGATGATTTTACAGCAAATGACTTGCTATTTTAAACTTGTAGGAGGACCATGCTTAATCTTTTTAGGTTATCATCTAAAACTCTACCTCGGTTACAAAACAAAAACGCAGAGACATCTTCTGCGTTTTCTTACTTTATAGGTCCATTTCTGGGAAAAGTTTAGCTAGTATTTTCGGAGTAATGCTTTGTCCCGGCCCCTCAGCACAATAGGTGTGCATATACATAGAAGGATTGAAGTTGAGCTCGATGCAGGTACAGTTGGGATTTTCCTTTGTGGAAATAGCAGAGCTGTCAGGGATGATGAGATCAACGCCACAGGCCCAGGCTCCCATAGCCTTTGCCATGTCCGCAGCGAGTTCCTTATAAGATGGGTGCATGCTGTCTGTGACATCAATCGAGTCTCCGCCAGTAGAAATGTTGGAATTGCGCCGCAAGTCAACCTTGACTCCAGCAGGCAGGATATCATCTGGTCCATAGCCTTGCTGGTCCAGCATGAGCAGTTCAATGTCCCCCAGTTCAATGATTTCAAGCGGTGAACGATGATCTCGGCCCCGCAGAGGATTGTCATTTTTGATGGCAATCAATTCTCTCACGGTATGCTGACCGTCTCCGACGACATTGGCCGCCACTCGCAAGAGGACTGCTTGGCATTGTCCGTCTAAGACAAAGAAGCGGTACTCCGTTCCAGCGATAAATTCCTCCACTAAGACGGCGACATCTTCTGAAAAAGCAATCTCCAGAGCCTTGTGATAAGCTTCCAGGCTAGCTGGCTCTTGGAAGATAGAGATGCCCAGTCCGAAGTTAGTTGACTTGGGTTTGACAACAATTTCTCGGTTCTTAATCAAAGGGTAGTAGGCCAGTCCCTCTTCTAGAGAAGAAAATTCTGCTCCAGCCGGAACGGGAAAGTCAGCTGCTGCCAAAATCTTTTTGGTGACTGTTTTATTGGCCATGGCCAAAGGGATGACATAGTTATCCTTGGAGGTCATATTGCCGTTCTTGACATATTCTACATGACTACCATGCCAAAGCTTGAGAAATTGGTCCTTTTCATCTAAAATTTCGACATTTAGCCCCTTTTGAATAGCATCAAAGAGTAGCATCTGGGTGGACAGTTCCATATTTTCGTAGCCTTTGAGGGCATAAGGAGCAGTCCAGGCATAGCGGTGGTATTCTTCTGCTTTTTCTAGACCAAAAGCTGTTAAGGAATCTTGCTGGATATGGGGCAGGAGCTGTCCTGACAGTGTCAGCTGAGGATGTAAGAGAGCCTCTCTCATCTGGTCCAGCAAAGTTTGATAGTAAGTTGGCAGTTCAAAATGCTGGATGAGCTCTTCCATGGCTTGGAGAAGGGCTGAGCTGTCTGCCTCATCTGGCAGGGCAGTCAGCGGGTGGCTACAAGCAATTTTCTGGTTCAAATCATGGGCAGCTTTTAATACTGCATCAACATTTTCTACATCATCTAGCCAGAGCAGGCCCAGTAAAAAGAGATGGACAGTATCTAAGGTCTCTTGGCTAATGCCCAAATGGTCAAAAGGATTGAGATCGAAGCAGCGGAATTCCAGATAGGTGATACCCTGCTCCAGATAGGCGCGATTGTGCTTCTGTCCACGGAAGCGAACGGCTGAGTAAAATTCTTTTTCAGCACTGAGCTCGCCAGACTGAACGTAGTTTTCAATATCGGTTACATATTGCTCCAAAGAAGTGTAGGACACCTGAATATTCTCGTCATTGACATAGCCATAGTCGCTGTTGCGAAAAGAGCGGATAGGCTGCGGGTATTCCTGACTGTAGAAGCCGGCTTCTGCCAGAGGAGCAGCACCGTAGAGATAGGTTAAGAGCCATCGGAAACGCAGAAAGTTTCGAGCCAGTTTGAGATAGAGGTCATTTTTAAAGTCCTTGAGTAAATGATAGGAGCTGACTTGAAAGAGAGCAGCGACCAGATCTTTCCCTAGCTCCATGTTGTAGTGGATGCCAGAGATGGCCTGTAGTTTTTTGCCATATTTTTTCGCTAAACCCTCTCGGTAGTGGCGTTCGTATTCGTTTTCCAGACGGGCGATGATAATATCTTCTTCAGTCAGCTGCGGTGGCATGGACAGAGGCCACAGGCATTCACTCTGGTCAATTGAGCGGCCTGCCACATCGCTGATAGCTCCCAGTAAGCGCCGCGTTTCCTTAGTAGAGTGAGCAATAGGTGTAATTAGTTCCAGTTGTTGTTCGCTGAAGTCTGTTTGGATGGTCGGGTGGAAATTGCGGGAACCAAGCTGACTCGGATGAGCAGTTTGAGCTAAGTGTCCATCAGTTGTCACTCGCAGATTTTCCCTCTCCAGACCAAAGGTCGCTTGGAGAATAGGGCTTGATGTATCCAGTTTCTGCAGTAATTGATTAATCGTCATCGTTTCACCGTCCTATGGTAGTTATTTTAGTCTATTACAAACGGAAAAAGAAAGCAAATTTCCGCTACGATTTTACAAAAATTCCGAACTTTTATTTTAAATTAAGTACTAAAATTCAGAAAATACATATTTTGTAAAAATGTAATTCGTCTACATAAGAGAAAAAACAAATGAAATGATGAACCCTCCTTGAAAAATTGTCAAATTTTTCATATAATGAGGTATAAAACATAATCGCAGGTGAGATTCCTGCCTGCTTTTCAAGAAAGGACGAGCTATATAGCTCAGACAAAGATATGACATCAGTAGTTGTTGTAGGAACCCAGTGGGGAGATGAAGGAAAAGGGAAGATTACAGACTTCCTATCAGCCAATGCAGAAGTCATTGCTCGCTACCAAGGTGGGGACAATGCCGGTCACACCATCGTGATCGACGGCAAAAAATTCAAGTTGCACTTGATTCCTTCAGGTATCTTCTTCCCTGAAAAGATTTCTGTCATTGGGAATGGGGTTGTGATCAATCCTAAATCATTGGTCAAAGAGTTGGCTTATCTTCATGAAGAAGGTGTGACAACAGACAGTTTGCGCATTTCAGACCGCGCCCATGTCATCCTCCCTTACCATATCGAATTGGACCGTCTCCAAGAAGAGTCAAAAGGGGACAACAAAATCGGAACGACCATCAAAGGGATTGGACCAGCTTACATGGACAAGGCTGCGCGTGTGGGAATCCGGATCGCGGATCTTTTGGACCGCGACGTCTTTGCAGAACGCCTGCGCATCAACTTGGAAGAAAAGAACCGTCAATTTACCAAACTCTATGAAGCAGAGGCTCTTTCCTTTGACGATATCTTCGAAGAATACTATGAATATGGTCAACAAATCAAACAATATGTAACCGATACTTCTGTCATCTTGAACGATGCTTTGGATAACGGCAAGCGCGTGCTCTTTGAAGGAGCCCAAGGGGTTATGTTGGATATCGACCAAGGAACTTATCCATTTGTTACTTCATCAAACCCAGTTGCTGGTGGGGTGACCATCGGATCAGGTGTCGGCCCAAGCAAGATCGACAAGGTTGTCGGTGTATGTAAAGCCTATACCAGCCGTGTCGGTGACGGACCATTCCCTACAGAACTCTTTGATGAAGTGGGGGACCGGATCCGTGAAGTGGGGCATGAGTATGGGACAACAACCGGTCGTCCTCGTCGTGTTGGTTGGTTTGACTCAGTTGTCATGCGCCATAGCCGCCGCGTGTCAGGAATTACCAACCTTAGCTTGAACTCGATCGACGTTCTGTCCGGCTTGGATACAGTGAAAATCTGTGTAGCCTACGACTTGGATGGGGAACGCATCGACCACTACCCAGCAAGCTTGGAGCAACTCAAACGTTGCAAACCAATCTATGAAGAATTACCAGGCTGGTCAGAAGACATCACAGGTGTCCGCCACTTGGATGAGCTTCCAGAAAATGCCCGCAATTATGTTCGCCGTGTCAGCGAACTGGTTGGAGTCCGCATTTCGACCTTCTCAGTCGGACCAGGTCGCGAGCAAACCAATATCTTGGAAAGTGTTTGGTCTAGTTTATAAGCAAATGAAGATAAGAGAGTGGGACAGAAATCGGTCATTCGTTAGAATTCGATTTCATCGTCCCACCTCCGCACAGTTGAGTAGGGCTGTAAAAGCTGATGAAATCAGCGTAGTAGAGCCCACTCAACCACTGCGTCTTGCTCGACAATCCAAAGACAATTGAGAGGCTAGGACTTTTGTCCCAGCCTCTTTTTGAAAGCAGAAAGAGGAAAAAATGTATCAAACGATTTTATTTGACCTAGACGGCACCTTGACCAATTCAGAACTAGGGATTACCAACTCGGTGGCCTATGCCTTAGGAAAATATGGGATTCAAGTGCCAGACAAGAAAGCATTGAGAGTTTTCATCGGTCCGCCCTTGCAGGAGTCTTTTGAGCGCTTTTATGGATTTTCTAAGGAAGAATGTTTAAAGGCCATTGACTACTATCATGAGTATTTTTCCGAAAAAGGCCTTTATGAAAATGAGGTCTATCTAGGCGTTCCTGACTTGCTGGCTTCTCTCAAGCAGGCTGGCAAACAGTTGATTGTAGCTACGTCAAAGCCTGAAGAATTTTCCATTCAAATTCTCAAACACTTTGGTTTGTATGATTATTTTGACTTTGTCGCTGGTGCGACCATGGATAGAAAACGTAGTAAAAAAAGCGATGTTATCCAGTATGCCTTGGAGCAAAATGGGATTACAGATTTGGCGCATACCATCATGATTGGAGACAGGGAGCACGATGTGCTTGGCGCTCAAGCGCAAAAGTTTGATTCTATCGGTGTCCTTTATGGCTTTGGAAGCAGGGAAGAATTGGAAGAAGCCGGCGCCACCTATATTGCTCAAGAAGTTGGCGAAATTGCAGCTTTTATAGGATAACCTTTTCCAAAATATTAAAAGTTGGAACTTTTCTAATCTGCTGAATATTGCTTTATTTAATATTTCTATCGGTGTATACTTACTGTAGGTTAAGTCACACAGATTAAGAGGTGATAATATGAATTTGTCACGATATATATTAAAATATAGTACTGATGATGGTACGTTGTATTTTAATACTAAAACCAATCATTCATTTTTTCTTACGAATGAATTGAATAGAGTAGTCGACAGCAATGATGTGATTAGGAAAGAGTTTCATGCTTATCTTGATAAAAATAAATATTTAAGTGAGGGTGAGTATGAGGTCGAAAAGTATCTATCTAAAATAAGCGATACAGATGCTGAATTATTGGAACTAACAATTTTGACACATGGAGATTGTAATTTTCGGTGAAGGTTAAAGTGAATAACAAATTCGATGACAAAATGAATGCTAAACCTAGAGTATTTAACTATAATTGTGATTGTAAATAATCACGATTTTAAATAAATTAGAGAAGAGGGTTGTGCTAGCCCTCTATTTTGATGGATGATAATTATGAGAAATATTTATAAGTACATTGATAAGAAGTATCTTTTTCCTATTTTTTTAGGGCGTATTGTGAATAGTGGTTTGGTGTTGGCGCAACCTCTGATTTTAACGAAGGCCTTGAAGTTAGATCAAGACGGCCTTTCTTATGGAAAAATTCTCAATTTTGTTTTATTTGGTTTGTCTGTCTATCTTGTTATTTATAGTCTGATGCTGTTTTCAAACTATTCGCACAATATATTCCGAAGAGAAATCAACAAAAGTGTCCGTGCCCTTTTATTTAAGAAAGTCATATTGAATCCTAAATTTTCCAATGATGAAAAAGTTAGTCTGCTAACTCAAGATATGGAATATGTGGGCGATAATTATTTGGAAAATATAAATGTTATGGTGAGTTGGGGATTTGTCGCCCTTGTTACAGCCATTTATATTGTTTCACAAAATTTTCTCTTAGGACTTATTTTTGTCATTTTTACGATTATGAGACCTATTCCTCAGTTCATCATGAATCGTCGTTTACAAGATTCGGGAGACAGCTGGTCCAAGCTTAGAACGAAATTACATGGGCTTGTCTCGGATAGTATGCAAGGCAGCCAAACCTTACGGATTAATCAGGCCATGAGGCTGAATGAAGAGCGCGTGAATGATTTAAACGGAGAATATCAAAAAGCCATCCAAAGATTTTGTTTCACACATAATATTATTTTTTTCTTTAATGGATTTATAGTCTTTTTTAGTCAGGTTGTTCCTCTTGCTTTAGGCTTTTATTTGAGTTTACAGGGAAATTCTATTTCTATTACAAGCCTCATCTCTATGTATGTTGCTGCGGGGATGCTGGTAGAACCGATCCAAACTCTGATGTACAGTGCAGCCAATCTCCAAGGTGCCTTGCCGACTGCGAACCGCCTGTTTAAGATTATCGAGGAAGAACCTGATTTCGAAGAGACAAAGGATCAATTTGTTGAAAATCTCGAATCGTTGCGCTTAAATCATATTTCAAAAAGTTTTGCTGAACGTCAGCTTTTTTCTGATTTGACGGCGACGATTTCAGTAGGTCAGAAGGTCTTAATCAAAGGACCGAGCGGGTCTGGAAAGACGACTCTTTTTCGTTTGATTTTAGGAGAAGAAGTATGTGATGAGGGTGACATTTTCGTTCAGTATGATGGAAATCAAATAACGAGTCATTTCCAAGGGAATATCGGTTTAATTAGCCAGCATCCCTTCCTGTTTAACGATACTATCCGCTATAATCTAACTTTTGGTCAGCCCTTTCAGGACCATGAATTATTGGAGGTATTGGACCGAGTTGGCTTAATAGATGAATTTCAGGATATTTTGAATGTAGAAATTCATAATAATGGTGAAAACATTTCAGGAGGTCAGCGTGTCAGATTAGAGTTGGCTCGTTTTCTCTTACGCGAGAAGGATATTTTATTAGCGGACGAAGTGACATCAGCTTTGGACGAAAAAAATAGTCGTCTGGTTAGAGACCTAATCTTTTCTTTGCCGATCACGGTACTAGAAATAGCCCATCATATTGATGAAGAAGAGCGCTATGACCAAATCCTTGAGTTACGTAAAGGATGAGCGATGCCACAATAGTTGGTTCTGCGACAAAGCGGATAGTAGTAAGCCAGCAATTTGTCAGATATTTTTGAGATTCTAAGTGGTGATATTTCCAAAATCATCAATACTCAGAGAACTTAAGCTTTATTTAAGATAGGCCAGCTATACTAGAAGCATAAACAAAGACCTCCTAACTTTGTTTAAACCTCCTAAACTTTTTCATAATAATCTCCCATAAGAGTCGCCCAATCGGCGGCTTTTTTTGTGAGTCGTAAGCTGCCTATGGTATAATGAACAAAGAAACTAAAAGGAAGAAGGAAGAGATGGACTACACGATAGAGGAAAAAGCGATGTTTATGAGGGAAGCCCTGAAGGAGGCGGAGATTGCCCTCGCCAATGATGAAATACCGATTGGCTGTGTCTTGGTCAAGGATGGTCAGATTATCGGGCGTGGACATAATGCGCGTGAGGAGCTGCAGCGGGCGGTCATGCATGCGGAAATCATGGCGATCGAGGAAGCCAATCAGCATGAAGAGAGCTGGCGTTTGCTGGATACGACTCTGTTTGTGACCATTGAACCCTGTGTCATGTGTAGTGGTGCCATTGGTCTAGCTCGGATTCCCCAGGTGATTTACGGGGCGACCAATCAGAAGTTTGGCGGAGCAGGAAGTCTCTACGACATTTTGACAGATGAGCGCCTCAATCACCGGGTGGAAGTGGAAACAGGAATCTTGGAAGCAGAATGTGCAGCCATCATGCAGACCTTCTTCCGCCAAGGTCGAGAACGAAAAAAACAAGCCAAGCTCGCAGCTAAGGCCGAAACACAAGAATAAAAACCAGACCTTTGCAAAATCCACAATTTATGATATAATACCTATCGGAGCAACAGTTCTGCGTGAAGCGGGTCAGGGGAGGAATCCAGCAGCCCTAAGCGAAGTGAGCTGTGTGCTCTTTTCTATTGCTCTTGATGAGTCAAGCCTAAAAGGTGCAGATGAATATTGGAGCAGCGAATCTAGTTTGAACGGACCTGAAATGAATTCAGCTGACATCCAATCTTAAGAAGCATATTTGTTTTCTTGTCAATCAAAATTGTTCTTCTCAATAGGCCTAAATAGGCCTAAAATTTGTTGACTTACGCAAACGAGTGCTCTCGGTTATGTCCTAAGGTTAGCTTATTTAGAAAAATAGTATAGAATACAAATGTAAACGTTTTAAAATAGCGAAAGCACTTGCTTATTTTTTCTTAAAGCGTTATCATAAAAGAAAAGAACAATTGGAGGATAAACATGTCACATATTAAATTTGACTACTCAAAGGTGTTAGATAAATTTGTAGCACCACATGAACTAGATTATATGCAGCCTCAAGTGACTGCTGCAGATTCTGCTCTGCGAAATGGTACAGGTCCTGGGGCAGAAATGACTGGCTGGTTGAACTTGCCTGAAGAATATGACAAAGATGAATTTGCTCGTATTCAAAAGGCTGCTGCTAAAATCCAATCTGATAGTGAGGTATTGATCGTAATCGGTATTGGTGGTTCCTATTTAGGAGCTCGTGCAGCTATTGATTTCTTGAATAATTCTTTTGTAAATCTACAAAGCAAGGAAGAACGCAAGGCACCTCAAATCCTCTATGCTGGAAATTCTATTTCTTCAAGCTATTTGGCTGATTTGGTAGACTATGTATCAGACAAAGATTTCTCTGTCAACGTTATTTCTAAGTCAGGAACGACTACAGAGCCTGCTATTGCTTTCCGTGTCTTCAAAGAACTCTTGGTTAAGAAGTATGGTCAGGAAGAAGCAAATAAACGGATTTATGCAACTACAGACCGCGCTAAAGGTGCAGTTAAGGTTGAAGCAGATGCTAATGGCTGGGATACTTTTGTAGTGCCTGATAGTGTAGGTGGTCGTTTTACAGTATTGACAGCAGTGGGACTCTTGCCAATCGCAGCTGCAGGGGCTGATATCAGCAAGTTAATGGAAGGAGCAAATGCTGCTCGCAAGGCTTATGCTTCTGATAAGTTGGCTGAAAATGAAGCATATCAATATGCAGTTGTACGCAATATCTTGTACCGTAAAGGTTATCTGACAGAAGTTCTAGCTAACTATGAACCATCTCTACAATACTTCTCTGAGTGGTGGAAGCAACTGGCTGGTGAGTCAGAAGGGAAAGACCAAAAAGGGATTTACCCAACTTCAGCCAACTTCTCAACAGACTTGCACTCTCTGGGACAATTTATCCAGGAAGGTACCCGTATCCTCTTTGAAACAGTTGTACGTGTAGATAAACCTCGCAAAAATGTGCTGATTCCTGAATTGGCAGAAGACTTGGACGGTCTTGGCTACTTGCAAGGAAAAGATGTTGACTTTGTCAATAAAAAAGCTACAGATGGAGTGCTGTTAGCACACACTGATGGTGGAGTTCCAAATATGTTTGTGACACTGCCTGAGCAAGATGAGTTCACTTTGGGCTACACTATTTACTTCTTTGAGTTGGCTATTGCTCTTTCTGGCTACCTGAATGGTATCAATCCATTTGACCAGCCTGGAGTTGAGGCTTATAAGAAAAACATGTTTGCCCTTCTTGGAAAACCAGGCTTTGAAGAGCTGGGTGCTGAGCTGAATGCACGCCTTTGATTCTTATATGCCTTGAGTTCATTTAGAGTATAAAAAGAGATCCACAAGTTCATTTCTTGTGGATTTTTTAGTACAAGCCTCATAATTAGTTTATTATTTTTTTGAACAGTATAAAAAAGAGTGTCTTAATTCTTTTATGAAAGCGCTGTATAATTGCCTTGTAAATAAAATTTGAGAGGTATCAAAATGAATGATTGGTTAAACATAAAAGGCAAAACAGTTCTTGTGACTGGCGCGTCATCTGGGATCGGTAAGGCAATCGTTGAAGAATTGCTGGAATTAGGAGTCAATGTAGCGAATTTCGATCTTAGCGACAACGATTTGCGTCATCCAAATCTATTATTTGTAAAAGTTGATGTAACTTCTCGCTCTGAAGTAGAAGAGGGTGTTGCCAAAATAGTTGAAAGATTTGGCAATATTGATGCAGTGGTCAATAATGCAGGGATTAATATCCCTAGATTATTAATCGATGCAGAAAATCCTAAAGGTCCTTACGAATTGGACGATGAGACGTTCGAAAAAGTAACGATGATTAATCAAAAAGGTTTGTATCTGGTTAGTCAGGCAGTGGGACGTATTTTAGTGAAAAATGGAAAAGGTGTAATTGTGAACATGGCTTCAGAAGCAGGCTTGGAAGGTTCTGAAGGACAAAGTGCCTATGCTGCCACAAAAGCAGCAGTCTATAGTTACACTCGTTCATGGGCAAAAGAGCTGGGTAAGCATGGTGTACGTGTGGTTGGAATTGCTCCAGGAATTATGGAAGCTACGGGACTTCGAACTCTTTCTTATGAGGAAGCTCTTGCTTATACCCGTGGAAAGACGGTAGAAGATATTCGAGCTGGTTATGCTTCAACTTCAACAACTCCTTTGGGACGAAGTGGTAAACTACGGGAAGTAGCTGACCTTGTAGCATTCTATATTTCAGACCGTTCTAGCTATATAACTGGAGTCACTACAAATATTGCCGGGGGGAAAACTCGCGGTTAAAAAAATGAAGGTGAGGAAGAGAGTTGACCATAGTAAATCGATGGTATAACATTTTAGAAAAAATGGTCTCACAGCCAACTTATTCCTTGGTAGATATGCGCTCAGAGCTGGATATTAGTATGCAAACCTTGCAAAAGAGTATCCAACAATTAAATGATGTTTTGGCTCCGAGTATCCAGATTATCTCACAAGATGATAAGTTAATGTTAGAGGTGTATGACTATACTGAGTTGGAAAGGATTTTATCTGGTAGTTTAAAACGGGAGAGTGACTTCAATTCTTCCAGTAAAAGAATTGCCTATTTACTAAAACGTTTAATTAAGTCAACCTCCCCTCTTCTTATTGACGACTTGGCTGAGGAGGCAGGTGTTAGTAGAAGTACCCTTAATAAGGATTTAAAACAAGTAAAATCTTTGGCAGAGAGTTACTCTATCACTATTTCAGGAAAGCCCAACCGTGGGCTGGAGGTCTTGGGGTCCGAGCTGAATTTGCGCTTGCTCTATATTCACCAAGTGGCCCCTTACTTTGAAGGAAAGACACTCACCGAGGCAACATCTTCTTTTCTGGAGACGCTACTCCAGGAGTATAAAATCCCGAAAGAAACAAAGGAACTCCTTCGAAAGACAATTTCAATTATGGTGGAGCGTATTTATGCATCTAGGGTGTTGAGTTGCCCTATTCCTTACTATAGGAATGATTTAACAGAGACACCTTTGGTTGAAAAATTAATCTATCATATTGAGATGACTTATAAGATTTCCCTCAGTCAGTTTGAAATAGACTTTTTGTGTTTTCCGTTTAATATCCGTTTTATTGACACTTTAAGCAAGCCGTCTTATCAATCTGAACAGCTTGCAAACATTTTTCAAGGGATTGTCAAGAAAGTCAAAGAAACAATGTTGGTTAACTTTGATGATGAAGAATTATTTGAAGAAATCAAGTCTCATCTAGGCCCCTTAATCAATCGACTGATTTTCCATGTGCAAGCTAATGATATATTCCATGGCGAGGTTCAAACTCAATATCCTTTTGCTTTTGAAATGGCGAAAATTGCTGGAGAAGAACTGTCTGCAATTTTTGGTTCTGAATTGGAATTATCTGAAATCGGATATCTGGCTTTGTATTTTGAAATGATTTTAAGAAAGCAAAACTCTGTTGTAAATGGTTCTCGCAAGCAGATAGCAGTAGTTTGCACAACAGGAAGAGGAACTGCTGCGATGATTATTCAGCAACTCAGACGAATCCTTGGAAATGATGTAGACATTACTCAGTATTCTGAAGAGGATTTTAATCTGGATTTGAATCAGGACTATTTCGCGATTTTTACGACAGTTCCTCTAAAATATAAAGATTCTAAATCTCCAGTCATTCAAGTTAATCATCTTTTTGATGATCAATGGCTGCGGGAAGAATGGCAGAGGGCCAATGCTTTTCATCAAAAAAATCTAGAAACAGTCAGCTTACGTTTTCTTCGGTTGAGTCCCCAAAAAACCTATCAGCAATACTTGCTAAATATGGTTGCAGAGTTAGAGAAACTTCAGATGATTGATGAAGGTTTTAGAAATCGGATAATTGATAGGGAGAAAAAACAATCAACCATTTTTGGTGGAGGAATTGCCTTCCCCCATACAATTAACCAGGGTTATGCAAAGACTATTTTAATGTTTGGAAAGCTAGAAGAGCCTTATCAAAAAGGAGATGATTGGATTGAATTTATCTTTCTAGTCGCCATTCCCTCAGAAATTGAAAGCAAAATGGAGAGTGAATTGCTGGAATTGTATGACGACATTTTTCGAATTGCAGGAGAGCCTTCTCTAAAAGAAGCTTTGAGGGCTGTAGAAACAGAGACAGAGTTTCTATCATTTTCTAAGAGCAAAGGAGTATTTTAATGAATTCGCTAATAATTTTCGCTGTATTTGTCATGGCAGCTTATATATTTCAAATGTTCCTCGGCTGGCAGCAACTCAAAGACTTCAATAAGACCTATACGATGCTCCGAAGACTGGGGCGCGTAGCGATTGGCAGGAAGTCCGGAAGAATCAAATCCGGTACGATTGTCATGTTCGCGGTTGATGAAAACGGTCGGGTTCTTAAAGCTAGCAAAATGCAAGGAGTCACAATCTTAGCACGTTTTCAAAATATGGACGATTATGTTGGAGAAGACATCCATTATTTTGACAAGTATAATCCTCTTGTGAGAAAAGAAAATAAGTTGATGCAATCAGCCATAGAAGATGCTAGAAAAGTCTATCTTTGGCATGAGGCAGGTATTGAGAAAGAGACAAGTTCATCTGATTCTTTTCTGGGATTCGGCTTTTATGCGAATTACTTACAATTATCTATTAAACAGTTATTTAAAAAAAATAAGAAAGGGAGTTCCTTATGAATCACATTACAAATTTTGCAGAGAGTTTTATGAAACTCTTCCAATTAGGTGGAGAAACCTTTATTAGCTGGATGACAAATATTGTACCGCTTGTCTTAATGCTATTGATTGCAATGAATACCCTTATCGCTTTCTTGGGAGAAGAGAAGGTCAATTCCCTGGCTAAGATTTCTGCCAAAAATCCTGTTAGCCGGTATATGATTTTACCTTTCATTTCAGCCTTTATGCTGGGGAATCCGATGGCAATCAGTATGGGACGTTTCTTACCAGAATATTATAAACCTAGTTTTGTAGCAGCTCAGATGCAGTTCTGCCACACTTCAAATGGTGTATTTCCGCATATCAATCCTGGGGAATTGTTTGTATGGATGGGAATTGCAACAGGAATTCAAACTTTAGGTTTAAGTCAAATGGACTTAGCCATTCGTTACATGCTTGTTGGGCTTGTCATGAACTTTGTAGGCGGTTGGGTGACCGATTTTACAACTGCTTATGTAGCAAAACAGCAAGGTGTTACCTTGAGTAAAACATTTGATTGATAGAAAGAGTGAAATTATGTCATATAAGAGTATAAAAGTTGTTAAAGGAAATGGCGGTTTCGGAGGACCTTTGGTCATTACACCTAGTGAAGCTAAGCATAAATTCATCTATATCACTGGCGGAGGAGAAAAGCCAGATATTGTAGATAAAATTGCTGATTTGACCGGTATGGAAGCTGTTAATGGGTTTAAAACTTCTATCCCAGATGAGGAAATTGCTTTAGCAATCGTGGATTGTGGCGGTACTCTTCGCTGTGGTATTTATCCTAAAAAGGGGATCCCTACAATAAATATTGTCGCTACAGGGAAAAGTGGGCCTCTAGCTCAATATATAACCGAGGAAATCTATGTGTCAGCAGTTGGCCTTAATCAAATTTCTGCTGCTAATGAAGACGAAAAAGCGACAACTGTGGTAACAGAAAAGCCAACTTACGATACTAGTAAAAAAATTACAGAGCAAAAAGCTGAAACAAGTATTGTAGCAAGAATTGGGATGGGCGCTGGGAAGGTCGTTGCGACTTTCAACCAGGCTGCTCGTGAAGCCATCCAAACAATGCTCAACACGATCATTCCTTTCATGGCCTTTGTTTCCTTGCTGATTGGGGTTATTCAAGGTTCAGGTGTTGGAAATTGGCTGGCAAAATTAATGGTTCCCCTAGCTGGGAACATCTGGGGACTCATTTTGATTGGCTTTATCTGTTCCTTGCCATTCCTATCTCCTTTGTTAGGCCCCGGAGCTGTTATCAGTCAGATTATTGGAACCTTAATTGGAGTTGAAATCGGCAAAGGGACTATTCCGCCCCAAATGGCTCTGCCAGCTATATTTGCTATCAACACTCAAAACGGTTGTGATTTCATTCCTGTAGCACTCGGTCTATCTGAAGCCAAGGCTGAAACAGTTGAGGTTGGTGTCCCTTCTGTGCTTTATTCACGCTTTCTCAATGGTGTTCCGCGGGTGCTAGTAGCTTGGATAGCTAGTATTGGCCTTTATCAGTAAACTTTTGATAGATGCACGTAAACATAGCAACTATTATGTTAAACTTATCTATAAGCATAAGTTTATGACAGATTTGAGAAAGGATGAATAGGAATTAGATGAAGAAAATTTTTGAAGCTAAAGTAATTCAAGTGGGGCCTGAAGCTCAGAATATGATTCAAGATGCCAATATGCTCATTTTGTTTGGAGAAGAAGCTCCGGAAGACTTAGCAGAGTATTGTTTTAAAATCGATAACAAAAATCTTCTAGGTGCAATACTAGAAGGTGGAAAGCTGGTGGTAGATAGTCAGGAATATTCGATTACTGCCGTAGGAAATGTAGTAGAAAAAAATTTAACTGGACTGGGCCATATCACGATTTCTTTTGATGGTTCAAAAGAGGGCAGCCTGCCGGGCACTCTCCATGTTGCAGCAGACCAAGCAGTAGTAATTGAAAAGGACTCTACCATTCAGATTTTCGAAACTGCTTGACCATAACAAAATTTAAAATCAAGCAATTTAGAAAAATAAAAGTCTAAAAAATTGATTCAGAGCTTGGACAAAAAGTCCAGGCTTCTGGGTCTAAATTAGAAAAAATAGATGACGCAGTGGTTGATTGGCAAGTCAATCAAACTAGCCAGCCAGTGCAAGGGAATTCCCAGCAGATGGATCCACAAGGAGTGCCTGAACAGAAGGAAAAGACCAAAAAGGTATTTACCCAACTTCAGCAAACTTCTCAACAGACTTGTACTCATTGGGGCAATTTATCCAAGAAGGAACTCGTATCATGTTTGAAACAGTTGTCCGTGTGGATAAACCACGTAAGAACGTGATCATCCCTACCTTGGAAGAAGACCTTGACGGACTTGGTTACCTTCAAGGAAAAGACGTTGACTTCGTAAACAAAAAAGCAACTGACGGAGTTCTCCTTGCCCATACTGACGGTGACGTGCCAAACATGTACGTGACTCTTCCTGAGCAAGATGCCTTCACTCTTGGTTATGCCATCTACTTCTTCGAATTGGCCATCGCCCTTTCAGGTTACTTGAACGCGATCAACCCATTTGACCAACCAGGTGTTGAAGCCTACAAGAAAAATATGTTTGCTCTTCTTGGTAAACCAGGATTTGAAGAACTTGGAGCAGAACTCAACGCTCGTCTATAATAGACAACAAAACGATCTCGCAAGAGGTCGTTTTTTTACTTGCTAAACAAACTCATATTTTTGTCCCCTGGAATCAATTATAAAAACACGATCTAGTTATGTTTCTCAATCATATGGTTAACTGATTGCTATTGTCTCCCTTCGCAAGAAATTTTAAGATAAGTTTCTAAAAGGTCGGATATCTCTCCGATCTTTTTTAGTCTATCAAGACAGGAGTTGGTCCTTGCTTGGTTTTATGTTATAGTAGAAGAGAAGAATAAAAAGGAGAATTCGAAATGTCCGAGAAAGATCAAGAACAATTTATGAAACATACTCCCGTAGAGGGTGCGCCTCAATTTGATGTGGCTGCGCCAGCCTTTGTCCCAAAAGAAGAAGCCGAAGACTTGGTCGTTCCAGAAGCTAGTGGCCTTTCAGTGACGGAGACGAAAGCAATGAAAGAAGAAGCAGACGAGCCAGTTATTTCAGAAACAGTGGAGCCTCCAAAGGTGGATGAAGCAACTGTTGGAGAACATCGGGATGTAGTTGCTGCTCCCCAATCGACTCCTCCATTTCAGCCTGCGCCTCAAGCTCCTCAAAACATGGCAGCTGAACCAATTGGTCCGCAAACAGTGCCTGTTCCTGAGACACCTATTCCACAAGCTCCTCTTTCTCCTGTTGGAAGACCGATGGATACTGCAGACAAGAAGGCGATTCGTTTTGCCCTTGGGATTTTAGTTGGGATTCTTATCGGTGGAGTCAGTGGCTATTTGATTGGTCATGCTAGCCCTAGCACGTCATCATCTAGAAAGCAGACTTCTTGGTCAGGTAACCAGTCTGGTTCTTCTTCCAATATCGATTTGGAGCAATTGACTTCTGAAGATGCGGAAGCTGATTTTAGCTGGGAACAATCTGATATCGAACAACTTCAGTTTTTGACTAGAAAGGATGCTGGGGAGACTCCTGAGGAAATGATTGAAGCTTATGGGAAAGCTAGCTCCGTTCAATTTGAAAGTGGAGAATTGAAATTATTCTGGGATGATAACTCTTATAATAAAGAGGTCAAAGCGACTTACTCTAAGAACGGGAAAGAATTCCAGCTTGTCAAATTTGAATTTAATCAATTTGGGAAAAATCTTACGGTTGAGGACAACTTTGCAGATGGATTCAAAGTTGGAAATAGTGAGACCGGTGCTGGAGGAACCTCTTACAAAGAGCTTTTAGAAAAATACGGTGATGCGGTCAATCTTACGGTGAGTTCATCTGATGATTCAGACGAGATAGAGTTGGTCATGGACTTCCAAAAGAAAAACGGGGACTATGTAGATTTGACCTTTATTCGCCAAGAAAATGGAGATTTCCTCTTGAGTAGTAAAGACAGCTATTAAAAGGATAAGACAAGAAAGAGGCAAGCGCCTCTTTTTTGGGATAAGACGAGACAAATACGCTAATTTTCTATACAATAGAAAGAGTTTGAATAGAAAGAGCATGAAGGATGGAAGAAATGAAACAGTGGATAGAACGTCATAAGCGGATCCTCCAAAAAGCTGCAGGGGCTTTGCTAGCTTTTGTCGTTGGGGCTTGCTTGGTGTTTATGATTCATCCGGTTAAAACCTTACCAAAAGACCGTTTGCTGAGCCTATCTCGAATGCAAGAAGCAAGCCAACAATTTGTCGCTCCTTCTTCAAAAGAGCCGGCTCTAGAAGACTTGTTGTCATTAGAGCTTGCAAGGGGAGAAGGAAAGGTACAAAAAAGTTGGGTGACTTTGTCTGCATTCGTCAAAAAATTTGGAAAAGCAGCGAGCTTTACACAAGAAGATACGAGTTTTGGAGCACAAGTCCAGTTAGGCTATGGGGCTTCTGTGAAGGGGCTCTATCCTTATACCATAGAATTTCAAAAGCAGGATGATGATTTTTATTTGAGCTCGATTCAAGGATTTGCACCAAAGTCGTCTCACTATCAGAGCAAAAAGAACGTAAAACTGGTAGATTTTACAGGCTATCAGACACTAGATGGAAAAAAGGAAAAGGGGACAGCAGTAGAAGATGTCTTGAAAAAATCAGGTCTTCCCAATTCTCTTAGTTTGACCTCTGAAAAGGACAAGCAAGTCCTAGCCCTGTCTTATCAGGTGACAGATGGACTGGTCTCTTTAACCTTTGAACGTGACCAGACTGGTCAGTATCGTTTGACGAAGAAGGGGTGAAGCAGATGATCGAGTGGATGAAAAAGAATCGAAAAGAACTCTTGCTGCCGTTTTTGTGTTTTGTTTTAGGAGTGTTACTTGCGATTGCAAGCATCCAGGTGCAAGAGCAAGGAACCGATACCAAGGAGGACCAAACACTTGCCCATTTCCAGCCAAAGGATTATCAGAATTTGGTCAGCAAGGAACAAGAAATCAAGCAGTTTAAATGGACCATCGAAGCTGTGGCGAATTTGAAAGTTCGTCTCAAGCAGACTCAGCAACCAGGAACCCGCTTGGAAACAGTTGTGACGGAATGGGGGAAAGCCCAAAAAGTTAAGTATACAAAGACAGCTCAAGGGGATAAAACGGTTCTCGTCTTGACCTATGCGGCTAAGCAAACCGATCAGGGAAAGAAAAGTGTAGCCTTGTGGTTTGAACAGGAAAAAGACCAGGGGTATCGCTTGACGACAGTGGATGCGACGAATTTGTTGGACGCAAAAGAGAAGACAAGCAGTGAGAAAGAAATCACTACTGAAAAAGAGAAAAAAGGTACAGAATTCGCCCAGCTTATTCAGCAACTAGGAAATCCTCAACGCTTGGTCTGGGGGGAAATGCCAGATGGCGGAATGGGCTATCGCGCGACTTACCAGCTACCAGGGCAGCCAGAAGTGGTGATGGAATTCAAGAAAAAAGCCAAGAAATTAGTGTTGGTATAAGAAAGGAGATATCATTGGACGATCAACGGACAGACATCAAGGCAGCTTCCTCTCACCAGGGTGGGAGCCGCTTGATTTCAGAAGCTGACCTTGCTTCAATAGGGGGAGGCAGGCATTCAGAACCAAGACAAACGGTACTAGACTCCCAATCGGAGAGGACGAAAACCTACTCCCCTTCCTCTAAGAGTGAAGGGTCTTCGCTGGCAGCCTTTTTTGGTTTATTGGCCATGCTGGGATTATTTGCCTATCTGGCTTCAGGAGGTATTCATAGCGAGGAACATCCTTCTTCTACTACTAGTGAATACGGAAGCACTAGCTTGTCTTATGGAACTAGAAAGGAAACCTTGAGAGGTGGTACGAGTAGCTTGATTGCTCCGGAGAGGGAATTTCAGTTTCAAGTGACCTATGAGAAGGCCATTTCCCTGATTCCTGGTTTAAGTGAGGGAGATCAAGAACGTTACTCTTCAACTTCTCTGTCTCCACAGGATGTGGTAGCTGTACTGGGGAAGGCTAGCAGTGGAGAAGAAACCTACCAAGAAGGTGGTGTCAGTCCTTTTATGACACAATTGGAGTATCAGTCTGAAGGGTCCCCTTCTTCCGTAACCGTTTTACTTTCAAAAATTGGTGTTGATCGTTTATCTTCTCTTGATTTTAAAAACTTAAACAGTGAGCGATTAGCCAATAAAAATGGTAGCTTAAACAGAGAAGATTTTGCCAATATGAAAATAGGAACGAGCTATTCAGATCTTGTGAATACAGTAGGAATTCCTAGCAGTGTTTCTTGGGAGTATGCTGGGTTCAGAGTCCTTCTTAACCTTTTACTATAAGCTTTCTGATTCGCGATCAGTCATTATTCGTTTTGGAAGTAATCGAACTATTAGTGAAATCAAGGGTCTCGAAGATCCGGCGACATCCACATCGCCTTAGGTGTTCATCTCTTTGGGATTGTGGTATAATATGGATACCTTTAATTGAAATGAATGGAGAATCTCATGACAGCACAAAAAATGTCTGCTCAAGAAATTATCGCTTTTATTGGAAATGCAGAAAAGAAAACAAATGTGAAAGTAACCTTTGAAGGGGAATTGGCAATAGCTGTTCCAGCTTCTGTCACCAAGCTTGGCAATGTGTTGTTCGGTGACTGGAAAGATATCGAGCCCCTTCTTGCCAACTTAACAGAGAACAAGGATTATGTGGTCGAACAAGATGGCCGTAACTCAGCTGTCCCATTACTGGATAAACGTTACCTAAATGCGCGGATTGAACCAGGCGCTATCATCCGTGACCAAGTGACCATCGAAGATAATGCTGTCGTGATGATGGGGGCTGTGATCAACATCGGTGCTGAAATCGGTGCAGGAACCATGATCGATATGGGAGCTATTCTTGGTGGCCGTGCAACAGTTGGTAAAAACAGCCACATCGGTGCGGGTGCCGTTCTTGCGGGTGTCATTGAGCCAGCTTCTGCTGAGCCTGTTCGGATCGGTGATAATGTCTTGGTCGGTGCTAATGCTGTTGTGATCGAAGGGGTTCAAGTTGGAAACGGTTCTGTCGTTGCCGCTGGCGCGATCGTTACTCAAGATGTCCCTGAAAATGTGGTTGTAGCTGGTGTACCAGCTCGCATCATCAAGGAAATTGATGAAAAAACACAACAAAAAACAGCCTTGGAAGACGCCTTGCGTAATTTATAAGATATGAAAGATAGAGGCCACGAGGTCTCTATTTCTAATAGAAAGAAGACAACTATGACACTGGATTTGATCAAAATCAGACGAGACCTTCACCAAATTCCTGAAATTGGCTTAGAAGAATTTGAAACCCAAGCCTACCTCTTAGAGCGGATCGCAGAGATCACAGCAGGCAAGGACTTTGTAGAGCAACGGACTTGGCGGACAGGGATCCTAGTTTATCTCCATGGGTCTGCACCTGAAAAAACTATCGGCTGGCGGACGGATATCGATGGCTTACCGATTGTAGAACAAACGGGCCTTGATTTTGCCTCCAAACATGAAGGACGGATGCATGCTTGTGGTCATGATATGCACATGACGACAGCCCTTGGACTTTTAGATCAACTGGTTCAAGTGCAACCCAAAAATAACCTGCTCTTTCTCTTCCAACCAGCTGAAGAAAATGAGGCTGGTGGAATGCTCATGTATAAGGACAATGCTTTTGGCGACTGGCTCCCTGATGAATTTTATGGTCTGCATGTGCGCCCTGATTTGAAGGTGGGGGACATTGCGACCAATACGGGTACCCTTTTTGCGGGGACCTGTGAAGTCAAGATCACCTTTACAGGAAAGGGAGGGCATGCCGCCTTTCCACATGAGGCCAATGACGCTCTTGTAGCAGCCTCTTACTTCATTACCCAAGTCCAATCGGTCGTGAGTCGAAATGTCGATCCGATTGAAGGGGCTGTGGTGACCTTTGGTTCCATGCATGCAGGAACCACCAATAATGTGATTGCTGAGACAGCCTTCCTTCATGGGACCATCCGGACCTTGACCATGGAGATGAACCTACTGACTCAAAAACGGGTCAAAACGATTGCGGAAGGGGTTGCAGCCGCTTTTGAGGTAGAATTAGATTTGGAACTCAAGCAAGGAGGTTACTTGCCTGTGGAAAACCAACCAGAGTTGGCCAAAGAACTCATGGACTTTTTCACAGCTGAGGAAGATGTGAACCTGATTGATATCCTACCTGCGATGACAGGAGAAGACTTTGGCTTTCTCTTGAGCAAGGTCCCTGGGGTCATGTTCTGGCTGGGAATTGATACCCCTTATGCCCTGCACCATCCGAAGATGAGCCCAAATGAGGCTGCCCTTCCCTTTGCTGTGGAAAACATTGGTAAATTTTTGAAAATGAAAGCTAACCAATAAAGGAATGATTCAACTCCGTCTGGAGTTGGATTTTTATTTTGTTGTATAAAAACTGTTCGGATCTTTCCTAAAAAATGATACAATAAAAGCTAGACAAAAGGAGTAGGCATGAAGAAAACACTACGAAAAGAAACCATTGCAGCCATGAAAGAGTTGCCTCAATCAGTGAAAGCGGAGGCAGATAGCCAATTAACCCAGCGTTTCATCCAGCTTCCAGCCTTTCAGGAAGCCAAGACCCTAGCCACCTATCTGTCCATGGGGCATGAATTTTCCACAGCTGGCTTGATTCAAGCAGCTCTTCAACTTGGAAAACGCGTCTGTGTTCCCCGTACCTATCCACAAGGGCGAATGGAATTTGTGGAATACGATCCTGACATTTTGGAAAAGACACGCTTTGGTTTGCTGGAGCCCAATGAAAAAGGAAAGCTTGTGGAACAGTCAGAGATTGATCTGATCCATGTACCAGGCGTGGTCTTCCAGTCAAAAGGCTACCGAATTGGCTATGGTGGTGGCTATTATGATCGTTATTTGGAAGATTTTACTGGAAAAACGGTTAGTACGATTTATTCCATCCAGCAGAAGGAGTTCCAGCCAGATACGTTTGATCAGGCAGTTCAGGAGGTGCTAGTCTATGAAGTTACTCTTTGATCGTCGTTATCCTGTGACCAGCCTCTTGTTGCTCGTCACAACGGCAGTCTTTCTTTCCATGTTTATCCGATTTGGAGGCGACTACCAAACAGGTGCTGCTATTTACTATAGCGGTGGTATTATTGGAGAGGTTGTGAAAGTCGATCCTAGCCAGTTATGGCGAATAGTGACAGCTACATTTGTTCATATCGGCCTAGAACATTTTGTGCTCAATATGATCACCCTCTATTACTTAGGACGTTTGGCAGAAGATCTCTTTGGATCGAAGGCTTTCTTAGCTCTTTATCTCTTATCAGGCATGATGGGTAATGTCTTTGTTGCTATTTTTACGCCAGATGTGATTGCAGCAGGAGCTTCTACAGCCCTCTTTGGACTGTTTGGGACCATTGGTGCTTTGCGCTTTATTGTCCAAAGCCCCTATATTCGTCACTTGAGTCAGTCCTATACCAGCTTGATTGTGGTCAATTTGATCTTTAGCTTCATGCCAGGAATCAGTATGGCGGGGCACATCGGTGGCTTAGTGGCTGGAGTCATGTTGGCTTATGTCTTTCCAGTAAGAGGAGAGGCGCGCTTTATGAACCGAACCTATCAGATTAGTGCAGCTTTATCTTATCTCCTGCTTTTCCTTTATTTCTTAGGTAAAATCTTGAATCTATTTTAAGAAGTCCTTCTCACAGAGAAGGGCTTTTTTTCTAAAAAATGTAGCGAAATCGTAAACTAACAGAAAATTGTTTGAAATACAAAGAATTGTATATATTTATCATAATATACTTGCAGGAGCCGAGTGAACCCACTATTGGTAGGCCCATAGAGAAGGTAATCATAGGTAAAAAGGTATAAAAACGCAAATTAGAAAGCGCTTGCAAAAGGATTGAGAAAGGTGTAAACTGGAGATATAAAAACCAAAAATAGTGCTATTTTGTCAAAAGTAGTGCAAAAACAAAGGAGATTTGCCATGAAAAAATGGTTGTTAAAACTCTCATTGGTAGCGATGACACTCTTACTCCTACCAATTCAAGCTGTTCAAGCCTGTTGCGGTTTTATCATTGGTCGCCAATTGACCAAGGATGGGACCACTCTCTTTGGTCGGACAGAAGACTACCCTTACTATCCAAATGGTGGAAAGCACAACAAAAACTTTGTAGTTGTTGATGCGAAGAACTATAAGGAAGGGGATCAACTGGAAGACGAATCTAATGGTTTTACCTATCCACATGCTGCCAGTGAAATGAAATACACAGCGACTTATGACTCTGCTCGTGGAGATGGTAGTAACGGTGCCTTTGGGGAACATGGATTTAACGAAGCCGGCGTTTCTATGACCTCAACTGTTACAGCCATTCCAAACAAAAAAGTCTTGAAGACTGACCCATTGACAGAAAACGGTCTCCCAGAAGCTGCCATGCTTGATGTAATTTTACCTCGTGCAAAATCTGCTCGTGAAGGAATCGAATTACTTGCGAAAGTCATTGAAGAAAAAGGTTCAGCTGAGGGGAATACAGTTGTTATTGCGGACCAAAAAGAAACTTGGTATATGGAAATTCTTTCTGGTCACCAATATGTAGCTGTTAAAGTCCCAGAAGACAAATATGCAGTCTTTGCCAATACCTACTACCTTGGTCATGTAGATTTGAATGACAAGGAAAATGTGATCGCTTCGAAAGATGTCGAAAAAGTAGCTAAAGAATCTGGTAACTACAAGACAGATAAAGATGGTAACTTCCATATCGCTAAATCTTATGGACCAGAAAAATATGCTGAAGGAGACCGTTCACGTACTTACGCAGGAATCACCCTTTTGGATCCAAAATCGAAAGTGACTTACGAGGATGACGAATACGAACTATTCCGTTCTCCAACTGATCCAAATAAGAAATTTACTTTAGAAGATGCCTTTGCTATGCAACGGAATCGCTTTGAACACTTAAATGGTCGCTTCGTACCGGACGATCAAATTGGAGTGAAGAAACAAGGTGATAATGGTAGCAATGATGCTGTTCGTAAAGACCAATACAAGTATGCTTTAGGAAATGAAAACGTTATTGATGCCCATGTCTACCAAATCAATCCAAAACTTCCAAAATCATTTGGTGGTACTTTATGGCTTGGTATGGGACCATCTCGGAACACACCTTATGTTCCATTCTATGGTAATCTAAAAGATACTTACGAAGCCTTCAAACCTCAAACAGCAACTTATGATCCAAATTCATGGTATTGGACAGTATGGCACATTGACAACATGGCGATCAATAACCAAGATGTCTTTGGAAAAACAGTTCAAGATCACTGGAAAGCTCTGGAAAAACAATTTATTGTTGATCAAGAGAAGAAAGATATTGAATATTATGCGTTGAAAGATCAACCTGAAGCTGCAAAAGCTGCTGAAGATAAGGTGACAAAAGATGCCCTTGAATTGTCTGATCGTCTCTTCCAACACTTCAAAGATTATGAAAAATTAATGGAAAAACAATTAGAGGCAGCTGGACGTAAGTCTGATCCTTATCGTGCTTCTAAACCAGATAACTATAAAGATCCTGAAGAACCTAAGAAACCAGACACACCAACGGTTCCAGAAAAACCACAAATCCGTGAAGATGCGAACAAAGTTTACATCCCAGCGCCAAATTATGTAGCAACATCTTCTACACGTGATATTCCTGCTAATGCAGAAGGAAATCCAAACAATCGCTTTGGCTATGCTGCTAACAAGGAGAAACAACCAGTTGTATCTCCTAAAGTAGAGACTCCTGTGAAGCCAGAAGAAAAAGTTCAAGCTCCAACTGAAGCTCCTGTAGCAGGAAATAGTGTAAACAACAATAATCGCTTCGGATCTAATTTCAATCCAGGTGAAATTGAAACTTACTCAAATACAAACTATTCTTACAATGTTCATCCTTAAACAATAAGAATTAAAATGTGAATTGGACCAAGTCCAATGAAACAAAAGAGGCCGGATTTTTATCCAGCCTCTTTTTTACGAAAAAAAGATTGACCATTGTAAGGTAGCAAAGCCCTTACATGATATGGCCAGTCTTTTTGTATTCTTTTGATTTGGGAATGATTAGTCTGCAGTTTGTTCAGTTTCTTCTAATTGTTTTCCAAGATCAATGATATACTGTTTGAGATCCTCTTTAACCTGTGGATGCTTCAAAGCATAATCAATCGATGTTTTCATAAAACCAAACTTGTCACCTACATCGTAGCGTTGGCCTTTAAATTCACGGGCAAAGACTCGTTGGGTCTTATTGAGGGTGTCGATCGCATCCGTCAATTGAATTTCATTACCAGCACCTGGTTCTTGATTTGCAAGAATATCAAAGATCTCAGGAGTCAAGAGGTAGCGGCCAATGATGGCGAGATCACTCGGTGCATCTTCTGGAGCTGGTTTTTCGACAAAAGTTTCAACGCTATAAAGACCATTGATGCCCTCTCCTTGAGGTGCGATCACACCGTAAGAAGAAACCTCTTCGTGAGGGACTTCCATCACAGCGATAGTGGATGCATGGGTTTCATCGTAGTCGTTCATCAATTGTTTGGTCAATGGCAAGGCATCATCATTGGTGATGTCCATCAGGTCATCTCCCAACATGACAACAAAAGGCTCATTCCCAACAAAAGCTTTCGCCTGAAGAACAGCGTCTCCTAAACCTCGAGGGTGACTTTGGCGGATGAAATGAAGATTGATCGCTGTTGTATCATTGACCAACTTGAGTAAGTCAGTCTTACCTTTTTGCTCGAGGTTGTATTCCAATTCAAAGTTAGAATCGAAATGGTCTTCGATCGAACGTTTGGCCTTCCCTGTTACGACAAGAATTTCCTCAATTCCAGATTTCAGAGCCTCTTCTACGATGAATTGGATCGTAGGTTTGTCAACGATTGGCAACATTTCCTTTGCCAAAGCTTTGGTAGCTGGGAGGAAGCGTGTCCCCAAACCAGCCGCAGGAATGACTGCTTTTCTAACTTTAGTCATATAGTTTCCTTTCTAAAAGGTAGGATTGGTGTTAGGGTGGTTGACTTATTTCCACTCGTTTTCTTCTTTAAATTCATTGCTCATCATGTGGTGGATAGCTTCGCGGATATCTTTTCCTTCGTAGATGACTTGGTAAATGGCCTGTGTAATCGGCATGTAGACATCCAATTCTTGTGCCAGTTCATGGGCGACTTTGGTCGTAGAGATCCCTTCAATGATCATGCCCATGTTGGCTTCGATGTCTTCCAATTTTTCACCACGTCCGAGAGCATCCCCAGCTCGCCAGTTGCGGGAATGAACAGAAGTACCGGTAACGATCAAGTCACCAACCCCAGACAAACCACTATAGGTCAAGGGGCTAGCTCCTAGCTTAACGCCAAGGCGCGTGATTTCAGCGAGACCGCGCGTGATGATAGCTGCTTTGGCATTGTCACCATAACCAAGACCGTGCAGGGCCCCAGCTCCGACAGCGATGATATTCTTCAAGGCTCCAGCAGTTTCCACTCCGATAACATCGGTATTGGTATACAGGCGGAAGTAGTGATTGCTAAAGAGTTCTTGAACATAACGTGCAGCTTCTAAATCTATTGAGGCAGCTGTAATGAGGGTGATGTCCCGTACGATAGTTTCTTCGGCGTGACTAGGTCCAGAAACGACCACCACCTCGCTGCGAAGAGAAGCAGGAATTTCTTCTTCAAGGATTTGAGAAATCCGATTGTGTGTACCAGGTTCTAGTCCCTTGGAAGCGTGCATGACTGTTACAGGGTGATCCAGTGTTTCAGCGACTTGTTTCGCCACCAAACGGGTCACCTTTGTAGGAACGACAAAGAGGATAGCGTCCACACCGTCCAAAGCTGCTTTCAAATCGGTCGTAGCAGTAATCTCTTCGCTAATAACGATGTCTTTGAAATAGCGTTGATTGGTATGAGCGGTATTGATTTCATCGATTTGTTCTTGGATATTTCCCCAGAGACGGACTTCATGGCCGTTATCATTGAGGACTTGTGAAAGGGCTGTTCCCCATGAACCAGGACCCAATACTGCAACGGTTTGTTTTTCCATTGTATCTTCCATTTCTATGTCTATTTTTTCAACAAGGCTAGAAATCTAGCGCTTGCGCCTTCGAAACGGCCGAATGTGTGCCTTGAAGGACGATTCTATTTTCCTCTTTATTTTAACATAATATAGGTAAAAAAACTTGTATGATCATCAATTGTTTTGTGAGGAAGGTGAGGGTGATAAATAAAATCTATCACGGTTTTAAAAAATACATATTAGACACTATCACTAATGGGTGGTAACATAAGTATTAGTAAAAATGAAGGAGGAATGAATATGTGCAGAACAATTGTTGGAGTATCCGCTAATCTCTGTCCGGTGGACCCGGAAGGGAAAAACCTTCATTCCTCTGTATCTAGTCAGTTTGCGGAAGGGATTCGTCAAGCAGGTGGACTTCCAATGGTCATCCCGATGGGGGATCCTTCCTTAGTTAAGGACTATGTTGAAACGATTGACAAATTGATCTTAAGTGGAGGCCAAAATGTCGATCCTCGTCTCTATGGCGAAGAAAAAACCATCGAAAGTGATGATTACAATATCGAACGGGACCAATTTGAGCTTGCCCTACTGAAGGAAGCAGTACGCCAAAACAAACCGGTTCTAGGAATCTGCCGTGGGGTTCAGTTGATCAATGTGGCTTTTGGAGGAACACTCAACCAAGAGATCGAAGGGCATTGGCAAGGACTTCCGTTTGGGACTTCCCATTCTATCCAGACTAAAAAAGGCAGTGTGGTGGAACAACTCTTTGGTCAGGCCAGTCGGATTAATTCCGTGCACCGTCAAAGTATCAAGGATCTCGCACCGAATTTCCGTGCGACCGCCTTTGATCCGCGCGATCACACCATCGAAGCCATTGAAGCTGTAGATGGTCATCGCATTATGGGCTTGCAATGGCATCCAGAATACTTGGTCAATGAAGAAAAAGGGAATTTAGAACTCTTCCGTTATTTATTACAGGAATTATAATGAAATTAGAGGTTGGACTTGAGCCGATCTCTTTTTTGTGTCTTAGAAAGGACGCAAAAATACTGGAAATAAGATCAGAAAACAGGACGGTCATCAATAAAAAAACAGGTCCATCTAGCAATGCTAGATGAAAACCTGTTTTAGAATTATTCGTCGCGTTTTTTGGCAACGAGCATGCTTCCAGCTCCTGCAAGCGCAAGTCCTGCTGCAACAAGTCCAGCACTTACTGTTTCACCTGTAGAAGGAAGGGTATGTTTCTTATCTTCTTTTGGTTGACTTCCAGAAGGTTTATCTCCTTTTGGTTTGTCTGTTGACGGTGTAGTAGGCGGAGTTGGTGGTGTGTTTGGTGGTGTGTTTGGTGGTGTTAGATAGTTTATAACTGTCCCCTTGTCTACTACAAGGTTAGGTGCAGCTTTTAATTCGCTAGCAGATACAGTAATAACATCCGTTAATAATTGGTAGCCAGCTGGCGCTGTCAACTCCTTAATAACATAATCTCTTGCTTCCAATCCAGTGAAGGAAACAAGACCATTGGTATCGGATGTAGCAGTCGCTTGGCCTTCGCCATATGGGTTGGCAACTGGTGTCACACCATCTGCCTCATAGAGACCAAATACAGCACCTGCAAGGTCTTGACCTACTAGATTCACTTTATGCAATTGGATGTTGTAAAGTTTTAACTCGGGTTTGTCAACAGTTGGAGGAGTTGGAGGGATATAAGTAAATGGTTTGTTAACGACATTTCCTTTATCCACTACACTATTTGAAACAACCAAATCACTAGCTAAGATTTTGATGACTTCATCTGATAACTGGTAGCCATCTGGAGCTGTAAGTTCTTTCACCACATAATCTTTTGCTTCTAATCCTGTAAAGGTTACAAGACCATTCGCATCAGAGGTAGCAGTTGCTTGACCTGCACCATAAGGGTTCGCTACAGGAGTCGTACCATCAGCTTCAAAGAGCCCGAATACAGCACCAACAAGAGCTTTCCCTTCTTGGTTCACTTTATGCAATTGGATGCTGTAGAGTTTCAATTCAGGCTTATCAACAGTCGGAGGAGTTGGTGGAATTGAAGTGAACGGTTTGTTGACCACTGTTCCTTTGTCTACGACGAGGTTAGTCGCAGCATTCAACTCGCTAGCAGAAACTTTAATCACATCTGATGATAGTTGATAACCTTCTGGAGCAGTCAATTCTTTCACCACATAATCTTTTGCTTCAAATCCTGTAAAAGTTACAAGACCATTTGAATCAGAAGTTGCGGTCGCTTGCCCTTCTCCATAAGGATTTGCTACAGGAGTCGTACCATCGGCTTCAAAGAGACCAAATACAGCACCTGCAAGAGCATTTCCATCTGCGTTAGCTTTGTGCAATTGAATGTTGTAGAGTTTCAATTCAGGTTTGTCAACCGTCGGAGGAGTTGGTGGAATTGAAGTTGTTACCAATTTGTTAGTGAATGATTTCTTATCACCATATGTCACAGAAGCTTTGAGTGTATTGCTTGCATCATCTTTTGTGACAGTTACAGTCGCATCAATACTTCCTTCATCGTAGGTCATTCCTTTTGCTTTGCTTTCAGGAATGACTTCTTTAATCGTGTAGTGGAAGGTTTTTCCTGCGTCCTCTGATGAATATGAAATATCATCAAAGGTTACTGTACCATCTGCAGCATTTTGTTTTGTTTGAAGAACTTTTCCGGTTTCATCCAACAATTGGAAATTGAATTCGCCATTCTTCAATTCAGCACCTTCTAAAATCTTGCTAGCTGAAATTTTAGCTTTTGCTGGTTGAGGAGCCGTATAAGTATTTGAGAAGGTTTTATTTTCTGGATAAGCAACATCTGCTTTCAGGTTGTCGCCATCTTTTTTCACCTTAACAGTTACTTGTTTATCAGTCTTGTCATAGGTAATACCTGGGGTATTTCCAGCTACTTCCTTAACAGTGTATGTGTGTTCACCTTCTTCGGTGTACTCAATTGGTGCAAATGTTACTTTTCCGTTTTTGTTTGTAACAGTTTGAAGCTTGTTAGCACCCTCGTACAATTCAAAGCTAAATTCACCATCTGTTAGATCACGTCCTATAAGAGTTTTATCTAATTCGATGGTAGCTTGAGTTGCTTTAGGTTTTGCTTTTGGATTGACGATTGTCTTCGTCACTGATTTATCAGTTCCACTAAAGTCTTCAGCATTAACTGGGGTATCAGCAGTAGTAATGGTATAACCTTCAGGTGCTTGTAACTCAGTTAAGATGTATTTATCTTTTAAAAGACCATTGACTGTAATGTTACCTTTATCATCTGTTACATATTCCCCGATTACTTGGTTGTTGGCCTGACGTACCACTTTGAATTTAGCTCCAGCAAGTGGTTGGTTAGCATCATCTACTTTGTGAATATGAATGGTAAAGACATAACCAACACCAGAACCACCAGCAATTTGAACGGCAGCTTTATTTACTGCTTCTTTAGTCTTAATGTTCTTACCTTTTAAAGTAGCCTGGTTATTTAAGACTTCCCCATCGGCTGGTGAGTAATTTAAATGAACATCATACGTAATACGGTATTGATCCGTCTCACTAATATCTCCAAGATTCACAACAAATGATTGACCATTTTCACCAACAGTTACAGGATGTTCATTGGTTACATCCTTAGTATTATTAAATTGCCATCCACCATCGACATAAGACATCTCACCTTTTGTCACACGAAAACTATCTTTAACATAAGAAGCATTGGTAAATTGCAATGTGTCTTCTACTGTAACCTCTTTAATATTTTGCTTTAGTTGGTTCACAGAAATGGTATAGGAAATAGTCTTAGGGTCATCTTTGTGAACCCAACTTGTTTTCTTTAAAAGGTTTGGATCACCATCACCAACCCCTTTAAAGGTAACTTTACCTGCAATAATTGTTTTGTTGTTAACCGTCACTTCAACCGGAATTTCTCCTTGTTGAGGGTGCTTTTTGAAGTCGATACGGGCATAGAAGAAGAACGATCCATTTGTATCGGAATGTTTTTCAACATAGTCTGTATACGTTAATGTTAATTTTTTATTTTCAGCATCAACAGTAGCATGAGCGATAATTTCATTTGTGTTAATATCGCGAATTTCAAAACTATCGGATGTGATCATTAATGCATCTGGTACGGTAACTGTAGTTTGGTCACCTGCTTTAACATTTTTACCTGTTAAATCATATGTTGCATTAATACGGAACGTTGCCCATTGTCCTAATTCCCAATCAAGGTTGCCGCCTTCATTATTGGAAACTTGTATGTTTGAAATTGTATCGACCCATTTTCCGCTTACTGTCACTCCAGGAGTTTCTGCTGAAGTGCGATTCAGACCTAAAGCGAAAAGCATGGCCACTAAACAAAGGACAAATGAGAAAATTTTGATATTCCTATTCTTCATCTTATCTTCCCTTTTCATAAAAAATTAGTGCCTAGTTATCAATGCCTGATTACTTTTAAAGATAGGAACGTTCAAATCCAATCTGTTGGTAATAAGAATTGAGTGCTGAGACACGACCTCCATAAAATAATTCTATAGGGTAAAATATTTTACTTTTAAAATTATTCCCTACACAGGGAATTATAGCAAAAATAATGAGTAGCTTCAAGCTAAAATTGATGAAATGAGGCAGGAATTACGAACTTTTAAGAGATTTCATCAACTTTTGTTCTCTTTCAGGAAACAACCATGAAAATACCAACCGATTTACAAAAAAGAAGGACGGAAAAGTAAGTTTTTATTGAAAGAATACGAATAGTAGAATTGAGGAGACGCTAGGGCAAAGTGATGGTATAATAGAAGAGATAGAAACTATTTAGAATGAAAGAGGAATCATGATGACAAAAATTCGTGGATTTGAACTTGTATCAAGCTATACCAATCAGGACTTGCTTCCAAAACGGGAGACGGCCCATGCGGCTGGCTATGATTTGAAGGTAGCCGAGCGCACAGTGATTGCACCAGGAGAAATCGTCCTCGTCCCAACTGGGGTCAAGGCCTATATGCAAGCGGGGGAGGTGCTCTATCTCTATGACCGTTCCTCTAACCCTCGCAAAAAAGGCCTGGTCTTGATCAACTCTGTAGGGGTTATTGATGGCGACTACTATGGTAATCCAGGAAATGAAGGCCATATCTTTGCTCAGATGAAAAATATTACCGATCAGGAAGTTGTTCTTGAAGTCGGCGAACGTGTGGTTCAGGCTGTCTTTGCACCATTTTTAATCGTAGATGGAGATGAAGCAGACGGAGTTCGTACTGGTGGATTTGGAAGCACAGGGCACTAGGATGAAGATTATCTTTGTCCGTCATGGGGAGCCAGATTATAGTATGCTTGATAAACTTGAAAATCCGCGACTCTATAGTGGTTTTGGTCGTGATTTAGCACCATTGACAGAAAAAGGTCGCAGTCTGGCAAAAGAAGTTGCTAAAACTGCATGTTTTGGAAAGGCAGAGATTATTATTTCATCGTCTGTGACGAGGGCTTTAGAAACAGCACATTATATAGCAGTTGAAACAGGATTGGACTTATTTGTGGAGCCGTTTTTTCATGAGTGGCGTCCAGACTTAGATGGTACTAACTCTGATTTAACTAGTGTATTGGTAGCTCATGAATATTATCTAAAACATCAAGGAGTTTTATCTGAAGATTCTCCTTATCGCTATGAAACTGATCTAGAGATGCGTCATCGTTTTTTAAGAGCTTTGGAAAAATATAAAGATTATAAAACTATTATCATTGTAACTCACGGAATGCTCATGCGCCAATTTGTACCAGACGAGAAGATTGATTTTTGCCAAGTGATTGAATGTGAGATAGAGATGTAGAAAGAGCTTTATTATCGCAAAGAAAAAGGCGACATTTGTGTGTCAAAATTGTGAATATAATTCCCCCAAGTATTTAGGGCGCTGTCCAAACTGTGGGTCTTGGTCTTCTTTTGTTGAGGAGGTTGAGGTTGCAGAGGTCAAGAATGCGCGTGTGTCCTTGACGGGGGAGAAAAGACAGAAAGAAGAAATTTGCGACCGGCTTGCTGCTTGTATCTTCTCGTATCTTTGAGAAGCGTCGGGCTTCTTGCTTTACTAATCCAGATTTAAAAGATTTTTTAGAGGAAAACGGTGCTAAAAGCATAGAGTTTATAGGGGTAGATGGCAAAGGCTGTGTTAAGGCTTCCGTTTTGTCAGCTACCAAGGAGAATTAATAGTTTTATGGGGATCTTAATATGAAAATTATTTTTATCCGTCATGGAGAGCCAGATTACCGTGAGTTAGAGGAGCGTTCTTATACGGGATTTGGGATAGACTTGGCGCCCTTATCTGAGAAGGGAAGGAAACAGGCTCAGGACCTTTGCCAAAACCCCTTGTTCCAATCAGCTGATCTGCTAGTAGCTTCAGCAGTGACGCGAGCTTTAGAAACAGCTTCTTATCTGGCTTGTGCTACGGGCCTTCCTTTGAGGGTAGAGCCTTTATTGCACGAATGGCAGGTTTATGAAACAGGTATAGAGAACTTTGAGACAGCTAGATGTCTGTTTTTAGAAAACAAGGGGGAGTTGCTCCCAAATTCTCCTGTTCAATATGAGACAGCTGTAGAGATGAAGTCTCGTTTTCTAGAATGCATGGCTAAGTATCGGGAACATCAAACTGTGGTAGTTGTAGCCCATCGCATGCTCATTCGTCAATTTGTACCGAATGAAACCATTGATTTTTGCCAAGTGATTGAGTGTGAGATAGAGATTTAGAAAGAGGTTTATCATCGCTAAGAAAAAAACGACATTTATTTGTCAAAATTGTGCCTACAATTCACCCAAATACCTAGGGCGCTGTCCTAACTGTGGTTCTTGGTCTTCTTTTGTGGAGGAAGTCGAAGTTGCAGAAGTTAAGAATGCCCGGGTGTCCTTGACAGGTGAGAAAACTAAGCCTATGAAATTGGCTGAAGTAACTTCTATTAATGTCCATCGTACTAAGACCGAGATGGAGGAATTCAACCGCGTCCTTGGAGGCGGTGTCGTCCCAGGAAGTCTCGTCCTCATCGGTGGGGATCCTGGGATTGGGAAATCGACCCTTCTCCTTCAAGTGTCGACCCAGCTATCTCAAGTGGGAACGGTTCTCTATGTTAGTGGAGAGGAATCAGCCCAGCAGATCAAACTTCGAGCAGAGCGCTTGGGGGATATCGACAGTGAGTTTTATCTCTATGCCGAGACCAATATGCAGAGTGTGCGAGCAGAAGTAGAGCGCATCCAACCTGACTTTCTGATCATTGACTCCATTCAGACGATTATGTCTCCTGAAATTTCAGGGATGCAGGGGTCAGTATCTCAGGTACGAGAGGTGACAGCTGAGCTTATGCAGCTGGCCAAGACCAATAACATCGCCATCTTCATCGTCGGGCACGTAACAAAGGAAGGAACCTTGGCAGGTCCTCGGATGCTGGAACATATGGTGGATACGGTCCTCTACTTTGAGGGCGAACGCCACCATACCTTCCGAATTCTGAGAGCAGTCAAGAACCGCTTTGGCTCCACCAATGAGATTGGGATCTTCGAGATGCAATCAGGTGGGCTGGTCGAAGTTCTTAATCCGAGTCAAGTTTTCCTAGAAGAGCGTTTAGACGGTGCGACTGGTTCGTCCATCGTAGTGACCATGGAAGGGACACGTCCAATTCTTGCTGAAGTGCAGGCCTTGGTGACACCGACCATGTTTGGAAATGCCAAGCGGACGACAACAGGGCTTGATTTTAACCGAGCTAGTCTCATCATGGCAGTGCTAGAAAAACGAGCGGGTTTGCTCCTTCAAAATCAGGATGCCTACCTCAAGTCTGCAGGTGGTGTCAAGTTGGATGAACCAGCTATCGACCTAGCCGTAGCCGTAGCCATTGCTTCCAGCTACAAGGACAAGCCAACCAACCCGCAAGAGTGTTTCGTTGGAGAGTTGGGCTTGACCGGAGAAGTCCGCCGAGTCAATCGGATCGAACAACGAATCAATGAAGCTGCTAAGCTCGGTTTTACCAAGATTTATGTACCTAAAAATTCTCTGACGGGGATCACGACACCATCAGGTATCCAAGTGGTCGGAGTGAGTACACTAGCTGAAGTCTTGAAGAAAGTATTTTAATAGAAGAAAAGAGGCTGGGACGAAAGTCCTAGCCTCTCAATTATTTTTGAATTGTCGAGCAAGACGCAGTGGTTGAGTGGGCTCTACTACGCTGATCCCATCAGCTTTTACAGCCCTACTCAACTGTGCGGAGGTGGGACGACGAAATCGAATTCTAACGAATGACCGATTTCTGTCCCACTCTCTTTTTTCAGATGTGACAGATAACGGGAGATCCTCTCTGACAGAAATAGCGAGATGTGGTAAAATAATAGATGATTTGAATTTCAAAGGAACAAAGGAGAGACCATGTCTTATTTTGATAATTTTTTAACAGCCAACCAAGCTTATGTGGCGTTGCATGGAGACCTCCGTCTTCCGATTAAGCCCAAAACACAAGTCGCCATCGTGACCTGTATGGATTCCCGCCTTCACGTGGCACCAGCACTGGGCCTGGCTCTTGGAGATGCCCATATTTTGCGGAATGCTGGAGGGCGCGTGACAGATGACATGATCCGCTCCTTGGTTATTTCCCAGCAACAGATGGGAACCCGCGAAATCGTCGTCTTGCACCATACAGACTGTGGCGCACAAACCTTTGAAAACGAAGCTTTCCGGCAGCATCTAAAGAAAGAACTGGGAGTAGATGTGGGAGAGCGCGACTTCCTCCCCTTTCAAGACATTGAAGAGAGTGTCCGTGAAGATATGGAGCTTTTAAAAGCTTCCCCTTTGATTCCAGAGGATGTAGTGATTTCAGGAGCTGTGTATGATGTGGATACCGGATTGATCTCCGAAGTGAAATAAAATAGAAGAGTTCAAGAAAACAAAACGACTTTGTTTTCTTGAACTCTTTTTTATTGGCATAAAAAAATTGAACCAAATAGGAAAAAATGTGACAATTTGGCACAAAATATTAAAAAATATGTGGTATAATATAACATTTTAACAAGAATATTACAATTAAATTTCAACAGATTGACTCTTGATGTCAATAATGTTACAATTTTATTTGTATCATGGAATCATGAAATATGAAAAAGGAGATCCTATAAATGAAGGATATTTTCAATAGACGCCAACGCTTTTCTTTACGAAAATATAGCATTGGGGTTTGTTCTGTTCTCTTAGGAACAGCGCTCTTTGCTGCAGGAGCTAATACGGCTTCTGCGGAGGAAACAGCTGCCTCTTCAGGTGCATCAACGTCAGCTTCGACGGAGTCTGCATCTGATAGCACAGTAGCAGCTGAAACAACTGCCTCTTCTACTGAAGCATCTTATAATGCTCCAGTAACAAATGTCGATCAAGCAAATACAAGTGCTGCGAAGGAAGTCTCAGAGCAATCTGAGACTAACAAAGCAGCGGATAAAGCTGAGGAAGTGGCAAAACCAGCTAAAGCTGAAGAAACTGCAAAACCGGCTAAAGCTGAAGAAGCTGCAAAACCAGCTAAAGCTGAAGAAGCTCCAAAAGTTCCAAAAGCACCAACAGCGACAAGCAAACCTGTTGAGAAAAAAGAGGCAAGCTCTAAACCTGCCTCTACAACAGCTACTACTACAGCACCAACAACTTCAACTCGTGCTGCAGCAGGTGAAAGCTCAGAAAGAGCAGCTGCAAGAGAAGAAGCAGTTACACCAGCAGGAACGACTACTTTTTCAGCTACTGTAAGTTCAGCAGCTCCGATCACTGGTACGCAAGCAGAAAGTTCAGCAAGTACAGATGCAGATGCAACTGTGGCTGTAGCAAACGCTGCTACAGAACGTACAAATGCAGGAGCATTAGCAATAAGCGGCCGTCGTCGTAGTCGTCGCGCTGTTACTGACGAAGCTGTCACTGGAGACCACAACTCTAACCCGGTAGCCGTAAGTACTTACTTAAAAGATGGGGAAAAAGTAACTCCAGAAATTAAAGATGCTAACGGTGCAACTGTAAGCTCTCAACCTGTACCATCTGGTTACGCAGGAAAAGAAGGAGACTGGTACACATACGCTATCTGGGATTTAACTAGATTCAATGAACGTTATGGTACAAAATACTATGCACGTGCGTATAAGAGATTTGATGAATCTACAGATACAACTGTTGATTTAATTGATAAAACAACTGGTAATGTAGTAGAAACAAGAACTGTTACTTCATCTAGTGGAGTTCAAAAATTCACTACTACTACAGCAGCATCTAATAGTCAATTAACTTTCCAAATAGATTATAAATCTGGTACTACTGAAAATGGTAAAGACCCTCAACCATTTATTCAAAATGGTTATGAAGTTGGGAAAAGTATCACAGATTTAGTAGCAACTGGACATACCCTTACACCAGCTGAACAAGCACTTTATACTGCGGTTTACAACGCCCGTACTACAACAGATATACTAAACGTTGTAGAACCAGCTTATAACGGTCGTACAATTACTGATTCAAATGCTAAAATACCAGAAACAATTAATAAAACAACTTACTATAAAGTAGTTGATAAAAATAATCCAACATTTAACGCTAATAAAACAGATAAAACTGTTCAAGATTATAAAGAAAATGGTAATGAAGTAGATTTAGCTAGATATACTCTTAAAGCTGAAGAAGGACAAACTTTCACAGCATCTGGTGAACGTCAATTCGATGGATATAAACTTTATCAAACAGCTGACGCAAATGACAAATCAGGTTATGTAAGTCGCCCTTACAAAGTTGGAACTAAATTCATGGATGCGGACCGTTATGGTATTAAACGTATTAAAGAAGTAGTTGGAGAAGACGGTTCAGTAGTTATTCGTGTTTACTTGCTAGATCCAAGACAACAAAGCAAACGTTCAGATGGATCATTAAGTACTGATGGTTATATGTTAATCGCAGAAACTAAACCAATTAAGCCAGGTGAAGCTAATACTCAAGAATTAGCTGTTAAGAAATCACCTCTTACAACTATTCCACATACAGAAACTAATCCAAAAACTGGAGCAGTCACACAATATCCTAATGGTAAAGAAGTTCCATTTAACTTTCAAACAGCTTCTGGATATACACCATATAAAACTGTATTCGTACCATTCTTAGGAGATGGAATTGGACACGGTTCAGCTAACGCTCAATTAGAACGTGGAGTAGAAGGTATTGGTACAAACGTTGACTTATTAAACTCGTTAACACCATATAAACAACCAATTTACTACTATGTCAAACAAGAGCCAGTTGAAGTAACTCCAGAAGTTGAAAAACAACTTGAAGGACGTGTATTAGCAAATGGTGAGTTTACATTCAAACTAAAAGAGGTACAACCAAATAAATCGCTTCCAGCTCATGAAGAAACTGTAACGAACAAAGCTGACGGTAAAGCTACATTCAGCAAATTAACATTTAACAAAGCGGGAACTTACACTTACACCATCACTGAGACTCCAGGTTCAGATGCAAACGTTGACTACGATGCAATGACAGTTACGATGACTGTTACTGTAACTGAGAACGCTCAAGGTGATTTAGTAGCTACGACTAAATACAGTGCTGAAGGTGGATTCAAATCAAGCGCAGATGATAAAGTCTTCAACAACTATGTTGTAGCACCAGTTAAGACTAAGTTTGACTTCAGTAAAAAATTAGCTGGACGTGAACTTAAAGACGGAGAATTTAAATTCGTTCTTAAAGATGCAAACGGACAAGAAGTTGAAACTGTTGCCAACAAAAAAGATGGAACTGTAACCTTTACAGAAATTTCATTTGACAACACTAAAGTAGGTACTCATACTTATACAGTAGAAGAAGTGATCCCTGCAACTAAAGAAGTAGGTATGACGTATGACACTATGAAGGCAACGATCACTGTTGAAGTTGCTAAGAATGGTCATGCTCTTACAACTGTAACAAACGTATCATCAACAGGTGGTGTAGATGATAACGGAGCATCAACTGATGGTAAGGAAGATAAAGTCTTCAACAACAAAATCACTCCTCCGGAAACACCTGAGTTCCAGCCAGAAAAATTCGTCCTTAATAAAGAAAAATTTGACCTAACAGGTACAAAATTAATGGACGATGACGATGAGCTTCAGGATGAGTACACAGAAACAAATGCAAATCCATATGCTGATCAAGTCAAGAACAATGAAGCAGAAAACATCAATACGAAGACTGTTGAGCGTGGTGATAAATTAGTTTACCAAGTATGGTTGGATACTAAGAACTTCACTGACAAGAACAACATCCAAGCTGTAGGTATTTCTGATACATACGATGCAGATAAATTGACTGTTAACACTGCTGACATTAAAGCATACGATAGCGTAACAGGAGTTGATGTAACATCTAAATTTGATATTACAGTAGCTAACGGAGTCATTACAGCGACATCTAAAGCTTCTATGAACAAATCTTTAGGTGATGCTGATAACACTCAAGTTATTGACACAACTAAATTTGCATTTGGTCGCTACTATAAATTCGATATCCCAGCGACTGTTAAAGCAGACGTTGCAGGTGGGGTAGACATCGAAAACAAAGCCAACCAAATCGTTCACGTTTACAACCCAGTAAGCAAATCTGTTGAAACTCCAGAAAAACCAACTCAAAAACGTGTGAACAGTGTACCAATCACTGCAGAGTTCAACTTCACAAAACGTTTGGAAGGTCGTGCGCTAACAGCTGGCGAATTTACATTTGAGTTGAAAGATAGCGACAATGTTGTGATCGCAACGGCAACCAACGATGCAGATGGTAAGATTAAATTCTCTCCAGTAGAGTACACAAATAAAGCTGGTGAAAAAGTCACTGCCCTTAAATACAAGAAGGGTCAAGAAGGTACTTACACTTACTCTGTAACAGAGGTGAAAGGTACAGACGCAACTGTCACTTACGATACAATGAAGGCAGAAGTAACTGTAACAGTATCTCACGACGGTACAGCTAAAGCATTGGTTGCTAACGTAACTGAACCAGCTGACAAAGAGTTCAACAATACCGTAACACCTCCAACAGAACCTAAGTTCCAACCAGAGAAGTATGTATTGAATACAGCTAAATACTCAATCACTGATAACAAACTTCTTGATGATGATGCTGAGTTGACTGATAAATATGGTGAAACAAATACTGATCCATATGTTGATAAAACAAACAACAATGAAGCAGAAAATATCAATACGAAGACTGTTAACCGCGGAGATAAACTCTACTATCAAGTATGGTTAGATACAACTAAATTCTCAGCAACTAACAAAGAAAACGTTCAATCAGTAGGAATTACTGATGACTTCGATGAAACAAAAGTTGATGTAGATGGTTCAGCAATCAAAGCATATGACTCAGTAACTGGTGACGATGTAACAAACAAATTCGACATCAAGGTTGAAAATGGTGTGATGACTGCAACTCTTAAAGCTGGCTTCACGAAGTCACTTGGCGATGCAGAAAACACTCAAATCATTGACACAACTAAATTCGCCTTTGGACGTTACTACAAATTTGATATCCCAGCAACAGTTAAAGCTGATGTACCAGGTGGATCAGACATCGAAAATACTGCAGCTCAAGTAGTCAACTACTACAACCCTGTAAGCAAAACTGTTGAAAAACCAAGCAAACCAACTGAAAAACGTGTAAATAACGTTCCAGTTGAAGTGGAATTCAACTTCACTAAACGTTTGGAAGGTCGTGAGCTTAAAGCTAACGAATTCAGCTTCGTATTGAAAGATTCAACAGGTAAAGTTGTTGAAACTGTAAGCAACGATAAAGATGGTAATGTGAAGTTCTCAGCTCTTACATTCAAAAAGGGTGAAGAAGGCGTTCACAACTACACTGTTGAAGAAGTTGCAGGAACAGATGCTACTGTGACATACGACACAATGAAAGCAACTGTAGCTATCACTGTTGAACACAAAGGTACAGCTAAAGTTTTAGTGGCTAAGCTTGGCGAAATCGCTGATAAAGAGTTCAACAACCGTGTAACTCCTCCAACAGAACCTAAGTTCCAACCAGAGAAATACGTTGTTTCTAAAGAAAAATACGATATCACTGGTGACAAGCTCGTTGACGATGATAGAGAGTTGGCAGACAAGTACGTAGATACAAATGCGAACCCATATGCGGACGATGCATCCAACAACGAAGCAGAAAACTTGAATACCAAGACTGTTGAACGTGGTTCTAAATTGGTTTACCAAGTATGGTTGGATACAACTAAATTTGATGCAGCTAACAAGGACAACATCCAAACAGTTGGTATCTCAGATAACTATGATGAAGCTAAATTAAATCTTAATAAAGCTGACATCAAAGCCTATGACTCTGTAACAGGCGCAGAAGTAACAGATAAATTCGATATTACTGTGAACAATGGTGTGATCACTGCTAACTTGAAAGCTGGCTTCACGAAGTCACTTGGCGATGCAGAAAACACACAAGTGATCGATACAACTAAATTCGCATTTGGACGTTACTACAAGTTCGACATTCCAACAACAGTGAAAGACGATGTCGTAGCTGGTGCAGATATCGAAAATACTGCGGCTCAAGTTGTAAACTACTACAACCCAACGACTAAGAAAGTTGAAAAACCTGAAAAACCAACTGAAAAACGTGTCAACAATGTTCCAATCTCAGTAGAATTTAACTTCACTAAGAAATTGGAAGGTCGCGACCTTAAAGCTGGCGAATTCACATTCGAGTTGAAAGATAGCGACAATGTTGTGATTGCGACTGCAACCAACGACGCAAGCGGTAACTTCAAGTTCACTCCAGTTGACTACACAAATAAAGCTGGTAAAACTGTCACTGCCCTTAAATACCAGAAGGGTCAAGAAGGTACTTACACTTACACTGTAACAGAGGTTAAGGGTACAGACTCAACTGTTACTTACGATGAAATGGCTGCAGTTGTAACTGTTAAAGTCAGTCATGATGGTACTGCGAAAGCCTTGATCACAAACGTGACAGAACCTGCCGATAAAGAATTCAACAACCGTGTCACTCCACCAACAGAACCTAAGTTCCAACCAGAGAAATACGTTGTTTCTAAAGCGAAATTCGATATCACAGGTACGAAGCTCGTTGATGACGATTCTGAATTGACAGATAAATATGGTGAAACAAACACAAATCCATATGTCGATACAACTGCCAACAACGAAGATGAAAACTTGAATACCAAGACTGTTGAACGTGGTCAAAAACTTTACTACCAAGTATGGTTGGATACAACTAAATTTGACGCAAGCAACAAAGATAACATCCAAACAGTAGGAATCACAGATAACTACGACAAGGATAAATTGACTGTTAATGCTTCAGATATCAAGGTTTACGATTCAGTTACTGGTGCAGATGTTACGACTAAATTTGATATCTCTGATAACAATGGTGTTCTGACAGCTAACCTTAAGGATGGCTTCACTAAGTCACTTGGCGACGCTGAAAATACACAAATCATTGATACAACTAAGTTTGAATTTGGACGCTACTATAAATTTGATATCCCAGCAACAGTGAAAGACGATGTCGTAGCTGGTTCTGATATCGAAAACAAAGCAGCGCAAGTTGTTAACTACTACAACCCAGTAAGCAAGACAGTTGAAAAACCAAACAAACCAACTGAAAAACGTGTCAACAGTGTTCCAGTTCCACTTGATCTTAAATTCACGAAATCTCTTGAAGGTCGTCAATTGAAAGATCAAGAATTCACATTCGTTCTTAAGAAAGATGGCAATGTTGTCGAAACAGTGAAGAATGATGCGACTGGTAAGGTTAACTTCACTCAACTTAAGTTTGGTAAAGATGATCTTGGTAAGACATACAACTACACTGTAGAAGAAGTTCGTGGTACAGATAGCACCGTTTCTTACGACCCAATGGTTGCAACTGTGAAAGTTGTGGTTTCTCACGACGGTACAGCTAAAGCAATCGTAGCGAATGTAACAGATGCTGCTGATAAAGAATTTAACAACCGTGTAACTCCTCCAGAAGAACCTAAGTTCCAACCAGAGAAGTTCGTTCTTAATAAAGAAAAATTTGATATCACTGGATCAAAACTTGCTGACGATGATGATGAGTTGACAGATGAGTATGCAGATACAAATGCCAACCCATATGCTGACAAAGATACCAACAACGAAGCAGAAAACATCAATACCAAGACTGTTAACCGTGGAGATAAGTTGGTTTACCAAGTATGGTTGGATACAACTAAATTCTCAGCAACTAACAAAGAAAACATCCAATCTGTAGGAATCTCAGATGACTACGATGAAGCGAAGTTGGAACTTGATTCAACTAAGATCAAAGCTTACGATTCAATAACAGGCGCAGAAGTAACAGATAAATTTGATATTACAGTTAATAACGGAGTAATCACAGCAACTCTTAAAGCTGGCTTCACTAAATCTCTAGGAGATGCAGAAAATACTCAAGTTATCGACACAACTAAATTCGCATTTGGACGTTACTACAAGTTCGACATTCCAACAACAGTGAAAGCTGATGTTGCTGCTGGTGTAGATATTGAAAATACTGCAGCGCAAGTTGTAAACTACTACAACCCAACAACTAAGAAAGTTGAAAAACCAAGCAAACCAACTGAAAAACGTGTAAACAATGTCCCAGTACCAGTAGAATTTAACTTTACGAAACGTTTGGAAGGTCGTGAGCTTAAAGCTAACGAATTCAGCTTCGTACTTAAAGATTCAGAAGGTAAGACTCTTGAAACTGTAAGCAATGATGCTTCTGGTAACGTTAAGTTCAAAGCTCTTGAATTCAAGAAGGGTGACGAAGGTGTTCACAACTACACTGTAGAAGAAGTTAAAGGCTCAGACGCAACCGTTACATACGACACAATGAAAGCGAATGTAACAGTCACAGTTAAACACGATGGTACTGCTAAAGTTCTTGTGGCAACTGTAGGCGACATTGCGGATAAAGAATTTAACAACCGTGTAACTCCTCCAGAAGAACCTAAGTTCCAACCAGAGAAATACGTTGTTTCTGAAGAGAAATTCGATATCACTGGTGACAAGCTCGTTGATGATGATAAAGAGTTGGCAGACAAGTACGCAGATACCAATGCGAACCCATATGCGGACGATGCATCAAACAACGAAAAACAAAACTTGAATACCAAGACTGTTAAACGTGGCGACAAGTTGGTTTACCAAGTATGGTTGGATACAACTAAATTCGACGCAACTAACAAGGACAACATCCAATCAGTAGGTATCTCAGATGACTACGATGAAACTAAGTTGGAACTTGATTCTACTAAGATCAAAGCTTACGATTCAGTAACAGGTGCAGAAGTAACAGATAAATTCGATATCGCTGTGAACAATGGTGTGATTACTGCAACCCTTAAAGATGGCTTCACTAAGTCACTTGGCGACGCAGAAAACACTCAAATCATTGACACGACTAAATTCGAATTCGGACGTTACTACAAGTTCGACATCCCAACAACAGTGAAAGCTGATGTACCTGGTGGTGTAGATATTGAAAATACTGCGGCTCAAGTTGTAAACTACTACAACCCAACAACTAAGAAAGTTGAAAAACCAAGCAAACCAACTGAAAAACGTGTAAACAACGTTCCAGTTGAAGTAGAATTCAACTTCACTAAACGCTTGGAAGGCCGTGAACTGAAAGCCAACGAATTCAGCTTCGTTCTTAAAGATTCAACTGGTAAAGAAGTTGAAACTGTAAGCAATGATGCATCTGGTAACGTTAAGTTCAAAGCTCTTGAATTCAAGAAGGGTGACGAAGGTGTTCACAACTACACTGTAGAAGAAGTTAAAGGTTCAGACGCAACCGTTACATACGACACAATGAAAGCGAATGTAACAGTCACTGTATCACACGACGGAACAGCTAAAGTTCTGATCGCGACTGTAGGCGACATTGCGGATAAAGAATTTAACAACCGTGTAACTCCTCCTGAAACTCCAGAATTCAACCCAGAGAAATACGTTCTAAACGAAAAAGAATTTGACTTAACAGGAACTTCATTATTAGATGATGATAAAGAATTAGCAGACAAGTACGCAGATACAAATGCGAACCCATATGCGGACGACGCATCTAACAACGAAGCAGCAAACATTAACACTAAATCAGTTAAACCAGGTGAAAAACTTGTTTACCAAGTATGGTTGGATACAACTAAATTTGATGCAAACAACAAAGACCATATCCAATCAGTAGGAATCTCAGATGACTACGATGAGGCAAAAGTCGACGTTGAAGCTTCAGCTATTAAAGCATACGATGGTAAGACTGGTGCGGATGTAACAGCTAAATTCGATATCGCTGTGAACAACGGTGTGATTACTGCAACTCTTAAAGATGGCTTCACTAAGTCACTTGGCGATGCGGAAAACACACAAGTGATCGACACAACTAAATTCGAATTCGGACGTTACTACAAGTTTGATATTCCAGCAACTGTTAAAGCGGATGTTAAAGGTGGAGTAGACATCGAAAATACTGCGGCTCAAGTAGTCAACTACTACAACCCAGTAAGCAAGACTGTTGAAAAACCAAACAAACCAACTGAAAAACGTGTAAACAGCGTACCAGTACAAGTAGAATTCAACTTCACTAAACGTCTAGAAGGACGTGAGCTTAAAGCCAACGAATTCAGCTTCGTACTGAAAGATTCAACAGGTAAAGAAGTTGAAACTGTAAGCAATGATGCATCTGGTAACGTTAAGTTCTCTAAACTTGAATTCAAGAAAGAACAAGTAGGCGAACACAAGTTCACAGTTGAAGAAGTCAAAGGTACTGACGGAACTGTCACTTATGATGCGATGAAAGCAGTAGTAACTGTAGAAGTTAAACATGACGGAACAGCGAAAGCTCTCATCACTAACGTAACAGATCCAGCGGATAAAGAGTTCAACAACCGTGTAACACCTCCAGAAACTCCAGAATTCAACCCAGAGAAGTATATCCTGAATGAATCTAAATTCGATCTTACAGGTGTGAAACTTCTCGATGATGATAACGAGTTAGAACATAAAGTTGCGGACACAAATGCCAACCCATATGCGGATGGTACTGCCAACAACGAAGCTCAAAACATCAATACGAAGACACTCAAGAAAGGTGATAAAGTATACTACCAAGTATGGTTGGATACAACTAAATTCACTGAAGCACACAATATTCAATCTGTTGGTGTTACAGATAAATATGACAGTGCGAACTTGACTGTCAACGGAGCTGATATTAAGGCATACGACTCTGTAACAGGAGAAGATGTAACAGCTAAGTTTGATATCAAGGTTGAAAACGGTGTGATTACTGCAACTTCTAAAGCAGACTTGACTAAGTCACTTGGAGACGCAGAAAATACACAAGTCATCGACACAACTAAGTTGGCATTCGGACGTTACTACAAGTTTGAAATTCCTGCAGAAATTAAACAATCTGCTCAAGATGGTGTGGACATTGAAAATACAGCTTCACAAATCGTACACCAATACGATCCAACTAAGAAGACTGTAGAAAAACCAGAAAAACCAACTGAAAAACGTGTAGTCAACATTCCAGTTAAGGTTCAATTCCAATTCACTAAGAAATTGGAAGGTCGTGCATTGAAGGCTGGTGAATTCAGCTTCGTTCTTAAGGACGAAAAAGGAAATGTGATCGAAACCGTAACCAATGATGCGGCTGGTAAGATCACCTTCTCAAATCTTGAATTCAAACGTGGTGAAGAAGGAACTCATCTCTACCATGTAGAAGAAATCCGTGGCACAGATTCTAGCGTTGTATACGATAAGATGGTTGCAACTGTTGGTATCGTGGTGAATAAAGCAGGTAAGGTATTAGTAGCTACTACTAAGTTGCCGGAAGATACAGAGTTTAACAACACTGTTATTCCGCCAACACCACCAACACCACCAACACCGCCAACACCGCCAACACCACCAACACCGCCAACACCGCCAACACCGCCAACACCACCAACACCACCAACACCACCAACACCGCCAACACCACCAACACCACCAACACCACCAACACCACCAACACCGCCAACACCGCCAACACCTACAACTCCTCCAGCTCCAGCACTTCCTGAAACTGGTGAAGAACAATCAGCATCTGCTGCATTGTTAGGTGCTGCACTTGGTATGGTTGGCCTTGCGGGACTTGCAAAACGCAAAAAACGCGAAGACTAAAATTGAGGTGACATCAGCAAACTTGTTGATGAGGTGACAATTTTAGATCCAACAGGAAGAGGCTTTGCTCGAAAGAGCAAGGCCTCTTTGTTTGGTATTGGAAACTTAGAAAAACATGCATAAATGTGATGAAAAAGTTTCAGTAAAATTCTATATATTCATTTCATTCGGTTACTAGTTTCAGTAAAATTCCATTGACTTGAAGTAGAGAAAACAGTATACTAGTAAAGCAATTTGATCTTTCAAACTGCCGGCAACAAGGGGAATGAATCCACTTTGAATTGGAATACAGTAGGGTTTGGAGTGGTAGTACTTCACACCCTTATTGTCGTCAGTCACCCTCATAAAAGGGATCTAGACTCTGAATGAGTTGTATAAATATAAAAAAACTTCCTTGGAACAGAATTCCATAGGGAGTTTCTTTGTGTTTGGGATCTACTCTTGTTTCTTTTTGTAAGGGATAAGACTGGACAAACCTGCTAAGAGGCCAAGTCCAAGTAGGGCTAGCTGAGAGGTTTCTTCACCTGTTGCAGGTAGATGAGTTCCTTCTTGAGGGGTGTTAGGAACAACTTCAGGGAGTTCCTCTTTTTGGCTTGTTGTTTCAAGAGGTTTCTCCTCTTCTTTGTTAGAGAGAAGTGTTGATCCCTTTTCTTCATGAGCATCAGTCGTGTTTGCTTTTGTCACGGAAGGAAGAGGGCTGACTGTTTCTTCTTTTTCCGTTTCTGGGGATGGTTGTGGAGTAGGGATTTCTTTGACCTTGTAGGCAAAGATCAAGATGGTTGTTCCCACTTCTACGTTCCCAGTTTGTTCAGCTGCACCGATCCGTTCATAGATGTGGCCGTCGTTGGAGATTTCATCTGGTGCGCTAGCGACGTAATGGGTTCCATTGTCCACATTTGTTGCAACAGCAAGCTCTGGTTGCAATTCAGTGTTAGTATCTTGGATGACAAATCGCGCGATGACCGTTCCTGTAGCTAACTTGTAATCATAGATGACAGTTTTCATTCCCTTAGTGACTGTGCCACTTGGATCAGCAGAATCAGCACGGTGTCCAACTAGATGGTAGATACGACCATCTTTTGTGATTTCTGTTGGGGCCTCACTGCTGTACTTGGTGCCGAAATCCATCTCTGTAGCAAGGTCTTGCGCCTCTTGCAGATCAGTGTCGCCTCCCTCAGTGAGGAATCGTACTCTGACCGATCCTTTGGTGATAGTGTAGGAAATAGCAGTATCAACTGTTGGAGACTCAGGGCTTGGAAGAAGATAGCCTTTTGTTTCGTCAAGAGGATCCACAAGGTTTAAGACTTGTCCACGAGCATCTTTTGGCTCTAATCCCTCCACGTACGAAAGGATAGCAGTGGGAGACAAAATGGCGGTTGGATTTGTGGGATCATTTAGATAAGGGATCTCTTTTTGAGCATGAGCTGGTTCTTTACCAGTAGCATAGCTGATCCTATAAGCCCCGACTGGGCGATAGATGACCGTATCTGTGATGTCTGCTGCATCAGCATGAATGCCAGTATGTTCTCCTGCTTTTGTCAGATCAGAAGTGATGGCATCTGTTGATTCTTCTGCTACGACAACATAGCCTTTTTTGACGGGATTTTCAAGAGCTGCAAAGCTTGTACCGTCTTGAGCTGTCCAGTCTTCAAGACTTGTCTCGCCCGTCACCAAATTGATGGTACCTTTGCGAGTGAAATGAAGGCTGTCAGTTTGGTCAGCTATTCCTGCAGGCTGGCGGTTAGATCCATCCTGGTCCTCTGTTACATAGGTCACCGTACGGGTCACTGTTTCAGATAAATGATCCAGATCAGCCGTTGTTTGACCAGCTGGAGCTAGAGGAGTTGGATAGACACGACCTTCGCTGTCTCCTGGAACAACTTGACCGGCTTGGATGGGCTGTGTTGCAGAAAATTCTACAATTTTTGGTGCCAAGCGGACAATAAACTCTTGAACGCCATCTTCATTGGTGTTGGTAGCGTCGCGGTCAAAGTTTGGTTGTCCGTCTGCATCGAAGCCATTCTCTATTAGTTCATAGCCTTTCTTCAAATAGTTGGCAATGGTTTCTTTTGTAGAGTAGTTGATCTTTTCACCTGTATGACCAACCAAGTCACTGGAACGCTCGAGCTCAACTCCGTTTTCGTCTTGATAAAGAACATGAGCGGCTTCATTGAGTTTGACGTAGAGCATATCCCATACATCTAGACTAGGAACATCGATAGCAGCCATCCATTGGCCAGCCCCTCCGTCATAATAAACATTTGCGCTTGTTTCTCGGAGGTTGATGTTGTATTTTCCTTCAACAGCATCGGGTGTTGCCCAGTAAATGCTGGCGTGTTCAGCCTGGTCTTTTGTGATTTTTCCGAGTGGAACAAAAGCTTGAATATTGGTCAATTTTTCGGTTGTATTCACAGCGCTGTTCCATTTGTTTTCAGTGATGCCGACCAAATTGATCAAGTGAGCAATCCGATCACCCGTCTTGGTTTCTTTTGTAATGGTATAAACGGTTCCAGGTTGAACTCCATCAGCATTATCCAGGTTGGATCCGATGAAGTTGCCGTTCACCAGTACATTGGTATTGTCTACAATCCGACGAGTATCATGCGCCAAGGTTTCGCGCCCGCGGAGAAGCTCTTGGTAAGCAACGATGAATTCTTGGTAGTTGAATTCTGTATTGGCAAAGTCAGCATTGACTGGTAGGTTTTGATTGAGATACCATTCTGCTTGGATCACCCCAAAACCTTTAGCATCTTGAGAAGTATTGAGGGCAGCAGTTGTCATATGGTAACCACCGCTCGCTGCGATAATAGCATCTGTCAGCAATTCGTTGTCTTTGCTGAGGGCTGATGCATTTTTACCACGATGGGTATAGGCTGCGATGATAGGAGATTTCCCCTTGTATAAATCACGCATCCGTTCGGTAAGGCGCGTCAAGGCTTGGTAGGTAGAGTCATAGGCAATGCTATCTCCCCAAACTTCCGCATAAGGTGCAGAGACATTGGTCTTGCCTAGTCGATCAGCATCTCCAGTAGAGATATCGTTGATCATGAAGTCATAGCCTTCTTTTTTGAGGGCCTCTGTCGCAGCTGTGGCCAGTTCTGGATAGTGTTCGCTCAAAGAGAAGCTTTTTCCAGGTTCACTGACTTTTTCCACCCAGTTAGAGCCCATGGTATCCCCTTGCCATCCATCAAAATTCCCTTCTTTCATGGCTTTGGTCATGACTTCAATGATAAATTTTTGCCAATTTGGATCACCCGGATCGAGAAATTGTTGGATATCAGTCGCTGTGACATCACCCTTTTTACCGAAGTTGAAATGGTCTGCTAGATTGCGAACAATGGCACTTTTCACTTCATTTGGGACCCCTTCTTCGAGGGAAACTGCGTAAATCATGTTATACAGCATGGCTTTGGCACCAGTTGAATGGACATGAGCCACTAGCTCTTTGACTGCTTCTGTATCGATGACAGGTAAGTAGGACTTGCGCTTGTCAGGATCTGTTTCGCTATTTGGAATCAAGAAAGTCGCCCAGTCTTGAGTGAAACGTTCAACATTTGCTGGGAATGGGTTGGCAGGTGTATTGTAAACGTCGTAGAAGAAGTAGTTGTTGATGTGCATATTGGCCAATTGGTCAATGCTATTCTTGTAGCCTTCTACCTGATCATTGGTGATGGAGTTGTGATTGTCTTTAGAGCCGGCGACCACCCCATAACGTGGGTAGATCGTCCAGTCATCTTCAACAGCAAGACCCGCTGCCTTATGAAAGGCTTGGGAACCATCTGCTTTCTTACCAAGAACATCTACGATAAATCCAGCATTAGGTGAAAAGACTGTACTTGGAATTGTCAGTTCGCCACCTTCAACGTTTTTCTTTTCATAAATGACCTGATCTAAATGAGAGACAGTGATATCAGAAGAAACCACTTCAGGGTTGTTGATGGAGATCCGAACGTCTTCCCCACTTTTATAAGTCGCTTTATCAAAGGTGACGTCGTTGGTGATTTTTGGAGTATTATAAGTAGTTGCTGGAGTTGCACTGACCGGTTGAGTGGCAGTTACAGTTGGTGTTGTTTCCGATGGCGAAGAAGTCGCTTCCGTCGTAGCACCTTCCTCACTAGTAGTGGTAGGAGTACTGGTATTGGTTGCTACTGGTTGAGCGGTTGCTGTGATTTCAGAAGTCGGACTGGTGTTGACCTCGTCAGCCATGGCAACAGAGCTTACCATCAAGGCTCCAAAAAGGGTAATCATAGAGACCAATGCCTTGTTGCGTTTGCGGAAATAGCCGTGCCCTTTTTCAGAGACACTATTTTTTTGTTGTTTCATTTTTTTCTCCCACATACAGTCTAAATAAGTAAATCAACGTTTCTGTATTATTTGTTCATTTTATACCAAATAAGTATACGATTTTTCACTAGATAGTGTCAATTTTGGAAAGAAAGTGAATTTGATGTTTTCATAAAAGTGCCAGAAAATAGCTTTAAATGTGAGTTTTTAAATATTGATATTTATATCCAAAAAAATATTTACAAAAAAATGAACCGCAAAGATAATTTGATTCGTTTTTTCGATATAAAATTGAACAAAGCGCAAAAGTAAAAAAATAAATGCAATGAGAAGCATCAATTTCCTATAGGTTCTCCTCCCTATTTATGTTACAATTAAACTACTATTATCGAAGGGAGAAACTATGATTAATTCAATTGTTTCACAAGGTTTGATTTGGGCCATTTTAGGGTTAGGAATCTTTATGACGTTCCGAATTCTAGATTTTCCAGATATGACGACAGAAGGTTCTTTCCCGCTTGGAGGAGCGGTGGCGGTGACCTTGATTACCAAAGGGGTCAATCCACTCCTTGCGACGCTGGCTGCTATTGGAGCAGGGTGCTTGGCAGGACTTGCGACGGGTCTTCTCTACACAAAAGGGAGAATACCAACACTCTTATCAGGGATCCTTGTGATGACGTCTTGTAACTCGGTCATTCTATTTGTCATGCAGCGGGCCAATTTGGGACTTCTGGGCTATAAAAAAATTCAGGAATTTCTTCCTTTTGCCAGTGGGTTCAATGAGATTCTGATTGGCTTGATTTTCGTCACGCTTGTGATCCTTGGTTTGATCTTCTTCTTGGATACACGCTTGGGTCAAGCCTATATTGCGACAGGGGACAATCCAGATATGGCCAAGAGCTTTGGGATCAACACAGACCGGATGGAATTGATGGGCTTGGTCATTTCAAATGGGATTATTGCTCTTTCTGGTGCACTGATGGCCCAGCAAGAAGGCTATGCGGATGCTTCACGTGGAATTGGTGTTATCGTTATCGGGCTTGCCAGCCTCATTATTGGAGAGGTGCTCTTTTCAAATGTCACCTTGACAGAGCGCTTGCTCAGTATTGCGATCGGATCGATCGCCTACCAATTTTTGATTTGGGCCGTGATTGCGCTTGGCATCAATACCAGCTATATTCGAATCTTCAGTGCCTTGATCTTGGCTATCTGCCTGATGATTCCAACCTTTAAGGGAAAAATCATGAAAGGAGCGAAACTCAGTAAATGACAGCAATTGTAGAATTAAAAAATGTAACCAAAGCCGTGAGCAATGGGATGAACGAAGAAAAAGTCATTCTGGATGATGTTTCCTTGGAAATTCGAGAGCATGATTTTATCACGATTTTGGGGGGCAATGGAGCTGGAAAATCAACCCTATTTAATACCATTGCTGGGACGCTTCCGGTGAGCAGTGGGAAGATTTATATTTTGGGGGAAGATGTAACCAACTATTCTCCTGAAAAGAGAGCCAAGTACCTATCGCGGGTCTTTCAAGATCCTAAAATGGGAACGGCACCTCGCATGACAGTAGCAGAAAACCTCTTGGTAGCGAAGTTTCGCGGAGAAAAACGTGGCTTGATTCCGCGTCACTTGGCCAGCTATAAAGAAGAGTTTCAAACAGTCCTTGCTAAGATCGGCAATGGCTTGGAAAATCATATCGATACAGCCGTTGAGTTTCTATCAGGGGGGCAACGACAAGCCTTGAGTCTGTTGATGGCGACACTGAAACGTCCAGAACTCTTGCTTCTAGACGAACACACTGCTGCCTTGGATCCCAAAACCAGTCAGGCGCTCATGACCTTGACGGATGAGTTTGTGAAACAAGATGCCCTCACAGCTCTTATGATCACTCACCATATGGAAGATGCTTTGAAATATGGAAATCGCTTGATTGTCATGAAAGACGGACACATCGTCCAAGACCTCAATCAAGAAGAAAAAGCCCAAATGACCATCGCAGACTACTATCAATTGTTTGAGAAAGACTAAGATACAAAGCCCGTAAAATGGGAGTAGGACAGAAGCGACATCACTTAGGTTGTTTGATGTAGAAGTAGTTTGTCTGCATGCTAGAGAGTGGGACAGAAATCGGTAATTCGTTAGAATTCGATTTCGTCCTCCCACCTCCGCACAGTTAAGTAGGGCTGTAAAAGCTGATGAAATCAGCGTACTAGAGCCCACTCAACCACTGCGTCTTGCTCGACAATCCAAAAATAATTGAGAGGCTAGGACTTTTGTCCCAGCCTCTTTTCTTTTTCTTAAATCATCAATAAAACCGCATAAAAATTGGAACTAGTTTCAGCTGAAATCGCTTGCAATTACTTAGGTAGCTGAGTATAATATAGTTAGAAAGATAAAGAAGGGATTGATACCAATGCCTTATCGAGTTAAAATTTAGGTTACTTCGTTTTAGGCCTGTTTTGCTGATATCTGTTCATGCTCTTATCGTAAAAGAGCAGTCATGTCGTGTGTGTCGGATCGGTTGGACGGTCGGGCAAACCTGCTTAGTTTGTCCGGAGACATAAGAAAACGTGGAAATAGTAGGTAGAAGCTTTTTGTAAAGGTTTTCAAACTTCAATGCGTCCAGTCGAAAACTAATCATTTGGATTTAGGATAGCAAAGAAAACCTCTGGTATTTTACACAAATACTATTAAATGAAATCAACATCATAAACATTGTTTTGTTAGCCAAAAGGTTAATTGCACCAAGTCAGTGAAGCAGACCAGGCCTCTAGTCCCGTAAGACTGGAGGCCATTTTTATAAAATACTCAGGAGGAGGTGAGAGTATGGGATTGTCGTATGCGCAAGAATATAGTTGTCGGGACCATTTTCGACAAAGAGCTTTTGAGCGCTTTGGCGTAGATGATCAGCACTTGAATAAGTGGATCAACCAACACCTCTCCTCCCTCTCTCCTTATGATAGTAATGTGGTTCAACCCGCCAACACAGAAGCCTATGTAGCCAGTGATGGCGTCATCTTTGTCTGCAATATCAAAAGTCGGGAATTTATCACCTGCTTTAAGGCGGTTAATTACCAAGAGTCTAAGGAAGAAGAGGAAGCCTATACGGACATTCACGAAAACAATGTCGTTTCCTTCAAAAAAGATGTGAACCACCTAGTCAATCGCTACCGACTCAAGGAAGCCAAAGAGCTGTTTGAAAACATTGGGGAGGACTTGGATGATTTTTATCGCCTGTCCCAAGCGGTCAAGAACGGCCAATTGAGCGAGCGAAATAGTAGGCGCCTAGAGGAATTGTTAGGCAAGTTTCATGTGATCAAGGCAGCCATGCGGCTCATTGAAAATAAACGGGGAGATTACCATCTTTAGGGTCTTTTCCCCCTAAAAATAGGCGCCTAGAAGCCCTCTCATCTGAAATAGATGAGAGGACTTTTTTGCTGTGGAAAGCTTTTTGAAAAAAAGAGAAAAAAATTGTATAATAGAGTGGATATGCAAGTATTTGCAAAGCTGTAATTCGACTTGGGCGACCAAGGACCGTAAGTATTAAAATAATCACACTAAAGGAGACAACAGTGAGTAGTATTAAATTAGTCACTCTTGGCGGTGTTCGAGAAAATGGGAAAAATCTCTACGTTGCCGAAGTGAACGATTCGATTTTTGTCTTGGATGCAGGTTTGAAGTATCCAGAAAATGAGCAACTTGGGGTGGATGTCGTTATCCCCAACATGGATTATCTATTTGAAAACAAGGACCGCATTGCGGGTGTTTTCTTGACCCATGGTCACGCGGATGCCATTGGGGCCTTGCCTTATCTTTTGGCGGAAGCGAAAGTCCCTGTATTCGGGACAGAGTTGACCATTGAGTTGGCTAAACTCTTTGTAAAAAGCAATGACAGTGTGAAGAAATTCAACGACTTCCATGTCATCGATCAGAATTCTGAGATTGATTTTGGTGATGCTGTCGTCTCTTTCTTTCAAACAACCCACTCGATCCCTGAAAGTATCGGGATTGTGATTGGCACTCCTGAGGGCAATATCGTCTACACAGGAGACTTTAAATTTGACCAAACTGCCAGCGAGTCCTACGCGACAGACTTTGCTCGCCTAGCTGAGATTGGACGCGAAGGCGTACTCGCTCTCTTGAGTGACTCGGCCAATGCGGATAGTAATATTCAAGTTGCCAGTGAGCAAGAAGTAGGCGATGCCATCTTAGATACGATTGCAGACTGGGATGGTCGTGTCATCGTAGCGGCGGTAGCCAGCAACCTCTCTCGGATCCAGCAGGTCTTTGATGCTGCGGCTGAGACTGGCCGTCGAGTGGTCTTGACAGGGTTTGATGTGGAAAACATCGTCCGCACAGCTATTCGCTTGAACAAATTGTCTCTTGCCAACGAAAAACTCTTGATCAAGCCAAAAGAAATGAGCCGTTTCGAGGATCATGAATTGATCATTTTGGAAACAGGCCGGATGGGTGAGCCGATCAACGGTTTGCGCAAGATGTCGATTGGCCGTCACCGCTATGTGGAAATCAAAGATGGGGACTTGGTCTACGTCGTCACAACGCCATCTATTGCTAAAGAAGCTGTGGTGGCTCGTGTGGAAAACATGATCTACCAAGCAGGTGGCATTGTTAAATTGATCACGTCAAGCTTGCGCGTGTCTGGTCACGGAAACGCACGGGACTTGCAGTTGATGATCAACCTTCTTCGTCCTAAATACCTCTTCCCAATCCAAGGGGAATACCGCGAATTGGATGCTCATGCACGAGTAGCGATGAAAGTTGGTATCTTGCCTGAAAATATCTTTATTCCAAAACGCGGAACGGTGATGGAATACGAAAAGGGGGACTTCGTCCCTGCCGGTAGCGTCTCAGCTGGAGATGTCATGATTGATGGGAATGCTATTGGTGATGTGGGCAATATTGTCCTTCGTGACCGTAAGGTCTTGTCAGAAGACGGGATCTTTATCGTGGCGATCACCGTGAATCGCAAAGAGAAGAAAATTATTTCTAAAGCGCGCGTGCACACCCGTGGTTTTGTCTATGTCAAGAAGAGTCGGGATATTCTTCGTGAAAGTTGCGAATTGGTCAACCAAAGCGTTGAAGACTATTTGGCACAAGACAGCTTTGACTGGGGTGAGTTAAAAGGTTTGGTACGCGACAACTTGTCTAAGTTCTTGTTTGAACAAACCAAACGCCGTCCAGCCATCCTACCAGTCGTGATGGAAGTGAAATAATAGTAGAAAACGAAACGCTTGGCAGCCAGAGGTTTGCCGAGTGTTTTTAACAGTAGAAAGAGGAAATCAAATGGCAGTTATGCAGATTGAGTATTATTCAGAAGCCTTGAAGATGGAGTGGGGCGTGTCCGTCCTTTATCCCGATGCATCGCGCGTAGAAGATCCAGCGGATACGGATATTCCAGTTCTCTATCTCTTACACGGGATGAATGGCAACCACCACTCCTGGTTGAAGCGGACTAATGTGGAGCGCATTTTGCGAAATACCAATCTGATCGTGGTCCTGCCTAATACCAATAATGGCTTTTACACAGATACCCAGTATGGCTACAACTACTACACGGCCATTGCAGAGGAATTGCCAGAGACTCTTTCTCGCTTCTTCCCTAATATGACCAAGAAACGGGAGAAGACCTTTATTGCTGGTCTATCTATGGGAGGCTATGGATCGATGCTCTTGGCTCTCAAGACAAATCGTTTCTCCCATGCGGCTAGTTTTTCCGGTGCTCTGAGTTTCCACGATCGGGACTTTGAAAACAATGACTTGGAACAACCAGCTTTTTGGAAGGGGATCTTTGGAGAGATTGAGGATTGGACGACCAGTCCCTATTCGCTAGAGACTGCTGCCAAGAAGTTTTCAGATAAGAAGACCAAACTCTGGATCTGGTGTGGAGAGCAGGATTTCCTTTATGAGGCCAATAATTTTGAAGTCAAGGAACTAGAAAAGTTAGGTTTGGATGTCACCTATACCCACAGCCCAGGCAAGCACGAATGGTTCTATTGGGAACGTGAGTTGGAGCACTTTTTACAAACCCTACCAATCGACTTTGAATTAGAAGAAAGACTAAGTTAAGATACAAAGGGCGTAGCGGATACAGTCAAAATAGGGAGTAGGACAGAAGCGATATCATTTATAAACGCTTCGTTGTCCTACCCCCACAAGGCTGATTAGGTATTCTTCTGAGCTTAGAAAGCGACAGAAGAATCCAATCAGCTACTGTGTCTTGAATTAATTGCTATTCAGCTTGCGTTTTTGACACAATCCGCAGCCCGTGTTCGTTTAATAAGATACAAATAGATTGGATATCAGTCAGAGCATTTGTTCTGGCTTTTTTTATATATAGGAAGAAAAGCTAGAAAGGCCACTTATTCATTTCAGTCCTGCTTTCTTTGTGGTATAATAGGAACGATTGAAAAATGAGCTAGAAATAGCGAACAAGATAAGAGGAGAGAAATATGGCAAAAGATATTCGTGTGCGTTATGCACCAAGTCCAACAGGGCTACTACACATCGGAAATGCTCGTACAGCATTGTTTAACTACTTGTATGCGCGCCACCATGGTGGAACCTTTATCATCCGTATCGAAGATACGGACCGCAAACGTCATGTCGAAGACGGAGAACGTTCACAGCTTGAAAACCTTCGTTGGTTGGGCATGGACTGGGATGAAAGCCCTGAGACGCACGAAAACTACCGCCAATCAGAACGGCTACCACTTTATCAAAAATACATCGACCAACTCTTGGCGGAAGGAAAAGCTTACAAATCTTACGTCACTGAAGAAGAGTTAGCGGCTGAACGTGAACGCCAAGAAGCTGCGGGTGAAACACCTCGCTATATCAACGAATATCTCGGCATGAGCGAAGAAGAAAAAGCTGCTTATATCGCAGAACGTGAAGCAGCGGGCATCATTCCAACGGTTCGTTTGGCAGTGAATGAGTCTGGTATCTACAAGTGGCATGATATGGTCAAAGGCGATATCGAGTTTGAAGGTGGCAATATCGGTGGGGATTGGGTCATCCAGAAGAAAGATGGCTACCCAACTTACAACTTTGCCGTTGTGATCGATGACCACGATATGCAAATCTCTCACGTTATCCGTGGAGATGACCACATTGCTAACACACCAAAACAGCTCATGGTTTATGAAGCGCTTGGATGGGAAGCACCTGAGTTTGGTCACATGACTTTGATCATCAATTCTGAAACTGGTAAGAAGTTGTCTAAACGGGACACCAACACCCTTCAATTTATCGAAGATTACCGTAAGAAGGGCTACCTTCCAGAAGCAGTCTTTAACTTTATCGCTTTGCTTGGTTGGAACCCTGGTGGGGAAGACGAAATCTTCTCTCGCGAAGAACTTATCCAGCTCTTTGATGAAAACCGTCTCAGCAAGTCTCCAGCGGCTTTCGACCAAAAGAAAATGGACTGGATGAGCAATGAGTACATCAAGAATGCGGATCTTGCGACTATCTTTGAAATGGCTAAACCATTCCTTGAAGAAGCAGGTCGTCTAACAGACAAGGCTGAGAAATTGGTGGAACTTTACAAACCACAAATGAAGTCAGTGGATGAAATCGTTCCATTGACAGATCTTTTCTTCTCAGACTTCCCAGAATTGACAGAAGCAGAGAAAGAAGTCATGGCTGGTGAAACAGTGCCAACTGTACTTGAAGCCTTCAAAGCAAAACTTGAAGCCATGTCAGACGATGAGTTTGTGGCAGAAAATATCTTCCCACAAATCAAAGCGGTTCAAAAAGAAACTGGGATCAAAGGGAAGAATCTCTTTATGCCAATCCGAATCGCCGTTTCAGGTGAAATGCATGGTCCTGAATTACCAGATACCATCTACTTACTTGGACGCGAAAAATCCATCCAACATATTGAAAGCATGTTGGAAAAAATCAGATAATTATCAGGAAAGTCCCTATTAAATGGGGATTTTTGTTTTACCTCTAAAGTAAAAGTATTATAGGATTTTTTCAAAAAATTGCCCCGGTTTGACAAATTGATCCTACTGAAAACGATTTTATCACTATCTAAAACAAAAATTATAAAAAAATAGCAATAATTAAGGATAATTGCTTCCAAAAATCGACAGATTAGTCTATAATGTTAGGGAAATAAAAAATGTAATAAGGAGACAGAAATGTTTTTTAAACGTTCGAACGGTGAATTCCGTGAAACAGATCGTGTGACTCGTTTCAAATTGATCAAATCAGGTAAAAACTGGTTGCGTGCTGCGACTTCTAACTTTGGTCTTTTGAAAGTCATTCGTGGTCAAGTCGAAGAGACTGTTGTAGCTGAAGTGCGTGAAGACGCAGTATCAGTGAAAGAAATGACAAGCCGTGGCTTGCTCAAAGGGATCGTAGCAGCAGGGGCTGTTCTTGGTGCAGCTACAGTAGCGAATACTGCCAAAGCAGATGAGACAGGATCAGACGTTGCGACTGCATCTGAGCTTTCAAGTGAAGCTCTTGTAGAACAAGGAAGTACAGTACTTGGTACAACTTCAACAACAGAATCTCAGTCTGAATCAACAACTGAGTCAACAACAGAATCAGCTAGCGCTTCTGCATCTGCAAGTGCTTCAACCTCTACAAGCGTATCTGTATCTCACTCAGCTTCATTGAGCGAACAAGGTTCAGCAGAACTTTCAGCAGCTTCAAGCGAATCAACTGTAGCAGCTGGCTCTGAAGCAAGTGTAGAAAGCACTACAACAGTAGCGAAAGCTGAAGATAAAGTTGTTTTGGAACAAAACACTTCAGAAGCAGCATTGTTGAACAAGATTGCAGGAGACTACTCAACAACTGTATCAGCTCCAGAGAAGAAAGCAGCACTTGATGCGGCCATTTCTAAAGTTCAAACTGAATTGACAGCAAGCAACAGCTTGATCAACGCAAATGCATCAGCGCAAGCATACGCAGACCAACGCGAACGCTTGAGCAAGTCAGTAGATGACATGATGGCAACCTTGACTGCAACAGGCTTTACTGGCAACACAACAGTGAATGGTGCTCCAGCCATTTCAGCACAGTTGGCTCCAATCTCAACAAGCACTACTGGTAGTGTAGATACTACACCAGTTATTACAAATGCAAATGGTGCAACGATTGAAGATGCAGCCTTCAATAAATCTGGTTATGCTTTGGATCCAAACGCTGATCGCTTCACTTTTGGTGTATGGCAATTCCTTAAAACAAACCATACTACTGGTGCTAAAACCAACTTTGATTACTATGCTACTCTTTCAGTAGACCGTTCTGCCATCACTGGTAGCCTTTCAGCTAACCCAGATGTTTACTTACGTATTGTGAAGAAATCGGATGGTTCAGAAGCTTACACACGTACTATTCATGCTGGTGAAAGCAATATCTCTCTTCCAAACTACATCACAAACAATAACTCTGATGTAACAAATACTTTGACTTATACAGGTGCTAACGGAACTGATCCAGGTAACGTAACCTTCTCATTGGTAAACGATAACCTTGAGTATGAAACACTTCAAATTCGTGATACCAACTACCCAGGTAACGAAAATGAAGATAAACCAAATGTTCAAACTTCTGTTCCTTATGCGAAAGCTGATCAAACTACTTACTATAAAGTTGTTGATAGCAGCAAGTACACAAAAGGACAAACTTATACACCAACTGGAAATGAAACAGTCCTTGCAAGCTATACGCAAACAGGTCTTGCAGGTCAACAATTCACAGCTTCAGGAAACCGTAATATTGAGGGGTATGAACAAGTTCCAGCAACAACAGATACAACTCAAAAAACATCTGGTATCCTTGGTAAGGGTGTCGTTGGACAAAAACTTGTCGAACTTCAAGGTGGAGCCAACCACTATTATGTGAAACGTATTTCTGAAATCGTGGATACAAATGGCTCAACTGTAACGAAATTCTACGCCCTTGATCCATCACAGGTTAACAATTTTGCTACATCAGATATTGGTACTGAAGATGTATCTAAGTACACACTCATCTATACAAGTAAAGTTAACAAAGCTGGGGAAGAGTGGAAGGCTGATGAGTCTAAAGTTACAAAAGTAAACAGCAAAAACGGTGACTATCATATTGATGTCACTGAAACTGCCGGAAGCAAATCGCTCGTTATTACTGGTTGGCAGTCTAATACTGAGAAAGTTAATCTAACTCATGACGAAACCAAGGTTACTGAAGCATTTGACAAACCATTTACAGGTGCTCCAGATCCTTCATTGACTCCTGCTGGTAAAGGAAACAACGATTGGAACTTGATCGCAGGACGTAATGCTGATATTGTTGCAAAATCTAAGGTAACTCAACCAGATGGAAGCATTACTTATACAGAGTTGAAAGGTTACTCTTCATTCTCAAACAACTACTCAATTCCAACTGCGATTAAACCATCGACTGATGTGAACTATTACTTTGTTAAGTCAGATGAAAAAGGAAGTGTTTACGTTCACTATAAAGATACTGAAGGAACAACGATTAAAGCTTCAGTAACAGATGAAGATAAACAACCTATTAACAAAGCATATGACACAGTAGTAGATAACCGTCCAGATACAATTGAGTACAATGGTAAAACTTACGAGTTGGTACCAGCAGGTACATATACTGTTGGCCAAGTTGACTCAGATGGTCACCTTACAACTTCAGATCCAATTAAAGGTTCAGTTGCTAAAGAAGATCAGAATGTAACCTATATCTATAAAGTGAAAGAAACACCAAAAGAAGGTGAAGTTGTTATCACTTATGTAGATACGAAAGGTAACGAAATCCAAAAATCTCGTCAAGATACACCTAAATCTCCATATGATACACCATATGATACAACTGAAAAAGGTGAAAAGCCAAATATCATCAAGACAACTGATGGTAAGACATATAAAATTGTTCCTAAAGGTGATTACCCAGTAGGAGATGTTGATGAAAACGGTCATTTGAAGTCTTCAGACCCTATTACTGGTAAAGTTGACAAACCAAAATCAACCATTACTTACGTTTATGAAGAAGTTGGAAGTGTCTTTGTTCATTATAAAGATATTAACGGAAATACGATCATGGGATCTGTTATTGATGAGCAAGATCAACCACTTGATAAGGATTATGATACTGTAGTAGATAATCGTCCTAAAGAAATTAAATTTGAAGGTAAAACTTACGAACTTGTAGAAGCTGGTAATTACCCAGTAGGTCAAGTTGACAGCCAAGGTCACTGGACAGGTGATGATGATACGACTGGTAAAGTGGCTTCAGGTGAGAAGAATGTTACTTATATCTATAAGTTGAAAGACGAATCTCAATCAGATTCAGGTTCAGCATCAGAATCAGCTTCACAATCATTATCAGAAGTTGTATCTAACTCACAGTCTATATCAGAACAAGCTTCTACATCATTGTCTGAATCAGTACAGGAATCAGCATCGGTATCAGCATCTGAGTCATCGTCGTTGAGCACGTCTGCGCAAGAATCAGCAAGCCAATCAGCATCAGAATCAGCGTCAGTATCGGCATCTGAGTCAGCATCGTTGAGCACATCAGCTTCAGCATCAGCATCAACTTCAGCAAGTCAATCAGCATCATTGAGCACATCGGCTTCAGCATCAGCATCAACTTCAGCGAGCCAATCAGCGTCATTGAGCACATCGGCTTCAGCATCAGCTTCTGTATCAGCTAGTCAATCAGCATCATTGAGCACATCGGCTTCAGCATCAGCTTCTGTATCAGCTAGTCAATCAGCGTCATTGAGCACATCAGCATCAGTATCAGCATCTGAATCAGCATCTGCATCTGAATCAGTATCAGCGTCATTGAGCGCATCAGCGTCTGAGTCAGCATCAGTATCTGCGAGCCAATCAGCATCATTGAGCACATCGGCTTCAGCATCAGCATCTACTTCAGCAAGCCAATCAGCGTCATTGAGTACATCAGCGTCTGAATCAGCATCAGTATCAGCGAGCCAATCAGCGTCATTGAGTACATCAGCGTCTGAATCAGCATCAGTATCAGCGAGCCAATCAGCGTCATTGAGCACATCGGCTTCAGCATCAGCTTCTGTATCAGCGAGCCAATCAGCATCATTGAGCACATCAGCATCTGAATCAGCAAGCGTATCTGCAAGTCAATCAGCATCATTGAGCACATCAGCTTCAACATCACTTTCTACATCTGTATCACAATCAGCATCTAACTCTTCATCAAATTCTGAAAGTGAAAAACCTCAAGGTGAAGTTATTATTACTTATATCCGTGAGAATGATGGTAAGGAAATTAAAGTCCAACGTCAAGATACTCCTAAGTCAGACTACAACACGCCTTATGACACTACTGAGAACGATGAACAACCTAAGTACATTGAGTTTGAAGGTAAGAAATACGAACGTGTACCGGCTGGTGATTATCCGGTAGGTAAAGTTGATAGTGAAGGACATCTTGAAACTTCTGATCCAATCAAAGGTAAAGTAGAAAAACCAGTTTCTAAGATTACTTATGTTTATAAAGAGGTTAAAGAAGATCCAACGAAACCTAAAGAAGGTGACGTAATCATCACTTACGTAGACGAAAATGGTAAAGAAATTCAAAAACCTCGTCAAGACACACCAAACTCACCATATGACACACCATATAACACAACTGAGGAAGGTGAAAAACCTAACACTATCAAGACTCCAGACGGTAAGACTTACAAGATCGTGCCGAAAGGTGACTACCCAGTAGGTAAAGTTGATGGCGATGGACACTTGGAATCATCTGATCCAATTAAAGGTAAAGTTGATAAACCACGTTCAATCATCACTTACGTTTACAAAGAAGTGAAAGAAGAGCCAACTCAACCTAAGGGTAGCGTATACGTACACTATGTAGATGAAAATGGTAACACTATCAAGACTTCAGTAGTGGATGAAAAAGACCAACCAGTAGGTAAAGACTACGATACAGTAGTGGATAACCGTCCTAAGACAATCACAACTGCAGATGGTAAAGTCTATGAATTGGTACCACAAGGTAACTACCCAGTAGGTAAGGTTGACGGTGAAGGTCACTTGACAACAACTGACCCAACAACTGGTAAAGTTATCGAAGGTGATAAGAACGTTACTTATGTTTACAAACTTGTGAAGACTCCAAACGTTCCAACACCAAACACTCCAGTGCCACCAACTCCAACACCAAATACTCCGGTAGATCCAACACCTAATAAACCAATGGATCCAACACCAAACACACCGGTAGATCCAACACCTAATACACCAGTGAACCCAGTTCCTGAGCAACCAGCTAAACCAGCTCCAGCTCTTGAACAACTTCCAAATACTGGTGAAACAGGATCTGTAGCTTCAGCTCTTCTTGGAGCAGTTGCAGGGGTTGCAGGGGTTGCAGCACTTGGAAGCCGCAAAAAAGAAGATGAAAAATAATCTTCTATCCTAATTTGATTCGGTCATTTCAGGTATGTGGGAAATGAAAAAGGATCCAAAAAGAGAACCTCCGGGTTCTCTTTTTGTGTGCTGTTTTTTATGTTAAAAACTAGTCTTAATTAGTTACTTTTGGGGAAAATTAGTGTATAATAACTCGATATCTAAATTTAAGGAGCGAACATGTTTTTTAAACGTTCGAAGGGTGATTTTCGTGAAACGGAGCGAATCACGCGTTATAAATTAATCAAATCAGGAAAGAATTGGGTACGGGCATCTGTATCTCGGTTAGGCCTATTTCGTGTCATGCGAGGTGGTGTGGATGAAAATATCGTGGTTCAATATGAAGCATCATCATCTTCTATGCCTAAAGATCTGGTCAAAGGGATGGTTGTGCTAGGAGCTCTTGCTGGAGCGACAACCGTTGCCAATCCAGTATTTGCTGAGGAAAATGAGATGAATGCGACTGTTGGGTCTGAAATCAGCCCATCGACCGGTGTAGCGGGTTCGGATAGTCTTGTCTTGGGGACGACCTCTATCACAGATTCTGTATCAGCCAGTCAATCTATCAGTGAATCTATCTCATTTTCAGAGTCGGCTAGTGACAGCCTTTCTTTATCTCAGTCGGTTTCTTTGAGCGAATCACATGTTGTTAGTCATTCAGCGAGTCAGTCCACATCAGAATTTGCTAGTAGCAGTCTCTCAGAGGACGATTCAATTCACAGGGCTACTCCTGAAACGAGTGAGAAAGAAGCAACGACTCAGACCACTCGCTCGGAAGACCATGTGAAGCGTCTGCAAACTTTGGCTTTGGATTTATACACCTATCGAGCGCGAGCTTTGGAAATCCCGGGGACCGCATCTGCAATTGAGAATGGAGATCTGGCCTTAGAGGCTATTCGAACTGGCTTGTCTAATCCGGCAATTCAAATCGATGCCGTGGAAAGCCAAGCAAAGATTGCTCGCAATCGCTTGGCCAACGCGGTGCTGCGCGCGACATCTGGTCAGCGCGACCCTCGAAATGGGAACCGTATTGACACAGATACGAGCCTCCGTGCGCCTCAATATAATTCAGGTCCTGCCAACAATGCCTTGATTTCTGTGTATAACTCTGATTACATCAATCAGGTTTATAATGTTGTTGAAACCAATCCTACACGAAATAATATTAAGAGCATTGGCTACGCTTCTGGTAGCGATCGTGTGAATGGCATTTATGTTCCGCAAACATCGGCCTTGAAAAATAGTGCAGCTGTTTTTAATATCGTGGGGACTGTTGGGCAGACAGAGGTCGTAACGCCTGGGAACATTTATAATCTTTCTTTTGTAGTGACTAATACGGCTAAGCAGTCAGTGACACGTACGCTTCGTATTCAGGTTTTGCCACAAAATGATGGCATTCGAAACCCGATTACGGCTGTGACGACAGCGACTTTTGTCAATGATACTACTAACTTGGCCCAGGCTGAAAAAGAGAAGATTTGGGAAGCGTTTAAGACTGCTAACCCCAATATTGCCACTTCAAAGGACTTTAAATCTTATTCGGTTTCATCATCTGGTGTGGTGACTATTACTTATAAAGATAACACCACAAATGATGTGACTGCTCCTGTTAAGCGCCTAGCAGCACCGATGGTTGAGACTCGCTTACTAGAGAAAGCCTATACTCAGACACCTGTAACGGTGACGGGGGCTGAGCCAGGGTCTGCTGTTGTTTTGTACAATAATGATGATGAAATCGGAACAGCAGTGGCGGATGCGTCTGGACAAGCGATCGTAACACCGAATGTTCCCTTACAGACGGGTGGAGTAACAGCTAAAGCACGGATCATGTATGGTGATCACGCGGTTTATTCTGATGCCAGTAATATGGTTGCTGTAACAGATGCCACACGTCCTGAAGTGACGGCTAAGTTAACTGTCAATGGTGTGGAACCGAAATCAACCCCTCTTGAGGGTGGTGGGAAGAATTATACCATTTATGCTGGTGATGATGCAGTTGTGACTTTTACAGCTACTGATGACAGTGGCAAGTTGAAAGAAATGAAAGTCGTTGCACGAGCAGATTTGAACGACAATGCCTTGAACGGCAATTTCTTTGGTAGTAGCCAGTATGGGACAGGTGATATTGCTCCTATCACGGGAGATATTACGGCTACCAGTGCAAACCCTGCAACCATCACAACGACCATTCATTTGAAGGATGATCTTTACCATACCTACCGAAATACATGGCAACGCAACGTCGCGGCTATTGACAATGCCTCCAATATGAACCGTCCAAACGGTTTGGGTGAGATTCGGATTACCCAGGGGCGTCTCGCTGATCGTACGCCAGGTGTGGCGCCGACAAGCACTATTCAGGTGACGAGTCTAACTGCATTGACAGATGCAGATAAGAGCAAGGTGATTGCAGCTGTGTCGGCTGTTAATCCAGAGGTGGCTAACCGCATTAAGGCCTATACGGTTAATAGTGATGGTACAGTCACCATTACTTATAAAGATAGTACGACCAATGTCGTAGCTGTGAAATTGTCAGATAGCGATCATAGTCAGTCTGTCTCAAACAGTCAGAGTGCATCTACGAAGAATTCGCAATCGATTAGTCAGTCTTTAAGTACGAAGCAATCACAGAGCGTATCGACACAGCAGAGTGTTTCATTGAGCCAATCACTGAGCTCGGTTCGTTCGCGAAGTTTGTCGGCTTCACTAAGCCAATCAGCGTCGGCAAGTGTATCCGCTCAAGCTAGTCTATCTCGCAGTCAATCATTGAGCAAGGAGATTTCTCAATCTCAATCCGCTTCAACGAGTCAATCTGTATCGGCAAGAAAATCTGAATCTGTGAAGGTTTCGGAATCAGTTTCTGCAAGTGTCAGTGCCTTGCAGTCTGCTTCGGTATCAGCGAGTGCATCCAAAGTGGTTAGCCAGTCTATCTCAAGATCGACATCCGCTTCAATGAGCGCCTTTGTTTCAGTGAGTCAGTCTGCTTCAGCATTGGTTTCACAGTCAGTATCGGAGTCACTAAGTCAATCTACTCGTGAGTCGGCTTCAAAATCAGTGAGTCAATCGCAGTCTGAGTCTGCATCAGTATCCCTGAGTGAGTCAGTGTCAACGTCCGAATCTGTTTCAACGTCCGAGTCAGTGTCAGCATCAGAGTCAGTTTCTGTATCTGAATCAGTCTCAGCGTCTGAATCAGCATCGACATCCGAGTCAGTGTCAGCATCTGTTTCAACCTCAGAATCAGTGTCGACATCCGAGTCAGTGTCAGCATCCGAGTCAGTTTCAACGTCTGAATCAGTTTCAAGTTCTGAATCGGTGTCGACATCCGAGTCAGTGTCAGCATCTGTTTCAACCTCAGAATCAGTGTCGACATCTGAGTCGGTTTCTGTATCTGAGTCATTGTCAGCGTCAGAATCGGTGTCAACATCTGAGTCAGTTTCAATATCTGAGTCAGTTTCAATATCTGAGTCAGTGTCTACATCTGAGTCTATATCAACATCCGAGTCAGCGTCAACATCTGAATCAGTGTCGATATCCGAGTCAGTTTCAACATCTGAGTCAGTGTCAACGTCGGAGTCCGTGTCGACATCTGAATCGGTTTCAATGTCTGAGTCCGTGTCGACATCTGAATCGGTTTCAATGTCTGAGTCCGTGTCGACATCTGAATCGGTATCAACCTCAGAGTCAGTCTCTACTTCAGAATCGGTTTCAACATCTGAGTCCGTGTCGACATCTGAATCGGTTTCAACGTCTGAGTCCGTGTCGACATCTGAATCGGTATCAACATCCGAGTCAGCGTCAACATCTGAATCGGCGTCAACCTCAGAGTCAGTATCTACTTCAGAATCGGTATCAACCTCAGAGTCAGTATCTACTTCAGAATCGGTCTCAACGTCTGAATCAGTGTCGATATCCGAGTCAGTTTCAACATCTGAGTCAGTGTCAACGTCTGAGTCCGTGTCGACATCTGAATCGGTTTCAATGTCTGAGTCCGTGTCGACATCTGAATCGGTGTCAACCTCAGAGTCAGTATCTACTTCAGAATCGGTATCAACCTCAGAGTCAGTCTCTACTTCAGAATCGGTTTCAACGTCTGAGTCCGTGTCGACATCTGAATCGGTTTCAACGTCTGAGTCCGTGTCGACATCTGAATCGGTCTCAACATCCGAGTCAGCGTCAACATCTGAATCAGCGTCAGAATCAGTGTCGACATCCGAGTCAGTATCGACTTCAGAATCGGTGTCTACATCCGAGTCAGTTTCAACATCTGAATCGGTGTCTACATCCGAGTCGGCGTCAACATCAGAGTCAGTTTCAACGTCTGAATCAGAATCAGAATCCGTATCAGCCTCTGAATCAGTATCAACGTCTGAATCGATTTCTACCTCAGAATCAGTGTCTACATCCGAGTCAGTCTCAGCCTCAGAATCTGTTTCTACATCTGAGTCTATATCAACGTCTGAATCAGTATCGACTTCAGAATCAGTCTCAACATCCGAATCAGTGTCTACGTCCGAATCGATTTCAGTATCCGAGTCTGTATCAACATCTGAATCGGTGTCAACATCCGAATCAGTATCTACTTCAGAGTCGGTGTCTACGTCTGAGTCATTGTCAGCATCCGAGTCAGTTTCAGCGTCCGAATCAGTATCGACATCAGAGTCATTATCAGCGTCAGGATCTGTTTCTACATCTGAGTCTATATCAACATCAGAGTCGGTTTCAGCTTCTGAATCCGTCTCAACGTCCGAGTCAGTTTCAATTTCTGAATCGGTGTCAATATCCGAATCGGTTTCAGCGTCCGAATCAGTCTCAACGTCTGAATCGATTTCAACCTCTGAGTCAGTATCTACTTCAGAATCGGTGTCTACGTCCGAGTCAGTTTCAACGTCTGAATCAGCATCAACCTCAGAATCAGTCTCAACGTCTGAGTCGGTGTCAACATCCGAGTCAGTATCGACATCAGAGTCGGTGTCTACGTCAGAATCGATTTCTACCTCAGAATCAATATCAACGTCCGAGTCAGCGTCAACCTCAGAATCAGTGTCTACGTCCGAGTCAGTGTCAGCATCAGAGTCAGCGTCAACATCAGAGTCAGCGTCAACATCTGAATCGGTGTCTACGTCCGAGTCAGTGTCAGCATCAGAGTCAGCGTCAACATCAGAGTCAGCGTCAACATCTGAATCGGTGTCTACGTCCGAGTCATTGTCGGCATCCGAGTCTGTATCAACGTCTGAATCGGTATCGACATCCGAGTCGGTTTCTGTATCTGAATCAGTGTCGACATCCGAGTCAGTTTCAAGTTCAGAATCTGTATCAGCATCCGAGTTGGTGTCTACCTCTGAATCGGTTTCAACCTCTGAATCGGTTTCAACATCTGAATCAGTGTCGACATCCGAGTCTGTATCAACGTCTGAATCAGTCTCAACGTCCGAATCAGTTTCAGTAAGTCAATCAGAATCAGCCTCTGAATACACTTCAACATCAGTAAGTCAATCAGTATCAACCTCTGAATCAGCATCTACATCTGAATCGCTGTCAACATCCGAGTCAGTTTCAACGTCTGAATCAGTGTCGACTTCCGAATCGGTGTCAACATCTGAATCGGCCTCAACGTCCGAGTCAGTTTCAACGTCTGAGTCAGTTTCAACATCAGCATCAGTATCAGCAAGCCAATCAGCGTCATTAAGCACATCAGCATCTGAGTCAGCAAGCGTATCAGTGAGCCAATCAGCATCATTGAGCACATCGGCATCAGCATCAGCATCTGAGTCTGTATCAACGTCTGAATCGGTGTCAACCTCGGAATCAGTTTCAACGTCTGAATCAGTCTCAACATCTGAATCTGCATCAACCTCAGAATCAGTATCAACCTCAGAATCGGTATCAACCTCAGAATCCGTCTCAACGTATGAATCAGCATCAACGTCCGAGTCAGTTTCTACCTCTGAGTCAGCATCTGCGTCCGAGTCAGTATCAGTTTCTACCTCTGAGTCAGTGTCTGCATCAGAATCGGCATCTACTTCAGTTTCAGTTTCGACATCAGAGTCGGCGTCTACGTCCGAATCAGCATCTGCATCTGAGTCAGTGTCAACGTCTGAATCGGTATCAGCATCAGAATCAGTGTCAGTGTCTGAATCGGTTTCAACATCAGAATCAGTGTCAACGTCCGAATCGGTTTCTGTATCTGAATCCGTTTCTACGTCCGAGTCAGCGTCAGCCTCTGAATCAGCATCAACGTCTGAATCAATCTCGACATCTGAATCATTGTCAGCATCGTTGAGCAGTTCAGTATCTGAAAGCCAGTCAGTCTCTACTTCGGTTTCAGTTTCGACATCAGTCTCTGCATCAGCGTCAGCATCATTGAGTACCTCTGCACCTGAATCAACTTCAACATCAGTAAGTACTTCAGTTTCAGTGAGTCAATCACAATCAGGATCAACATCTGGTAGCGGTTCATACTCTAACTCAATGAGCCAATCAATTTCTCATTCAGAGTCATTGTCTGCATCAGAATCAGCAAGTGGATCACAAAAACACAGCCAGTCTGTAGTGCTTCCAAATACTGGCGAAACAGGATCTGTAACATCAGCTCTTCTTGGGGTTGTTACAGGGTTAGCTGGAATTGCTGGACTTATCCGACGTAAAAAGAAGGGGAAATGATCTAGTAGGAAATATCATTTTTTTCGAGTGAATCTCATAGGAGATTCACTTTTTTACTAGTAGAATGAAGTGTTTTTAATGTGTTACAAAAAAATTTGAAAATTAAACGATAATATATAAGTTTTTTGTAGCAAATTACTTGAATCTACGTAGTATTCCTGTATAATTAATAATGACAACAATGTAAGGGGAATATCATGCAATTTAAGCGTTCAAAAGGAAACTTTCGTGAAACAGATCGTGTCGTACGCTTCAAATTAATTAAATCAGGAAAAAATTGGCTTCGGGCATCAACAGCTGCTCTAGGCCTCTTTCGCGTGGTGCGTGGGCAAGTGGAGGAGACCATCATTGCCAACGTACAGCAAGATCAAATAGAAAGTCAAAAGAATAACCAAGCCTTCTTAAAAGGTTTGATTACGGTAGGGACTGTTTTTGGTGGTGCTGTGCTTGCTACGACTACTAAGGCGGAGGATGCAACATCACTTGCACCAACGGTTTCTGAGACAAAAGAGGAAACCTTGGCAGAAGTGGATAGTGTGGTCTTAGCAAAAACTTCAAGCCAGCCTTCAGAATCCATCTCTGTTTCAGAATCGACTAGTTTTTCTACATCTGTGAGTGCATCTGCTTCGATCAGTGAATCTACGTCTTTGTCCTTGAGCGAAGTTGGATCAACTGCATTATCAACGGCACTTAGTGAGTCTGCTCAAGCTCTAGAGTCAGAGGTAGTTGTTGAAGAGCCGACTAGTTTAGAAGAAGCTGTTGTTTTGGAACAAAATACTTCTGAAGCTGAATTGCTCAAAGAAATTGCAGGAAACTATGCATCTAAAATGACGGACACTGAGCGTCGAGCAGTGGTCGAAGCGGTCATTAACAAAGTGCAGGCCGAAGTGGCTGCAAGTAATAACTTGATCCATACCAATGCCAGTGCGCAAGCTTATGCTGACCAGCGCGATCGTTTGGAGAAAGCTGTCGATGAGATGATGACGACCTTGACAGCTGCAGGTTTTGTGGGAAATACAAATGTAGATGGGAAACCTGCGATCTCTGCTCAGTTGGCTCCCATTGCTGAGGAAACATACTTGGCTGATGATGTATTGGATATGACCCCGAACCCAGAAGATCCCAATGGTGCGAGTGTAGAAGATCCTACACTTGACACACCAGGATATGCTAAGGATCCTCATCTAGATAAAGATCTCTTAAGGTTTTCGCCTGAAGAGTTGAAAAATTTTTTAGGTGAGCCCTACACCAATCGTTATACATTTGGTATTTGGGACTTTGTGAATAAACAAGGAGAGTCACTTGGTTACTATGCGACCATGTCGATTGATATCAGTGAGATAGACCCGGAAAAGCATAAGGCAATGGATGTTTATTTCCGCATTGTTCGGAAATCAGATGGGGCTGAAATTTTTTCACAAACTGTATCTCCAGAAGGATATGGCCAAGATATTCAATTACCAAAAGAAGTACTAATTGGTCAGGCTCCCCTTGGGAACAAGGTTTTTAATTCGAAACCTACTACAGGTAATGGGACTTTTGGAATGTTGACGAATTTTATTCCGGAACAGGCTTTCTTATTCCGGAGTATTTATGATGTCATGACGCCTGAGAATCAAGGGCAATTGATTAGGACGTATCCTAGTATCAAAATTCCATCTATGATGGGACAACAATCGACCTTCTATAGAGAAGTGGACCCGAATGGTAGATGGTTCAATGGGCAATATGAACCAACGGGGAAAGAAAGATCCTTACTAGAGTATAGAATCTACGGATTGGAAGGCCAGCATTATACAGCTTCCAATCCACGCGAATTTCCTGGTTATGTACAGGTCCCAGCGCACACCGTGTTCCCGAATCGTAAAAGTGGGGTGTTCGATAATAGTAAGAATGGGAAATCAAGAATTGAACTATTAGGGGATGCGCGTGAGCATTTCATTAAAAGTGAAGTTGTCACCCTTAATCAAAATGGTGATTATTCTCTTCGCTACTATGTTTTAGATCCTTCTAAAATCCATGATGTTAGTAGTGGTGATGTAGGCAATACTCAGGTAACCGATGTATATACACTTGTTTATGAAAAAGAATTTAAACAAGATAGTACGGATAAGCTTTCAGATTTAGGTGGAACTCGTAAAGTTGAAAGTAAAAACAAGGACTATTTTCTGAATGTCACACCAAGACGAATAGATTACCAACATTTTGAGTTGGATATTACAGGTTGGTTCTCTAGTAAGGAGACAGTTACTTACACTGATGAAAAAACAGGAATAGAATATACTGTTCCAAAACCATTCACGGAACTTCCAAAATCGGCCTACCTCGATAAAAATACGACCATGGTCGTTGGAGAAGATGCAACACCTCAAGGAGCAGATGGTTTTTCCAACTTCAAACAAACGATCAAAAAAATAGTAGATTCATATCCCTTAACGAGTGTGAATTATTACTATCGGAAGATGACACCGTCAGAATCTGCTTCACAATCTCAAAACTTCTCGATTTCAACTTCAGAGTCACTAGTTTCAGAATCCATTTCATCTTCTCAATCTGTTTCGGTCAGTGAGTCCGTTTCCTTGTCACAAGCATCTAGCTCAGTCACTCAGTCAGATTCACAGGTTTCAACCTCGATTTCCTTGTCACAATCTGTATCGACAAGCGAATCCAACTCGTTGGTTCAGGAATCGATTTCAGCAAGTCAGTCGGAATCTTTGGTTCAAGCCTCGGTCTCTGCTAGCCAGTCCGATTCGTTAGTTCAGGCCTCAGTCTCTGCTAGCCAGTCCGAGTCGTTAGTACAAGAATCCGTTTCTGCGAGTCAATCGGAGGCTCTAGTCCAAGCGTCCGTATCTGCCAGTCAGTCCGAGTCATTGATTAAAGAATCCGTTTCTGCCAGTCAGTCAGACTCCTTGGTTCAATCGTCGGTTTCAGCAAGCCAGTCTGAGTCGTTGATTCAAGCATCAGTTTCTGCAAGTCAGTCAGAGTCACTGGTTAAAGAATCAGTTTCTGCAAGTCAGTCAGAGTCACTGGTTAAAGAATCAGTTTCTGCAAGTCAGTCAGAGTCACTGGTTAAAGAATCAGTTTCTGCAAGTCAATCGGATTCACAGGTACAGGCCTCAGTTTCTGCTAGTCAATCAGACTCGCTGGTTCAGGCATCTGTATCGTCTAGCCAATCAGAATCCTTGGTTCAAGCCTCCGTTTCCGAAAGCCAGTCAGAATCCTTGGTTCAAGCCTCCGTTTCAGCCAGTCAGTCAGAGTCGTTAGTTCAATCGTCGGTTTCAGCAAGTCAGTCAGAGTCATTGATTAAGGAGTCAGTATCTGCCAGCCAATCAGATTCGTTAGTTCAAGCATCCGTTTCCGCAAGTCAGTCCGAGTCATTGGTTCAGGAATCAGTATCTGTCAGTCAGTCAGACTCGCTGATTCAAGAATCAGTTTCCGCGAGTCAATCCGATTCGCTAGTTCAAGAGTCGATTTCAGCTAGTCAATCTGAGTCCTTGATTCAAGCATCAGTTTCCGAAAGTCAATCGCAATCTACTTCTGATATCGAATCTAAGTCTCAAATTACAGAATCTATGTCCTTTTCTCGTTCTGATTCAATGAGTCAGTCGGAATCGCAAGTATCGACTGATTTGCAATCAACATCATTGAGTCAATCAGAATCGTTGGTGCGAGAGTCAGTTTCTGCGAGTGAATCGGAATCATTGGTTCGGGAGTCTGTATCGGCCAGTCAATCAGAGTCGCAGGTTCAAGTCTCAGTATCTGCTAGCCAATCAGATTCGTTGGTTCAAGCATCTGTATTGACCAGCCAATCAGAATCACTAGTTCAAGAGTCGATTTCAGCTAGTCAATCAGACTCGTTAGTACAAGAATCCGTTTCGACAATTCAATCCGACTCCTTGGCCCAAGCATCCGTTTCTACTAGTCAGTCCGAATCGTTGATTCAGGACTCCGTTTCAGCGAGTCAATCCGATTCGCTAGTTCAAGGGTCGATTTCAGCCAGTCAATCAGAGTCGCTGGTACAAGAATCAGTTTCTGCCAGCCAATCAGACTCGTTGGCTCAAGCATCTGTATCGGCCAGTCAATCCGATTCCCTGGTTCAGGAGTCTGTATCTGCCAGTCAGTCAGACTCGCTGATTCAAGCATCCGTTTCAGCAAGTCAATCCGAATCCTTGGTTCAAGCTTCGATTTCTTCAAGTCAATCAGATTCGTTAGTTCAAGCTTCTGCCTCAACAAGCGAATCAGCTTCAACTTCTCATGTCGTAGCTGCATCGCAGGTTTCAGAGTCTGGATCGTTCTCGCGATCAGTTTCAGAGAGTCTATCTGCTTCACAATGGGCATCTCATTCAGAATCTCTAGCGTCAGCCTCGCTATCGAAGTCTGACTCCTATAGCCAATCAACTTTTTCTGCAAGTGAATCTACTTCAACGTCCATGCCAGTGTCTGAGTTTCCTTTGACGAGTGTCTCAGAATCTATGAGCGCATCATCGACAGAGAGTCAATCCCTATCGCATGAAGCTTCTGAATGGATCAGTGTGTCTTATGCGTCAAGTTTCTCTGCTATGACCAGTCCTTCGGAGTCTGTCGTGTCTTCATCAAGAACCTCTCACTCAGAATCTCCATCAGATGCAAGCTCGCTAAGTGCGACGCATTCTTCAGGACCTGCTCTTCCAGAGACAGGAGCCCATCCTTCAAGTAATATCCTTGCTACGGTAGTTTCCATTCTTCTGTCTGGATTAGCCCTTTTAGGAATCCGGAAAAAAGATGGCAAATAGAACCTTAAAAGACCGGAATGAACCGGTCTTTTATTGATCTAGAATGTCTAAGAAGTTGTGAAATATGTTATAATGAATGAGGAAGTTTTCGTTGAAGGGTATGAAAAAGGTTGCTTTGTGAAAGCTCAGTTTGCCTTCATATCTTCAGGAAATATGGGACAAAAAAAGAAGAGTCAGAGGAAAGAGATGAAAATCCATTTTACAAATTTATTTGGGCAATCTTCAAAAAGTGTTGCTCTGATGGCACAAAACGATATTATGAATGTCGTTCGCGAGCTTGGGGTCAATGAATTAGGGATCTACTTTTATGATCATAGCAATGAACCAGCTAGTGAATTGAACTCGCGAATGGATGGGATTTTAGCAGGCGTTGCTTTTGGGGATATCGTCTTCGTTCAATCTCCTTCTTGGAATGGAATTGAGTGGGACCGCCGTTTGGTTGATAAGTTAAAACTCCTTCAAACCAAGCTGGTCATGTTTATCCATGATGTTCCACCACTCATGTTTGAGAGCAATTATTACCTAATGCCTAACTATATCGACATGTACAATCAGAGTGATCTGGTCGTTGTTCCGTCAGAGCAAATGTACCATCGTCTAGTATCAGAAGGGCTCACAGTGAAAAAATATGTGGTCCAAAAGTTGTGGGATTTGACCCACAGTTTGGATCTTTACACTCCGCAATTTGAGAAAAAACTGATCTTCTCAGGAAATCCTTCACGTTTCCCACATATCATCGATTGGAAATATGAGACACCCCTTCATGTCTATACCGAACCAGTTGAAGGAGTCGATTATTCTAAGATCCATATGGAAGGCTGGCGGACTAAGCAAGAGTTGCTTCTCGAGCTTTCCAAGGGTGGTTTTGGGCTTGTCTGGGGAAATTCTGAGAATCCTGAGGATGAGCGGGATTACTACAAAGAAAATATTTCCTACAAACTATCGACTTATCTATCTGCAGGTCTTCCGGTAGTAGTGCCAGACTATTTGTCAAATGCAGACTATATTCGAGAAAAAGGGCTCGGCTTTGTAGCCTCCAGCCTTGAAGAAGCCAATCGTTTGGTCCAAGACTGTACAGAAGAAGAGTATGCCCAAATGGTCCGAAAGGCTCAATATACTTCTTATTTGATCCGTAATGGCTATTTTACGAAGAAATTATTTGTCGATACCATCATGGCTTTAGGAGAATAATATCCAAGTAAACAAGATTCTTCAGATAAACATCTGAAGGATTTTTTGTTGAATACGGTACCAAATGGGGAAATTGAAATATTATCAAATATTAGTGACAAATGAGTTTGGAAAAGTCGCAAATTATGGTAAAATAAGTTGAGATAAAATGCTCTAAAGGCACATATTTAAAGGCTGTTTCCCTGGTGGAAGAGTCAAAATGAGTAAGAGAAAGTTTAAAAGAAATGTTAAAACAATCTGAAGTAGGAAAGAGATTTTGTTGGACGATATTTTTCGTCTTTATTTATGTTTTGGGAAGTAAAATTTCCCTGCCTTTTGTTGACTTATCAAAGGCCTTGAGACTCAACGAGGGAACGACAACGGGCTTGCAGCTCTCAAGCGCTGTGATGGGGGGAAACCTCCGTGGGATGTCGATCTTTTCGATCGGTCTATCCCCATGGATGTCTTCCATGATTTTGTGGCGGATGTTTACCGTTTCAAAACGCTTTAACCTCGAAAAAACCAGCACGGAGATTGTGGAGCGGCGAAAGATGTACGTGACCTTGGCGCTCGCTATTGTCCAGTCTTTGGCAGTGGCCATGTATCTCCCCTTGAAGACAGGATTGAACCCCGGGCTTGTCATTGCGGTCAATACCATGATTATGGTAGCCGGAGCCTTCTTTTTAGTTTGGCTCTCCGATCTAAATGCCGCTTTGGGGCTTGGAAGTTCTGTTGTGATCATGATGGCTGGGATGGTTATGTACCTGCCAGAAGACGTGATGCAGACCCTTTCAAATGTTAATAATATCCCAGAAATCGCTTATGTTCTGGGCGTGATTTTCATCTTGATTTTTGTCTATGTGGCAGTCTTGGTGGAATATTCCAAGTACCAGATTCCTGTCAATAAATTAGGGATCCACAACAACTTGAAAAGTTATACTTTTTTGGATATCAAGCTTAACCCGGCAGGAGGGATGCCCTTCATGTATGCCATGACCTTGGTGTCCATTCCTCAGTATGCTATGCTCTTGATCTTGTCAATGGATTCCAATGCCAAGTGGGCTGCTCGTTTAGCCAAACACTTGGTGATGGGAGATCCGATTTGGATCCTTCTTTACATTCTGATGATCGCCCTTCTCTCTTTTGCTTTTGCCTTTGTCAATGTGAACGGAGAAGAAATTGCAGATAAGATGATGAAGGCTTCCGAGTATATCGATCATGTCTATCCTGGAGCAGATACACGTCGCTATATCAATAAAATTGTGCTACGCTTGACGGTTTTTGGGACCTTGTATCTGATCCTCTTCACGGCGCTTCCTTTTTCTCTCTTGTTATGGGATAAAGATCTCTTGCGCTTGACCATGATTCCAGGAACCTTCCTCATGTTTGTCGGGATGATTTACAATATCCGAGAAGAAATTCGTGCCCTTCGTGTGAATCAACGTTATACAAGAATATTCTAGGAGTAACCATGTATTATTTTGTACCAGCCTGGTATGGAACGGACCGCATCTGGCAGCAAACAGCTACCCCTTGGTACTGGATGCGAGAGTCTATTGAATTTGACGATACCATTAATCAAGTTCGTATTTTTCAAGAAGCAGAAATGGATCGGATCTTATTGTTGCCTCAGTATAGTCCGCAACTGCGCTATTTTTTGCACCGCCAAGATTTGTTAGAGACAGATGTGCTCTCGATTTTTGATAAAATCCAACAGGTTCCGTCTGATTTGACTATGCGCCCAGTCCAGCTTCAGGACATCGAATGGCCAAGTGAGACCACTTTTTCCTACACTCCCTTTTTGGTAATGGCATTTCGTAAGGGCCACCACCTAGCGAAAATTGATATGGGAGTGGATGGAAACCTTCTCTCTTTGACCCGTTATAAGAATGACGAGATCAGCTACATCGAGTACTTAGATGATCGTGGCTTTATCTCTAGTAGAATCTACTACAATGAGGGAAAACCCTATTTCCAAGAGTATCTGAGTTTTGATGGGCAATGGGTTTTGAGAGAGATGTTGATCGAAGAGAACCACTCCGTCATGGTTAATGAAGCTTTCTTTCATGCCTTCAAAAAAGAAAGCTATGCCAATATGGGAGACGTTGTCGCTGAAAAAATGAAGGAGCAGCTAGCAACCTTGGTTCCAGGACGAGATCAGTTGGTTTTGGCAGCTCATCCAGCAAATTTGGCTTTTTTACAAGATACAGCAAGTAGTGTCAAGAAAGTCTTGTCTTTCTACGGGGATCGTCAGCCCTTGTCTGCCGAAAACTTTGCCCTCTATTTTGATATGATTGATGCCCAACTCTTGATTACAGATAGTGAAAAAACCAAAGAAGCGATTGGGGTCTTTTCTCCTAGCTTGGCTCAGAAGACACACCGAATTACCTCTTTTGACTCCCGCCTTCGTTTGGGCTCTAGTCAGGAGCGCAAGGAATCAAAGATTTACTTTTATGTCAACGAAGCCGAGCTTCCAAGTAAGAGCCAGCTTAAGAAGGTACTAGAAGTGTTGGCGCAACATCCTTTATTTGAAGTTGTTTTTGCATTTTACAATGGATCACCGGAGCGTGTTAAGGAATTAGAAGGGCAACTCGAGGAATTGATCGCTAGCGAGCAGGACTTGCATCTGGTTCAATCACCAGCCCAAATGGAAGGACTTGGGGAAAACCAGATCATCGATGAAGAGTCTGTACAAGACGCACCGGACTATCGCTTTGTAGTTAAGAATTTTTCAAATGAAAATGACATTATTCAAGAGTTGGAAAAAACCCGCTTGATCGTAGATTTAAGCGAGGAACCCAACCTCTATACGCAGATTGCAGGGATCTCTGCTGGAATTCCACAGGTCAACCGCGTCCAGACAGAATATGTCGATCATTTGAAAAATGGCTATGTCTTATCAAAGGGAGACAAGGAATTAGAGAAGGCAATCACGCACTTCTTATTGGAATTGAAGCCTTGGAACGAAGCCTTGGTCTACTCGATCGAAAAAATTCAAGAATACACCGGTCAACGCTTGATCGAGAAATGGGAAGGATGGATGAAAGAACGTCATGGATAAAAAACTACAAATACCCCATATTCTCCAAATCGGCTCAAGTAGTTGGCAGGATCAGGTGGAGCTTCCTGCTGGACTAGGCTGGCACTTTTTTCAAGCTACCGCTCTTCCATCGCTCAAAGAATATATGGAAGAAGAGGAAATCTCCAAATTCAAAGCCTTGATTCTAGAAAAGCCAGAAGATTTATTAGCTTTAGGAGAAGACCTGGCTTATTTTCAGCCTTATACTGTTTTTTATGATCAAAGCCATGAACTAGAGGCGCCTTCTGACGAATTGGCCCACCTTTTAAGACTCAAGCAAGCAAGACCCTGGGATTTCTCAAATAAGCATCAATTTCTCTATGTCTTAGAGCGCTTTTTATACGACAATCAATATGGAGATGCCTTTACGGTTCGTGACCTGCGAGTGAGACCGGATTTTGCTGGCCAGCAAACGGTGCTGGGGCAACATTTTCTGAAGCTAGATGGATCATACGGTGAAGAGTTTACACCGATTGCTCAGTGGGTCTACAACTACGTGTATGATGCGAGTCGTCCCATCAATTTTTGGTTGGAATATGAAAAAGATCCAAGCTGTCAGCTGCAATTGCGGATTCAATTTTACCGCTTTGGTGCTCTGGGAGAGTGGGTCAAAGATGCAGTCTTTTCAGAAGAAGAGATGGAGCAACCACTAGAATTGGACGGAGCAGAACCTTATTACTTAGCCTTTTCGCTGGAAGCAAAAGGAGAAGGGACGCTTACGATCGGAGCCTTACATAAGCGCTTGTCACATGGTCCTTTAGGAGAGATGACCGTAGGAGCTAAGACGCTACGGGACCACAAACGCCAAGAAATTTTTGCTTATTTCCATCCTGGCGATCTGAAGCCACCTTTAAACATTTACTTTTCTGGGTATCGTCCGGCTGAAGGATTTGAAGGGTTTGGGATGATGCGTGCGATGGGGAGTCCCTTTATTCTCTTTTCTGACCCAAGACTGGAAGGTGGATCCTTCTATATGGGCTCAGAAGAATTGGAAAGTCAAATCACTGCTTTTATTGATCAGCACTTGGACTTGCTCGGCTTTGAGCCAAAAGATATGAATTTCTCTGGCTTGTCCATGGGGACCTTTGGTGCCCTTTACTATGGGGCTCTTTATTCTCCTCATGCGATCTTGGTCGGAAAACCCATTGTCAACCTGGGAGATGTCGCTGCCAACCTGAAATTTAAACGCCCAGATGAGTTTGGAACGTCCTTGGATATGATGCAGTTGATCATTGGTCAAGTGTCGCAAGAAGGGATCGGTCAGCTCAATCAACGCTTCTGGGACCGGTTTAACCAGGCAGATTTCAAGGATACGATTTTAGCCCTTGCCTATATGAGAGATGATGACTACGACCAGCAGGCTTATCCAGATATTTTAGAGACCTTGTATGAATTGCCGGTTCGTATTATCAGCACTAGTCGTGCTGGTCGACACAACGATGCGAGTGGTCCGATCATTGAGTGGTTTGTGACCCAGTACAAAGAAATCATGGAAAGAGACTTTGGAAGAAACCAATGATAAAAATAAAAGAAAATGAAAGCAGACGAATCTACTGGGGCGATACTGTTCTAGCAGATTATCTTTGGGGGTCGACCATTCAGGCGACTGCCCAAGGAAGCGTTCAGTTTCAGAACCCCCTCATGCCATCTGGTCAAGTGCTGAAAACTTGGCATTCGCAGACAAATTTTGGCGCAACTCGTCAAATTCCTAGTCTGCCTCTGCTCAAAAGAGAGCAAGATTATGAACTGGTTATCACGATGGAAGCGACTCCGGCTCATACCGTTATGGTAGAAATCGTCTTCAAAGATCGCTTTGGAGAGGTCGTTGGCCGTCGAGTAACCGCAGAAGGTCGCTTGCCGTTTACCTATCCAGATCAAGCATACGCCTATGAAGTACGCTTGCTCAGTGCAGGTTTGCAAGAGTTTACCTTCCACTATTTCACGATTCAACCAATATCGTCTGAGGGAGCAGAAGTTCTCGAATAGACGAACATCACTGCAAAAAAAGAGGATTACATTGGATTACGTTAAATTAAGAAACATCAAAAAAATCTTAAAAGAAGTCAATAGCTGGAAGGATGACATGGCCCGCTTGACGGATCAACAACTACAGGAGAAGACTGTGGAATTTCGGGAACGTCTAGCAGAGGGTGAGACCTTGGATGATCTCTTACCGGAAGCATTTGCAGTTGCGCGGGAAGCTGATAAACGGGTCTTGGGCATGTTTCCTTATGACGTGCAAGTCATGGGAGGGATTGTCCTCCACCAAGGCAATGTCGCTGAAATGAATACCGGTGAAGGAAAGACCTTGACGGCAACTATGCCGGTTTATCTCAATGCCTTAGAGGGCAAAGGGGTCATGGTTATTACGACCAATACCTATCTGGCAACTCGGGATGCAGAAGAGATGGGACAGGTCTACCGCTTTTTGGGCTTGACTGTTGGAGTTCCCTTGAAACAATCAGAAGACGAAGAATTAGATCCAGAAGTCAAACGGGAGATTTACCGGTCAGATGTCATTTATACGACCAATACCAGTTTGGGCTTTGACTATTTAACAGAGAACTTGACGGCTTCTGCAGATGGCCAATTTTTGGCAGACTTCAATTACGCCATTGTTGATGAGATTGATTCGGTGCTCCTTGATAGTGCTCAGACTCCCTTGATTATTTCTGGTTCTCCTCGGGTTCAGTCCAACCTTTATGGGATTATTGATACCCTGATCCAAACCTTCAAAGAAGGGGAAGACTTCAAGTTTGATGAAGAAAAGAAACGAGTTTGGTTGACTCGAAAAGGAGCTCATGCAGCAGAAGCCTTTCTAGCCATTCCCAACCTCTATGATCCCCAATACCGTGACTTGGTCCGCCATATCAGCTTAGCCCTGCAGGCCAATAAAAACTTTATTAAGGATAAGGATTATGTCATCCATCCCAATGTCGAAGGGCAACCGGAGATTGTCTTACTAGACCAGGCGACGGGGCGCTTGATGGAAATGACCCGTTTGCAAGGAGGACTCCACCAGGCGATTGAAGCCAAAGAGGGTCTCAAGCTCACCCAAGAAACACGGGCCATGGCTTCTATTACTTACCAAAACCTCTTTAAGATGTTTCGGAAGTTGGGTGGCATGACTGGGACTGGGAAGGTCGCTGAGGCAGAGTTTCTTGATACCTATGCCATGTCAGTGATCAAGATCCCAACCAATCGCAAGAAGATCCGCAAGGATTTGCCAGATGAAATCTATCAGACCTTGCCAGAGAAAATCGTGGCTTCCTTGGATTATGTGAAGAAGATCCACGAAAAGGGCAATCCGATTCTGGTCTTTGCCGGATCCGTTGAGATGTCGATTCTTTACTCGAATCTTCTTTTGCGGGAAGGGATTCCACACAATCTTCTTAATGCCAACAATGCTCCTCGAGAGGCCCAGATCATTAAGGAATCAGGTCGAAAAGGAGCTGTGACGGTTGCGACCTCAATGGCCGGTCGGGGAACCGATATCAAGTTGGGACCAGGAGTCGCTGAGTTAGGTGGCTTGGTGGTTGTTGGGACTGAGCGGATGATGAACCAGCGGATTGACCTTCAAATTCGGGGACGTTCAGGTCGCCAAGGAGATCCCGGTTTGACCAAGTTCTTCGTCTCTTTGGAAGACGATTTGATGAAAAACTGGGGGCCAGACTGGATCCAGGATACCTATCAAGACTATGATGTGGATGAGCGAATTGGTTCAGCCAAAGCTCTGACCAAGCGCAAGTATAGAAACTTGGTGGAGCGAGCTCAAAATGCTAGTGAAAGTTCTGGTCAGGCCAGTCGTCGGATGACACTAGAATTTGCGGAAAGCATGAATATTCAGCGTGCCATCGTCTACGAAGAGCGCGATCGCTTGATCAAACAAGAAGGTCGCTTGGATGATATCGTTGAAAAAGTGCTTCGTTCCGTCTTTTCAAGTGTAGCCCATAAAAAAGAATACAAGGAACCGGTAGCTTTTTATCGCTATATGTTAGACAATGTGAGCTACCAAGTAGATCCGGAAAAGGCCCACCAAACCTTCCGTAGCAAGAAAACCAAAGAGAATTTCTTATGGGAGATTGCTAAAAGCGAGTTGGAAGCTAAGTATGAGATCTTAGGCACCGATGAGGTGATCGCCCAATTCCAGCGCATGGCGATCCTAAAAGCTATCGATGAAAACTGGGTAGAGCAGGTAGACTATCTGCAACAATTGCGCATGGCGCTCTCTGGTCAGTACACCAGTCAGAAAAACCCTTTGGTAGAATTTTTCCAAGAAGCCTACCAATCCTTTGAACGAATGAAAGAGGCGGCCAAAGAACAAATGGTCCGCAATCTCTTACTGAGTCGAGTAGAAATCAATAAAAAAGGGGAAATTGTCTTGCATTTCCCATAAAAGAGGACATTATGACAGTATACAATATCAACCTTGGAATCGGTTGGGCCAGCAGTGGTGTTGAGTATGCCCAGGCCTACCGTGCCCAGTTGTTACGCAATATCCATCAACCAGCCAAGTTTGTCTTTATGGATATGATTCTAGCCGATAATATCCAACATTTAACAGAAAATATCGGTTTTAAAAATGATGAAATCATCTGGCTCTATAGCCATTTTACAGATATAAAAATTGCGCCAACGACCTATACCATTGATCAGGTCTTAGCAGGTTTTGCCGGGAAACCGACTCGTGAAGAAGTCGATGGTAAGATCAAGCGTTTCTTTTATGAGGACCAGGACAACTTTTTGACCTGCTACCTGTGCGCAGAAAACAGTCCCTATGTTGAACGTTGCGAGTACGTGTCTAGAGGAATTTTGGTGAGAAAGGATTATTTCTCCTATACCCGCTATTGTACTGAGTACTTCATTCCCAAAAACAATCAAGCCAACTTGATTGAGCGCCGTTTTTACAATGAAGACGGGACGGTTGCCTACAGCATGCAGATGGCAGATGGCCGCGAAATTTATCGTTTTCCAGATCGCTACCTAGTTGGTCGCCAAGAATTGATCCGCTACTTCATGCAAACTCTTCAATTGACCAAACAAGATCTGGTAATTTTGGATCGGGAAACTAATATCGGTCAGCCTATCTTTGAAGAAGCGCAAAAAGCCCGTCTGGGTGTGGTCGTTCACGCCGAGCACTTCAGTGCCAATAATGTTGATGATCAGTATATCCTGTGGAACAACTACTACGAGTACCAATTTACCAATGCAGACAAGGTGGACTTCTTTATTGTCGCGACTGACCGCCAAAAAGAAATCTTGGCCGAGCAGTTTGCCAAATACACCAACCATCAGCCAGCTATCTATACCATTCCAGTTGGGAGTCTTGCAAGCTTGCCACAAAACGAAAATCGCACCCCATTTTCTATGATTACTGCCTCTCGTTTGGCGACAGAAAAGCATATTGACTGGTTGGTGCGAGCAGTGGTTCGCGCCAAAAAAGAATTGCCAGAACTGTCTTTTGACATCTATGGAAAAGGTGGAGAAGAAGGCAAGTTGCGTTCTCTAATTGATGAATTGGGGGCAGCAGATTATATCCACCTCAAAGGGCATGCCAATTTAGAGGAAATTTATAAGAACTATGAGGTTTACCTGTCAGCGTCGACCAGTGAAGGCTTTGGGTTGACCTTGATGGAGGCGATTGGTTCTGGTCTTCCGATAATCGGTTTTGACGTTCCTTATGGCAACCAGACCTTTGTTACAGAAGGTAAAAATGGCTATCTCATTCCGCCTTCAGCAGATCAAGTGGTCGACCAGATTGCTTCTGCCTTTGCGGAAAAAATGATCCAGCTATACAAAAAAGATGATCTAGCCAGCATGCGTCAAGCATCTTATGCGCGTGCAGAAGACTTTTTGACCAGCCGAGTAGAAGAAGCTTGGGCACAATTGATAGAAGAGGTGACACATGCTGAACGTATTTGATAGTTATTCTCGTGAAAGCCAAGACCTGCTCCACTCCATGAAAGAGTCTGGTTTTGACCATCCGACCGTTATTTTGGAGCCAAATGGTTTCTTACCAGACGGTGTCGAGTCTCCCTTTATCTATTTCTTAGGACAAGCAAAAGGGGAGAAGCGGGGACGCTACTTTAATGAAGTTCCAGTGCCTGATTTCTGGGAAGTTTCTGGGGACAACAGTTCGGGGAAAGTGACCTACTATGGTCAAGAAAAGGCTCGGATTGTTTACCATGCTGCTTCTTATAAACGCATCGTCGAGCGCTTAGAGTGGTTAGATGGCAAAGGGCAAGTGGTCATGGTTGAGCACTATGACCAATACGGTCGTAAGATTGCTGTAACGACTTGTGGCGATCAGGGACAGTATTTGGTGACCACTTATTTTGAAGGGGATATCGAGCGCTTGACAGAGAATCACCAAACAGGGGATTTGATCTTGACCTTGGACCATCAACCCATGCGGATTTTCAAGAATCGCTTAGATTACTTTGTCTTTTATCTAGAGTATCGTGGTTTTGATCTAGATGGTTTGGTCTACAATACGCTGGCTACCTCCTTTAGCATTAGTCTCCAGCTAGGCAATAAAGGCATCAAAGGACGCGACGTCTTGGTGTGGCAAGAGCCTCTTCACGACAGCCTTCCGGGCAACATGCAGTTGATTCTAAAGAGCCCAGAAATCCGGACCAAGAAGATCTTGATTCCGCAAAACGCGACCTATCATCGCGCTTTGCAGTTGACCTCGCAAGATCAGCATAGCTATTTTGGACCTCTTGGCTACCTGTATGATTTCAAGGTGAAAGACGATATCCGTAAAGACGCCTTTGTCTTGACTAATTCGGATCAGATCGAAGCCTTGACCTACCTAGTAGAGAACTTGCCGAATGTGACCTTCCGTGTAGCAGCTTTGACGGAGATGTCTGCGAGCCTCTTGTCTATGGTTCGCTATCCAAATGTAGTCTTGTACCAAAATATCAGTCAAGAGCGGATCAAAGAGTTGCTTAAGGTCTCTAGTATTTATCTGGATATCAACCACTATGCAGAGGTGCAAGGCATTGTTCGCAAGGCCTTCGAACACCAGCAAGTCATCCTTGCCTTTAGCCATACCCTGCATGACCGCCACTTCCTCGCACAAGCCAATATCTTTGATCAAGGAAAAGAAGCAGATATGGTGGCCCGTATCCAGGAAATCTACCAATCTGTGGATAACTACAGAGAAGCTGTCGCGCAACAAACTGCCCAATCAAGTAGCGTTGAGCCAGCTGTTTTCAAAGCTCGCTTGCAAGAAGGGATAGGTGGATACAGTGAGTGATCGTAAGAAAGATTTATTTTACAAAGAAGTAGAAGGACGGATGGAGTCTCTCAAACGCCGTCCTGCCGAAAAAGAAAAGACGACACGTTCTGAAAAGATCAATGTTACTTTTAATGTGATCATTGGTTTGGTGATTCTGCTGGGAGTTATTTTTACCCTCTTCAGAGTGTTAGGAGGATCCTAAGATGGAAATGGTATTTGCAATCGGGATCTCGATCTTATCCCTCACTCTTGTGGTTCTGATCACCCTGCAGCCTCGCCAACAACAATCGCTCTCAACAGATGCGACCAGTAACCTAGGAAAGCCAAGTTACTGGCGCTCCCACCGTGGACTCAAGTTAGCGACCCTTGTTGTTAGCATCGTCTTTCTCCTATCCTTATTTCTTTATATGATGGTCGTACAGGCCTAGTCTTTAATAGAATGGATAAAAAGAAGTTGGTATTCTCCAACTTCTTTTAGAATGTAATCCATCTGTTTCTTAGATAATGCAACCTAAATGATACTTAAAAAATTAAAGAGATATCTACAATTTGAAGAGGCTGGGACAAAAGTCCTAGCCTCTCAATTATTTTTGGATTGTCGAGTAAGACGCAGTGGTTGAGTGGGCTCTACTACGCTGATTTCATCAGCTTTTACAGCCCTACTCAACTGTGCGGAGGTGGGACGACGAAATCGAATTCTAACGAATTACCGATTTCTGTCCCACTCTCTTTTTTTATCCTGCTTCCTTCTCTTTTATGGTATACTGAAAGCGACAACATGATTGGAGCTCCCGATGAAAAAGATTCCCTTAGTATTTTCAGGATGTCTGTTAGGACTGGTTGGCGCTGGAAATCTTCTTGCAGACTCGCTACCCTTCCTTGCTCACGCCTTTAGTCTGACAGGTTTGTTCTTCTGGTTTTTCTTTGTCGTTTATCATGCGATTCGCTGGCAAGAAACCAAGATAGAATTCCAACAACCAGCCCTTTTATCTGGGATGGCGACTTTTCCCATGGCAGGGATGATTCTATCCACCTATCTTTTGCGCCTCTTTCCAGCCTTTGGGGGTCTATCACAGTTGGTCTGGTGGTCTGCCTTTCTCTTGGATCTGGGCTTAATTCTCTATTTTACCAAGACACATGTCCTAGCGCGACCAAGAGCCAATGCCACTCCCAGTTGGACCGTTCTCTATGTGGGCATTGCAGTAGCAGCTTTGACCTATCCCGTTGTGGGAATAAGGGAGATTGCTTATCTCGCTTTAGTGATTGGTTTTGGTTTGACCTTTCTTCTTTATCCCCTTATCTATCATGATTTGAAGCAGTCCCCCTTACCCAGTCATCTGTTGGGCCAAGAAGGCATCTATTGTGCTCCCTTTTCCCTTCTTTTAGCAGCCCTGGTTCGTGTGGGTGGAGCAAGCCTGCCCACCTGGTTCTTACTGATCATGGTGGTGGCCTCGCAAGGTTTTTATTTCTTTGTTTTGACGCGCCTACCGAAAATGATCAAAGAAGGTTTTCAACCTGCTTTTTCAGCCCTGACCTTTCCAACAGTCATCACAGCGACCTCTTTGAAAATGGCCCAAGGCTTGTTGCAACTGCCTTTCTTGACAGCTCTCGTATGGCTGGAAACTCTTCTTTGTCTCTTGATTTTAGTCGCTGTCGTAGGTGGTTATGTAGCCTATCTCAGAGAGTAGGAAGGCATCCTTTTTCATTGAAACCTTGTCACGATTATGGTAAGATGCACTATACGATTTGTCATACTTTATAGGAAAGGTATCTATGAAATTCATCAAAGGAAAGCTCTCACTGCTTTATCCCCTCTTTCTGCTCTTGTTTTATTTTTATGTTCGGCCTCAATTTCGCCCCTTGGCCCAGTATGTCTCCAACAGTGTAGCAAGCGCCAATAGCTATTATTGGACCTTATTTGGCCTAGAAGGCCTCTATGCAGTCTTTACAGGATTTTTGGTCTACCGTTTTTCTAAAAAAGCGCAGTTTAAGCTGGGGAAGAACCCTCTTCAAGCTCTGATAGAAGCCGTTTTTGCGGCCTGTTTGGTTTACTGGTTGGACTACTTCATCAGTGGTTTTGTTCAAGGACGGGCAGCTGTTTTGAGTCTCTTTCCACGGGAAATTAGTCCCACAGGGGTGCTTATCTTAGTGATCGCAATGGTCGTCATCCGGCCGGTGACAGAAGAGCTGATCTTTCGTGGAGCCTTGGTGAATGCCTACTTCAAAGGCTGGAAACTCTATGCAGAGATTTGGCTTCCAGCCCTCATCTACAGTGGCCTGCATTTTCTCCACAATCCTTTTTCGCTGGGAGCTTCTATCATCTATCTCCTGCCGAGTGTGATTTTTGGGATCCTGTATTATCGGAGCAAGACGCTCCTTTCTCCTATTTTGGCTCATATCTTGCTCAATCTCTACTACACCTTGCCTTTACTTTTATCTGTATTTAAGTAACAACCGATTTCCTGAGTGAGATTGGTTTTTTTTGAAAATATGGTATAATAGAATAAATTTAAAAGAGGGAGTTGAGGTTTGAAAAAAAGCTACCGCGTCAAACGTGACAAAGATTTTAATGCTATTTTTAAAAGTGGTCAAAATGTTGCCAATCGGAAATTCGTTGTTTACCGCTTGCGCAAAGACCAACCGCATTTTCGAGTCGGCCTGTCTGTTAGTAAGAAACTGGGAAATGCTGTGACCAGAAATCGCATCAAACGTTTGATTCGCCATGTTTTGATCAAACACCAAGCCTTCCTTACGACCGATGATTTTGTTGTCATTGCTCGTAAAGGAGTGGAGGAGCTCGACTTTCATCAAGTAGAGAAAAATCTTGTACATGTCTTAAAATTAGCACATGTCTACCAAGAAAGGGAATAATGTGAAAAAGAAACTGAAGTTAACTGGATTATTAGGAGCGGCCTTATTGGTCTTGACAGCTTGTGGAACCTCTCAAGTGACAGCTCAGTCGACAGGTGGTTGGGAACGCTTCGTCTACTTCTTTGCCGAAGCCATTCGCTTCTTGTCATTTGGCGGAAGTATCGGTGTGGGGATTATCGTCTTTACCATTGTGATCCGGACGGTCCTCTTGCCGCTTTTCCAATATCAAATGAATTCAACCCGCAAGATGCAGGAAATTCAACCCCTACTCAAGGAATTGCAAGCCAAGTATCCTGGAAAGGATCTAGATAGTCGGACCAAGCTTTCTGAAGAGATGCGGGCCCTTTACAAGGAAAAAGGCGTCAAAACATCTTCAGCCTTTCTTCCTCTCTTGATTCAGATGCCGGTTTTGATGGCCTTATTCCAAGCTCTGAGCCGTGTCGAATTCCTTAAAGTCGGTCACTTCCTTTGGTTGGACCTTGGCGCGATCGACCCGACTTACATCTTGCCGGTTCTTGCAGCGCTCTTCACATTTTTCAGTAGTTGGTTGACCAATAAAGCCATGCCAGAGCGCAATGGGAGTGCAACAACCATGATGTATGTGATGCCTGTGATGATCTTCTTCTTTGCCTTGTTCTCAGCCAGCGGGGTCGCACTCTACTGGGTGACTTCCAATGCTTATCAAGTCGGACAGACCTATCTCTTGAACAACCCCTTCAAGATTATCGCAGAGCGTGAAGCAAAAGAGCAAGCTTCGCGAGACATGGAAAAACAAAAACGCCGTGCCCTAAACAAAGCACAGAAAAAGAAAAAATAAGAAAGAGGTGGACATATGGTCCTATATACTGGAGCAACTGTTGAAGAAGCTATTCAAAAAGGCCTGAACGATTTAAATATTCCCCGTATGAAGGCACATATTACAGTTGTAGCGCGTGAGAAGAAAGGTTTTCTTGGCTTGTTTGGGAAAAAACCAGCCCAGGTTGAGATTGAGCCGATTGCAGAAACAACGGTTGTGAAAGCCAATCAAAAAGCCGTCAAAGGTGTCCCAGATGAAATCAATGCGCAAAACGAGCCGGTTAAGACAGTGAGCGAAGCAACGGTCGATCTCGGACGCGTCGTTGCAGCGATCAAAAAGGTCGAAGAAGAAGGAGAAGTTGTCTCTGAAGAAATCAAGACAGAAATCCTCAAACATGACAAAGAAGCAGATACCGTTCTTGAAGAAAAAGGGCATGAACATATCCTTGAGAAAGTTAAAGAACCAGTAGCAAAAGAATCAAATGAGTCTGATTTCTCAAACCTTGGTATCGAAGTAGAGGAAAACTACAATATCGAAGAAGTCGTCACAGATGTGACAGCCTATGTTCAAACAGTAATCGATGAAATGGATGTGGATGCGACCATCTCAAGTAGTCACAACCGCCGTACGGTCAATATGCAAATTGATACCAATGAGCCAGGACGTGTCATCGGCTACCATGGGAAAGTCTTGAAGGCTCTTCAACTCTTGGCACAAAACTATCTTTATAACCGCTACTCAAAGAATTTTTACATTACCATTAATGTTAATGACTATGTAGAACACCGGGCGGAAGTTCTTCAAAGCTATGCTCAGAAGTTGGCAACGCGTGCCCTTGAAGACGGGCAAGCCCAACAGACAGATCCAATGTCAAACAGTGAACGGAAAATCATTCACCGTATCGTCTCTAAGATGGAAGGGGTCACCAGCTACTCTGAAGGCGAAGAACCAAATCGTTACGTGGTGGTAGACATCGAAGGATAATCTAGCTATTATTTCTCATGAGGGAGAGATGGGATTGGGCCTCTCTCTCTTTTTTATTGGGTTTAGAAAGGAAACAGATGGCATTTGCAGCGATTCGAGAGTTTTTAAAGCTTCAAGGAATCAAATACCAAGCACCAGAAAAGGCAGGAGTGCTAGCCCCAGAGATGGAACAGTATCGTGCCCTAGCTCAAGCGGCTCGTAAGGAGTTTACAGAATTAGTCTCAGCCTTTCAGCAGCGTCACCCCTATTTGGAGCAAGATCGAACCAGCCAGTGGATGAACCAGGCTCAGATCTTGCGGCCTCATTTTTGGGCCTATCTAAAAGGTGAAGGGACGATGGCAGAACCCATGTTTGCTTTGAGACTTTATGGAGACGCAACTGATTTTGGTGTTTCCCTAGAGGTGAGTTTCATTGAGAGAAAAAAAGATGAGCAGAGCTTACAAAAGCAACACAAGGTTCTATCTGTACCCATCACTCAGCCAGTCTATTATCTAGCTCAGGAAAACGGGGAGAGTCGAAGAGTAGAAGGAACAGAAAAGAATCGCCATGATCTGTTGCAAGCAGTAGCAGAAGGGGTGGTTCGTAAGGTCCTCGTCAAATACGATGTTTCTCTAGTCAAGGAGGGTTCTCTTGAGGATATCCTAGATCAGTTGCAAGAGGCGCTGGTGGCTCTGGAACCCTATTACTTGGCAACCCGTCAGGTGTAGAAAGGTTTTCTCCGACCTGTATTTGCAACAATTTTGCCATAGCTATTGACAAATAGAGCTGAATCCGATAGAATAGTAAAGTATGTTTAGTAACTGATCACAACTAGCCGGCTAAACGAATACAAAATCTATGAGGAGGTATTCATCGTGAAACGTACTTATCAACCAAGTAAACTTCGTCGTGCGCGCAAACATGGTTTCCGTCACCGTATGGCAACTAAAAATGGTCGTCGCGTATTGGCAGCTCGTCGTCGTAAAGGACGCAAAGTTTTGGCTGCCTAATTCAGATAAAAACCTAAAAACCAGTAGAAACTCGAGACTACTGGTTTTTGTTTTATCCGAAAGTGAATTTAGAGGCGCTTTCTGCTATAATAGAAAGAAGAAAAACTCGGAAGAAAAGGAAGATCATGCAGATTTTTGATACCCACACCCATCTCAATGTGGAAGAATTCGCAGGAAAAGAACAAGAAGAGCTGGACTTGGCCAAGGAAATGGGCGTTGTAGCTCATAATATTGTTGGTTTTGACAAACCGACGATTGAGCGAGCCATGGAGTTGACAGACCAGCACCCAGAGCTCTATCTCACGCTTGGTTGGCACCCCACTGAGGCGGGCGATTATAGTCCTGAGGTAGAGGCCTATTTACTTGAACAGTTGAAACATCCCAAAGTTGTCGCCCTAGGAGAAATTGGTCTGGATTACCACTGGATGACAGCACCAAAAGACATTCAAGAAAAGGTCTTCCGTCGTCAGATTCAGCTGTCTAAGGAACTGGACTTGCCTTTTGTAGTGCATACGCGTGATGCGCTAGAAGATACCTATGCCATTATCAAGAGCGAAGGAGTCGGGCCTCGCGGTGGGATCATGCATTCCTTCTCAGGAAGTTTAGAAGAAGCCAAACGCTTTATGGATCTGGGAATGATGATCTCTTTTTCTGGAGTGGTGACGTTTAAGAAAGCCACAGATGTCCAAGAAGCCGCAGCTGGCCTGCCGCTCGATAAAATCTTGGTTGAGACAGATGCCCCTTATCTGGCACCAGTTCCCAAACGTGGCCGAGAAAATAAAACAGCCTACACTCGTTATGTAGTAGACTTCATTGCAGAACTACGTGGCTTAACAACAGAAGAAGTGGCTCAGGCAACCTATGACAATGCAAGAAAGGTATTTGGCCTTGACTGAGAAAAGAAAAATACCAGAAGTGATTGTCGTGGAGGGCAAGGACGATACGGTCAATCTGAAACGCTATTATGAGGTGGATACCTATGAAACACGAGGCTCTGCGATCGATCAAGATGACTTGGAACGAATTGCTACCTTGCAAGAGTTGCGTGGGGTCATTGTTTTTACCGATCCAGACTATAATGGCGAGCGCATTCGCAAGATCATCATGCAAGAAATTCCGCAAGCCAAGCATGCTTTTTTGAATCGTGGCGAAGCAGTACCCAAGTCCAAGACCAAGGGGCGTTCCTTGGGAGTGGAGCATGCTAGTTTTGAAGACTTAGAAAAAGCCCTGGCTGGACTGGTTGGCTCCTATGAAGATGAGAATTTCTTTGATATCACAAAGACTGATTTGATGCGTCTTGGCCTGTTGATGGGCAACGATAGTCGCAAACGACGGGAATACTTAGGAGAAGAACTCCGTATTGGCTACTGCAATGGCAAACAACTGATCAAACGCTTGGAGTTGTTTGGAATCAGCTTGGCTGAGGTTGAGGATGCTATGAAAAGTTATGAGAATAACTAAGTGAACCTCAAATGTAAGTAGAAGGTGTTGCAATAGTAGTAAATAAAGTTATTTCTAGGAGATTCATCTTAAAAAAATCAAATAGAAATGTGTAAAGGAATAACAATATGAAAATAATCGTTGATAGAGAATCTGTCTGTATGGGGGACGATGTTTTACCTCATGAAGTGGAATTTGAAGTCTCTGAAGACATGACGGTGAAAGAATTTTTTGATTTTCTAGAAAAGGAACGTTATTTACCATCTATTCAAGGAAACAATGTCGCCTGGGAACTTCGAAATCGAAATGGGGAACAAGGTGTTTATTTTACTAAAACACGAGAGATTATCCATCCGGAAGCAGTATTAAAAGAGATGTTGGAAGGAATTGCTGGGACTCCCTTGTTTGTTTTACTCTATCATTCTACCCCGGAAGCATACTATATTAGAAAAGAGAAAAAATGAGAATTGCAGATTATAGCGTGACCAAGGCAGTGCTGGAGCGTCACGGTTTTACCTTTAAAAAATCCTTCGGACAAAACTTTCTGACCGATACCAACATCCTTCAAAAAATTGTGGACACTGCTGAGATTGATAAGCAGGTCAATGTCATCGAAATCGGTCCCGGAATTGGAGCTCTCACTGAGTTTTTGGCAGAAAATGCTGCAGAAGTGATGGCCTTTGAGATTGATGACCGCTTAGTTCCCATCTTAGCGGATACCTTGCGTGATTTTGATAATGTGACGGTTGTCAACCAAGACATCCTCAAGGTGGATCTCAACCAGTACATCGCAGAGTTTAAAAATCCAGAGCTTCCAATTAAGGTAGTAGCCAACCTTCCATACTACATCACGACTCCCATCCTCATGCACTTGATTGAGTCTAAAATTCCTTTCCAAGAATTTGTGGTCATGATGCAAAAAGAGGTCGCCGACCGTATTTCAGCTGAGCCCAACACCAAGGCTTATGGGTCTTTGTCTATTGCAGTCCAATACTATATGACAGCTAAGGTGGCCTTTATCGTACCACGCACCGTCTTTGTGCCAGCGCCAAATGTCGACTCTGCCATCCTCAAGATGGTGCGTCGCGAAGAACCAGCAGTGGCCGTCAAGGATGAAGATTTCTTCTTCTCTGTCAGCAAGGCTAGCTTTGTCCACCGCCGCAAAACGCTTTGGAACAACTTGACTAGTCGCTTTGGCAAGACCGAAGAAATCAAAGCCAAACTAGAAGTAGGGATTGAAGCTGCAGGCCTGCAACCATCTGTGCGAGGAGAAGCTCTTAGCTTAGAAGATTTCGCCCGCTTAGCAGATGGTCTTCTAGAAGCAGGAATAAAATAACAGAAAAGCCATAGGTTATAACCTATGGCTTATTTGCATCGTAAGGAAAGGACGGGATTTGAACCCGCGCGTGAAGAAAATCCACTTGCCGGATTTCGAGTCCGGTGCCGTACCAAGCTGGGCCACCTTTCCAAGATGCGGAGAAAGGGATTTGAACCCTCACGCCCGAAGGGGCACATGCGCCTGAAGCATGCGTGTCTGCCGTTCCACCACCTCCGCATAGTTCTATTATACACTTTTTAGGAAAATTGCCAAGGAAAAAAAGGAAACACGTCAAAGTCCCTAACATGAAAACCATAGACAGTATGAGACTACAACCTGTTACAGGAAGTTCTTGCAGATTTTCTTATCAAGCAATCCAGCCTTATTTCTCATTTTTTGGTATAAAAGTAAAAACCCTTGTGTATCAAGGGTTTTAGTATGTTGACTACGTTTTTGACTACGCTTCAAGAAATTTTAATAAGCGATCTGCAACATCTGACCGCTGTTTGTCATTTAAGTGTGTGTACATATCGAGTGTCGTTTGGATATTCGAGTGACCTAATCTATCTGATATCGTTTTAGGTTCTATGCCAGCTTCGAATAACAAACTTGCGTGCGTGTGTCTCAGACTATGCACGCTAAATTGTTTTAGTTTGTGCTTGCCAAGAAAGTATCGCAGTTCATCCCGAAAATGTGCAAAGTCGAAGTAGCCACCCTTGGTATTGGTGATGACGATATTTTTTGACTTAACACCATATTTAAAGAATAGTTTCTTCTGCTCTAATTTCCATTCTTTAAGTATCTGTACCGTGCTATCATCTAGCGAGATCGTCCGTGTGCTACGTTTGGTTTTAGGCGACTGAGTAGACAGCTTCCCATTAATTGTAACAAGTGTCTTACTAACTGATATCGTCTTGGTTTTAAAATCAATATCAGACCATTCAAGTCCTAACAATTCCCCTCGCCTTAACCCAGTGTAAGCGAGTGTGTGCCACGCAGTGTATAAGACAGGTCGTGCATCTTTCTTTGCCAGCGTGAGAAATTTGTTTAATTCTTTTTTAGTGAGTGCTATTTTTTCTTTCCGTGGTTTCTGCTGTTTTGGACGTATGATCCTATCAACTGGATTAGTCTGGATGATATCCAGATGCAGAGCGTACTTAAACACCCTGTTAATGATAGACAGATAATTTAAGTAAGTTACATACTTCTTGCTTAATTCTATGACAATCTTTTGCATCATAGCCACGGACACGCTCTCAATTCGGATATCCTTAAAATGATTCTCTATGATTGCTTCAAGATAATTCTTTGTATTTTGATAAGTCGTAGGCTTTACAGTCGTTTCATAACTCTCTAACCACAGATCAGCTACTTCTTTAAACGTAGGCTTGCTAGAGTGATCTGTAAAGCCATTCTCTTCGATAGATAGCAGTAGTTCCCGTTCTGCTTTCTTTGCTTCCTTTTGAGTTTTAAACCCTCTACGGGTCGTTCGTTTTTGCTTGCCAGTAAACGGATCAACACCCAGATACGCTTGGAGCATATAGCGTGTTTCTCCGTCCTTTGTTAAATATTTTTTGATCATGACAATCTACCATTGATATGATATAATCTATATAGATTTCAATATCTTTCCTATCTACCGTCCCGTTTTTCGGGGCGGTTTTTTTATTTACATTAAACTAAAAATAAAATGCAGTAGTGGTATTAGTAGCAAGATAATCATGATTAAACAACCTAGACTGCTAAGAGATTGTCCACAGCCTTGCAGAGCAGTACCACAGCCATCAAGAGCATTGCCTACTTGCGTGGCCTTGCTATTTTCAACATGACTTTCATAATCATAAAAAATCTGTTTCACTTCATCTGGATTAAATCTAAACCCACATTTTGGGCATCGCTGAGTGTGGAATGTTAAGATAATGTCATTCTTACAGTGTTCACATTTTAATTTTAATCTTGCTTGTTCTAAATCCATAATAATCTAACCTACCAATCTATAAAATTCATCAATGACCATGAGTTCGTCCGTGGTCGTTTTTAATTTGTGCCGTTCCATAAAATTTAAATAGTTGAAATTTTCCTTGTCTACGTGGTTCAATTCCTCCTTCAATAATTCATGTATCATGGCTCTATTGGCCTCGTTTTCGCATTTAATCGGGTTGATGGTGTATTCTCCCTTCGAATGGTCGAGGTGGCCTAATTCGTGCAGTATAACCCTCTTCTGGGCTTCACTAGATAGTGATTTGTTCACAAATACTATCTTTATTTCGTCCACATAGATGCCGTGCCTATTCCATAGATCGGGATCGAAATAGGCAATACGGACACCATGCAGGTCGCAAATTTCTTCTATACTCATAGTCTGCCTTTTAAATATATTTCTATAATGTTCTGTATTGCTTGTATATCGTTTTCGTTTAGTGGTTTACCGTCAAATGTTTTTGCGTTTTCTGCCATTTTGCGGAGGTCGGTTTCGGTATAGCCAGTGGTGGTGGTAGAAGTAGAAGTATCACGCTCCCTTGGGACATCATAACCCATTAACCATGCTTCTGATACATTAAAAGTCAAAGCAAGCAAAGCTAATTTCTTTTGGTCTGGCGCTTGTACACCATTCACGTATTGAGACAACGCACTTTTTCCAAGTTTAACACCTAATTTTTCTTGGAAAGGCTTCGAATTATTAATTATATCTACTTGTTTCCATTGTTTCTCTTGCATTAATTCTCGGATTCTGTCCGCAGTTTCAAATTTTCTCATGATCTTTACTCCTTATTTCTACTATAGTATAACACAAATTTTGAAAATAAAAAATAAAAAAGTTCAAAAAAAATGAAAAAAAGTGTTGACAAAGTTCATGACGCATGATATACTTTAACCATGATCAAAGTTCACGTGACGTGAACAAGAAAGGAGTGATAAAATGAGCAATGACTATTCAATGCTTTTAGGTAAAATCACAGAGAAGTTTGGAACACAAGCCAACTTTGCTGAGGCTATGGGAATGTCAGAACGCAGTATCTCGCTGAAATTGAATAATCGAACATCTTGGAAAGATAGTGAGATTTCAAAGGCGGTTGAGATTCTTGGAGTGAATCCAGAAGATATCCCCTCTTATTTTTTTAAATATAAAGTTCATGCTTTATGAACATAAAAAAGCGCCCCACAGAATGGAACGCTTCACAAAATTAACCACTTTGATTATACCACAGAAAGAAGAGGTGGGCAATGATTGAAGAACTAATCAAAGAACAGATCAGAGAAATTTACCTCGAAGCGAAAGAACAGGCTAAGAAAGAACTGTTACCAATCAGTCAAGCAGAATTGCAAGAGATGTTTGGTTTTAGCAACGAATACTTAAAACGCTTGAAACGCAAAGGCTTGAAATTTCGCAAGCAAGGAAAATACATTATGTACGATCTAAACGATGTACACGAGATTTTGGAACTAGAAAAGGAAATACAACATGTATAACGACATTATCGCAGGAATAACAATCGCAGGAACATTTTTCACGGCTGGATTTATCGGAGCGGTTTGGGACTTTAAACGTGCGCAACGGAAGAAAGCAAGACTGGCCAAACAGGAAGCGATCATGCAACAGTACGAGGAAGATTTGCAAGAGAAGTTTGAAGAGGGCTATCAAGCATTTCAAGCTGATCTAGCTTACGCACGCAAGCACTCTCACTCTGATAATGATTGGGGTACAGCAGATGTTCTTTAAGAAAGCAAGAAGAATTAAAGAACTTGAAACTCTATTAAAAATCTACGAGAAAAGGGACATCGAACATACGAATGTTCTACGGGTGCTATTAAATGGACGAAAACGAAGAAATCGACTACCACGATCCAGATCTATGGCACTGGTACGGGTCTGGCAAACGCTGGTTAGGCGATGATGATGAAATTTAAAAATTAACGGAGATGACACAATGGCTAAAGGTAAATACAAAAATAAAAAACGGAAAGAACATAAAGATGAAATTGCAATGATGTTTATAAAAGCCGTAAGACAACAACACCCAGAAAAAGAAGAAGAGTACAAAAGATTATCTGAAAAATACAAAAAAATGTTTGCAAATGATCCATACAGGTTTGATAAAGTGTTTGATGATAATCCTGTTTACTACTTTCACTTAAAGTTGCTATTAGCTATCAATATAGACCGTTTAAAGGAATTGAGGCGCTACCACAATATTTCTGCAGAGGAACTCGATGACCGACTAGGCTACACAAAAGGTTATCCAAGACAAGCGCTGGTAAACACTTATAACAATCCCACTCCAAGAAACGCTAAAATTGCGATGAAAGTTTGTCAAACTATTGGTATGTTTTCAAGAGGAAAAAAGCTGGACGGGGTCAAAATTAATAGTGAATATTTTGACGTAGCAGAAATGATTAACGAAAGTTTTGAGTTGGCTGGACTATCTGCGCCAATAATGATGGAATCGGAAGCAATTAATGAAGATGAAAACATTGAAGAAATTAAAGTTGTGAAAGAGGAAGTTGAAGCTATTGGCAACGATAACGATCTGGAATTTCTAAAGCAAAAAGCACTTTCGGTTAGCGATGCTAGAACTATTGAAGAAGTCGTAGATACAGCTAATCAAATTTTAAAACTTGCTGAAATTTTGAAAGGTGCTTAAAGATGAGATTTTACGTTAACACAAAATACGAGCTAGTATGTGCGCCAGATTATCACGATAAATTCGGCAATGTTACAGCAGATTCATTGATGATCAACACTGGCACATATACCAATATGCTGGAAGAAGAAATCAATCTGGCAGTAAATGAAGTTTTAAAACGGTATCGGCACACAATCCCAAAGGAATTAGTAGAAGAACTCTTTAAGGAGCGCAAGAGACAAGTGCGAATGATGTGCGATACGAGTGCTATTCTGAGCGAGTATATGGATGGAGGAAAGATAAATGAAGATCACACAGGCGACGAAAATCACGAATGATGATGCGTGCTACTTAATCTACGGAAACCCAGGATTTGGTAAGACCAGTGCGATTAAATACATTGATGGTAAAACGTTAGTCATTAATATCGACAAGTCTGCTAAGGTCTTAGCAGGATGCGAAAACATTGACATCGCAGATGTTGATACACACAAGATCTGGGATGAATGGTTAACAGTCGTTAAAGAATTGTTAAACGGAGCTGGTGAACCATACGACACAATCGTGGTTGATAACGTTTCTGAGTTATTCCGTGCGTGTCTTGCCAACTTAGGTCGTGACGGTAAAAACCATCGTGTACCATCGCAAGCAGATTACCAACGGGTAGATTTTACGATCTTAGATAGTTTACGAGCCTTGTTACAACTTAATAAACGCATTGTATTTACAGCGTGGGAGGCAAGCGACCAATGGACGGACGAAAACGGTATGATCTACAACCGTGCTATGCCAGACATTCGCCCTAAAATTTTAAATAACTTCCTTGGACTGACTGATGTGGTCGCCCGTCTGGTGAAGAAAACCACGGACGATGGTGAAGAAGTACGAGGGTTTATCCTACAACCATCTGCAAGCGTTTATGCTAAAAATCGCTTAGACAACCGTAAAGGCTGTAAGGTCGAAGAGTTATTTAAAGGGGGTGATGATTAGTGGTGTTTGAATTACGTGATTATCAGAAAGAGTTAATCATGGACATTAAAAAATCTATGATGAACGGTAACAAAAAAATCATGGTTCAATCACCCCCGTAACCACGATCTGGCAAAACAGTAGTCATGTCGCACATCGCGAAAAATGCTACTGATAAACAAAAACACGTACTATTCTTTAGCCATCGGAAAGAAATAAATGAGCAGGTCGAAGAAACATTTAAACGTGGTGAAGTCAATCTTGACTATGTAACCATCGGTACGGTTGGCAGTCTAGTCCGAAAACTGGACACCCTCCCAAAATTCGATGTGGTATTAGTCGATGAGGCTCACCACATTAAAGCCAAGCAGTATCAGACGATATTGAAATACTTTAAAAACGCTACTCAGTTATTCTTTACGGGAACACCAATCAGACTAGACGGGGCTGGGTTTGATGATTTAGCAGATGATCTAGTCATCGGTAAATCCATACGATGGCTACAGAAACACGGGAACATATCCGAATTTGATTACTATTCTATCAATCTGTTAGACCTCAAGAAATTGAGAAAACGATCTGGAGAATTTACCAATAGTTCGATAGACGATGCACTTGATTTTAAAGGTGAGTATGGTGATTTTATTGACCACTACAAACGATTAGCAGACGGTAAGCAAGCTATCGTATATGTCCATAGCGTAGTATACGCTGATAAAGTCGCAGAACGATTTAATAATAACGGTTATCGTGCAGTAGTCGTGACTGGTCAAACAGACAAAAAGGCGCGTGAAGAATATATGCAAGCCTTTAGAGACGGTGAAATAACCATCATGGTAAACGTTAACCTCTTTACTGAGGGAATTGACTTACCGAATGTAGATGTCTGTATCATGCTACGACCAACGGCATCATTATCGTTATACTTGCAATTCGCTATGCGACCACTTAACCCCAGAGAGGGGAAACGTGCAATCCTTATCGACCACGTAGGTAACCATTTAAGACACGGATTACCAAATGATGATCGAGACTGGACACTAACTGGACTTTCGAAAACGAAAAAACCAGCCGAAAAATCTCCCAAAACGTGTGAACAATGTTTTGCAACATTTTGGAGAGAGCAGATGAAAGATAATTGTTGTCCATATTGTGGGGCGGTTATCATTCAACCAAAAATCGTCATAAACTTAGACGATAAACGCTCAGAGATTGAGCTTACAAAGATAGACCAAGAGATGGTATTCATCAACGTAAATGGTGAAGAAATCGAGGTCAGAAAAGATGAAGCGATGGTATATTGTCGTGTTAAAAAATATGGAAAGCAATATACAAAATGTCAGAACCTAGCCGAATTAAAAGCGTTCCGAAATTTAAAAGGATATGCCAACGGTTGGTTGTGGTTTCAACAGAAAAGGTTAAATATTTGGAGGTAACTTACTATGTCACTATTCTCAGTAAACTATGAAGCAGCAGAACAATTCGCATCTATCACAGATGGAACGTATGAGGTATTCGTCTCACAGGCGGAGCAGAACGCAAGCAAGAACGGTACAGATTTTCTGGACATCCGCCTTAAAATTCGTGATGATTTTCAGCAAAAATTCCGAAATAACTTAATTTTTGACAAGATTTGGATTAACAAAGAAACACTTCAGTATCCAACATGGGCACTTCAACGTTATGCCAAAGCGGTTAAAATCCAAGAGGGGGTAGAGATCAACTCTATCGACCAATTCCTAGAACTGATCCGTGGTAAGTCTTTGAAAGTAACCGTAAAAAACGTTACATCTGAGTACAACGGTCAGACTTACGAGAATTTGAACGTAACGAAGATGGAACAATCAGAGTTGCCAGCATTCGCAGGCGAGATCAAACCATCTACGAATCAACAGATCGAAGATTTAGATTTGCCATTCTAAGACTATGGTAGGAATGGTAGATTATGCGCTGAATTATCAAGCAAATGGTTTTTCTGTCATTCCAATCGACAAGCGTAGTAAACGTGCTATCACTAAATTTAAAGATAGCACCTTTACCGCTGACGATATCAAACGGTTTTGGCACGAAGAACCAGAAGCGAATATAGCGCTTAGAACAGTAGATTTTTTCGTGATTGATATAGATATCAATAAAACCGAAAACGGCTACCAATCATTAAACGACTGGGAATTATCACAATACATACCAGACACCTTGAGAGTTACAACCCCAAGCGGTGGTGAACATATCTACTTAAAGAAACCGCAAGGGGTTGAAATAAGTCAAGATATACGGATTAAAGCTGGTATAGACATTAAAGCTAATAAAAACAATTACATCTTAGTACCGCCTAGCAATAATTCTAAAGGTCAGTATAAGTGGAAGAATAAGCATCCTATCGCTGAATGTCCACCAGAGATTTTAGAAATTCTAAAAACTGAGAAGAAAAAATCCAAGGTGAATTTTACCACGGATTATCAGAAAGGTGAGTATTCGAGCAAAACAGCAAAACTTTTTGAACAGGTCGTATACGGGCTGGGTGATAAAGGTGGTAGAAATAATGCTCTTGCAAGTTTTATCGGTGGTCTGCTTCTTAGAGGAGTAGAAGTAGACGCGATATATATGCTTGCAAAACTAGCGAATCACTACACACCAGAAAGTCTACCACAGAGTGAATTAGACCGCACGTTTGAAAGTATGCTTAGAAAGGATA